>JAACSL010000011.1 GCA_009993955.1 Paraglaciecola sp.
TTATCAGTACGTTGCCACGCAGTTACCGCATTTAACCATTGTGGTGTCGCCGCTATTGGCGCTCATCAAAGACCAACTGAGTTTTTTGCACAGCAAGGGTATTCATGCTGCGAGTATTGATTCTACCCTCAACCCTGAGCAAAACCGCGAGGTGATGCAAGCAGTGCGTAGTGGTGATTGTAAGATATTGATGGTCTCGGTTGAACGTTTTAAGAATGAACGTTTTCGCCAATTTATTCAAAGTGTGGCTTTATCGATGTTGGTGATAGACGAAGCCCATTGTATTTCTGAGTGGGGGCATAATTTTCGACCAGACTATCTAAAATTGCCGCGTTATCAACAAGAACTCAAGATCCCATTGGTATTGTTATTAACCGCCACGGCCACCAAAAAAGTGAAACACGATATGGCACAGCGCTTTGCCATAGCGTCAAACGATATTGTGCAAACAGGCTTCTATCGCGCCAACCTAAACCTCGATGTTGTGCCCACTGCCTCCGCTGACAAAGACCAACAACTCTTACACGTACTGCGGCAACAAACTTCACTTAATCCCACTAGTTCGGGCATTGTGTATGTAACGCTGCAAAAAACCGCTGAGCAGGTTGCCCAACTATTGCAAGTTCAGGGTATGGCGGCCCAAGCCTACCACGCGGGCTTAAATGATGAACGTCGCCAGCGTATTCAACAGGATTTTATGCAAGGCACTGTGCACGTTGTGGTGGCCACCATAGCCTTTGGCATGGGCATCGATAAAGCCGATATTCGGTTTGTCATTCACTACGATTTACCTAAATCCATTGAAAACTATAGCCAAGAAATTGGCCGCGCTGGGCGAGATGGGCAAGTGGCGCAGTGCAGCGTATTGGCTAATTTGGATGGTCTCACCACGGTGGAAAATTTTGTATATGGCGATACCCCAGATCAAGCAGCCATAGGGAGTGTTTTACTGCACATACAAGCAGCAGTGCAAAACGATGACTCTAAGCCACTAAATGCGGCAAATCCGCAATGGGAAATGCAAATAAACGATCTCTCTAATCTGAGTAATATTCGTCAATTACCTTTAAAAACCTTGTTAGTGCAACTTGAGTTGGCAGGGGTGATACAACCCTTGTATGCCTACTATGCAGAGTACCGACTGCGTTTTGTGCAAGGACAAAATGAAATTTTGCAGCAATTTACTGGCGAGCGGCAACGCTTTCTCACGGCCTTGTTTAAACATGTAGAGATGAAAAAAATCTGGGGGACTTTGCACTTCGATAACCTTTACGCAGACTACGGGGCGAGCCGCGATCGGGTTATCACGGCCTTAGACTACTTAGCCGAACAAGGATGGCTAGAGGTGCAAAGTAAAAGTATGACTGAGGTGTTTGCCGTGGACCTGGCACAACTCGCCAAACCTAGCTTGAGCGCAAAGCTCAGTGATTATTTTGCCCAAAACGAGGGAAGTGAGATCAAACGCATTGCCGCATTGGCAAGGTTCTTTGCTTTAGACAGTTGTCTGAGTTACAACTTATCTCGCTACTTCGACGATCACGCCGCGCCACAACACTGTGGCCATTGCAGTGTTTGCGCAGGACGGGTGGCGATTTTGCCTAAAACACCACAAAGCCCGATGCCCGACGACGAAGCCTTACGTGAAGCCATGCAACAATTGACGGAATTACTTGCGAGCAAACAACAAAACTCAGCGAGTTTAAGCACTTATTGCCGATTTTTAACCGGGATGACTACCCCTCAAACCAGTCGATTACGCCTCAGCCAGCTAAGCGGTTTTGCTTTATGTGCTCATCAGCCCTATGCCGTAGTACGTAACAAGCTATCCAGTCTTATCGCTAATTAAATGTCATAAAAAAATAATCAATACAAAGCGTTAGAACAAAAAATCAATATTAAGCACTGGCCACAAATTTGCATCTGGTTACATCTTGAACACAAATTCGTGACCTTTGACCCTCTGCAAAACGCGTAAAAAAGCGTAAATTAGCAGTCTTAAAAATTTTACGGAACCAGCATGTCTTCTGTCTTGACCAAACTACGCCAACAACCTGCCTGGATAGCGTTGGCTATCGTGATTGTCTTAACCCTGTGGATTGCCTCAGGCATGTTGTTTGCGGGTGATGCAGCTAAAACCAACCCCAATAAGGTTGAAAAACACCATGTTTCCCCTTTAGTCAAAGTGACCGTCAGCCTTACACATGCAGAGGAAGTTAATCGAGAAATTACCTTGTATGGACGCACAGAGCCTGATCGTATCGCGACCTTGCGTGCCGAGGTAAAAGGCCTCGTGCAGGAAATTTACGTACAGGAAGGGCAGTTTGTTGCAGCAGGCGAGAAAATCCTGCGTCTAGAAAGTACCGATGCGGCTAATCGTCTGCTGTCTGCCAAGGCCATGTTAAAACAACGAGAAATGGAACTGGATGGCGCCAAATCGCTGGGCAAACAGGGTTATCAGTCGCAAGTTACCCTAGCACAGGCACAAGCCAATCTGGCGATGGCCCAAACTGAGGTGAACAATTTACAGTTGGCGATTAGCAAAGCGTTGATCACGGCGCCTTTTGCTGGGGTAGTTAATGAACGTTTTGTCGAAGTGGGTGACCTGCTGCGTGATGGCGACCAAATTGCGTCCCTTGTCGATTTAGACCCCTTGGTCATTACCGCCAATGTAACGCAAGGTAATGTGCAAGGGTTGCAGGTTAACCAGCTTGCTGCTGGCCGTTTAGTGGGGGGAGAGATTGTTGAGGGTAAAGTGCGGTTTATTTCCAGCGTGTCTGAACCCGGCACCAATACCTTTAAAATTGAAGTAGCGGTGCCCAATCCTGGGCAAAAACAATTGGCTGGTATGAGCACCGAACTGGCTCTCCCTCTGCAAAAAACCTGGGCAATACGCATCACGCCTTCCGTTATGGCCTTAGATGAAGAGGGCAACCTTGGGGTGAAAACCGTGGTAGATAAACACGTTAAATTCATTCCCATCGACATCGTTAAAAGTGATAGCCAAGGTGTGTGGCTAAGTGGCATGGGCCAACAAGCTGACATCATCACCTTGGGTCATGGTTTTGTGCGTGACGGTGACGAAGTAGACGCAGTATACGCGGATGAAACCAATCAGCAGGTTATTCAATGAACGCACTCATTCAAGCTGCGTTAGAACGCAGTCGCACGGTACTGATGATGTTTGTATTGTTGATCATTGCGGGTGCGGTGACCTATGCCACCATTCCCCGTGAGTCTAATCCAGACGTGCCAATCCCCGTGATCTATGTGTCTATTGTGCACGATGGTATCTCGCCAGAAGACGCGGAGCGTATGTTGGTCAAACCCATGGAACGTGAACTGCGTTCCATCGATGGCATCAAAGAGATGAAGGCCACTGCCGGTGAGGGTTTTGCCAACATCACTATGGAGTTTTTTCCGGGTTTAGATTCGCAGGCTGCCCTGGCCGATGTGCGTGACAAAGTGACAGTTGCCCGCGCCAAATTGCCTTCAGAAACCGAAGAACCCACCATTCATGAAGTGACCATGGCCGGTCAGCAAGCGGCCATTACCGTGGTATTGGCAGGACCAATCTCTGAACGCGCGTTATTGGTGGTAGCCCGAGAACTGAAAAATCGTTTAGAGAGCATGAGTGAAGTGCTGGAAGTAGAAGTGGGGGGCGATCGCGAAGACATCGTGGAAATCGTGGTCGATCCTCTGTTGATGGAAAGTTATGGCCTCGATCAAAACGATATCTTTAATCTACTCTCGCGCAATAACCGTTTAGTGCCTGCCGGCACCATGGACAATGGCAAGGGCAGTTTTGCGGTGAAAGTGCCCTCGGTATTTGAATCAGTTAAAGACGTGATGGAACAGCCAGTCAAAGTTCAGGGTGACAGTGTGATCACCTTTGCCGATGTGGCTCAGGTGCGCCGTTCCTACAAAGATCCCAACAGTTTTGCCCGTTTAAATGGCGATGCATCGGTTTCGTTAGAAGTAAAAAAACGCCCCGGTGAAAATATGTTAGATACCGTGGCCAAGGTCAAAGCTTTGATTGCAGAGGCGCAACAATCGTCTATTTGGCCAGCCAGTATCAATGTGAGCTACACGGGTGACCAAAGTGTTGACGTGAATATGATGTTAAACGATCTGCAAAATAACGTGTCTAGCGCCATTATTCTGGTGGCGGTGGTGATCGTGGCCATCTTAGGGCTACGCACCGCCTTGCTGGTGGGGGTGTCTATTCCCGGTTCGTTTTTAACCGGTATTCTGATCATTGCCATGTTTGGTTATACCCTCAACATGGTGGTGTTGTTTTCCTTGATCATGGCCGTGGGCATGCTGGTGGATGGGGCCATTGTCGTCACCGAATACGCTGACCGCTGCATGAGTGAGGGCATGGACAAGAAAAAAGCCTATGGCTTGGCTGCCCAGCGCATGGCTTGGCCAATTACCGCTTCAACCGCCACCACCCTTGCGGCGTTTGCCCCTTTAATGTTCTGGCCGGGCATGATGGGTGAGTTCATGAAATATCTCCCCTTTACGTTGATTGCAGTGTTATCCGCATCTTTGGTGATGGCGCTGATTTTTGTGCCTGTACTCGGTGGAGTATTTGGTAAGCCGCGTTATGTGTCAGAAGCCTCGCGTCAGCAATTATTGCAAGCGGAAAGCGGCGATATCCGTCACTTGAGTGGTTTGACAGGTAAATACGTGAATACCTTGGCCGTGGCCATTGAGCACCCGTGGAAAATCTTGGGGGCCGCCATCGTCATCGCGATCTTATCGTTCACTGCTTTTGCCATGTCAGGTCTGGGTGTGCAGTTTTTCCCCAATGTCGACAGTCCAGGCATAAACATCACCGTGCGGTCATCCGGCGACATGTCGATTTACGAAAAAGATGCCATTATCCGCGATGTGGAACGACGTTTAATCGATATGGAAGAAATCGAAACCTTGTATGAGCGCACAGGCGGACGTGACCAAATCGGTTACCTACGCATGAACTTGGTTGATTGGCATTATCGCCCCCATTCTGACGAGGTGCTCAAAGAAACCCAGCAACGTCTGAAAGGTATTCCGGGTTTGGATATCGAGATTTCACCCGATCAAAATGGGCCTCAATCGGGTAAGGATCTGCAAATTCAGTTGTCGTCACGCTTCCCTGAATTGTTAGATGAAGCAACCCTGAAAATTCGTGCGGCCTTGGATGCTAACGACAAATTCACCTCCATCAGCGATACCGCGTCCAAACCCGGCATTGAGTGGCAACTTAAGGTTAACCGCAGTGATGCAGCACGGTTTGGGGCTGATGCCACCTTAGTGGGCAGTACCGTACAGTTTGTCACCAACGGTTTAAAAATTGGCGAATATCGCCCAGATGACGTGGATGATGAATTAGACATTCGTGTGCGTTACCCGGTTGACTCGCGCTACATCGGCAAACTCGATGAACTTAGAATGAAAACCGCCACTGGCATGGTGCCAATCGGTAATTTTGTAGAGCGCACGCCGCAGCCAAAAACCGATTTAATCCGCCACATTGACAGTGAACGGGTATTGACCGTGGAGGCGAACATGGTGCCCGGTGAGCAACTCAGTCACGAACTGCCCCTATTGCAGGCGCAGTTGCCAGAACTGGGCATCGATCCGCGGGTGAGCTTGTCGATCAAAGGTCAAAATGAACAACAAGATGAGTCAGAAACCTTCTTAAAAAATGCGTTTTTGGTCGCCCTGTTTGTGATGGCGATTATTTTAGTGACCCAATTCAATAGCTTCTACCAAGCATTTTTAATTTTGAGTGCGGTGTTGTTCTCCACTGTTGGGGTGTTTTTGGGATTAGTGATTTTCCAAAAACCCTTTGGCATTGTTATGTCAGGAATAGGCGTGATTGCCTTGGCTGGTATTGTAGTCAACAACAACATTGTATTGATTGATACTTACAATATTCTGCGTAAAGAAGGGTTCGCCCCCATGGAAGCGATATTGCGCACTGGCGCGCAACGTTTGCGCCCCGTAATGCTCACCACCGTTACCACCATTTTGGGTTTGTTACCCATGGTCGCTGAAATCAACATCGACTTTATTGGGCGTAATGTAGACATTGGCGGTCCTTCCACCGAATGGTGGTCACAGCTCGCCACAGCGGTAGCGGGTGGTTTGGCCTTTGCTACCTTGTTAACCCTGGTTTTGACCCCGTGTATGCTGGCTCTCAAAGCCCGTGGTGAAGAGCGACAAGCCTTAAAAAAGGCACACGCACAACAGGGTGAATTGGTCAGCGTGAAATAACTGCGTTTGCCGGGCAGTGTGTGGGCATGCCACGCACTGTTGGCGGCTACTGTCAGTCATGATGTGATCGAGTCACTCACATCGCTTCCGATTTATTTTCCGTGGTATTTTACAAAAAAGGGCTTTCGTTCAATTCACAAAATCGGTAGTATCAGCGCCGCTTTGCAGATGTGGTGGAATTGGTAGACACGCTAGCTTCAGGTGCTAGTGGCTTAACGGCCGTGGGAGTTCGAGTCTCCCCATCTGCACCAACAAATTCAAAATATGGCTTAGTTAACCCAATAATTAAGCTCTCCTTGGTTTTTCGCTGTAAAAAGCACTCCTGCCTTTGTAATTCAGCTGTAAGTTTTTTGTATTTTATATTGATTCTCATGCCATTAAGTGTGACAAAAGTATGGCAACAAAATAATCATCAGATTGTGCTGCGTCGATACGCATTCAAGTCATCAAAAATTCCACTTGGAGCTGAACAAATGGCCACTAAAAGAGCATCTTCGGTGCATGAAGATCCCACCATCATTAACCTTTTAGAGAAAATGCCAAGCCATGTTCGGCAATCATTTAATGAAGAACAATTAGCCCATCTTCGCAACGCGTTAGTCGGGCGCAAGTGGCAGCATCATGCCCTCGATATGCGCGGCACGGTGCCATGGTTTAACTATCGCTATTATTATGTGGTGATTGCCGGCAAGAATAAACGACAACTCAGCCGCACTGAAAAACAGGTTTCAAGTTTTATGATGGCTGCTTTTGTCACCGTCTTGCTGACACTCTCCACGCTGTTTGGCTTGTTGCTGTTATATCTGCTCAAATCAGCCTTAGGTATCAATTTATTTGAAGACTTTTCCCTTGGCATTTGGGGCTGGTTTCGTTCCTAAACGCGTAGGATAGTTTGGTCGGTGAAACAATCTTGGATGCAAAAGGCAAACTCAATGCAGAGTTAGGGTTGACGCCGAGGTTAAGTCCTTACTAGCGAAAGATTAGCGTCAGCCACGCAGATACCTGTAGACTCTTCAGCAGCAAAGGATTGGCGTGAACAGCAATAGCCATTTATTCAGCAGCGGCTTGGCCCATCGTGCTGGCATAAGACAGGCGATATTCGTTTGGCGTAGCGCCAAAGGCGGCTTTAAATGCTCGACTAAATGGCCCTACTGAAGCAAAGCCACTTTCTAATCCAACTACCAGAACTGGCCAATGCAGACAGTTAGGATCCTCTAGTAAGGTTTTCGCGTGGTTAATGCGTAAGGCATTGATAAATTGATTAAAGTTACGTGCATCGAGCTGTTCACGTAACACGCGACTCACACGATACTCAGACACATTAAATTGCCGGGCAACATCCGCCACTTTCAGTCCTGACTCTAAGTACCAGCGTTGGGTAACGAGCAATTGTTTAATCTGCATGCCTAGATATAGATCATCCTGGCTTAGATTTTTCTCTGTATCGCAGGGTGGCGATGAAAAAGCTTGTATCTTGACTTTACTATCTGCATCTTTTGCATGAACGTTTTTTGACGAATGCTGCCAGATTATCAAGCCCTGGGTGACAATTAACATCAATAAGGCAGCTAGTCCATTGACCACAAGTTGCACGGATTCTCCCGCAAAAACGGCGTGGTAGGCTTTGGCCAACACCATACAACTCAGTACGGCTAGGGCGTAAGTGCTGACAAAAATTAATGCTTGCCAGCGCGGCGCACCATGTTTCGACGATAAACCACGACAGCCTTCCCAGCATGTCAGCAATAACATGCCTGACGACAAAAGTGCGACCAAGTGACCGATAACCGCCTGCAAGGGAACAATAAAGGCGCTGTCAAAAACATGGCTTTCTTGAATAAATTGCAAGCCTTGTGAGCAAGCTATTAAGCTTGCCACCGATGCAGCTAGTGCAAGGTGGCGCCACGCAATGGCGTTTTTAACGCGAAACATCGCCCTTGCGACTAACCAAAACCCATTGCAGGTGGCACAGGCCCCAAGACCAATTAAATACTGATAGGCCCCTACTTTGTCTGCACTTAATTGTTGGGCGGCCATCATGGCAATTGATCCACAAAAAACGGCAAAACATAAATGTACGGCGGTTTTGTGGCGAACAGCCACCTGCGCCAATAACAAGGCAAGGCTGGTGGCAAGAACGAGACTAAAAATAATAGTGGGGTACATACAGCAAACTAATTTCGCAGACGAGCCTGCATGGTAGTGGCTTATGTGGTGAAGGGTCAAACCTACTTTGTTGCCGCTTGTGTCTGAAGCCAGATAGCTCAGTGAATGTCGCTTAAAAAGCGTTAACTTAGGCAAAACTGTAGGCCGAATTTAAAATTCGGCGCGCTGTGCTTGAAAAAATCTTACACCATCTGCCTACGATTAATCATAGTAGAGAATGTTGTATGTTGAATTTAGTGACGCGCACATGGCGCGATATGATCCTTGCTAATAGTCCAAGCGCTGCAGACAGAGCCTTGCGAATGGGAGTGGCCAGTTGGCTTACCATAGCGTTAGTTGGACAGTGGATTTTTGCTTGTTATATTTTTATCGTTTATGCCATACCAGTTGCAGGCGGTGACTTCGCCTTAACTCGGCTGAGCCACCCAATAACCGGTTATGTGGAGAGTGATACGATGGGCAACGTATTGTATTTTTCCCACGTCATCCCTGCTGCCATTCTCAGCATGGCTGGTGTACTGCAGATTATCCCCGCGTTAAGGCAACAATATCCTGTGTTGCATCGTTGGAGCGGCCGTCTGTTTTTAAGCCTAGGTTTATGTGGTGCCATAGGCGGCTTGTATTTGACTTGGGGACGAGACTCTCGACTCAGTGACTTTGGCGCTATTGGTATTACGCTAAATGGTCTGCTCATTCCTATTGCGGTGTATCTGGCATGGCATTATGCTCGGCTGCGGCGATTTGCTGTGCATCGTCGTTGGGCCATTCAAGCATTTCTGCTGGTTAACGGGGTTTGGACGTTTCGGCTTTATCTCATGGGCTGGTATATCATCAATCAAGGGCCAAATGGCAACACCAAACAACTAGACGGCCCCGCAGACATTGTCTTGTCTTTTGCCTGCTACTTATTGCCTATGGCTGTGTCTGGCTTGGTCTTTTGGGCCGAACACAAAAAGCACACAATACTAACGTGGGGGGTGAGTGGCATTATGATGTTAGGCAGTATCATCACGCTTTTTGGGGTCATTGCCGCTACGTTTGCTATGTGGATGCCTCCCATTCAAGCCGTACTGGCTGCCTAAGGTTTTGCCTGTCTGGCTGCCGCAACCATCTGCGGCAGCCATTTAACCCACCTTAACTACTGGTGTTTGCGACAAGTGTTTTGTGGTCAGCTGATAAGTGTGGGTTGCTGGGTTTTAAGCCAAACAAGTAGCGAGAAATGTTATGTCGGCGAATTACCTCATAGCTCAGTACACAGCCTACTACGGTCAAAATAATCAACATTGGCGCTTCAATTACAGCGGGGATATGCCAAGCCTTAATACTCATAGCCAATACGATGATCAGAGTTTGATGCACGATGTAACAAGGTAAAATCGCTTGATTGGCATAGGCAACAAAACGATTGTTGAATTGTAAATATTTACCTGCATAGGCAAACAAGGCAAAAATCCACGCCCAATGATTAATTGAAAGCAACATGGCGTGCACAAGTTGGGTGACCATCAAGGCATCTAATGCGGGGCCAACATTTAACACACCATGTCTGTCGAGGAGCAACCAGCTGTAACCAGCCAGGGCTAAAGCGGCAAACCAGCGGCGCTTAACAATAATGTTCTGCCAAAGCGCGGGTAAGGTTGCCACCGCCATGCCACTGACAAATACACTAAAATAAATACCGTGCAAAAACCAATCATCAGTGAAGCCGTGAGTGCTGGGATATTCTTTCAACCATAGACCCACACCGACGAGCCACAGCACTAAAAAACTAAACGCTAACCACGTGGGCAATTTTTGCATCAGCGCGGTTTGTAGTACGATTTTTAAAGGCCTGTAGAGCACAATCATGATCAAACTGTAACTCCACAAGTAGGGCAAAAACCACAGGTGATTCCAGGTGATCAACCCGATGTTTGATTGTTTATGTGGAGCCAATGTGGTGTGAATATTCAGGTAGTCTTGCAAGAACGCAAAGTAGGTACCGCTAAATTGCTGTTGGCATTGCAGTTCAAAATACAGTTGTGGTGGCACAATCACCAACATGCCAAACACCAAAGGCAGTAATAAACGTATGGTTTTTATTTTAAACAAAACCCACGTTGATAACTTGTGGTGAACCAAGGCCAGCGCTAAGCCGGAAATAAAAAATAGCAAAGACATGCGCCATTGATTACTCAACAACATCAGGTTCTGCAGCACAACGCTTTGTTGTTCACTTTTAATGTGCCAACCCCAATCGGCCACATAATACATACCCACGTGATATAAAATAAGGATGCCAAAGGCCAAAATGCGCAACCAATCTAAGTCGTAGCGCCGTGAATCTAGAGCTTGAGTCATGATGTTTTCTCAGGTTAAATGATGCACTGAGCTTCACGCATTGGGTGTGAGATAACGAGAGCTAAAGGACAAGTGGATAGGTCAGAGGGACAAGCGGTGGCAGATAGGGATGAGGTGCAGGATGTTAAACAGGAGCAGAGCAGCGTGACATGGTTTGAAAAATTTGATCAACATCAAGGGCGCTATGTTGCCTTGCTCATGGCAGCGTATTTGTTGGTTAATAATAGTATTAACGCGACGTCTAACTGGATGGAAGCCAGCCGCAACGGCAGTCCAGATTTTGCTTTGTGGGAGCCATTTTTGTGGGAGTACTCCAGTGCTATCAGTACCCTGTGTTTGGCACCAATATTGTTTTTCTGCTGGGCTAAACTGAGTAATAATTTGCTCAAATTGCCCAAGCAAGTAGTCTTGCATGTGGGCCTTGCAGTGGCGTTTTCTGTGTCTCATGTCGCCCTCATGGTGGCAATGCGTAAAGTGGTGTATGCCTTGGCCGCCAGTGAATATAACTTTGAGCCGGTGTTCAGAGAATTTTTTTATGAATTACGCAAAGATGTGTGGGGCTATCTGTTCTTTTTTGCCCTGTATCAACTGTATCAGTTTGTTTATCGACGGCTTAAAGGCGAAGCCAATCTTATCAGTGCGCAAACTAAGGATCAGCGGGTACTGGCGGCACCTGAACATCTGTTGGTGAAGAAGCTCGACCGTGAATTTTTGGTGCGAGTCAGTGACATCGAATGGCTGGAGTCATCGGGCAACTATGTCAACTTGCACAGCGGAGGGCGAATCTATCCTTTGCGCGCCACATTGGGCGAGCTTAGCGAGCGCTTAGCTGAAAGTGGTTTCAGCCGTATTCATCGTAGTTACATGGTCAATCATCACGTCATTGACCACATCAGCTATCAGAGTAGCGGTGATGGTGAAATCCACTTAAAGGGTGGCCAAGTTCTGAATTTATCCCGTCGCTACAAAGACGCCTTTAAAGAAAGACTCAGCTAGCTTGTATGCCTGAGCTTTTGTTTATTGATTGTCTGCGATTATCGGTTTGCGTAAATCCACGATTTCACCAAACGCTGGCAGGCGTAAGCTCACGCCCTTTTGTTGGCTAATTCTGCGCACCTCATTAAGAGGTTCATCCCAAGGGTGAAACGCCAGATCAAACGTACTGTTGTGGATGGGTATTAATACTTTGCCTTGCAGGTCAATATGGGCTTGCACGGTTTGCTCAGGAAACATATGCACGGCCGGCCAGTTTTTGTCATAGGCACCATTTTCCATCAAGGTAATGTCGAAGGGGCCATACTTCTCGCCAATTTCTTTGAAACCGCCAAAATAGCCGCTGTCACCACTAAAAAATACCTTCACCTCGGCAAACAATAAGGTCCACGACCCCCACAGTGTTTCATTACTGTCCCATGGCGTGCGTCCTGAAAAATGCTGGGTGGGGGTGAACACCACTTTTGCCTTGGCAAACGGCTGCTCATCCCACCAATTAAAGGTTTGAATGCGCTGTGCGGGCACACCCATATCCATGATCTGTTGATCAACCCCTAAAGGCACCAAAAATAAAGCTGCGCGTCTGGCTAAAAATTCTATGCTGCCCTTGTCGAGGTGATCGTAGTGATTGTGGGACAAAAACACTTTGTCGATGGCTGGCAAGTCTTGCAGGCTAATCGCGGGTGGTTCAAAGCGTTTTGGGCCAGCAAAAGAAACAGGGGAAGCCCGTTCGCCAAATACGGGGTCAATCAACCAATATTCACCGTAAACCTTTAGCAATAGCGAAGAGTGGCCAAGTTTAATTAAATATAAACCCTCATCATCCAATGCAGCCAAAGCCTCTTTTTCGAGTGCTTGCACTAAGGCAACATCGGGTTTGATGTTGCTACGTTTTTCGAACATAGCGCGTTTGAAGATGGTGAGTATGGTGGAAAAACTGGGGCGATGGTCTTGTTCAGTGTTGGCGAAACGCACGGTCTCTTCCTCAGGTTGCTCAGTGGGTTTACCTGCATTGGCAGCACAAGCTTGTGTGATCAATATGCTAAGGCCAAAGCAACCAATCCGTAATCTGTTGAATATCATGTTTTTATTGCGCTCAAGCGATGCAAGGCTGCGCTGGCTGTTAACTATGTTATACATAGTTGATTCGAGGCCAGACAGATCAGTGAAAGCTTAGCGATGGAATGTTTGTAACGCGCTGAGCGCTTCTTCAGCGCGTGCGGCGGGTACAAAAATATGGTCGTGGTAATACGCCGCTATCACATTGGCACTGATACCCAGCGAAGCTAATTGTGTCGCAACAGCTGCGGTCAAGCCAACAGCCTCCAGACTGGAATGCACGGTTAAGGTTATTTGCCTAAACACGCCGTTAAAAGCCAATCCAGCTTGCAATGCTTGCGATTTTTCTAAGACCAAGGTTAGCCCTTCTGACTCGATAAAGGTGGCAACAGATCGAAGGGATAAGTAGTCCACTAATTCACCTTTTACACAGCAAAATACAAACTCTGCTGGAAGTAAGATCGGACGCATCGAAGAGAGTAATAGATCTAACTGGGTAATGCCTGACATGCTGGATGCCCTAATGTAAATTAAACTGCCGTGTTGATCTTCACAGAAAATACCATGAATTCAGGTGACTACAACTCGAGGTCGATACTTGAATCAGAGTGTTTGATGAGACGACCTAAACTTCTGAGCAGCAAAGCAACCGCTCTGAACGGAAATTCAACTACGACCTCAAGTAAATCATACCAATGACTGTCATGGTCATGCTGCGCTGGCCACAGATAATCAGAGCATGCAAAGCCAACAAAACTTGACAATAATACAGCCCAGTTAAATCCAAACAAGACTAAATCAATTACGAGATAAGTACTTAGGATGAAAATCAGAAGCGACAGAACAGCGCGAAAATTATGCATGGTCAATACAATTAAAATGCCTAGAAATACCTACGGTCAAGGTTACCAAGGAGAATGATTAAATAACGCATGCCTGTGTATCCTCGTTTATTTATTTAACATCATGTTGATGATATGAACGTCTATTTGCCTCAATGGAGGGCAATGCAGACTCCGCCCATGCTTTGGCCATCTGTACAACCGGAACCAATGATTCGCCTAACTCTGTCAGTTGATATTCCACTTTAAGCCGCCCAGAGTCTGGGCAAACAAGGCGCGAGACTATGCCATCTCGTTCTAACTGGCGTAAAGCTTGGGTGAGCATCTTCTGTGATACACCCTCACAGAGTCGTTTCAGCTCACCAAATCGAAGGACTTGTTGGTCTAGACCGCCAACAATCAACGAGACCCATTTTTGCCCAATTAAAGCCAGTACATCTCGAGAGGGACAAATCGCAGCATAGACGTTTGGTTTCACTTCATTATTCATGGGTAGTTACCAAAAGGTACCTAATTTACGGTATAAACAAGGGTCTGATAAAGTACTTAAGCTTGTTAATAACCAAGCGAACTCGCTTGAAAAAATGAATGTGTAAGCAATTCCAACACTTGAACTGGCGAACGGCATTAATGTTCGGCGAAACTTTAGATTAAGAAGGATGCAGTAATATGCAAGCAGTCATCGTAACGTCGGCCAGTTTTATCGTTGAGCATGATGTTGTGCTCGGCAACTTGTATATGCCGTCGTCATCCTCCACAAAATTACCGGCAGTTGTTGTTGCTGGCCCTATGACCAGCGTTAAAGAACAAGTAACCGGCGTGTACAGTCGTGCAATGGCTGAGCAGGGATTTGCTGCATTGACCATTGATCATCGACATTATGGTCAAAGTGACGGGCAACCAAGACAGTACGAATATTACCCACACAAAATTGAAGATCTTGTTGCCGCCTTAACCTTTTTGTCTGAGCAGGCAGAGGTGGATACCAATAATATTGGTTTGTTGGGAATTTGTCTGGGTTGTGGTTATGCCAGTTGGGCATCCCAACGCAGCGATAAAGTAAAATGGTTGGGATTGATTGTTGGTTATTACCGCGACGTTGAAGCAATGAAAACCAGTGACAATCAGAGTTTTCAACAAAAAATTGACCAAGGTGTGAAGGCAAGACGGCATTACGAGAAAACAGGCGAAGTGATCACGATCCCTGCTGCTGCAATGCATGGTGATGCAGCGATGACTTCAGAAAATTTAGTGGATTACTATACTCATAGGGCGAATGTTGCCAATTATAAAAATGGCTTTGCCCTAATGTCTCGTGAACACTTTTTACCATTTGACGTTCAATCAGCCGCAAAAAATATCACGGTGCCAACAGTTATGGTGCATTCCGAGAACGCCCTATCACCAAATCTCGCACGAAAGTTTTATGAAAATTTAGAAAGTGAAAAAAAACTGTTTTGGCTCACAGGGAACAGCCAAGATGATTTTTATGACAATAGTCATTTAGTTAAGCAAGCTGTCACTTTTATGATTCCTCAAAAAAACTAGGTATCAACAATGGTTCGCAGACTCTTGTGTTTTGTGCAGTTCAACGAACAGACATCATCACTCTTTTTTTAACAATTCGCTAACGTAATCCGTTGCAAGTGCTCAACGGCGGGGCATTTTAGTTTAAGCTCCTCACAATATGGTTTGTTTAGGAAATTTATGTCGCGAATTCTCAGCCAACAAAGTGTCTGTGTTACATCCCTACTGTTACTCGCCGCGTGCGCCACTATTAATAACACGACTTCATCTGTCGCCTATTTGGATACCAGTCTGAGTTTTGAACAGCGGGTTGATGATCTGGTGTCGCGCATGACCACTTCAGAAAAAATCGCGCAAATGTATAACGATGCGCCGGCTATCGAGCGTTTGGGGGTGCCTGCTTATGATTATTGGAACGAAGCGTTGCACGGCGTTGCAAGGGCGGGCAAGGCTACTGTTTTCCCCCAAGCGATAGGCATGGCAGCAATGTGGGATGAAGATTTAATGTTAGACGTGGCGACGGCTATTTCTGATGAGGGGCGGGCAAAACATCACTTTTTTGTGGAGAACGATGTGCACTATCGTTATACCGGCTTAACGTTTTGGTCGCCCAATATCAATATTTTTCGTGATCCGCGCTGGGGCCGCGGCCAAGAAACCTATGGTGAAGATCCTTATCTGACCGGTGAGTTGGCTGTGCAGTTTATTCATGGTTTACAGGGGGACGATCCCAAATACTTAAAAACCGCTGCCACCGCCAAACATTTTGCCGTGCACAATGGCCCAGAAATTAGCCGCCATTCCGACAATTATGTGGTGAGCAACAAAGACCTTTACGAAACCTACATGCCAGCTTTTGAGAAAGCCATTGTGGATGCCGATGTTGAAGCAGTGATGTGTGCTTATAACCGCGTGAATGGTCAACCTGCCTGTGGCAGTGATCTGCTACTCAAAGATATATTGCGTGGGCAGTTTAAGTTTAATGGCCATGTGATGTCAGACTGCGGTGCTATCGCCGACTTTTATGACCCTAACGCGCATAATGTGGTGCAAGCCCCGGCTGTAGCTGCGGCTTGGGCGGTAACGGCGGGTACAGATTTAAACTGCGGTACCGGGCGACTCAGCACCTTTGCTAACTTAAACTTTGCGCTCCAAAAAGAGCTCATCAGTGAAGATCTGATTGATCAAGCGGTGCAGCGCTTATTTATGACCCGTTTTAAATTAGGCATGTTTGATCCTAAACAAGACGTGAGTTACGCCAACATCCCCACATCCGTGGTGGGCTCGCCTGAACACCTAGCCTTGGCACAAAAGGCCACGGAATCTTCATTAGTACTGCTGAAAAACGATGGTTTATTGCCCTTGAAAAAGGGCATCAAAGTCGCGGTGATTGGGCCTAATGCGGATAACGAAGATGTACTGTTAGGCAACTACAACGGCATTCCCATCGCCGCAGTTACCCCGTTACAAGGCATTAGCTCTTATCTGGGAGCCGATCAGGTGAGTTATGCGCCGGGTAGTGCCATCATTGCCGATGTCTATGGTCATTACCGCACAGTGGGCCCTGAGTATTTCTTCCACCAAAATGCCAACAACGCACTGGTTAGCGGATTAGAAGCCAAGTACTACCATGTCAGTCACCCGAAGATCACCGATTTTACTAATCTGCGCCCAAGTGGCGAAATGGTGGGTGAACCCGTGCTGAGCCGCGTTGATGACAACATTGATTTTTATTGGGAACGTTCACCCATTGATGACAAAGTAATGAGCGATTTTGCAGTGGTATGGCAGGGTATTTTAGTGCCACCTAACAGCGGCAATTACCGCTTTGACGGTGCAGTGGATATAAGCATTGATGGGCAAGCGGTGCAGGGCAGCGTGAAGCTTAAGGCTGGTCAACATTATGCGTTTAAGGCCTCACGAATTTTTCTGAAAAACCCATGGAGTAATACCATTCCCACGCTGACACTGCGCTGGTTAAACGAATCACAAAACCTGGTTGATGAGGCGCTTGCCCAAGCTAAAAATGCCGATGTGATGGTGGTGGTGGTGGGTATTTCGCCACGCATTGAAGGGGAAGAAATGCCCGTGAAGTTGGATGGCTTCAACTACGGTGACCGGGAAGATATCGACCTGCCTGATGAACAGCAAAACCTCATAAAAGCCCTACACAAACTAGGCAAACCTATGGTGTTAGTGAATTTCAGTGGTAGCGCGGTGGCCTTGAATTGGGAAAACGACAACTTAAATGCCATCGTGCAAGCATTCTATCCGGGTGAAGCCACCGGCACTGCTTTGGCCAGATTGTTATGGGGGGAATACAGTCCATCTGGTCGTTTGCCCATCACCTTCTACAAAAATCTAGCGGGATTTGCCGCGTTTGATGACTACGCCATGGAGAATCGCACCTATAAATATTTTGCCGGTGAGGTGTTATATCCCTTTGGTTATGGCCTAAGTTATGGTGATTTTCATTACAGTAATTTGCAGGCCCCGACTGCCTTATCAGCCGGGCAAGACCTGAGTTTCAGTGTGGATGTGAGCAACGTAGGTGACATGGACTCCGCTGAGGTGACACAAGTTTATGTGAGCATGCCCGATGCGCCAGTACGAGTGCCACAACTTGAATTGGCGGGTTTTCAGCATCATGACTTGGCCAAAAGGGAGCAACACACTCTGCATTTTACTCTCACCGCTAAGCAGCTCAGCTATGTTGACAACGACGGCATTCATCAGCCTTACGTCGGTAAGTTGTTACTCAGTGTTGGCAGCGGTCAACCGAAATATCTGCAAGCACAATACAAACAACAGGCAGTGGTTACCCTTAACTAGTGGGAGCGAGGCAAAAAACCGAGGGCCGTGCTCGGTTTTTCTGCCCTTCAAGCTAAGATTCTGTTTTATTTAACAGGTAGAGGACTAACGCGATGTACTCATCGGTGGAGGTGATGCTGTTGGCGATAACCTGATATTTGTCATTCACAATCACCGTTGGCACAGTATGGATCCCCGCTGCCCGCAGTGCTGCCGTGCTGCGCTGTGCTTTGTTGAACTGGGCATTGACGGCAAAGCTGCTCATGGTTTTATCGAAGGCTTCACCCTCAACATCGTTGATGACAAACAAATTTTTGAGGTCTTGCTGGTTACTAAAGTCTGCTTTATTAACGTGGATATAGTTAAATATCGCTGGGATCATGGTTTTGTCGACATGCAATATTTCCGCGCTAAACAATGCTTTTGTCAGCATGTGCTCTATTTCAGGATTGCGACCAGGCAGGCTATCAACATGGTTTTTTACGAAGGTAGTCCCGGCTGGCAAGGCAGCATGCATGGCATCGATAATCGGTTCAAAGCGAAAGCAATGCGGGCAATAGAATGAAAAATACTCAGTCACTTTAGGGCTTTCGGACGCTTGCTCCGCTACCACCGCAAAATGTTTACCTTTTTCAAACTCAATGGCCATGCTAGCTGTACTAAGCACGCTAAGTACACTGAAAAACCCTATACAAACCAAACGTTTAAGCATCTGAATATTCCACAAAAATCTTTTAACTAGCCTCGCAGTGTACGTGGTGATCAAGGCCTTGCAAGGCAAAAAATGTGTATAAACGTGTCATGCCAGTTCAGCTGAATTGGCCACCGAAAGTGCCGTCAGGGCTGGTGCAAAATGGTTGTCATATTTTGCTCAACGGGAATGATGGTCACAAACTGACCGGTTAAACGGTGTCATATAAACGTCAATAAACTGCAATAAATCAGTCAAAAAGCCATGTTACTTTTGCCCAAACCAGCTGACTGATGAGTTGTAATGAATCCGAGCTATGTCACGTATATTGCACTGACTCTTGTCGCGGTGTACCTGCTTTACCGAATTATGGTGCGTTTGCAACTATCACGGGCTAAACACCCCTCACTACGTGGACACAGTAAATGGTCGCGTCGGGTTGCCCGTTTTATCCCGTATTTTAGTTACGATGGTGAGCATTTTTTTGCCAGTGACGGGGCGCCACCGCACATTGTTGACCAACGTCGTCAAGCACTGCATGCACTGCAGCAATCCATGGAAGCAACATCGCCACGTACCCTAGCTTATGCATCAGCCATTGAAAACAGCATTTCCGACGTGCGTTTTACCAGCCACTACCGCATTCCTTTTCCTTATCGTCAGCAGCTTCCGCAGGTTTTTCGCTTAGGCTCCATCGCCCAAGAAAGTCAGGGTTCTAAAATCAAAGACTTAGATGGCAATTGGCGTTACGACTTGTCCGGGTCGTATGGCGTTAACGTGTTTGGTTACGATTTTTACAAAACGTGTATGGACGATGGCATTGCCCAAGCTCGGCAGCTTGGCCCAGTGTTAGGCAGTTATCATCCTTTGATTGCAGAAAACGTCGAGGCCATTAAAAAGATATCGGGCTTAGATGAAGTATCGTTTCACATGTCTGGCACCGAAGCGGTGATGCAAGCAGTACGGCTGGCGCGTTACCACACCGGCAAAACGCATTTAGTGCGTTTTTGTGGCGCTTATCACGGCTGGTGGGATGGGGTACAACCGGGTATTGGCAATACCCGCGTCACTAACGACGTCTACACCTTGGCCGATTTCAGTGAGCATAGCTTGCAGGTATTGCGTCGTCGCAAAGATATCGCCTGCGTATTAATAAATCCCTTGCAAGCGTTTCACCCCAATGCCGATGCGCCATCGGATGCCGCTTTGGTGGCCAGTGATCGAAACACCGATTTTAATAAACAACGTTACAGCCAATGGTTGGCCAATATCCGTGAAATCTGCAGTGCACGAGGGATAGTCTTGATCATGGACGAGGTGTTTACTGGCTTTCGTTTGAGTTATCGCGGGGCACAAGGTTTTTACGGTATTCAAGCTGATATGGTGACTTACGGTAAAACACTTGGCGGGGGCCTGCCCATCGGCGTATTGGCAGGTACCCATAAATTAATGAAACGTTTTAACGATGCGCAGCCGGTGAATGTGTCCTTTGCGCGCGGTACCTTTAATAGTCATCCCTATGTAATCGGTGCAATGCATCGCTTTTTAACACGCATCGCCCAAGCCGATATTCAGCAGCAATATGCTGATTCTGAAGCCCTGTGGAATAGACGCACTGCACGTTTCAACCAGCGTTTAATCGCCGCAAATCTGCCTGTGCGCATCAGCAATATTCACTCGATTCTGTCAGTGCTTTACACCATACCCAGCCGCTATAACTGGATGTTGCAGTTCTACCTCAAGCATGCAGGCCTAGAACTCAGTTGGACAGGCACCGGACGTTTGATCATGAGTTTTAGCTTCAGTGATGCAGAATTTGACCAAGTGATCGACGCGTTTGTGCGTGGAGCCACCCACATGCAGCAAGATGGCTGGTGGTGGCAGGCGCCACAACTCACTAATAAAACCATCAAACGTCAGTTTTTGATGGATATGCTGGGCAGTAAATTTCCGTGGTTGGCGGGCTGGCTTCCGCAACCATTAGCCCAGCGCCAAACCTACCATGCATCTATACAAACCTCGAACCATTCGCATGAACACGCAACTAATGTAAGCAAGGTGGGTTAGTCATGACCAAGCACACTCAGATAACTAACATGGCGTTGCCTACACCACCGCCATTTCGCCAAGCCCTCAAAGCAGAGTTTGATCAGTACTTAGCGTCACAAAAAACACGATTTGCTGCCGAAGATTGCCTGCGCATCGATTTTCACTGTCACGACCACAACAGTGATGTGCCAGACGAATTGTGGGGTCGCATTTTACGTTTGCCTGAAACCTGGCTGAAAACCAAGAAGCTGGTCAAACTGCTCAAAGAAAATGGTAGTTCAGTGGTCACGGTGACCAACCATAACAATGCGCGTTCATGCTGGGAATTACAGGAACAAGGGGAAGACGTATTAGTGGGGGCTGAATTTACCTGCTACTTCCCTGAGTATGAACTCTTTATTCACGTCTTAACTTACGGCTTTAGCCGTGAACAGGAAAAGGTATTAAACAAAAAGCGTCAGAATATTTACGACTTTTTGCGTTATGCCGCCAGTGAAGATATTCCGGTGATCATGCCACACCCTTTGTATTTTTATACTCGTAACGAAAAAATTGATCTGAGTTTGTTTGAAAAACTGGCGGTAATGTTCAGCCGTTTTGAGGTATTAAATGGTCAGCGTGATTTGTGGCAGAGTGTGCTGACCTTAAATTGGGTGCAGAGTTTAACGGCCGAAAAAATTCATGCCTTTGCACGTAAACACCATCTTAATCCCGCCAGTTTTGGGGTTGATCCACATAAAGCCAAAATACTCACGGGGGGCTCAGATGATCACACCGGTATTTTTGCTGGACAATGTGGTTCCTACCTCTATGTGCCCAATCTGCAAGAACGACTAAAGACTCAGACCCCCTCTGTGTTAGCCCTTGAGGCCTTGCGTCAAGGCAATATTGCACCTTTTGGTAACATCGCTGAAAACCAAAAACTGAATATTGCTTTGGTGGATTATTTCTCACAGGTTGCCACCAAAATGAAAGATCCCGGTTTGTTGCGGGTGTTGTTACACCGTGGCACCGCATGGGACAAAATTGGTTGTTTTGTGGTGAGCAACGTGATGTTAGAAATGCAAAAACATAAAAAAACCATGAAGTTTTTTGAGTTTGTGCACGATGCCCTGCAAGGTAAAAAACCCAATAAATTGCTCAAATGGCAAGTATCGAAAGACTACAAATTCTGCATTGGCCAGTTAGAACGCATCGCTGACAGCAAACGGCATCACCCAGAAGTGTTTGTTGAAACCGTCAACAGTGCCATCAGTCAGCTTTTTAACAACCTCAATAAGTTAGTTGCCAGCCGTGTTAGCAAGGTGATCAGTGGCAACCAAGGTCTGTTGTTAGACAGTTTTTCCACAGAAGAAATCACCCGCAAGATGGAAATCCCCAGTCAATTGACATCTTTGTTTTTGGGCGAGGGTAAAAAATCGGAAAACATGAGTAGCATCAACATTGGCAAGATGTTGGATAGTCTGTCATTTCCCGTTTTGATCAGTATGATTTTGGCGGGGTCTACCTTGGCTTCAACCCGCGTACTCTATCAAAACCGCGTATTTCTCAATCAATTTGCCCAGCATCTTGGGCGTAATCATCACAGCAATCGCGCCCTCTATCTCACCGACACCTTGCTGGATAAAAATGGCGTGTCTACCTCCTTGTCGGGCAAACTCAAAGAGATGCAGCGCGCTAACTTACCTATTGATTTTCTGATCTGCGATGCCGAGGCTGAGTCGGCTGAGCATTTACATGTGGTGCGCCCAGTGGCCGAGTTTGATGTGCGGCGTTACGGCGAACAACAAATTCGTATTCCCGATGTGCTGCAGGTAGCGCAGATATTTTATGCAGGGGGCTACGACCGCATCGTCTGTTCAACCGAAGGCCCCATGGCGGTTGTTGCTTTGTTTATTCAACAAATGTTTAACGTACCTAGCTTCTTTTTCATGCACACCGATTGGATTGACTTTATCAAACACACCACCGATTTGAATCAGCATGAACGTGACCGTGTGCGGCGTTTGATGCGCGCGTTGTACAATCGTTTTGATGGTGTCTTTGTGCTCAATCATGAACACAAAAACTGGCTCACCAGCCACGAAATGCAACTGCCCGAAGCGCGTGTTTTTCTCAC
Source organism: Paraglaciecola sp. (assembly GCA_009993955.1). Classification (GTDB taxonomy): domain Bacteria; phylum Pseudomonadota; class Gammaproteobacteria; order Enterobacterales; family Alteromonadaceae; genus Paraglaciecola. The sequence goes on from JAACSL010000011.1 coordinate 22,862, forward strand.
TGCCCACCACACTCAGCCTCGTGATATGCAGGTACAGCGGGTAGCCAAAGGCAGCATTGTCCCCGGCGCTACCGATGCGACGCCGGTATTGTTTATCGCCTGTCGTTTGAGTGAAGAGAAGGGCATTTTTGATTTGCCTGAGATTGTCGCCAAGGCAAAACAAGCCTTGCCCGACCTGCGCATTGTAGTGGCAGGCTCGGGGCCAGCCAGTGAAAAACTCAAACAAAAACTACCTGAGGCGATTTTCCTTGGCTGGCAGAGCAAAAAACAACTGGCGGCCCTCTACCTCAGTTTGGACTTATTTGTATTTCCATCGCGCTTTGATACGTTTGGCAATGTCATTTTAGAAGCCTTTGTGCATGGCATGCCCACCGTGGCTTACAACTGCAAGGGACCCAAAGACCTAATTCAGCATGAGGTAAACGGCTACCTGGCAGATGATCTCGGTACAATGGTGGCGAATATCGTGAAGTACTTCCATGATGCAAGCCAACAACAACACATGCGTAAACAAGCCACCTTGCGTGCCAGTGAATATCAGGCAGAACCTATAATGCAGCAGTTTATGCTTAATTTGGGTTTGCAAGTTCCCGATGGCTACTATGCTGCGCCAAGCACCGTGCATAGCGTGACTCAGCTGCACAGAACGGTGGCTTGATGTTAAAGACAGCAACGGTTTCCTTGACCAAACAAGAACAACTGAATTTTTTATTAACTAATCGAATTCCGCGCCGCTGGCTTACCTTGTTTATGGGCTGGTTCAGTCAAATTGAGAGCCCGTGGTTGACTAAGCTTTCCATTGCCATCTGGCAGCTATTTGCCGAAGACTTGCGTTTAGAAGACGCTAAACAACAATCCTTTTCCAGTTTAGGCGCGTGTTTTACCCGCCAGTTAAAAGATGGCTTACGCCCAGTTGATCAGCGTGCCGATGTGGTGACCAGCCCGTGTGATGCCATTGTTGGTGCCTGTGGGCAAGTGCAAGGCACGCAACTTTTTCAGGCCAAGGGTTTCCCTTATGAATTAAGCGATTTGATCCCCGACAGCCATATTGCCAATAAATACCGCAATGGTGTGTTTGTCACCCTGCGTCTCAAATCCAGTATGTATCACCGTTTTCATGCCCCGATTGATTGTCACGTCAGCAAGGTTGACTACATCTCAGGTGATACGTGGAACGTCAACCCCATTGCCTTGAAACGCATCGAAAAGTTGTTTTGTAAAAATGAACGGGCGGTTATCGAACTGCACAATCACAGCACGAACGGCAGCATTACTTTGGTACCCGTGGCCGCTATTTTAGTGGCAAGCATGAAATTTCATTTTTTATCCGACACCTTAGATTTGAAGTATCAGGGGCCTAATCAATTGCCCTGTAATGCGAGTTTTACTAAAGGTGATGAAATGGGCTATTTCCAACATGGCTCAACCATCATCGTATTTGCCAGCGGCAACTATCAATTGTGCCCGGGCATTGGCGAAGGAACGCCAATTAAAATGGGGCAAGCCCTGCTGCGCGATCACAGTGATTCGCCCTATTCATCAACCCTTAATGCGCCGCAAAGCCATTAATACAACTGTTCAACCCGCAAGGAAAATCCATGACCTTTTACCAAGAATTACAAAAACAACGTTGGGATGATCACCGTTATTATCATCACAATCGCATTAATCAATTTTTGCATTTACTCAGCGCCAGCTGTTTTTTAGCCAGCTATGTTCTGGTGTTTTATTACCCCGCTGCGGCCGCTTTAGTCGGCTGGTTGTTAGCCATGGTATTACGTCAAACCGGCCACTTTTTCTTCGAACCTAAAACCTATGACGAAGTGAACAAGGCCACCCATGAGTACAAAGAAAGCGTCAAGGTGGGTTACAACCTGAGCCGCAAAGTGGTGTTGTTGAGTATCTGGGCTTTAGTACCGGTGGTGTTGTACGTTAAACCTGACTTTTTTGGGGTATTTACGCCAGCCACTAACTTTCCTGAGTTCATCAATAACATGGCGATTATTTGGTTGTACGTGGGCTTGGGTGCGATTGCGTTTCGTACCCTGCACTTGTTCAAATTAATGGGCGTGCAAAGTGGTTTGGTATGGATGAGTAAAATCATCACTGACCCCTTCCACGACATCAAGATTTACTACAAATCGCCGTATTACATCCTCAAAGGGGAAATGTACGACAACATGGACGATTGGTACGTAGAAGTCTCGTTTGAAAATCAGGCACTCAAACCATAAAACATGGCGCACGCTTGCGCGGTTTATCGCCAAGCGTGCATTCCTGAGGATTTGTTCATAACATAGCCTTACTCCTTCTCTGCGCAGGCAAGTTGTCGCTATGCTGCTTTTAGTCTTTCTTATCAATACCTTGGTGGTGGCTGTCGTTGTTATCGTGCACTACGAATTTCTGCGTTTACTCAGCAAACTCATCATTTTGGTAAAAATTAAACCACGCCTGCGCATTGTGTTTGGGGTGTTTGGTGCGCTGCTTGCCCATGCTGTAGAAGTATGGATTTTCGCCTTCGCCTATTACGCCATGATCAACCTCGATGGCTGGGGACAACTCAGCGGGAATATCGACGGTAGTGTATTGGATTGTGTGTACTTTTCGTTTTCGGTGTTTAGCACCGTTGGTTTTGGTGACATCGTGCCCTTGGGCCATCTGCGTTACTTAACCGGTATTGAATCACTCACAGGTTTGGTGCTGATTACTTGGTCAGCCTCTTTTTTATATTATGAGATGCAAAAATACTGGCACAAAGCCTAATATATCTACTTAATAAGTTGGCGTTTTACCTAGCGATATTGAGGAGCAAAGCACATGTTAAAACTTTACGGTTCAACCACCTCTCCTTATGTGCGACGTCTGCGTATTTGGTTAGCCAATACTCAGCATGAATTTGTCAACGTGCAGATTTTTGAGCCGGCGGATCGCAGCGACATGATCCTAAAAAATCCCACCATGAAAATCCCCATGCTGGAAGATGTGCACGAAAACCAGATAAAACGAATCTATGACTCGCGGATCATCTATCGTTATTTAGCTGAAAAGTTTGCCTACCCTGCATTAGATTGGCAGCAAGAGAATCAGCTCACCCTCATTGATTCGGCCAATGATTCCCTGGTGCAAATGTTTATTTTGGCCAAATCGGGGATTGCCGCTGATGAGCAAAAGCTATTTTTTAAATTGCAAAAAGATCGTGTTAATGCGGTATTGGTTGAACTGAATGAGCTCGTCGCAGACGGTCATTTTAGCAGTTGGCATTATCCAGCAGTGTGTTTGTATTGCTTGATTGATTGGATTGAATTTCGCAGTTTACATAATTTAAAAGGCCTGCATGAGCTGTTAGCCTTTCACGAAAATAATCAACAACGTATTGAAGTCACCGCAAGTGACCCCAGAACGTAAACAATGTCTTAAAAATTGGAAATAACATGGATCAGCAACAACAAACCGAAGCCCAAGCCTATGCCTTTCGCACCTTAGTTAAGCACTTAGATGCCAACAAAGACGTGCAAAACATTGATCTGATGATCCTTGCCGACTTCTGCCGTAACTGCTTGGCTAAATGGTATATGGCGGGGGCACAGCAACAAAACGTCGACATGGATTATGACCAAGCACGAGAAGCGATTTACGGCATGCCTTTTGCGCAGTGGAAAGCACAATACCAAGCGCCAGCTACACCAGAGCAATTGGCTAAATTTGCCGAGCGTGAAGCCGCTAAAAAAGCCTAAGCAACCTTAAGAATTTTGCTTGGCAACACGGGCTGGCGCGATACTAACCATTAATGATTGGGGGTAATACGGTCTGTCGCCTGAACATAACACTCCCTTAGCTTACCATTTTAAAGATAAACAAATTTATATCGACATGGCCTTGTTGGCCATATTGTATGTGGTGGCGAGTTATGTGCCGATGCTCAAGATTGTGCCCTTGATCGCCAGTCTTGAATTGTTTAGCTTTTTTACCTTTCACTTACTCGGTCAGCGTCGCCGCCTGCAGTTACAGGGATTTTTAGGTGGCTTCATCTCAAGCACGGCGGTGTATTTACAAGTGCTAAATGACCCCAAATATGCCAACAGTCATCAACGTGAATTGGCGATAACGCTGTTGCTTGCTCTGTGTGCGATGGTGGTGGAGTGCCTGTTTATCGTGTTCTATCTGAGCAAAGATGCTCCCTTAAGTTATTATTTGCCTTTTGCTCTGCAATTGGCGTTTTTCCTCGTGGTTGTTGTTTACCTGTCACTGGCCAAAACGTTTGCAACGCCCAGTAGTCAAAATACAGCTCGCATCGACATCGAGCTGTTAAATGACCGTCCGATCATTTGGAAAAACGTCGCGAAATTATCGGTGTTGTTATTTTTGATCATTGGTTTGATGCATTTAATCGGTAATGAATTTGCCATGTCTCGCCACTTGAGTACCTTGTTTATTTCCCTCTTTGAAGCGCATGCGGTGCTTGCCTCGTTATTAACCCAGAGCGATTCAGTGGCAGCCGAGCAAAACATGCTGACCTTATTTTTTGTGATTTTATTAGGCAACGCACTGAGTAAAACATTTTTTGTGTTACGCGCTGACAACCTACAAAACAAGGCAGGGTTTATTGCGCTGTTGTGGCTAGGTTTGCTTGGCAGTGCGGCAATAACCTGGTTGTGGGTGGTTTAAAACACAGCACGCCATCTGGTAATTGCCCTGTATATAAAGGCTGCCGAAACCTTTTATTGGCAATGGTTTGGGCAAAAAACGAGGCATATACACATTTTGAAACAGATAAACCAAATAAACTAAGTCGCATATCAAACCACGACATTGCCTCGAGCGTAGTGTCAAGTTACTGTAGTTTTATAACGCCAATATAAGCCAAATAAAATGCTCGAACTTCGTCATATTTCCAAGTCATTTGTCAATGGCTCAGAGCAAGTACACGCTCTTAAAGATATTTCTTTGTCGATTCAAACCAATGAATTTGTGGCCTTTATGGGCAGCTCGGGTTCAGGCAAGTCGACCCTAATGAACATACTCGGTTGTTTAGATACACCCAACTCTGGGCAGTATCTGCTGGATGATCAAGATGTGGCGACCCTCGATGACGACACCCTGTCGGCCATCCGCAATCGCCATATTGGTTTTATTTTTCAAACCTTTCATTTGCTGCCAAAACTCTCAGCCTTAGAGAACGTCAAACTGCCATTACGTTACACCAAGGTATCGGCAGAAGAAGCCGACGAACGTGCCAATAAACTCCTTGATCAAGTTGGCTTAGGGCACCGTAAGAATCACCGGCCCAATGAGATGTCGGGTGGGCAACGCCAACGTGTAGCCATTGCCCGAGCCCTGATCAACCGACCAACGGTGATCTTAGCTGACGAACCCACCGGTAACCTCGACAGTAAAACCTCGGTTGAAATTATGGCCTTATTAACTGACTTACATCAGCAAGGACAAACCATTGTGATGGTGACCCACGAAGACGACATAGCCGAGTGCGCAAAACGGGTGATTACCATGCGTGATGGTATTGTGCTCAGCGATAGTGCCGACCCGGTTAAGGGTGACCACTCCAAGGAGAGTGAATAATGTTACAACAGCTATGTAAAAGCATGATAACCCTGAGCCTTGTGCTGTGTATCAGTGGTCTGCCTGCAAGGGGATTTGCCAATGAGCAACAAGCCTTGTTAACCGGTGTGGTTACCTCGGCGCGCAGCCAACTGGTTACCGCGCCACGCACCAGCCGCTGGCAAGTACAAATTCAATGGATGGCGGATGAGGGCAGTGTGGTGCAGGCCGGTGATCTGGTGGTGGTCTTTGACTCTGGCGGTATTCAGGCGCAATTGGAAGAAAATGAACAGCGCTTAACCACTGAGCAACTGCAACTGATTAAAATTGAAATGGATCTCACCCAAGCCGTGACTGAGGCCCAAGGACGACTCAACCTCGCCAATATTATGGTAGATAAAACCCGCATCGAAGCCTCTGTTCCCGATGGGCAAATCAGTGCCTATGAAAAGGGTAAACATCAAATAGCTTACGAAAAAGCCTTGTTAGAAAAGATCAAAGCGGAAGAAAATCTCAAGCTCAAAGAAGCGGAACAGCGGGTAGGCATCGACAAACAAAACATCACCATTCTGAAGTTAGAAGAAGAAATCGCCTATCAACGCAGCCAAATGGAAAAGCTCAGTGTGGTGGCAGAATTTACTGGGCCGGTGACTCACATGATGCACCCATGGATGGCGCAAAAAATTGCGATTGGTATGAACGTGCAAGCGAGTTGGAATATTGTGCAAGTGCAAGCCCAAGAAGCCTATCAAGTGAGCGCTTGGTTACACGAAATTGATGCGGCCCGTTTAAATGTCGCAAACAGTGAATTAACCCTCGCCTTAGATGCTTACCCCAACACCTACTACACAGGTAAGTTGTTGTCGATGTCGAGCCAAGCAGAACAAAAAAGCCAGTGGAGTGATGGCGCTTATTATCGTTTAGAAGTGGCGTTTAATGACTACCCCAAACAAGCAATATTTCCAGGTATGAGCGTACGCGTTCTGTTGCAAGAAAATGCCACGTTAGCCAGTATCCAAGGAGATAAACAGTGAGCCAATTTTCATTGAATAAAGCCATGTTGTTGCTGGTAAGTGTTTACTCACTCAGCGCCTGTCAAAGCGATGATACTGCAAGCACCAGTCAAAATGTCAGCGTCATCAGCGCACCAGCAGAATTGATTTCGCTTAAAAATGCCACGGTAGGCCCACCCAATGTGCGCAGTATGTGGCAATTTAAAATCGAGCGCATGGCACCAGAAAACAAACTGGTAAAAGAAGGCGAAGTGATCTTGGTATTTGATGGTCAGCAGTTAAAAACGGATTTAATTGGGCGTACCAGTGAGTTAGATGCAGAGAAAAAACGCGCTGAAAATGAAAAACTCAATGACGATGCCAAACAGCAAGATCTCAAATTAGCGCTGGCCGAAGCTGAAATGAATTATCAAATTGCCAAGCGCAAAGTTGAAATTGTTGATGTGTCCAGCTCTGAAATAGACAAACAAAAGCAGTACGCCGAGTACCTGTATCAGCAGGAGAAATACACTCAAGCGCAGCAAAAACTTGCTCATCATGAAAAAGCCATGGTGATTAACGCCCAAGTTGCTCAAGGGAAAATTAAGAATTTAATGACCCGGGTTAATCGTATTCAAGAAGACTTAGACCGACTGACCATCAAAGCCCCCAAAGATGGTTTGGTGATGTATATGACAGACTGGAATGGTGATAAAGCAGCAGTGGGCGAAACGGTGTACATGGGGCGCAGTTTGATACAGCTGCCGTCGTTAGATGAAGCCGCGTTAAAAGCTGAATTTGCCGAACCAGACACCGCCAAGTTGCACACAGGTAGCGAGGTTAAAGTGATTTTTGATGCCTACCCAGAAACCGCCTACATGGGCAAAATCGCTAAACTCGGTCAGTCTTTTTATCCTAAGTCGAGCACTAACCAAAAGGTGGTTTTTGATGCGCAAATTGAATTGGGTGAGCAGCGCCCCAAAGTCATGCGCCCCGGTATGCAAGCCAAAGTTGAGGTAGTGGTACAATGAAGTTAAGCGTATTAGTTGGCGCTATGTGCCTAAGCTTATTAGGGTGTAGTGAAGCACCGCCATCAAGTGTGCCACTGTATACCGTGCAGAGCCAAGCACTGAGCATTGTCATCCCTGCCACCGGTGAATTAGAGTCTGCCGATGCCCAAGCCATCACCACGCCGGGGCGCAACCCGATGACCATTAGCTGGTTAGCCGAAGAAAATAGCTTGGTGCAAAAAGGCGACATTGTGGCACGGTTTGACGCCGAACAATTACTGCTGGACAGCCGCAAAGAAGAGTTAGAAATGCTGCTTCTCGACAAAGACATGCGTCAGAAAAAAGCCGAAAAAACCCAGCAGCAAACAGAATTGGATTCAGAGAAAGTATTGGTCAACAAAGAGTTTGCTTTTGTGGATACCTTTGCCATTGACGACCTACGCCTGTATTCCAAATTAGAAATTATCGAAACCCTGTCAAACCGCGATTATCTTGGCGCAAAAGAAGAGTTCATTGATTGGAAACAAGACAGTATCGGTGAGCAAAATCAAAGTGCTGTGGAAGTCTTGGATATTCGTAAAGAAGGTCATCAAGCCAAATATAAGCAACATCAAGCGGCCTTAGCACAGTTAGAGGTCACGGCGCCAAACACCGGTTTATTGGTTTTTGATAAAGACTGGCGCGGTGAAAAACCACGGGTGGGGCAAACGGTTTTCCCTGGCAGTATTATCGCCAAAATACCCAACTTGGATGTGATGCAAGCCAAAGTCTATGTGCTGGATAAAGATGCCATTGGCTTGAAAACCGGACAAAAAGCCACGGTCACATTGGATGCCTACCCAGAGCTACATTTTAATGGCACGGTGAGTTCGGTGGCCGGATATTCTCGTACTATCAAACGTGGCAACCCAACCAAGTATTTTGAATTGGTGGTGACGCTTACCGATAAAGATGCTGTATTGCAGCCGGGGAGCAAGGTGTCGGTGGATGTAGAAGTGGATCGACAACTGGATAAAATGCTGGTGCCCTTGCAAGCCATCTTCAACGAACAGGGGGCAAGTTTTGTTTACCTGCAAGTTGGTGAAGACTATGAAAAACGTACAGTAGAGACAGCGCAGAAAAATTTGTATTTTGTCGAAATCATCAGTGGCCTGAAACCTGGCGATATTGTCGCCCTTAGTGCGCCGGAGCAAGTGTAATGAGTACCTTTATGCCTCTCGTGTGGGATGCCTTAGCTGAAATGGCTTCACACAAACTGCGTACCTTGCTGACCTTACTCGGCATGATCTTTGGTGTGGGTGCGGTGATTGCCATGCTCAATATTGGCGAAGGCGCAGAACGTCAAGCCCTAAAGATGATTGATTCAATGGGCTTGCGTAACTTAATCGTGGAGGGCAAGCAGTTCGCCGATGATGAACTGAATGAAGTGCGTAAGGAGTCGTTGGGTTTGACCATCGCCGACGTGCAAGCTGCCAGCGCTACCTTGCCCTTTGTCGAAGACTACAGCGTTGAGAAAAAAATCAAAACCCAATCTGTGTATAGCGATGTAGCCAGCGCAGATCTAAATGTTGTGGGGGTCAGTGCCAGTCATTTTCGTTTGTCAAACATGCAAGCTCAAGTCGGTCGTGTCTTAAATGAAGACGATAATATCAACATTGCGCAGGTGGCCGTGTTAGGGGCTAATGCAGCGAGTCAGTTATTTAAAGACCAAGAAGCCATTGGTCAATTCGTGAAAGTGAACCATTTATGGCTTGAAGTGGTGGGCGTGTTAAACGATCCTTATTTGGGCAAAGATGAGTTTCAGGGGGTAAAAATCGGCGGCGACAGTTCACGTATTTTTGTGCCCCTCAATACGAGCTTGAAAAAACTCAGCAGCCCGGCGTTAGCCAGTGAACTGGACATGATCAAACTGAAGATCACGGAGGATATTGATCCTTTGGTCGCCGCTAAAGCCGTGGCTCATTTGTTTGAATTTCGCCACGGTGAAGCACAGGATTATCAGCTGATTATTCCCGCTGCCTTGTTGGCGCAACAAAAACAAACCCAGCAAATATTCAATATCGTGATGGCCTGTGTTGCAGGCATTTCTTTGCTGGTGGGCGGAATTGGCATCATGAATATCATGTTGGCTAACGTATTAGAGCGCACCAAGGAGATAGGTTTGTTGCGTGCCATTGGCGCCACCCAGAAAAACATCAAACTGCAGTTTATCGCAGAGAGTTTTACCATCTCGGTATTAGGCGGTTTGCTGGGTATCGTGTTTGGCTTAATTTTGTCCGAGATTATTGGTTTCTATTCAGGCTGGGCAGTGAGTTGGTCGTTGGTGGCGATTATCTTATCGTTGTCAATTTGTATGGCGGTGGGCGTAGGTTTTGGTGCTTACCCAGCCGTCAAGGCCTCGCAACTTAATCCCATCGAAGCCCTGCACAGTGATTAAGTAGGGCCTGAGTGATTTGCATAGGTGTAAACTATAACAAGGGCAACGTATCGCCCTTTTTAACGTGGTATGCCCAGCTTGGCTGCGGCGATCCAAGAGGAAGGTGTGATGAATAAATCCCTAGTTATTAATGCTAAAAGTTATGAAATCGATGTGGCAGATGAGATGCCCTTGTTGTGGTTTTTGCGTGATAAACTTGAATTAACCGGCACCAAATACGGCTGTGGTATGGGGCTGTGTGGCGCCTGTACGGTTCACGTAGACGGCCAAGCCACGCGCTCATGTGTATTGCCCGTGGCCGCCGTGGCGGGCAAAAGTATAACCACCATTGAAGGCCTCTCGCCGACTGGCAACCATCCGCTGCAACAAACTTGGTTAGCCAACAAAGTACCGCAATGTGGCTACTGCCAAGCGGGGCAAATCATGAATGCTGCAAGTTTGTTAGCCAGTAATCCGCGCCCCAGTGGTGAAGACATTGATAATGCCATGCAGGGTAATATTTGCCGTTGTGGCACCTATCAACGCATCAAACAAGCGGTGGCGGATGCGGCCAAAATTATGGTTAAGGAGGTGTAACATGGCACTTTTTAATGAAAGTTCAGCCAAGGGCGCCAATCCTAGCCGTCGTTTATTTCTCAAACAAACGGGTTTAGTCGGTGGTGGCTTAGTGTTGGGCGTGAGTTTCCCGTCAACCACAATGGCTAAATTGGGTTTAACATCACAACCGCAGTTTATCCCTAATGCGTTTATTGAAATTGCCGCCAATGGCGACACCCTGATTTATTGTGGGCGCTGTGAAATGGGGCAGGGTATCAGCACCGCATTACCCGCCGCCGTGGCCGACGAATTAGAAGCAGACTGGCAACGGGTAAAGGTGATTCAGGCTGACGGCAACGAAGAAAAATATGGCTCACAAGCCACTGGTGGTTCCGCCAGTATTCGCACTATGTATATTCCTATGCGGGAGGCCGGCGCCGCCGCCAAAATGATGTTAGTGGCCGCCGCTGCCAAAGTATGGGGTGTGGATGTTGCCCAGTGTAAGGCCGACAATCATTTTGTGATCAACACTGCCAACCAACAAAAATTGGCTTACGGTGAGCTTGCCAGCATCGCTGCCACCCTGCCCGTGCCAGACAAACCTACCCTTAAAACTAAAGGTGAGTATAAATACATTGGCCAAGACCTTGCTCGCCACAACCAAGGGGATATTGTTCAAGGTACACTAACCTATGGGGTAGATACTAAGTTACCCGGCATGAAATACGCGGCGATCACCCACTGTCCGGTGTTAGGTGGCAAGCTGAAATCCCTTGATAAAAGCGCTGCCATTAAGGTCAAAGGGGTGAGCGCCGTGGTGGAAATCCCACGTTTTGATGTGCCGTTTGGCTCCATTGGTGGTGTCGCTGTGGTGGCAGACAATACTTGGACGGCGCAACAAGCGCTCAAACAGTTGAAGATTGAATGGGACTTGGGCACCAATCAAGGTTATGACACCAAAGCATACAAAGCCATGTTGGTGAAAAACGTCGAAAACCCTGCGCAAATGGTCACTGAACGTGGTGATGTGCAGCAAGCCTTTGCTGCGGCAGCCAAGACCCATAAAGCTACCTATACTGGCGGGCATTTATCGCACTCGCCCATGGAGCCAAACGCCAGTGTGGTGTGGGTGCAACCAGACAGTTGTGAGGTATGGGCCGCCACCCAAAGTCCCGGTGATATCCAAGCTGTGCTTGGTCAATACCTGCAACGCGATCCTAAAGACATCGTTGTGCACGTCACCATGGCCGGTGGTGCTTTTGGCCGTAAGTTTAAATGTGACTATGTGCATGAAGCCGCGGTGCTTTCTGCGGCAGTCAAGGCTCCCGTGCAACTCACATGGTCGCGGGAAGAAGACATGCGCACTGGCTATTACCACTCCATCAATGCTCAGCATATCGAGGCAGCACTCGATGCACAGGGCAATGTTACAGGCTGGTTGCATCGTGCCGCCTTTCCCTCCATTCCTACCTTATTTGACCCAAGCATACAAAGACCACCTGCAAATGTGATCAGAGATGTTGATAATCATCCTTTTAATGTGGCCAATTTTCGTAGTGAATCGGGTGAAGCCATCGCCCATACACGCATTGGTTGGTATCGTGCAGTGAATGCAATATTTTACGGTTTTGCTTTTGGTAGTTTTGCCGACGAATTGGCCGAGCAAGCCCAGCAAGATACCGTGGCATTTTTGCTGCAAACCTACAACAACAATACTGATCCAAACCAAGCTGAACAAGTGGCTCGCTCTAAAGCGGTTTTAACTGAAGCAGCAACACGCTCAAACTGGGATAAACGCCATAACTTGCCTAAAAACCAAGGCTTAGGCATAGCGGTGCATTACAGTTTTAATACCTATGTGGCCATGGCTGTGCGGGTTGAAGTGCAGGGCGACAACATCAAAGTTTTAGAAGTCGATGCGGTTGTGGATTGTGGTCAGGTACTCAATACCGACAGTGCCACCGCGCAAATGGAAGGGGCAGTGGTGATGGGCATGTCTTATTCGCTGCGCACTGAAGTGGTGTTCCGCGATGGCGCGGTAGTGAATTCAAACTTCCACGATTATCCTGTGCTGCGGATCAACGAAATGCCCCAAGTGAATGTGCACTTTTTAGCCAATGACTACAAACCCACTGGTTTAGGTGAACCCGGTCTTGGCCCGTTTGCGCCAGCATTAGCCAATGCTGTGTATGCGGCGTCAGGTAAACGCTATCGTGATTTGCCGTTTAAACCCATGGCAATCTGAGATCAGTAAAGAGATCAGTAAACAAGCCCCGTTTGGCTACAACGGGGCGTAAGCCTGTTGATTATGTCTGCGGGATATTAGCTGTCATTGCTTGGTTAAGGAGCCGTGTTGACCTTTTCAAGGTCTGAGGTAGCTAGGGCATGCAGCAACAAGCCTTTAATGCTTGTATCAGGCACTACTTGAAAATCCACCGCAACGCCAAGGTAGTCCATTTGATGTGTGGGCCTAGCAACCCAATCGGTAGTAACGATGCGGTATGTTTTGCCCAAGTCAGGGCTAATTATATTGGCATACACAAAGTCACCACTCATTTTCTCAATATCAGTTAATTGTTGTTGGTTGGCCTTGGCTAGTATCTTGTTGAGGGTCGCGCCATCCACATTTGCCACCATGAGTTTATTCTCAAAGCGCATGAACTGATCAAAGCGGTAACGTGGCAGTGGCCCCTTGGCCAAACCTGATCCAAAAGAAGAATGATTAAACAAGGCCACATCGGCAGCCGTAAACTGACGCATGGTGTCGAGGGTCCAATCTACCGCTTCTTGCAAGCTTAACTCTTTTGCAACCTTGCCCACTATCTCGGTATCAGAGGGTGTCAAAAACTCAGCGCGTTGTTCAACAATTAAGGCCGCAAACGCCTCATCCACGCCCTGCTCAGCTTCAGTTAACAGGGAGCTGATGGTCATTTTTGTGGCCTTAGGGGGGGCATTTACAGCAACCAGCACTAAACGTTGGCCTTTAAATGTGGTGTGTAAGTAGGGAATATTGGCCACCCTAGTTTGCAGACTCAAATGATCATGCGCACCAAGCACGTACAAAGGGGCTTTGTTTTGTTGCGCTAAAAACGCCAATATGTTTTTGTCTACCTGTAAACCTGCGTGTGATAACAGCACGGTATCATCTGCATCTGCCGCGAGGGGCTCATAATGTTGTGCAAGCCACGTCAACGGATTCGGGATGTTTAGTGCATCGCGCAGGGCAGCGGGAAACGTCGCGGGGTGATCGGTATCAACGCCGATAAAACGCACACGTCGTTCGCCCAGGTTTAGGTCAGTGTAGGGTGACAAGGCACGCTGCAACTGTTGACTGGCAAAGGTGCCAATGACTCGAATTCCACTGTCTTGGGCTTGCTGGATAAAGTCATTCATCTCAAGCACATCAAAATCATGGTTGCCAATGTTAAAGATCACTTCGCCACGGCTGCGTAGTGCATTTAAAAAAGTCATGTCGAGCATGCCTTTAGAGCGGGTTGCCACCACGCTACCTGCCTCAAAAAAATCGCCATTAATCACAAAAATCAACGCCGCCTCAGGTTTTTGTTGGGCAACAACGTCAATATTGTGCAGCAGCTTGGGGTAATTATCATAACCAGAGTGCATGTCAGCCATGTTGAAGATCAGCGCGCTAGCTGCAGCAGATGGCGTTTGACTTTGTTGTTTGCAAGCAGTCAGTAGTAACACACTACTTAAAATCAGCGTGCAGCAGAGTAGGTAGAAGCGAGGTGGTGTTAAATGCATGCTGTTTTATTCCTGATTGGAGTGACACCGCCCCTCGGTTGTTTACTGCGGGCACGCTTAAGGCTAGCGTGCATTTTAAGCTTTTGGATCGCCACCCTCAATGTTTGTATGTTGCCCCTTGCGGATAATGGCGGGTTCGTCAAAGTACTTATCAGGGTCACTGAGTTTCAAGGCTTCGTATTCACTATTACGAGCTTGCCGCTGTGCCTTGGTTTCACCAAACACTTCAAGGTGCAGGGCATCGATGATGTGTTTGATTTCTTCTGCAGTGAAGATCTCTAAGACTATACCGGCTTGCATAAATCCTTCGGCTCGATGCTTTTTTACTGCGTCTGGACGCCCAGCCAAGCTGAGCTGGTAAACTTCGCGCAGATAACGCTGGCAATCATCAAGATAGCGTTGTTTTGCCATGCTGTGGCTCCTTTTAAACGAAAGATCCTAAACACCAATCCGTTTTAGGCAAGGGGTGTGAGCTTGAAACTTAAGGGTAGCAGTTCAGCAATGGGCATGGTGGTAATGTGTCCATCGCACGTGGCAAGGTGCACCATGGTGTCAGCATTGGCAAATTCAGCGATTTTTTGGCGACAGCCTCCGCAGGGTGGGCACACTTGGGTGTTGGGACTGGCAATGAGTACTTCTCGAATGGCCTTGCCACCGGCCGCAACCATGGCGCCAATGGCATTGGCTTCAGCACATTGCCCCAAGGGGTAAGCGGCATTTTCCACATTGCAGCCAGCGAAAGTATTGCCTGCCTCGTCTACGAGTGCTGCACCTACTTGAAAATGTGAATAGGGGGCATGGGCATTAAGTTGCACACGTTGTGCCTGAACCAATAGTGTTTGTTGAGAGTCGGGCTTGCTCGCCATGTATTCCTCGAGTCATACCAAATACTGCCGAGCAGTGTGTCTCAAAGTTACGCTTTGATACAAGTTATATTGATAAAATTTATCGCCTGTCTCGCCCCCTCCTTTACTTTTTTGCTGATTTAAGCGACTCTAGCAGCATCTTCCATTTGCCAATAATCCGACTATTGTCAACGCCAATAACAGCGTTACGATCTGTCACACTGTTCCAGCAAATAGTCCTACAAGGTAAAATTACCTACACAGATGATGTATATGCGAATCCTATTTTTATTGTGTGTCAGTGTGCTACTGGGTGCTTGCGCAACGCAAAACTCTAACCAGCAAAGTAATGCGCAAATGAGTAATTTGTTACTTGCTGAGCCAGCACCGATGAGTGTGAGATCGCAATTAGCTATCGTGCGTTACAGTCAAATTCTGGGGCAAATATCGTTAAAAGATGAAGAGCGTGCGCAGTTATTGCACCAACGCGGCATGTTGTATGACAGTGTAGGTTTGTCTGGCCTAGCGCAATATGATTTCAGTCAAGCCATCGCCCTGAAACCTGATTTAGCTGAGGCCTATAATTCCATGGGTGTGCATCACACCCAGCAAATGGAGTTCATTCAGGCATACGAAGCGTTTGATGCCACACTAGACATTAATCCAAACTATGAATTCGCTTTTTTAAATCGCGGTATTGCCTTGTATTACGGAGGTCGCCCCGACTTAGCCGTGCAAGATTTAGATGCTTTTTACAACAAAGATGCCAGTGATCCCTATCGCGCCTTGTGGAGTTTTTTAGCCCACAGCGAGTTAGATAAAAATCAAGCGAGGCTGGATTTACAGGCTGCCCGTGAAAATCTTGATTCAGCTAATTGGGCCACCAAGTTGGTTGATTTGTATTTGGGTAAAATTCCGGAAAGAGCGTTATTAGATGCGTTGATAACGGGTGTTACCAGCCAACAACAACTCACAGACCGTTTATGTGAAGCGTATTTTTACTTAGGTAAATACCATGCCTCACGTGGAAACCGAGGTGTAGCCTCCAATTACTTCAAGTTAGCGTTGAGTACAAACGTCTTTGAATACGTGGAACATCGTTATGCGCGCTTAGAGCTGAATTTGTTGCGTAACGAAGCAAACGCTGGCGCGAACGCCGACACCCAGGCGCAGTAAACTCTGTGTGGCAGTACCTGATCAAAGCAGTGTACTGTGTCTTCGCTATTATGCCCTTAGTGTTGGGCGTGATGCACTATAGCCAGCAACCTGCCGCGAGTCTCCAGCCTCCTATCACTTCTTTCGCTCTGGCAAATGTGCAGCAAGGCTATCTGCAACGTGGCATTGCGGCTTGGCAGCGTAGCGAATATGCCTTAGCTGAAGCACAGTTTGCGCTGGCTGCACAACATGGTGCAAGTGAGGCAAAAACTTATCTCAACTACATTCAACCCTGGCTCGCACAAGTACCTGATACCAGCGTTATAACAAGTAAGTTCAGGGACTGGGCAGCCAACACTTGTTTGCAGCAAGTTGTGTTTGTCACCGCCGAGCTCACCTCCCTTGTGCAAGCTCAACGTTTTAGTCAGCAGTTTGCCAAGGATGAACGCCTGGTTAGTTTGCCCCTGTGTATTGCGCCCCAGGTCTTGTTTGTGCCCAGCTTGTTTAGCTGCAATGCAAGTGCTGCGCAAAGCCGTATCGCTTGTGATATCGCGCCCTTAGCGCCAGTCCTTAAGGACGTGCAGTTTAGCCACTTAGTGATCTTTACCCAGCAAGGCAAAGCCTTTGTGCAAAATGGCATCATGTATTTAGATCAACACGATACCTACGACGTGTTAGTGCATGAGTTGGCGCATTTTGCCGGTTTTGTGGATGAATACCCTTTGTCAGCGGAACTGGCTCAAAGAGTGTGTAGCAGCGGTGAAGCGCCAAACATGGTGTTTCAATACGCCAACAAAAAGGGGGTGGACTGGCGCTATTGGCAACATCTTGGCCAGCCGCAAACTTCAGCCCTGAACCCAGCTCGAACTTGCGATAATCATAGCAGCCAAGCCTTTAAACTCAGTCATGAGCTGACCTTTATGGAGTACCACGATGTGCGGACCATCCCGCGTAGTTACTTAGTCGCTTGGCAGAATGCCCTACGTCACCCACTTTATCTTACTCCCGCGTACCTTAATTTTGCCCAAGTATTGGAGCAACAAAACCATCCACAGGCAGGTTACTGGCGTGACCGCTTTAGCGAGTATCGTCAGCAAAATTGGCAATAATCCGCTGTTTAGCCTCAGCATGTTGACTAACATGACATTTTTATTTCCATGGCGTTTGGGTATAATGCCCAGACCTATTTTGCGCCACCTTATCCCCAGTTTTTCAGGTCATCTATGTCTCAGTTTATTGCCGTTGAAAAAGTCAATTATCCATTTCCAGCAAAACCCAAAGTACTCAGTGCCGATGTACAGCAACATTATGTGGCCGAAATAAAACGTTTATTAGTGGAAAAAAACGCCAAGCTCATCGCCCATTATTATACCGATCCGGAAATCCAAGCCTTGGCTGAGGCAACGGGGGGCTGCATTTCTGACTCGCTAGAAATGGCGCGCTTTGGGCGTGACTGCGATGCCGAGACCCTTATCGTTGCAGGCGTGAAATTTATGGGGGAGACCGCCAAGATTTTAAGCCCTGAGAAAACCGTACTGATGCCAACCCTCGATGCCACCTGCTCCTTAGACATAGGCTGCCCAGCCGATAAGTTTGCTGAATTTTGTGATGCCCACCCCGATCATACCGTGGTGGTATATGCCAATACCTCTGCAGCGGTAAAGGCACGTGCCGATTGGGTGGTGACTTCCAGTATTGCCTTAGAAATTGTTGAGCATCTTGATTCACTCGGTGAAAAAATCATCTGGGCACCTGATCGTCATTTAGGTGCGTACATCGCTAAACAAACCGGCGCAGACATGTTGATGTGGCAGGGTGAGTGTATTGTGCACGATGAGTTTTCTGCTCAAGCCTTACTGACCATGAAACATTTGCACCCCGACGCTGCGATTCTGGTGCATCCAGAGTCACCAGCCAGTGTAGTGGCCATGGCCGATGCAGTTGGCTCCACCACGCAGTTAATTAAAGCAGCACAAACCCTGCCTCATGAAAAATTTATTGTGGCAACCGACCGCGGTATATTCTACAAGATGCAACAAGCGGCACCGGGCAAAATGTTGTTAGAAGCACCCACCGCAGGTAACGGGGCAACCTGTAAGAGTTGTGCCCACTGCCCGTGGATGGCGATGAACGGTTTACAGGCAATTTATCAAGCGCTGACCGATACCAGTGGTCATGAAATCTTGGTGGATGAGAGTCTGCGCCAACGAGCCTTAGTGCCACTTGATCGTATGTTAGATTTTTCTGCCAAACTAAAAATGCAAGTCATGGGAAAAGTCTGACTTAAGCCCTTTTAACCCCACCCACGTTAGCCAGCGTTGCTGGCTTTTTAGCGTTAAGCCCAAAAACAGGAAGAACAGATGGTAGATTTAAGCCCTTATCAAGGCATCGTGTTTGATATGGATGGCACCCTTATCGACTCCATGGGGGCGCATGCAAAAGCCTGGCAACAAACCTGTGAACACTTTGGCTGCCCCTACGATGGCGAATACATTCATAACCTCGGTGGTGTGCCCACTCGGGCGATCGTTGTATTACTGAATGCAAAATATGGCTTAAATCTCGACCCGGATGCGGTCACAGAAACAAAACGTCAAGCCTTTATAACGCTGGATGATAAACCCTCAGTGATCGCAGCCACTTTCGCCGTCATGCAACGTTACCACGGTCAGTTGAAAATGGGAGTAGGCACTGGTTCAGATCGTCAGAATGCCATGCAGGTATTGCAACAAACGGGCTTGTTAAGCAAGCTAGATACCGTGGTGACCGCCAGTGATGTTAGCTTGGGCAAACCCCACCCAGAGACCTTCCTAGCGGTTGCAAGTAATATGGGTATTGCACCTCAACACTGTGTGGTGTTCGAAGATACAGAGATAGGCCGCCAAGCCGCCCACAATGCAGGCATGGATTGTATTATGGTGAGTCTTGGTGAAATCCAATTACCCATATTAAAGCCCAAAGTGTAGCCGGGCTGCAGCAACAAATATCAAACATACGTAGATTGTATAATTGTTAGTCAACTCGTGGCCTTATTCACAGTTATTGCTTGCACAGATTGATGCTTTTCCCTAACATACGCGCCTCTTTTGTGGGTGAAGCCGGCCTCTGTAGGTGCGAAGCACCGCCCGACTGAAGTTTTTCTAAGTTGCTCCCAGCAACTTTAAGTTAACATTCTTAGCATGGCCTGAAAGGCGAAAGACAGGATGTCTGGAGTAATGCGCACGCCTGGTGCGCCTGGGAATAAACATTAGATAAAGTTTTATTCCAACATAATGATTTTGACAAGTTTGGAGAGATGGCTGAGTGGCTGAAGGCGCACGCCTGGAAAGTGTGTTTAGGTTAATCCCTAACGAGGGTTCGAATCCCTCTCTCTCCGCCACACATAACCCGTTGATTATCAACGGGTTTTTATTTTTTATAACCCTCGAAAATTAAAATGTGGAACAATCGTGTGGAGCAAAACTCGATATGTATCTACAAAAAGACCGAAACTGCACTTATTACTCTCGTGTAAATCTACCTAAATCCTTAAGAGATAAAAATTTACCTCTTGCATAAAAGACGTGATTGATATGGGAATTTACTTAGTACTCAGTGTAGTTCATCTTTAACTTTACGCTGACCCTGAGGGATCTCCACGAAATTATGGAACATCAGCGCACGTCATCTGAATGCTTTTTGGACCTAACGAAGATTTAAAACCGACATTCCGCACCAAATTTAGGAATAAATTTGCCGGTAACGTTCGCCTAGCACAATGTTTGACGACCTTAGAATTCAAAAGGGGTTTAACCATGGTAGCAATGCACCATCAAATCTATTGAGAGACTTTTGCTATTTCCTTTGATGTATCTCAGCTTTCCTTCCCTTCCCTTGTCTTTATTTAGTTGCTGGCTGATATAAACCTGTTCGCCACAGCACTGTTCACTTAGGCGCTGCCAAATAAGGCGCTGTTTACCCATTAAGGAGTTGTGGACGTGCCAAACGCCATAACGACATCAAATATAGGAAAGGTAGTGATGATGAGACGAAGTGCATGGATAATTAGTTTGTTGTTGTTGGTTTCGGCTTGCGGTGGAGGAGGTAGCAACACTGATAGCCCCAGTCCTAGCCCCGGTGGAGGAAATGCCAAACCCAATGTGGCGCCGGTGGCGAATGCGGGCAATGATCAAGTTGTTGATGAAAACACAGAGGTGGACTTAATCGGCACAGGTAGTGACACTGACGGTTCTATTGCTAGCTATAGTTGGACACAAATCGCGGGAACGGCCGTGACACTCACAGCGACCAATACTTCCACTGCTGCTTTCACTGCGCCAGAGATAAGCACTAATGAAACCTTAACCTTTCAACTATCTGTGACCGATAACCAAGGTGCGACCCATTCTGACTCTGTTAACGTCTCCATTGTGGCGATAGATTTAGTAACAGTGGTGACTAACGCGAGTGCAGGCACCGTGATGTATCCGGTTAAAATTAGCACCAAACGTGGAGAAAAAGTCAGCTTTAGGGTGGCATTGGAAACGGGGTATGAAAACATTGTAGTGAGTGGATGCGGTGGTGAACTTGTCGGCGAAATTTATACAGTCGCGGCAATTGAGAGTGACTGTAGCGTTGCTAGTCAAGCTAGTCTGACAAATGCGGTTTATTCGGTCTCTTACTCGCCGCCAGATGGCTTCACAGTTGAGCCAGTGAGCACTACCTTTTCGGTAAAAGCAGGAGAAAAGCTTAGCTTAAAATTTTTCTCAGCAGGTAGTCATCGCATTTCCGGTATACAAGGAAATGGTGGAACGTGGAATGGTTCTGAATATGAATCAGCCCCTATTGTAAAAAATACCCATCTGCTTTTTTTGAGTGAAGAAATTGGCTCAGCGTTTAAAGTATGGAATACCAGCGTTACTCCAAATGCTGTGTGGCATGAGGACAGAGCGAGCACACCAGTGTGTTTTGAAGCGGATGTTACTGGCAACTTTAGCAGTATCGTCATGTCACCAAAATGGGATGATCAAGCAAACCGGCCCATGCGAGTGCCGATGTTTGATGACGGCACACATTGCGATAAAACGGCAGACGATGGTGTTTACTCAGCCGAATACACATATCCGGATGAATACCCCTACCAGCTCAATTATGCAGGAAATACAGTAGGTGGAAACTTCATGCAATTTTTTGGTATAGATGCTCAAGATAACCTCTTATACAACCAGTCTGAGGCACTTTCTCAATCCAATGGTACAAACGTTTATTTCATCCCTAAAAAGTATGCGGTCGAGGCGACATTGCTGAGTTCAAATAACCAAATGACCGAACATGTATGGTTTATCGAACAAAGTGATATCACTAAAGATGCGGTATATCCCGAGCTGGTCAGAGCGAAAGCCGATTTAATGTTTGGGAAAAATCGTTTTGACTTTCAAGTGAATTATCAAATCGGTGGCCAATTCGCTGGGGTCTATCCAGTCCAGTCTTTTCATCCAAACCGCAGCGATGCTTTTGGTATTGGACGCAATGGTATCGTCAAATCAGAAGACGCTGCTGGCCGTTTGCTTGGGCACTTGTTTATGTCTACTGGCATTGGCACAGTCTATTCCTTATCGCATGAATTTCTGCATGCTTGGGTAAATTATCTGAATAATCCAAGCCTCAACTTGCAATTCCTGCAACACAATATTGAATGTAATTCTATCGGAGGCATAGTTGGTACTACCTTTGTTTACGAAAAAAATACTAGCGGCGACTTTGTAAGAAAAGGTGTAACAACGTCATACGCAGGGCCAGCAAGTGAGCTAGAGCTATATCTTGCCGGTTTATTGCCCTTTGAAAACCTAAGCTCTGAAATGTTTTTTTATCAGGGTGCTACGGATAATTGCTTGGCATGGGGCAATACACCCATCCCCGCATCTGAGTTTTTGCGCGTGGAACCACAGGATATTGCCAACGTGTATGGTGAGCGCAGCGTGCCTGACAGGGAACACAGCCGGAAAGACTTTTCTACTCTGTTTGTGGCCGTTTCGCATCGTATGATAACTGAAGCTGAAATGGCCGTTATTGAGCGTGTAGCAAAGTATTATGAGAGCAGCGACCCCAATTATGCGAGTCAGACTTTTCCACCATTTTATTGGATGGCTCAGCAACTGGGGACAATGTCGACAACCATTACCGCCCTGTAGTAAATAAACTTAAACGTTGTAATTTAAATAACCTAGATTGGCTGACACCGTTTCAGTGCGGGCTTTTAACTCGCAACGAAATGGCTCAGGCCAATCAGTGCTGTTAACCGTTACCCAAACTATTCTAGAGAAAGAGCGACAGAATCAAGTTTTGCAAGCTTGTTGTGTGGACCAAAAGCACTAGTAAACGCTTTTGTGATAACATTATCAGGGTTGCCATTTTCTTATCATGCCAAAACGTCTATCTATTTTGATCCCATTCTTTTGATGTGGTGCAAGCTGCCTATGCGTATGGAAATTTTGTGGTCCACTGTTTCAGTAGCCACAGTGAAGTGCGGCTGCGCGGTTTGTTTTGCCAACCTAAACAGGAGTAGAATTTATGCACAAGTTACTGCCGACCTCGTTGAGGGAGAACGTTTGGCGTGTTTACTGGGTAAGTGTGTTTGGCATAATATTGAATAGTGCGGTGCAAATGGATGTAGCTAAAATAGCATTCAACAAATGTTTTTATTTCAAGTTGCTCCGCAGTTTAAGGCTAGTGGTGTTGGGGTACTTAGTGTTTTTTGGTTCAGTACTTTTGGCAGTTGAACCTGAAGTTGACTGCAAAAGTTGTCATGAAAATGTTTATACAAAGTGGCAACAATCTGATCATGCAAAAGCCATGGCCATGGCTGACAAAGACTCTGTTTTAGGTGATTTTTCTGGCGTCGAAATCCAACACTATTCACAACGTGTTGCTTTTTTTATCAAAGACGCTGCATATTATGCTGATCTCAGCGAAGCAGGGAGCACAAATCGCTATCAATTAAAATATACCTTCGGTCATTATCCTTTGCAGCAGTATTTAGTAGAAAAAAGTGGTGGACGATTGCAAGTTTTTCCTTTTGCTTGGGATACTCGCCCTGTGCTTGAAGGTGGACAACGTTGGTTTGCAAATTATGCACAGGAAGATGTGCAAACAAACGACCGCTTGCATTGGCAGCAAGCCCTGCAAAATTGGAATGGGATGTGTGCGGATTGTCATTCAGATGGTTTGAAGCGACATTACTCTACCAAGAGCGACAGTTTTGCCACCCATTGGGACAATATTAATGTGGGTTGCCAGTCATGTCACAGCGAAACGCCCGACCATGTAAAGAAAAAGCCCAGCGCAGCCATTATCAACAAAAACACCGAAACCAAGCAATCAACAGTGCTGAATGACAACATTGTCTTAGCGTTTAATGGTAAGCAAACAATTGGGCAATGGATCCGAGGAGAGCATGACAACGTCGCTCACTGGCAAGGTGAAAAGCGTGATAATCAGTTTATGGAGAACTGTTTTGCCTGTCATTCACTGCGTTCGCCACTAACGGATGGCATTGACCAGCGTAGCGCTTTTTTAGATCAATTTAGCCCTAGCTTAATCGTACCTTCGCTCTACCACGCTGACGGTCAGATTAAGGAAGAAGCTTACGTTTATGGTTCTTTTTTACAGAGTAAAATGTTCACTGCTGGGGTGAATTGTCTTGATTGTCATGACTCGCACACTATGCAAGTGAAGACACAAAGCAACGCGCTTTGTTTGCAATGTCACAATGCCGAGGTTTACCAACAAGCTACACATACTCGTCATCAAGCAGACTTTGAAGGGGGGCAGTGTGTCAATTGCCACATGCCTCAAACAACTTACATGGGCGTGGATAAAAGACGCGATCATAGCTTAACCATCCCGCGCCCAGATTTATCAATAAAATATGCAACACCCAATGCCTGCAATCAATGCCATCAGGATCAATCACCGCAGTGGAGTGCAAATGCGCTGGAAAAATGGTTTGGTCAACCCGAAGGATTAAGTGCCGCAGAGCAAGGATTCCCCGACTTAATGCAAGGTGGCTCGCTGTCCCAAAAGCAGCATATCGCATTAATTGATGATAAAACGCTTAGTGTAATCAAGCGAGCTAGTGCATTGGCATTGTTAGGCAATTCAGTGCCAGAGTTAAGTGACAAACTGATTAAACCCTGGGTCACTTCGGAGCAACCCTTGCTACGTTTAGCGAGTGCAAAAATAGGCTATTTGTTGCCAGTCAAAGAGCGGCTAAAAAGTTTTACACTGTTACTTGGTGACAAGTACAAGGCAATCAGAGTCGCCGCTGCTAATCACTTGCTGAATATAGGTTTGCACAACAACCCTGCTTTTACCCAAGCGTTTAAGGAATTAGTGAGCAGCAATGAAATGAATCTCTGGAGCGGTGAAGGTAACTTAAATCAAAGCTTGATCCACATGCGTTTAGGAGAGAACGACCAAGCAGTTGCCGTTTTACTGCACGGTATTAAGGTGGACCCTTATTTTGAACCCAATTATGTCAATTTAGCTGAAATCTACCGAGTTTCAGCAAAACCAGAGTTAGAGTTAGGTATTATTCAACAAGCCTTACAAGCTGTTCCTGACTCTGCCCTGTTCCATTACAACTACGGTTTGTGGTTTATTAGGCAACAGCAGAAAGCCAATGCAGTGACTGAATTTCGTCAAGCAGCGACACTGGCACCCAGTAATGAGCAGTTTGCCTATATGTATTTTTTAGGTTTAGATGCCAATGGTGATACCTTGCAAGCGCTGCGTGAGCTGAAAAGTGCGTTAAAGCATTACAATAATAATGCTCAACTCATCCAATTAGGTTTGAGTTTTGCACAAAAGCTCAACGATAGAGAGGCTTTCGATGAATTACAAAAAAGTATGCATGACAAATAACGTCAATCCTTTTTGTCAGTTAATGCCGATTCATTCGCATGGCCATCGCCCACGCAGCTAATTTAGCTAACTTGTGGTTCGCTTAATCAAAATACAAAAACGAGATGATGCCGATTGATTTATTCAGGTGCTGGTTAGGACAGCTTTAATTGTTCCGGTGATGCTGTATGCTTTGTATTCAAAGCGTTTTTTAGATTGAGTAGGAATGCCAAGCAGTGAAAAAATTTATTGTTGAGCTAAAACGCCGAAGGCTGCTACAGACGCTGTTGGTTTATATAACGTTTGCTTGGTTGGTTTTGCAAGTTGTCGGCGTAATGGGCAGCATGATCCCCGTCGATCCTTTGCTGGGCAAAATTACTTTACTAGTCTTGGTGTGTGCCTTACCGGTTGCTGCGTTCCTGAGTTGGCATTTTGATGTAACCACTCAGGGCATCACACGTACTCCCAGTTTGGAAGAAGAAGCCAGCCTCAACATCCAGCCGTTTGGTACTAAAAATTGGTTGCTGTTGGCCTTATTAGTCTCGGTGTGTAGTGTAATCGGTAGCCAATATTTTACGGTGATCAAAAGCCAATATCTGGCTGAGCAAAGCCGATTGGCGGCGATTCAAAAAGCCGACTCTATCGCGGTACTGCCGTTTGTGGATCAAAGTGCACAAAAAGATCAAGGCTACCTCGCGTTGGGGGTGTCAGAAGAAATCACCAGCTTACTTGGCCGTTCGGAAGGTTTTCGGGTTATGGCTTCGCGCTCCAGTCAAATTTTGGTCGAAAAAGGCTTTAGCCCCATCGAGATAGGTCAACGCCTAGACGTGGCTACGGTGTTAACCGGCTCTCTGCAAGCCACAGATCAACGCCTAAAAATTCGGGTAGAGCTCATAGACAGCGCAAGCGGTAAAACTCTATGGACCGAAAGTTTTATGCGCGAACTCAAAGATGTCTTTGCCATTGAAAGTGAGATTGGCCGAGCTGTGGTGAATTTATTGCAAGATAAATTTCTTGTTGCCGGAGATTTTAGCAGTTTATCGGCTACCAATAGCACCGATGCTTATGTGCTCTACCTCAAAGGCCGTGAGGCATACCGCAAACAAACCACCGAATCCATGCAATCTGCACGCAAGCTATTTGAACAAGCCGTAGCCCTCGACCCAGAATATGCCAAAGGCTATGTGGGTTTAGCGGATACCTTGGTTTTGCTGGCCGAGGGTGGCACCCGCTTTGGGGTGCTGAAAACCGATATTGCTGCCACCTTAGCCCAACAAAATATTGATAAAGCCCTAAGTCGTCAGCCACAGATGGCCGAAGCCTATGCTGTGCAGGGTTATATTTATTTCATGTTGGATGACTTTGACAGGGCCTTGACTGAATACGCCAAAGCCATAGAACTTAACCCCAGTTTAGCGATTGCCTACATGTGGCAATCGCTAACGTTTAATACACTTCAGCAATTTGATGAGGCAATTTCCGCTCAACAAAAAGCCCAAGCCCTTGACCCTCTATTTTTGACCAGTACTTACAATTTGGGCATGTTGTTATCGTGGCGAGGTCGATATGAGGAAGCCGAAACAATATTCAAACAACTCATGCTAGATTTTCCCGACTCCACCTTTCCTCATGAAGGCTTGGCTGATATGTATTTTAGCCGAGGTGATTTTGTCGGCGCCATTCGCGAGGGAAAACTGGCCGCAGAACTGTCGCCAGATAATCAAGATTTAGCTTACAAGCTTTTAGGACCTCTGAGTCAGTTAGGCTTAACAGATATTTTAAAGAAAAAGACTAGCGATCCTTTTTGGGAGGCAACGCTGTTAATTTTTGAAAAAAAATATGAGGAGTTATTTAAAAAAATGGCGTTTGAGGTGGCGGCTAATCCAGATGATTATTGGGTGGCCTTTGAAGCAGGTTGGTATCACGCTCTGTTTGGCAATAGAAAAACAGCGCAACAGTTGCTTACGGAAAAACTCACTCTCATAGATGAAACAGAAATGTTTGGTATGCCTTATTGTTCGCCTGCAATCGAGGTAGCGTGGGCTGAAAAAAGCTTGGGTAATCAAGTTCAGGCTTTCAATTTAATAAGCAAATGTAAAACACTTTTAAATGAGCAACTTGATGCCTCGATTATTTACTCCGAACTCTACTATCTGTCGGCACGTATTTATGCCTTAGAAGGTAAACCGGAGGACGCCGTCAAGGCTTTATCCGCAGCCATCAACAAAGGCTGGCGTGAGTGGTGGACTCAATACGACCCCTTGTTGTCAAGTTTGCAAAATGAGCCTGAATTTCAAATGCTTATTGCATTTTTGGAGCAAGACTTAACACGACAACGTAGCGAAGCCCAAAAACTGTTTGAGGAAAATCCGTAGGCTGCAGTTTAAAGGTATTTAGAAACAAAAAAGGCGCCTAGGCGCCTTTTAGAGTTGTATTACCAAAGGTTGAAAACTGCTTAAACCTTGCGTGAGGATCTTTGCTTACGTCTCAAACCCATACCTGCCAAGCCTGAAACCAGCATGCCGATTGAAGCAGGGGCACTGACTACGCTGTCCACGGGGTCGTTAGGGCCTGAACTCACTGGCAAGATACGTAGCAGCTCAAAATCAGACGTAAAAAACTGGCTTGGGTCAACTCGTTCATCACGTTCCCCAATGCCTGTTGTGCCACATATCTCAAATTCGGGTTCCGGTGGCTGGACTGGCGCAGGGCCAATCATACCGTTGTCTTCCCACGCAATAAAAGCATTATCCCACATCTCATAGGGCCCATTAGCCGCATAGTAGGAGTCGTAGTCTGGATTAACATCACAGACCTCTCTTAAACTGACTTCATCGCCTGGGCGGTTGCGATCATAAAAAAATGTGCCAGCTGAGGAATAAAAACTGACATTAACCTTGATTTGATAGTCACCAGCAAACAGATCGACAGGCGCAGCAGTGTTTAAAATCACCGAACCGTTGTCTACAAAACCGCCCAAATTCCATGTATTACCCCCACCAACTATTTGCCAGTTGACACTGTAATTGACATCGGGGGTACCAAAATCCAGACTGAAAAAACCAAAAGTGAACAGGTCTTCACCATAGTCAAATTCCCATACACAAGGGGTGCCTTCGGTTTTGGCTCGCACTTGTGCATCATATTTATCGTTTATGGCATTCTCTGCCGCGGTATAAGCAGCGTAATATTCAGCATCAGGTAAACTCTGGTCGATGTTGTTAGAAATATCGTCTAATTCGCTACGTCTATACGCTTCAATATCCTCGACCTCATCTTGTGTATATCCTCGAATACACTCGCTAGGTACTGAACCTAATCCACGACCGCCGCCTCCCACTGTGCGTGTTTTAATGCCGGCGTTAGTAAAACTAGCCATTCCCTCTGCTGTAATGCCGAGACTGTTGACATAGGCATTGGGCACATAGTAATAACCTTCGGAGTAGTTACTGCTAAGGTCACCGCGACCAGAACTTCGAACGAGGCCAGCTTCGGCAAATTGACTGTATAAAAATGGAGTAATTAACGACAGGGTGAGCAGAGATAGTTTACGCGACATAGTATTCCTTAAATGAGTAATTAGTGTAAAAACACATTGGCAAACAATACTGCTGTTGCACTCAACAAGCGTGTTAAAACAAATATGAAATAGTGATAGGTAACAAGATGACGTTGAAACTATGCAATAACTGTCCCTTATTATTTTTATTGTTTAAAATCAAAGGGATACTGTAATTACAGAGTTCATTTTTTCACGAGGTGTAAATATTCTTGACACTTTTGGCTTGAAGAGTAGCGAATAGAACGCAGTAAGCAAGCAGAAATTAAACGCTTTGAGGCAATATCCAGGCCTCACGTGGGTAATGGCAAGTATAACCATGGGGGTGTTTTTCAAGGTAATCTTGGTGTTCAGGTTCTGCCTGCCAAAAATCACCTGCTGGTTCAAGGTCGGTGACGACTTTTCCAGGCCACAAACCAGACTGGTCCACAGCGCTAATAACGTTTACTGCCTCTTCGTACTGTTGTTGAGAGGTGTAAAAAATTGCAGAGCGATAGGAGGTTCCGCGATCGTTTCCCTGCCGATTGGGTGTGCTAGGGTCATGAATTTGAAAGAAAAATTCGAGAATGTGCCGATAACTTATCACTGAATTATCAAACATAATTTCGATGGCTTCAGCATGATTACCATGGTTGCGATATGTGGCGTTAACCACCTCTCCACCGGTATATCCCACACGGGTAGATGTGATTCCGGGGCGTTTGCGAAGCAGATCTTGCATGCCCCAAAAACAGCCGCCTGCTAATACCGCACGTTCGATGGCCACCTTAACTCTCCACCTGAGCTAAGTACTCGCCGTAACCTTTTGCTGCCATCTCTTCTTTGGGTATAAAACGTAAAGAGGCGGAGTTAATGCAATAACGCAAACCACCGTGTTCTTTGGGGCCGTCTGGAAAAACGTGACCTAGGTGGCTGTCGCCGTGTTTGGAACGCACTTCAGTGCGCAACATACCATGGGAGGTATCGGTAATTTCATGCACATTGGCCGCTTCGATGGCCTTGGTAAAACTTGGCCAACCACAGCCTGACTCATACTTGGCTGATGAAGTAAACAGCGGTTCACCTGACACCACATCCACATAAATGCCGGGGCGTTTGTTATACAACAATTCACCAGTGCCAGGGCGCTCGGTACCATTTTGCTGGGTCACGCGGTATTGTTCGGCGTTCAGCGCTGCCAGCGCTTCAGCGGTTTTTGCGTATCTCGTCATATTCTCCTCGGTACTTATATTGCTGATTGAAAACACAGATCTCTGTAGCAGACCTTAGCAACAGGGGATTTGTTTCACATGGCCTTATGAGTACCCACAGGCATAGCTTAAGATCATCTTGTGCATGGAAATACCTAGATTAATTGTTCAGAACTAGCTTGCTTGAGCTGCAAAATCTTAACGTTAAAAAAAGCAAATAGCAGCGCTATCACTGGATTGATGAGGTTAAAAAAGCAATAGGGCAGGTAGGCAATGGTAGCAACGGTTAAGGTGCCTGCCATAAACACCCCACATGCATTCCAAGGTATCAGGGGCGACGTCAAGGTGCCCGCATCTTCTAATGTTCGCGATAAGTTAACGCTATCTAGCTGGCGTTTTGCATATTCCCCTTGCCACATGTGACCGGGTAATACCAGCGACATGTATTGGTCACCCGTGACCACATTCACGCCAATGCAGGTCGCCATGGTTGAAGAAATAAGTGAAAACGTCGAGCGCACAAAGCGGAGCATGAGGCGCATGATTACATCGATATAGCCAATTTTTTGCAAGACGCCGGTCATCATCATTGAAGCTAGCACCAACCACACCATGTTCACCATGGCCGCCATGCCACCCCGCGACAAGAGATCGTTGACGCTGGCATTGGTGGTTTCGATTGAAAAACCCTGAAATAGCGCCACCCACAATGCCTTGATGAGCTGCAAGCCTTGTTCGCTGCCGGCGAATGTCAACAGTGCCTGGTATTGAAACACCACGGTAAACCCACAGGCCAATAACGATACGCCCATGATCGCTAAAAAAGCAGGCACCCGTTTAATCGCAAGCCACAAGAGCAACACAATGGGGATTAAATTAATCGGAGAAATAACAAAGTGCTGCTCCAGGGTTTGCACAAAGGCGATAATGTCGGTTTGACTGCCGGCACTCACGGGTTCACGCAAACCCAGAAACAAAAACAGCAATACCGCTAGGGAAAAGCTTGGCAGCGAAACCCAGGCCATATGCCGAATGTGCTCAAACAACTCGCTGCCTGCCACCGCCGGCGCTAAGTTAGTGGTTTCTGACAACGGTGACATTTTGTCGCCAAAATACGCGCCAGAGACAATGGCTCCTGCGGTAATGTCGGGTGATAAATTAAAGCCGTAAGACACGCCAATTAAGGCCACCCCGATGGTGGCGGCAGTTGTCCAAGAACTGCCGATGCAAGTAGCGACCAAAGCGCAGATTAAGCAGCACAGTGGGTAAAAATAGGTAGGGGATAAAATACTTAAACCATAGTACAGCAGGCTTGGCACCGCGCCGCTTAACATCAAACTGCCGATGAGTGCGCCAATGGCTAAAAAAATCAGATTAGGGCTCACGGTCTTCGCTGAAGAAGCCACAATGCTTTGTTCTATCTGTGTCCAACTAACGCCGTTCTTTAAACCCACTAAAGCAGCTAAAAAACCTATCACCAACATCGCTACCTGAGTGGCACCGGACAGCGCATCGCTGCCAAAAATGCCGATTACTGCCCCCATCACCGTCAACAAAATTACCGTGACGATGAGCGCATCGATGCGACTCATAGGCCTAGCCGTGAGATTTTCAGGTGGCGCGATAGGTTTCCCCTTAGCTGTGTTGGCTTAATTATCTTTTATGATTTCTCGTGCAGCATTATGCCCCGGTGCGCCAGTTACACCGCCGCCAGGATGCGTGCCGGCACCACACATGTACAAGCCCTTAATGGGTGAGCGGTAGTTGCCGTGGCCTAACAAGGGGCGAGTACTAAACATCTGATCGAGACTCATGTTGCCATGCATGATGTCGCCTTTAGTAAGCCCGAAGATCCGTTCGAGATCAAGAGGGCTCAATACCTGACGACCTAATACCGATTGCTTGAAACCCGGCGCGTATTTATCCACCTGAGCAATGATCAGATCCGCTACCTGTTCGCGATGTTGGTCCCAGTCGATAGCGGGATCAAACTGCTGGCAAAATAAACTCGCCACATGTTGCCCAGGGGGCGCGAGGGTATCGTCAAGTGTTGAAGGAATGAGCATTTCGACAATGGGTGCTTGTGACCAGCCAAGCGTTTGGGAATCTCGATAGGCTTTGTCTAAGTAAGTGCATGTGGCACCGACAATGATGCCGCCGGTTAAATGATCGGCAGTAGCACGCTCTTGTTGGGCGAGGCAGCTAAATTTGGGCAATTCGCTCAGTGCTACATTCATCCTGAAGGTACCTGAACCGTTTTTATAATGCTGCATGCGCCGGGCAAAATCCTCCGGCAAATTCTCGCGGTCAACAAGCTGGTTATACAACAAACTGGGGTTGAGATTAGACGCAATAATCTTGGCTTCTAAGATGTCACCATTTTCTAGCTCTACTCCATAAGCTCGATCGTCTCGCACCAGCACTTTTTTCACCGCGGCGTCGGTTTTGATTTCAACACCTTTGCTCAGTGCTGAACTGGCCATGGCTTGGGTAATGGCACCCATCCCACCGATGGCATGGCCCCACACACCCTTTTCACCATTCACCTCACCAAAGGCGTGATGCATCAGCACATAGGCTGAACCAGGTGTGCGGGTATCAGCGTAATTGCCAACAATACCGTCAAAGGCAAACGCGCCTTTGACGTATTCATTTTCAAAATAAAGGTCGAGGAAATCCGACACACTTTTGGTAAAAATATCCAAAACAATGCGTTGATCTTCTATGGAGAGCTTGCGCAAACGGTTGCCAAATTTAGCGGCTTTGAAAATATCTTTGATGCCACTGCCAGCATTGGGCGGGGTTTCCAGTAAGAAGTCACGGATCAAATCAGCTACCATGCCGGTATCACGAAAATAGCGTGTTAGGGCATCGGCATCGGCTGGCGAAAAACGTGCGATTTCAGTTTTGAGCTGCTCTGAACCAACCACAAAGGCCAAAAAGTCTCCGTTATCGTGGGGCCATAAATTATTGACCTTACGATGCACAATCTCCAAACCATGTTTATGTAATTCTAGGTCTATGATCACTTTGGGGTTGAGTAAGCTGACGGTGTAAGACGCGACGGAGTTGCGAAAACCCGGATGGAATTCTTCTGTAACGGCAGCACCTCCAACCACAGAGCGGCGCTCCAACACTTTGACTTTTTTACCTGCCATGGCCAAATAATTAGCACACACCAAACCGTTGTGTCCGCCGCCAATAATAATTGCATCTAACATCTATTTTTCTCAACCGTACTGCACGAAGATTGACAGTATTGAACACTCGTTCAATACTGTCAATCACGCTATTCATGCAGGTTAGCCTTCACCTATGTCATCGCCAAGCCGCCTTAAAATTCAAGATTTAGTTGCCGCCCAGCGCTCAGGATATTCTCTTGCTCAGGCTTTTTACAAAGACCAAGATGTATATCAACAAGAAATAAATCAGATATTTCTCAAACACTGGTTATATGCTGGACACGTATCGCAAATTCCCCAGAGTGGCGATTATTTCACGCTGGAGTTTGATACTGAGTCGGTGATTGTGGCGCGCAACAGCGTAGGTGAAGTTAAAGCGCACATGAATGTGTGCCGTCACCGTGGCTCGCGAATCTGTCTCGAATCTTCTGGTTCAAAAAAGTCTCTGACCTGCCCCTATCATGCGTGGAGTTACAGTTTGGACGGCGAGTTGCTGTCTGCTCGCACTATGCCTGAGGGCTTTGATCGCAGCCAACATGGTCTACATAAAGTGCAGGTAGCGGTGTTGCATGGACTGATTTTTATTTGCTTAAGTGAGCATGCCCCGAGTCTCGATGCTCTCGCCCGTGATCTGGCTGAGGTGTTTGTTTTGTTTGGTTTTGACACCATGAAATTGGCGGAAACGAAGTCTTATCGCATTCCCGCTAACTGGAAGTTGGCGGTGGAAAACTATCAAGAATGTTACCACTGTGCGCCCTCCCATCCTGAATTTGCACAAATACACGCCATGGCTAAGGCGCCACAGGTATTTCAAACCGCCAAGGCTAACTTTCATCAAGATCAGCAAAACAATCCTAAATTTAAAGCCTTCAATCGTTATTTCGACTTAGCTGAAGCGGGGCAAGAGGGGTATCAATATGATCGAAACCCACTGCTACGTGGCTCAGTGAGTGGTAGCGCAGGTGGTAAGGCGGTGGCACCTTTGCTGGGTAATATTAGTGATTACGATGGTGGTGCTTCAGAACTAATGGTGGGCCCTTTAAGCTATTTTTTACTGTATGACGATCATATGCTGGGCTACCGTTTTTTACCCCTTTCAGAGGATGAATGTGTCTGCGATGTCTCGTGGTTTGTGCATGAAAAAGCACTAGCAGGCAAAGACTACCAACTTGATCAACTCACTTGGTTGTGGGATGTGACTACCCAAGCCGACAAAAAAATCATCATGAATAATCAACAAGGGGTAGATTCTCGCTATTATCAAAGCGGCCCCTTGTCAGCGATGGAACACTTTCAGCAACATTTTTTACGCTGGTATTTGCAGGCTTTGACGCGCTAATTTAGAGTCTACAGGCTGCATCAACCCATTGTTCACACAAGCTAATTGCCTCGTCGGCATTAAAGGTATCGCTGGCTAAACACCATTCTAGCCACAAGCCGTCGATGATGGCCGTGAGTCCGATGGCTGCCAGACGCGGTGACGGCCTAACTGCTTGTTGTAGGTTAAGTTGAGCAAAACTTTGTTCAAGATATACACGAAACGCTTGATTGGAAGCATCGTGGGCGGCTTTAATGGGCGGGGCACTGTCGATCATGCTCCAGAATACTACCCACGCCCGTAATATTTTGCGTTGTAATACCGCATCACTGAAGGTCTGTTGAATAAACAAAGATAATTGTTGGCGACTATCGATATTGCAACCATTGTTGTGACCCCCAATATCGCTGCTTTGCGATTTCTCAATGGCTTGGTCTAACAAACTGTAGGCCAAGTGCAAATACGCCGCGGCCAGAAGCTCGTTGAAGGTACCAAAGTGATAGTGTATCAGTCCTACGGCGCAGCCCGCCCGCTCGCAAATCTTGCGTACTGAACAGCCGGCTAAACCTTCCTCCATTAAAGCCTCAAGGCATGCTTGGATTAGCTTGTATTGAATCTTGCTGTAACTTGGTCGTCTTTGGGGGGCGGTCAAATTTGCCTCATCTACCATGCCCTGATCTACCAAGAATAGTCCACCCATCTAGACATCGCGTTTTAGTGGGCCTGTTCTGCTTCACTGGCCTCTAAGCCTTCCGCTCGTACCACCGGATAACCAAAGTTCATCCAACCAAAGATGCCTTCATACAGCACAGCGGTGTGGTTGAATCCAAGCTCAGCCAATTGCTCAGTTACATACTCGGCAGCAGCCCTTGGGCAGGAACAATAAGCGACAATTTGCACATCTTTGGGCAATTCACCCATGCGTGTTTGCAGGTCTGAGTAATAAGGGAAGGGTACGGAGCCCTCTAAATGGGCGCGTTGCCAAACGGATGTAACACGTGTATCCAACAACACTAAGCGTTTTTTGCTTTGCATCGCCGCATACAAGTCAGCAGATGAGACAAATTTGCCGTCCTCAAGAGTAAAGGCCGGATCTTCACCCTGCGGGTTGATCACGTACTCTTCAGGTGTTGGCAAGGCGCGCAGTTGGACTTGGGTAATCTTTGCGTCCTTGGCTTTGCTACGGATAAACGCGGTGACATTGTCTATTTCAACGGAGGATAGTTTATCCAAAAATGACACCATCGGCGTACCATCTCGGCCCTTTTCTATGGCATAACGAATGAATTCATCTTTGTTGTGCGCCAAAAATGATTGATTAGCCAAGGCGGGTGCAGTGATACCTTCGCCATTTTTACCATGGCAGGTAACACAGTGTTGCTGGAAAACTTTTTCTCCTTGAGCAATATCACCAAGCACTGGGTTCTCAGTTAGCTTTATGCGTTGTGCTCCCGATTGCCAATATAACCAATAGGTCAAATCCCACGTCTCATCCAAGGTCATGGGCCCACCCACTTCATCTAAGTAACCCCCCATAGCCGTGCCTTGGCGACCATAAGACATCGGTCGCAAAATAGAGTGGGGCGCACCTGATTCAAACAAACTCTTGCTGCGTAGTGACGGGGCGTGATCATTTTTATGCCCTTCACGATTTTCACCGTGGCACAACGCACAATATTTCTGGTAATTCCTGGCAGCGCGGGCTGTTTGTTCTGAGGTGAGTTCGCGTGGGTCGGCATCTTTTTCATAAACTCGTTCGGCAAACGCCAAGGAAGTCGAGCCAACAAAAACACTGATCAACAAGATAATTACATAAGGGTAAGTCACTGCAGCATCTCCATGTGAACCAAGCTCAGCACTAAATTAAGTGGCTATTAAACGCGCGAATGACAGCGGATGCAAACTAATCACCACCACCCGATAGATGTACGTTGTGGCAAAGTGAAAAAGCCTAGCGGTGGAGAAACAGGCACTGACTAGAAGCTAAAGCGCTGTTTAATACCAAGCTGGAAACGAGTGTTGTGTTCGTATACCTCAAATTTTGTAAACCAAGCCAAATTTGCAGACTCGGCCAGCTTACCATCAAATTCTAAGGCTAAGCCGTGACCTGTGGCGAGGAAGTCTTCGGTGAGTTCGGCTCGCGGCCCAAAAGCCTCATCTACATAACTGTAGTAAGCAAAAAAGCCAATTGTTTGTGAAAACAATGACAGTTGTCGTTCGGTGCTGATGATCACTTTGAGTTTGTCGTCGTCTAATTTATCGATAACTTCAAAGGCGTAGTGATGGTTTTCATCTCGGGTATAGCGTAATTCTGCTCGAGCAAAATTTGCACCTAACATGCGTTCTAGACTTAATTCGTAATTGAATGCTTGCTGCTTAGCGCTAGAAAACTCTAGTTCGACGTAATCTAATTCATTCGGTAGGTTGAGGGCATGGGCCGCTTGCGTATTGTTAAGTTGCCCTACTACCCATTCGAGTTTGCTATTCGCCAACAATGCCACATGGCGTACACCAGCAATCCAACCATCTTTGGCTAAACCTGTTGAGGATACACGGCCTTTAAAAGTTGGAATAATACCCAGTTCTGTGCTTGAGCTTTCGCCACTGTGTCTGACAAACAAACGACGTATGTACAAGTAATCGCTGTTGCCATCAAACAGCGTATTGTGGCTTGAGGAAAACGCATCCCCTGTCGCCACAAAGGCATGCATTGACCAATTAGGAAGGCGAGTGAAATCAAGCTGCGGAGAAAATCTTAAACGATATTGATAGCGATCATCGCGATTTGAACGATCATCAAAACGTACTTCACTCTCTATGTTTGCGGTGATTTCTGCGGCTAGTGTGCTGAATGCGCCTAACACGGTGACAGCCAGCAACGTTGTCGCCCTAAGCAGCGAGAACAGCGTTGTGCGTAACGTAAAGCGACTACAATTCATCAAGTTACAAACCATAGATTAACAATCGACACCCACTATACGGATCAGTTTATACTTGGAACAGAAATATTGGCATCCTAGGCCTCCTTCTGCCTCAATTTAGACGGTATGCAGGTAAATCATTAGCCCTGCGCCAGCCAGCATAAATACGTTCTCGGTAAGCGACACAAAACCCAGCGGCACCTGGCTATCGCCTCCTACACAGGCACATTTAAGTGATCGTTTATCAATATATACCGCTTTCACCACTGACACTGCCCCGACTGACCCAATAAATAACGATACAGGGGCTACCCACCAAACAGGTAAAGCAGCAACCATACCGAGGCCGGCATAAGCTTCTAAAAATGGATATAAAGTGGCATAAGGCAAATAGCGCATCGCCACTAAGTCATAGTGTGTTTTCAAGTTTTGCTTAGCAACTATCCCGTCGGTAATAAAATTCATGCTCACCGCAATAACGTTAACGTTTTTGGAAGGTGTACCTGTTGTTATGCGCTGCATCCTGCAATTGCTGAACGATGGCACCTATGTCAACGCCAGCTGCAGCGTAGATGTCGATGATAGCTTGTGGCGATCTGTAACTTGCCTGGGCAAGTGCCCATAAATGCGCTACACGTTTTCCGCTTCGGCAAAACGCATGCACTTTGAGCGTTGGCTTGGTGATTGTCTCGCTAAAACGCTGGATAGCTTGAGATGGATAGACAAGTGATTTGACTGGAACTTTGACATATTTCATACCCAACGCTTCAACTTCATTCTGATACTGCCGTGAGCTGATTTGTTTTGCATCTTCGCCGTCGAAACGCGAATTAATAATAACATCCACGCCCTGCTGCTGTAGCTCAGCTAATTCAGCAAAGGTTAACGCGCCAGATATTGAAAAGTTGTCATTTATTTTGGTGTAATTCATTGTCTTTCCTGCCCAATACAATGTTGAAAATCAACTTAGCCAAAGTGCATAAATAGAATGGCCTAAAATAAATAATCCCAGGGCAATTAACAGCAGTGCAAAGAGCTGTTTGATGCGTTTTTGTGGAATACGACTACTGAGTTTTGAACCTACAATGACACCCGCGCAACCGAGCAAAATCATGCTCAAAACCACGGGCCAATTGATGGTTATCTGTGCTTGGTTCAAGAGATAAAGATATTTAAAAAAACCAGTAAATGACTGCAAAGCAATAATGACTAAACTGGTGGCAGTGGCCTGCTGTAAACTAAGGCGCGCTAATAAAAATAGTGCTGGCACTATTAGGAATCCCCCGCCAACCCCAACAAAACCGGCTAACACACCAACAGCCACCCCAACTAAACTGATACTCAATAGTTGCACTGAGGCTACGGGTTGCGCATTAGCAATAGGGCTTTTCAGCATCATTCTGCTCGACACCAACATCACAACTGAAAACGTCAGAACTTGTACCAAACCAGATACAAACTGGGCGCTCCAAGCGCCAATATAAGTACCAAGCATGCTGGGCACACCAAACCATATAATGTAGCGCAGAT
Organism: Paraglaciecola sp.; assembly: GCA_009993955.1. Classification (GTDB taxonomy): domain Bacteria; phylum Pseudomonadota; class Gammaproteobacteria; order Enterobacterales; family Alteromonadaceae; genus Paraglaciecola. The sequence goes on from JAACSL010000011.1 coordinate 61,736, forward strand.
TGATGAGTTTAGATTTTGCCAACAGTAAACTCCCCACACTGGCAATACTGCCAACCACTAACAGCGATTCTGCTATGGCCAATTTTTCGGGTTCACCTACCACATACAACAATAAAGGCATGGTAATAATCGACCCACCCGAGCCGAGCAAACCTAAACTCAGACCAATAATAATGGCACCCAAAAACACTAGAATATTCACAGAGTTATCTCGCTACAGCAGATTAAGGGGGATTTTTAAATAGCGTTGTCCATTAGCCTCGGTGGGAGGAAATTCACCACCTCGAATATTAATTTGAATCGCTGGAAGCAATAACTTTGGTACATCTAGGCCCGCATCTCTGGCTTCGCGCATGGTGACAAAATCTTGCTCGCTGACGCCTTCATGGACATGAATATTGTGGTGTTTTTGCTCAAGCACTGAGGTTTCCCACGCAAACTCACTACGTCCCTCGGGCAAATAATCGTGACACACAAAAATGCGCGTATTGTCAGGCAGTGCTAACAACTTTTGAATTGATTGATAAAGTCGATTGGCGCTGCCACTGGGGAAGTCAGTTCGGGCGGTGCCATAGTCGGGCATAAATAGTGTATCACCAACAAACACCGCATCTTCGATAAGATAAGAGACACAAGCCGGGGTATGTCCTGGTGTATGCATTACCCGCACATCTAAATGACCTAAACGAAATTTTTCGTCATCACTAAACAGCTGATCAAATTGATGCCCATCGGCGATAAACTCATCTTGCAGATTAAACAATTGTTTAAACGTCGATTGCACACGCACAATATGTTCACCGATACCAATAGTACCGCCCAATTTTGCTTTTAAATAAGGTGCAGCCGTTAGATGATCCGCATGAGCGTGCGTTTCCAGTATCCATTCCACTTTATAACCAAATTTGTCAATGTGATTGACAATTTTGTCAGCAGATGTAGTTGAGGTTCGACCTGAGTTTGCTTGGTAATCAAGCACAGGATCGATGATGGCACAAAGCTTAGAAGCCACGTCTATAGCGAGATAGGTGACGGTATTGGTCGCATTATCAAAAAAAGATTCTACCTTAATTTTGCTCATAATAGGGTCTCCGGTAGCAAGCATGTATTCTCGATTTGTTAGTCACTACGCAAGTAGCTTGCCAAGTGTAGGATTACAAAATTAGCGTAGTTGAATCGCGATTGGGATTAGCTGTGTATTGCCAAAACGCGGGTTTTTCATGCATCAGTAAAACCACACATTTGTCTTGTAACCAAGGGCTTAAGTTTGTCCATATCGTGGCGGCCATGTTGCTATCAACACCATTAAAGGGTTCATCCAAAAGCAAAAATTGCGGGGATTTTAATACGAGTCTGGCTAAACAAATTCGACGGGCTTGACCACCTGATAATTGATTACCCGTATCACCCAGCCAGGTATCGAGTTGTTGCGGAAGCGATCTTACCCACTCACTTAATGCAACTTTATCTAAGGCGGCAAAGATCTCAGCGCTGCTTAAATTGGGCATGCCTAAGGTGAGATTGGCATACAAAGTATCAGCTAAAATAGTATTTTGTTGACTCAAATAACCTATCTGATTTTGCCAGTGGGCAATATTGGTGTGCGTAAGCATTTGTTCGTTAAGTAAAATTGTGCACTGAGCTTGGCTAAAACGTAGCACATTGGCTTGCCCACTGAGCAACTCACTTAATGTGGATTTCCCCCTGCCCGACTTTCCGAGTACTAACAGTTTGTCATTAAGCCCTAAGTTAATATCGATTACGCTTTCACAACTAGCCGGTATATAAGGGTGTTTTGACAGGTGCATTGCAAAGGAACGGATACAGGAGAAGCCAGCTTCTTCGTTTGTCGGTGTTGAACTAGCTGGCTGATCTTGTGCTGCCAGCCTGTGATCATTACTGGATAATTGTGCCAGCGGTTGCAAACGCTGCGCTGCATAGGTGGTTTTACCCCATTGACTAAACTGACTAGGTAAGTTTTGCAGGAGTTCGATGACACCAATACAAGCCAGTATGATTAAAACGGCCATTGGACCACTGAAATAATCCTGCTGAAATCCATAAAACGCCATAAGGCAAAAGAAAATCAGGGCGATGCTAAGCACTACGCTATGCAATAGCTGACAATGCTCCAAGCGTCGCTTAAGTCGATTTTGTAACTCACCAAATTGCGCGATGGTTTGCAGCAAATGCTGCTGATGTTGCTGATTAGCAGCCATTGATTTTAGCACCAACTGCCCTTGTAAATGTTCGATGGCTTGGCTACGCGCATGATTCAGTAATTGTGCCGTTTGATAACTGTCTGACTGGCCAACTTTTATATTTAACAGGCTACTTACTGCACAAATCAACACCAATAACACCACAAAATACAGCGCGAATGCTGGCCAAAAGAAACTTAAAAATAGCCCAATCAACAAGGTAACCACCATTCCCACGGCGGGAGGTATCAGCATATTCAGCAAAATATTATCTAAGCTATCTAAGTCTGCGGTGAGTCGACTCAACCATTCACTGTTTTGGGTTTGCTTGATGTCGTTGTTCGGCAGACTGATAAGCCCTGCAAAAAGCTGCTGACGAATGCTGGCGATAAGCGTTAATACCGCATTGTGGTTATACAAACGTTCAGCATAACGTCCAACCGTGCGCGACAAGGCAAAAAAACGAATGCCTGACCCGGGCAGATAAATGTCCAGTTTTGCAACAAGGCCAAGGGCTATAGCGAGCCCAGTGACGGCCGACGCAGTGATAAACCAACCCGATAACATCAGCAAGGCAATACCACTAACCGCCGTCAAACCTGCTAATAAAATTCCGAAAAAAATCGTTTTGGGTTCCCAACGCAGAATGCGCAACATCCAATATTTCAAGCTTTGTTTTTGCTCAGCCGTCATGTTTAACATCCGACTTTATTTCTATTGGGGCCTGCAATTTCAGATGATGATCGGCTAGTTCAAGGATGTCTCGATCATGACTTGCAACAATAACAATGGCGTTTTTTGCCAGCTCACGTAGCTGCTGGATAACAAGTTGGCGATGATGGCTATCTAAACTTGCTGTTGGTTCATCCAGTAAAATCAAGGGGGTTGGCGCAAACATAAGTCTGATAAAGGCAATACGTTGACTTTGCCCACCAGAAAATCCCAAACCATCCTCGGCGATCAAGGAATCTATGCCCATGTTACGCTGCTGGATGTCGTCAAATAGATTCATTGACTGCAAAGCGGCATTGAGATCGGCAGTATCCACATTAGGATTAAACAACAAGACGTTATTCAATACGCTATCTTGCATTAACCAAGAGTGCTGGGGCAGAAAGGCAATCTTGGGTGCAGTAAGATCCTCAACAGGTAAAAAAGCATGGCCCTGCAATGGTGTTAAATACCCAGCAAGCGTATGCAATAAGCTTGACTTGCCGCAGCCAGATGGCCCTGAAATACTCAAGATTTCACCTTGAACCAAACTAATATTAATGGCTTTTTGCAGTGGTGTAGTGTAGCCAAAACACAAATCCACAATGTGTAGTCCTTTGTCCCTAGCTTGATAGTGCAGTTTGGCCTCTGAGGCCAACGGCAATTTCTCTGTTTTTGCAGATACAGCAGCGTTGTTCTCTGCATGCTGCAAACTTGAAACTAGATTATTGCTGGCCGCCAAGGCTGTTGCCCGATCATGGTAGTACTGTGAAAGATTGCGCAAGGGCTGAAAAAATTCAGGCGCAAGTAACAAAATAGCTAAGCCACTAAACAGCGTTAAATGGGCAGAAGGCCCCCACGTGATGGCGCCAAACAAAGAAAATCCGATATAAATTGCCACACTAGCAATCGCTACGCTGGTGAAAAATTCCAACACAGTGGAAGATAAAAAAGCAATTTTTAAGGTGCGCATGACTACTTTGCGGTAATTGTCACTCTTTTGCCCAATCTCAAGCAAAACACTGTGCTGGGCATTAAACAATTTAATGGTGGTGACATGTTTCACTCTATCTAAAAAATGTCCAGCTAAACGCTGGCGCATTACAAAATATTTTTGATTAATACTCTCTGCACCCAAGCCTACAAGGATCATAAACAGCGGGATAAGGGGTGCACTGATGAGCAATAGTACGCCGCATATCCAATTCAAATAAAATACCGGGATAATAATCAATGTTGGTATTAATACGGCCAGCATTTGTTGCGGCAAGTAATGACTAAAATACCCATCCATTGCTTCAACCTCTTCTACCCATTGTGTGGCGGCTGCTGCCGGAGAATGTTGATGTTGGCTCAAGGGACTACTGTGTTGCCACAGAGTCAAAATATGTTGTCTAACCTGCTGACGTGCTTGCCAACTGGCAGTTTGCGCGCTTTTATTTTTAAACGTAAAAAAAATAGGACGCAATAAAGTACTGATTGTAAACAGCAAAATAGCTGACCAGCATGTGTTAAACGACGCATGTTGAACAACAAATTGCTGGGCTAAATACGCTAAACTTAACCACTGAACAATCATACTTAGACTGGATAACAGACCAAAAACAACGCTCAATCTGAGCGTTGTTTTTTGCTGTTTTGCGAGAAGTTTTAAAAACTCGAGACCTGATTTAGGTCTCGAATCAGCATATTCCGGCGGGTTAAAAGCTTGCTGCATTTTTTGTTATTAACTTCTGAGTAATAAACAACTTAGTGGTAGCCAGTTGATTTAACTTTTCCTCTAAATACCCAATAAGTCCAGGCGGTATAAGCAAGCACAATAGGTATGACAAATAGGAAACCAAGTAGTAAAAACAGTTGAGACTCAGGCGCAGAAGCCGCGTCATAAATAGTGTAATTAGGCGGCACAATGTAAGGCCACTTACTGGCAAGCAAACCCAAATAACTGAAGGCAAATAAACCCATGGTGGCAACAAAAGGTAAGCCTTCATCCCGTTTTTGTACTGATCTAAAGATTATAAACGCACAGTACATAGCAAGAACGGGTAAAGCCCAAATTAAACTCAAGCTATCAAACCACCGAGATTTTACTAGAGGATCTACGTAGGGGGTGTAAATGCTAACAACGGCAAATACAAACAAAACACCCGCTAACAATCTGGGAGTGAGTTTATATGCCCATGCTTGCACCTCTCCCTCAGATTTCATAATTAACCATGTACTGCCTAACAGCGCATAACCTGCTACTAGACCCGCCCCCGTCATCACAGTAAAGGGAGTTAACCAATCAAGTGCACCGCCCACATAAACAAAGTTTTCAGTTTTAAAACCTTGGATATAAGCGCCAACCACTGCACCTTGGGCAAAGGCCGCAACAATAGAACCACCAGCGAAAGCCCAGTTCCACAAATATTTTGAGGTTTTTGCTTTGAATCTAAATTCAAAGGCAACGCCACGAAAGATTAAACCTGCCAACAGTAGAAATACACCAATATACAAGGCCGGTAAAAACACCGCGTAAACCAAAGGAAACGCGGCTAATAATCCCGCGCCACCCAGAACTAACCAGGTTTCATTACCATCCCAAACGGGTGCAACAGAATTCATCATTACATCACGAGTATGTTCATCTGGTGCAAAGGGAAACAGTATGCCCTGCCCCAAATCAAAACCATCCATCAGCACATACATCATGATGCCAAATCCAATAATGCCTGCCCAAATAAGGGTTAAATCAAAGGGTTGTTCCATTATTTTTCTCCTTCTTCTAAAGCAGCATGGGCAGCAGAAAATGGCCGTGAAGGACGTTCTATGCTATCTAATTCGTGTGGTTTGTTGGCTTTTTCAAGACCACCGCGGAACACTTTAAGCAAGTAATAGATCCCCGCACTGAACACTAGGGCGTAGACTATGATGTAACCAATGAGGGTAAACAGCGCCATGCCGCCTGTTAAGGAGGGTGTTAGTCCTTGGGCGTGTGTCATTTGTTTATAAATAAGCCACGGCGCCCTGCCTGTTTCGGTCACAATCCAACCCGCTAACACCGCTAAGAAGGGTGTAAGGCTCATTAAACGCAAACCATTTAAAAAGAAGGTAGATTGGTAATATTTTCCACCAATGCGTAAAAACAGACCCCAAATAGCAAAGCCGATCATCAGTAAACCCAATGCAACCATCACTCTAAAAGCCCAGAACACCACAAATACTGGGGGTTGTTCTTCAATGGGCACATCTTTCAAGCCGGGTACTTCACCGTTCCAATCATGGGTTAACACAAAACTCGCCATTTTAGGAATTTTCACCTCAAAGTGGTTGGTTTGATTTTTTTTGTCAGGAATAGCAAATAACAATAAAGGCACGCCTTTACTGGTTTCCCAATTCCCTTCCATTGCCGCCACTTTAGTTGGCTGATGTTCCAAGGTATTCAAACCATGAAAATCACCAACAACCGCTTGGGTGGGTGCCAACACTAATAAAAACCAAAGAGCGACAGACAAGGCCTTACGATTTGCTTCAACTTCACGTTGTTGAATTAAAAACCAAGCACTGACACCCGCCACGACCAATGACGCCGTCAAAAATGAAGCAAGCGCCATGTGTGCAAAGCGATAAGCAAAGGATGGATTGAACAAGGCATCTGTCCACGAGACCACGTGATACATGCCTTTTATTAACACTAAACCGTCGGGGGTTTGTAACAAGGAATTTGCTGCTAAAATCCAAAATGAAGAAATAAACGTACCGGTTGCCACCATGATGGCTGCAAACAAATGCACCCCTTGTGGCACTTTGTCTCGGCCAAACAGTAAGACACCTAAAAATGCCGCCTCAAGGAAAAACGCGGTTATTACCTCGTAACTTAATACCGGACCAAGAAAGTTAGCCGTAGCATAAGAAAAGTTACTCCAGTTTGTGCCAAACTGAAATGACATGACGATCCCAGAGACCACACCCATACCAAACACAACGGCAAACACTTGGATCCAGAATTTTGATAATTTTTGCCAAACAGGGTTGTTCGTTTTAAAAGAGAGCGTTTCAAATCCAGCAATTGTGCTCGCCAAGCCGATAGTAAACACCGGAAAAATAGCGTGAAAACACACTACAAATGCGAACTGAATTCTGGACAGAATGAGTGGATCTAAATCCATATGTATTCTCCAATAACAGTTAAGAGCAGTTAAATAAGCTAATTACAAAATGTAGAGTGTTGGTAAGTTGACGACCTCAACGTGGTTGCCACAACCATACTCCCTTTGGTCACTAATAGGTGGTTAGCACTTACTATGCCAAGTGATATCGTTGATTTTATTAAGTAAATAGGGCTTTGCAACTATCAGTTTGGTGTTGGTAGTGCCATATTTGACGCAGTGAAGTCAAATATGGCACAGGTGTGGCGAGTTTATTTGCTGTCGTCTTCGAGTCTTTCAATGCCAAGTGCTTTGAGCACGTATTTTTCATAGACGGGTTCGCTGGTTCCGGTGCGCATTTTACGCATAAAATATTTCTCAAAGGCAATCTTAGCCAAATGCACCCATTTGCCTTTTTTAAACCAAGCAACATTGCGTGGTGGAATTTGTGGCATGGCGACAAATGCCGCACCCGTGTCACCCATGTCGGCTAAACAGATTGCATGCCATGTGCCTTTGGCTTTTGGTTCTTTGCCATCCACGATAATAGATTTTAAATTATGTGCGATGGCGGTCATCATGGTTTCAATCATGTATCCGGTTTTTGGTGTACCCGTGTGTACAGGTGTCACTTCTACCGGAGGAATGGCCACACATACGCCACCAGAGAAAATATTAGGATATATAGGTGAACGCTGATGTTCATCGGTAATCACAAAACCCTTGGGGTTGCACAGGCCTTCAACGTTGGCTACCGCATCTACACCGCTAAAGGGTGGAATAAACATCGAATGTTTAAAGGGTAGTTCATGGGAGAACTCGATTTCTTGTTTTCTGTTGAGTTCAGAGATCAACATTTTACCGTCTAACACTTCATCGACCTGAGCATTACAAATCCATTTTATATCACGTTGCCGTAACTCAGATTCAAGCATGGTTTTTGAATCTCCAACTCCGCCGAGTCCCATATGGCCTATGTAAGGTTCCGAGGTAACAAAATGAATCGGTACTTTATGCCTAATTTTGGCATCACGAAGGGCTTTATCCAGAATGAAAGCATATTCATAAGCGGGCCCAAAACAACTTGCACCTTGAAACGCACCCACTATGGCCGGCCCGGGGTTGGCCATAAGATCTTCAAAATCGACGTAACATTGCTGTGCGTGGTCCAAGGTACAGATAGATTGACTGAAACCTTCAGGACCAGAGCCTTTAATACTGCTAAAAGCCAATTTGGGGCCTGTGGCAATGATCAGGTAATCATAATCAATGGTTTGATTGTCACTGGTGATCAATTGATTATTTTGCGCATCAATTTTGTCTACTCGGGCGCAAATAAAACCAATTTTTTTCTTAGCTAAATATTTTTCAATGGGTAAAACGATGGCCTCGGGTTCACGCCAGCCAACAGCTACCCACGGATTTGACGGCACAAATCTAAACATTGGCCGTTCATTCACCATAACGACTTCATGCTCTTTACCTAAAATTTCTTTGGTTTCATATGCGGCTGGCATGCCACCTGTACCTGTGCCTAACACTACAACTTTAGCCATGGGTAATCCTCGTGATTGGGTTTGGCTGCAACGCTATTCGTTGCACATTGTTTTCATGTAAATACATTGTTAACAATAAACGTGCCAGTCTACACATTCTCAGAATTACCCATAAATATCATATAGTTAGCTATTCTATTTTTATTTCCTACATTTACATGAATAAAATTTTTGTCATTTTTGTCAAATTTTTTTTATGATTGCCATTTATGTCAGTATGCTTGCATGCCACCAAATACGCTTACAACACCCGAGGACTACTAATGAGTACTTCAGTTGTACAATCGATGATAAATGCTATTGATAAGCCGACGATTTTTATTACGCCAGATTACGTTATAAAAGCCGTCAATCAGGCCTACCTCGATACCTATGATGTGGCAGTGGAAGTTGGTCGAAGTAAGTGTTTTGAGATATCGCATAAAAATCCATCTCCCTGTGACAAACATGGAGAAGCCTGTCCTTTACAAGAGTGTGTTAACACCCAGCGAGCTGCTAGCGCAGTGCATATTCACGCGCTTGGCGCAGGTAAGTCATACTGCGATATTTTGATGAAACCAGTAAAAGACGAAGACGGGATAACCATAGGTTTTTTAGAAATTTTAAACAAAATCGATTACGCCGCTGCTGAATCCTCACAGCATAAAATGATTGGTAAATCCCCTCTGTTTAAGTCCATGTTGAATCAAATTAGTCGAGCGGCTCAATCTAACATTGCGGTGTTGTTGCAAGGCGAAACAGGAACGGGTAAAGAGTTGGTGGCCAAAGCAGTCCATGAATCAAGTAAGCGCAGCGACAAACCTTTTGTGGTAATTGAATGCACAGGTTTAAGTGAAAACTTATTTGAAAGCGAGCTGTTTGGCCATGAAAAAGGGGCTTTTACTGGGGCGACAACCAGTAAAAAAGGCCTAATAGAAATTGCCCACGGTGGTACAGTATTTTTTGACGAGATCGGTGATGTGCCCATGAACATGCAAGTAAAGTTGCTGCGTTTATTGGAGACCCAGTCTTTTCGCGCGGTAGGTGGCTTAAAACAAAAATACTCTGATTTTCGTCTAGTCTGCGCCACCCATAAAAACTTGTTGACAATGGTAGACAATGGCGAATTTAGGCGCGATCTCTATTATCGAATTGCCGGATTCCCACTGCATTTGCCGCCTTTGCGGGAGCGCAAGGAAGATATCCCAGAATTAGTTAAACACTTTTTAAAGTATTCAGATTATCAGCACAAAACGTTTTCCAGACGAGCACTGGAGATGTTAAGTGACTACCCGTTTCCGGGCAATATTCGCGAATTGAAGAGCTTGATTGAACACGCCGCTTTGTTAGCCAATGACGATGTGGTGGAGATCGATGATTTAGTGATGTTGCATGCACAACCACCCACAAAATCAGGTGCTAGCAGGCATTTGTCGCTGGACGAAGCGGAATCTGACTATTTGCGCAATCTATGTGAGACCTTTGTAGGTACACCGGAAGCAATGGCAAAAACGCTAAAAATCAGTACTCGTACACTCTATCGCAAGCTGCAGCGTTACAATTTGAAAATCCTCTCGCAAAACATCAAGTAAACTGCCGATGAACCTTGCAGGATATGCCACTTCGTCTCCTTTGAACTGGCTTGTAAGCGCTAGGACTCACTTCATTCGGGTCGTAGGTGCTTTTTGAAGAAATTAACCATCATGGTGCGTTGATGCAGGGTTGTCCCTTCTCCTTCGGTAATGGAGTGGGAGCGATTGGGGTAGCTCATAAACTCAAATTGTTTATTCAGTGCCACCAATTTATTGATCAAGCGCTCTGACCCTTGGTAATGCACATTGTCATCCCCGGTGCCGTGAATCAGTAACAGTTTACCCTGTAAGTTTTCAGCAAAGGTAATGGGTGACGCTTGATCATAGGCATCCAAACCACTTGCCATTTTGAAGGTGTCGGGTAAACCCATATAGCGCTCTTGGTAGATGGTGTCATACAAACGCACATCAGGAACGGGCGCCCCAGCAATCCCCACGTGGTATTTGTCTGGGAAGCGGAACAGCATATTGAGGGTCATGGAGCCGCCCCCCGAATGTCCCCAAATCCCCACTCGACTGGTATCGATATACGACCAACGTTTTGCCATGGCGTCTAATGCGGCGGCTTGGTCTTGGGCGGCCAAGGTGCCAATATTGCGATAGATTTGCTTGCGCCACTCACTGCCTCTTGGTGATCGTGTACCGCGGTTATCTATCGATGCCACAATAAAACCCTGCTGAGTTAAATACTCAAACCAAAGAGGTCCACTGCGTCCCCAGCTATTTTTTACCGTTTGCCCGGCGGGTTCACCATAAACATAAAACAAAATAGGGTAAGTACGTTTTGGATTAAAGTCAGCGGGTCTGAGGATCATGCCATCCAGAGGTGTACCGTCATAACCTGGTACTTGGAAAAACTCCATGTCGCTCAGACTAATCTTGGCTAGCGCTTCACTCACTTCGTGGTTGTCGATGAGGGTGCGCACTATGTCATGTGCTGGCAAGCTGACGATGTGATATTGGCTCGGAGTACGAAAATCTGAATAATTTTGCACGGCAAGTTTGCCGTCTGGAGAGATTTGATAGTCGTTGTTGCCTCGCCATTTGGCAGGGGTAATTCGTTCGATTTTGCCGGTGCCATCCAAGCTGGTGCGATATAAATATTGTTCCAATACGCTGTCTTTGCCTGAGGTGAAGTAGATTTGCCCTAGGCTTTCATCCACGTGTACTACTTCAATGATATCAAAGGCGCCAGGGGTTAAGTCTTGAATGCTTTGACCATCACGACTGACCAAATACACATGGCGCCAGCCGTCGCGCTCACTGATTTTGAGAAATTGCTGCCCCTCGTTCAACCACTTAACATCGTAGTAACTTTCAATAAACGCTTGGTCGGCATCCACAAAAATATTTTTTGCCTCACCGCTGTGCACATTCACCAAAAAATGATCATTATGATTTTGCAAGCGATTGACTTTTTGCAGCAAAACCTCATCACTGTTGGCCGCCCAATCCATGCGTGGAATATAAAAATCATCGCTTTCAGCCGGCACGTCTGCCCATTGTGTTTGGGCCGTAGACAAGGTCACGATACCGATACGCACCGTGGCATTCTGCTCACCGGCTTTGGGATAAGGGAAGGTGGTCAAAGTGGGATACAGGGCATCAGTGTTGTTGATCATGGTGAAGGTTTTAACTCTGCTGGTATCCAATTGCCAGTAGGCTATTTTCTGGCTATCTGGGCTCCAACGAAAACCGTCAGCGATGGAAAACTCTTCTTCATATACCCAGTCAAAAATACCGTTGATGACATGGTCTTTACCGTCGTGGGTGAGTTGCTTAACCGCAAAGTCGGCCAATGACTGCACATAGATGTTGTTATCACGAACATAGGCCACCGCTTTACCGTCGGGGGAAAATTTAGCAAACATCATGCTGGCAGGTTGAGCCTGTTCAGTTTGGCCAAGTTGGGTCAAGGTGCCACTGTTCATGTCGAGCAACCAATAATCACCGCGACTATTACTACGCCACACTTTTTGGCTATTGGTGTAGACCAACAACTGACTTTGATCCTTGTTCCATTGATAATCATCAATGGCGAGGGGCTTGGTTTGCCCAACGGGAATAAGGCTCGTTGCGCTAACCAGAATGTTTTGTTCATCACTACCAGCCAAGTAGCGCACAATGTCTTTGGCTTCTTCATGTGCCGCTGAATCAACTAACGCTGTGTAAGATACACCATCCGCTAGCCAGCGCACTGAGCCGAGTTTTTTGGTTTCATAGCTTTTATCTTTATACAGGGCTTCAAGTGTAAGTTGTGATGCAGTGGATGACATAGAGTGTTTCGCTACTGATGAGTTAATTGAGGATGAGCAACTGCTTAAAACAGCAAGCAGCAAAAGAATAACAATGGCATGGCGTGTCATTATGGTTAAACCTAAGGTAAGAACAGAAAAAGCAAAATATCATTATTAATCAACTTGGTACAAGTTTATGAGCGTTTAGCCAGCGATTGTCGTAGTTAAGCATAGAGGTCTCGTTTGACACCTGGCTGTGCCCTTAGCACCTCTTGAATAAACCGATTACGCGGGCAAATAGCAAAAAGTCCACCCCATCAGCTATCTTGACCTGCAGCAATTGGGTATCGTAGTCAAAATTGCAATGAAATCATTGGAGCAAAAAGCATGTTGAAGTATATCAAGGGTTTGTTTTACGTCAGTTTGTTAGCCAGCAATGTGACTATACAAACAGCGAATGCCGCCGATTCAACCTTCGAAGTGATTGGCAGCGATGCAGTCAAACTTCGCGCCACAGCACTTGAGCGTTTTGATAGTGCTTGGGCCATGACGTTTTTGCCTGATGGCCAAGCGTTGGTGAGTGAAAAAAGTGGCAAACTTTGGCTACTTGATGAGCAGGGGAAAAAACGCAGTTTGGTGGCCAACAGCCCTGTTGTGACACCACGAGGGCAAGGTGGCTTAGGGGATATTATTCTCGCTGCTGATTTTGCCACTTCAAAACATGTCTATTTGTCTTATGTGGAATTTGCTGAACACGACAACGGCCTCAGCGGTGCGGTAGTTGAACGCGCAAACCTTATCCTTAACGGTGAGCAAGCGAGTTTGCAAGATAGACAGATTATTTGGCGCCAAGCCCCAAAAGTAACAGGGCATGGCCACTACGGCCATCGTTTGGCGATTTCAGCTGATGGCTATTTGTTCATCAGTTCGGGTGAACGTCAAAAATTTAATCCAGCGCAAAATATGGCGATGAATTTGGGTAAAGTGATTCGCTTAAATCTCGATGGCAGTGTACCAAGTGACAACCCTTATTACGGCAGTGGAGAGGTCACAGAGCAAATTTGGTCGCTGGGTCATCGTAATCCTTTGGGCCTCGCCTTTGATGGCAATGGTCAGTTGTGGGAGTTAGAAATGGGGCCACGCCATGGCGATGAACTTAATCGCATTCAACGTGCGAGCAACTATGGCTATCCCGAGGTATCGGAAGGCGACCATTATGATGGCACCAAGATCCCTGATCATGCCAGCATGCCTATTTATCAAGCACCAGAAATTGCTTGGGTGCCTGCTATCAGCCCTGCGGGTTTGATGTTTTATCAAGGCGCAGTATTTCCTGCTTGGCAAGGTGATGCGTTTGTCGGTGGCTTATCTTCTCAAGCCCTTATCCGTATTCGCATGGCAAAGACCACAGGAAATGAAATGACTAAAACCACAGAAGCCGCACGTTACGCTTGGGGACGGAGGATCCGCGAAGTGGAAGAGGGCCCCAACGGCGAGATTTTTGTATTAGAAGATGACCAAGGTGGTCGTTTGTTAAAACTTGAACCGCAACCTTAGTCGAGGCACTTATTGTCACCCTCGAACAAAGTATTGAAAGTCTTTATCGCCAGCATTCGAGTCGATTGCTGGCGGTACTGCTGAAACTGTTTGGCCCACACAACCTGCAATTAGCTGAAGATGTATTGCAAGATGCTTTTAGTAAGGCTTTGCAAAGCTGGGCGACACAGGGTGTGCCCGATAATCCGTCGGCCTGGTTGGTACAATGCAGTAAAAACCGCGCCATCGATGTGATTCGTCAAGATAAAACGCAGCGCCACTATGCCCAGGCTTATCAATCGCAACTACAAAGTGAATGGACGCTGAGCCATGCGGTGAGCGAGGCCTTTGATCCCAGTCACATTGGTGACGACCAATTACGCATGATGTATTTGTGTTGCCAACTGGACTTACCCTTCGAACATGTCTTACCGTTTTTGCTCAAAGCTTTGTGTGGATTATCTACCTTGGCGATTGCTCGGGCCCTGTTGCTGCCTGTGGAAACGGTCAAAAAACGCCTCAGTCGGATTAAGGACAAAGTGAGCAGTATGGCGTTTAGCATGCCAAACGCGGGAGAGATTGGTGAGGTACAAAGCAAGCTAAATACCCTGTGTTATCTGATGTTCAACGAGGGCTTTCATGCCTCGGGCAAACTGGCCGTTAATGCAGATTTATGTACCGACGCCATGGCCTTGGTAACATTGATCAACGAACACCAAAAGCTCAGGTGCAAACAAAGTGCCTCGCTGCTGACCTTGCTGCATTTTCAGTTCGCGCGCTTTGCGGCTAGGGTAGATATCGACGGCCAACCCATTCCACTTGACCGCCAGAACCGGGCGCTGTGGCGACAGGACATGATCCAGCAAGCTATGGCCTTGCTGCACAGTGTCGAACAACACCCCGATCCGGGTATAAATCGTTATTTGCTGGAAGCAAGAATTGCCAGTGAACATTGTTTAGCTGGACAATTTGACACCACCAACTGGCTTAATATTGTGCAACATTATGGCGCGTTGATTGCGTTAAATGACTCGCCAGTGGCGCGGATTAATCAGGCGATTGCCCTAGCGTACGCCGGACATATTCAGCAAGCCATTGAGTGGGTCAGTGCTCTACAAACCCACCGCAGCTTACAAACCTCACACATAGTGCCTGCTACCTTGGCTTTTTTACATGCCAAGGCAGGGCAAAAAGACTTGGCCAATGAATTTGTTAATCTTGCTATTAAGCGCGGCGGCACGCCACGAGAGCAAAAAGTGCTGTTACAACACGTTACTGAACTGTTGCAACAGCCCGTTTGAGTACCTTGGTTTAACCCACTTCCATGACCTGACGCACTTCCACCACAATGTTCGGGTACTGAAAGATCGGGCAATCCTTGGCCATGTTTAGGGCTTCGTCCATGGTACTTGCTCTGATGATGGAATAGCCGGTGACCAGTTCTTTAAATTTTCTGGCCAAAATTTCGGTGACCAGCCCATCTGCACTCAGACGTTTGCCACTGTAGTCAAGGGGCGCGCCACCACTGCTCAGCCGACCCTGCTGTTTCAGATCGGCCATCCATTCTCCCCATTTTTGCATGGACGCGGCCATCTGTTCTGCGCTGGTGTTAGCCATCCAGTCTGGATCGCCGCCCTTGTATAACAACATGTATTCATTCATTTTATGTTTCCTCTGTTGGGCAATTTTGCCGTAGTCGATGCACCCGGCGCTGTGAGTGCGCGGATCATTGCTTTAGCATAGTGTGACTGAAGCAACATAAGGATGACGGATGACATGGTGCATTAGGGACAGCCACAAACAAAAAAACTAAAATAATCGCAAAAAAGCCGGTTTTAGGCATTGATGGTGCTTCTATTGCTGCACTTTTATGGCTGTCGTTTTTATCGTTGTATCTTTACCGCAATATGTTTATCGCTAGGCTTTGCTGGCTTGGTCGGCAAAAAACACCCCTTGTTTTTTGGTCACCCGTGAGATGATTTCTTCGAGCCGCTGCTTGTTGGTGGCGTTAAGTTTGCGCCGCTGTAACTCATTAAGAAAATCCAGGGTATGCAGTGTCTTGTACTGGGTGACACCGGCATCCACTAAGGCCTGCAACAAGTTGAGGCTAAACGCCAGTTCACGCGGAAATAACTGATACGCTTTGTAAAAGTCGTCAATGGCTTCGACAAAACGCTGTTGTGCATAATGCTGCTGTCCGCGTTTGTTGAAATTCAAGGCCATGGGTTTTTGATCACCAATGGTCTCAGCACTTTTTGAGACCAACATGCTGGCAATAGTTTTTTCATTGCTCTCGTCGATATATTGCAGTTTACGTTGGCTCATGGCCAATAGCTCACGAGCACGTACTAGGTTACCGAGAGTTTGATGACTGACGATGGCGTCATGCAGGGTAGCAATGTCAGCCTGTTGCAATTCATCCATGCCGGGACGCGCCAATAACTCTTTGGCTTTTTCTGGGTTGTTTTCCGCCAAGGCCGTCGCTACTTGCATATAATCTTTTTTCAGACGTAAGGTGGGATGGGCGCCAGCGCGGCGGACTGACCCGATCAACACTTTGGCGACTTCAATTTCCGGTTTTTCTGTTTCT
The DNA here is from genome assembly GCA_009993955.1 of Paraglaciecola sp. GTDB lineage: Bacteria > Pseudomonadota > Gammaproteobacteria > Enterobacterales > Alteromonadaceae > Paraglaciecola. Next base: position 78,268 of record JAACSL010000011.1, read on the forward strand.
TCTGGTTTATCTTGTGCTTCCAATAAATAACAACGCGCTAATTCAAGGGTGATTTCGTCGAATCTTTCCCGTACAGAGCGCTGCGATTCTCGCTTTTTATTTAATAGTTCAATGGCTTGTTGGCCACGATCTTGTGCTTGGTAAATGTAAGCTTTAAGTTTTGTGGCAGACAGTGATAAGTCACCATCGCGGATCTTGGTTAAATGCGACTCGGCTTTACTGTATTGATTATTATCAATACAAATGCGTGCTAACCACTCACTGGCTTTGATGCTGGTGAGTTGGGATTTGGTGAGTTCATGCAGTATTTGTTGGCTCTGAGCAATCTTATTGTCCAAAAACAAATTGTGCACTAAGCCCCATTTTGCCCAAATAATTTTGTCTGAACCCTCTAATACTTGCTGATATATCTGCACCGCTTCGGCATAACGTTTTAACTTGGTTAATATTCGCGCCCTTAATTTGATCAATGCACCGTATTGGCGTTGTTGTTCACCTTTATCTAACAGAATATCAACGATCACCAGCGCTTGGGCATAGTTGTTGTCATCCATCAATTCATACACAGGTAGTAAAAACTGGTGAAGCCGAATGCAGTTGGTGATGTTTTTTTCGAGGTGGCGAATGGTGTAGGGTTTGATCACCAAGGCTTCAGGGTGCACGTCGATAATTTGCCCGATGATGAGAGGAAGGCGGTCAGAGGTAATAAACATGACACAGGTGGTGTGGCGAATTAAACCGTCTTGTTTCAATTCTTGTAATACTTCGACACCATTTTTGTTATCCCCTAAGTGAAAATCCAAGAGTAACAAATCCAAGCTGTGTGACTTAACATTGCTACGCAGCTCTTTGCCATTGCTGTAACAGCCAATATCATTGAAACCCATGTCGAGCAAATGATTGCGGATATTGGTACGTGCCATACCGTTGTCTTCTACTACCGCAACTTTCAGTTTCTCTAACTGCATCGTTTGTTTTATTCCATGTCCTGAGAAAAGCAGCATAGCAGGCTGGTAAACAGATGCTAGCGTGATTTTTATAGCCCTACAGTTGCACTAATCAACTTTCATCAAGAAGTTATCTATGGAATGACACTGCAGAGCAGTTTGTCTTGTTGCTAATAGTGCATTGAGTTGTATGGGCTGAATCTGTCTCTGTGCCTAGTGAATGTATACAGAAGTTGGCAGCCCAGTAAAATATTTTTCAAGTTAACGTTAACGTAAAGGTCATAAACTTTGTTAATCTCACTAACAAATCTTTAACAGTCGCCATGATCTATTTGGCTAACGCAAACAAGGTGATTTATGCAACACGTTCCTTTATTGATCAACGGTCAATTTATTCCTTCCACTACTAGCCAATTTATTGAAGTGACGAATCCCGCCAACAACAGCGTGATAGCCCAGTGCCCCTGTGCTACTGATGCTGAATTGGCTGCAGCGGTAGCGTCAGCGAAACAGGCTTTCTTAACGTGGAAAGAAGTGCCGGTGCCTGAGCGGGCGCGGGTCATGATGCGCTACCAACAATTGTTAAAAGAACAGCACGATGAAATTGCCACCATTCTTAGTCAAGAAACCGGTAAAACCTTTGCCGATGCTAAGGGGGACGTGTGGCGCGGGATTGAAGTTGTAGAACAAGCCATGAATGTGCCTGCGTTGATGATGGGTGAAACCGCTGAAAACGTTGCCCGTGGCATCGATACCTACAGTTACATTCAACCACTTGGCGTGTGTTTGGGGATTACCCCCTTTAATTTTCCAGCCATGATCCCTTTGTGGATGTTTCCTCTGGCCGTTGCCTGCGGCAATACCTTTATTCTCAAACCCTCTGAACAAGATCCCCTCACACCCATGAAATTGGCGGAGTTGTTTATTCAAGCCGGCGCACCAGCTGGGGTGTTAAACGTGGTACACGGTGGTAAAGACCAAGTGAACTACTTGCTCAATGATGCCGATATTCGCGCTGTATCATTTGTGGGGTCTGTGCCAGTTGGGCAACATATTTACAAAACGGCCACCGACAACATGAAACGTGCTCAGTGTTTTGCCGGCGCAAAAAATCACTCAGTCATTATGCCAGATGCCAATAAACAACAGGTGCTCAACAACTTGGTAGGGGCATCGGTGGGCGCAGCGGGGCAGCGTTGTATGGCCATTTCTGTTGCGGTGTTTGTGGGACAAGCGAAAGAGTGGATTGACGAGTTAGCAGGCATGATCAGCAAAGTAACACCAGGTATTTGGGATGACGCAGAATCAGGTTTTGGCCCACTTATCAGCCCACAAGCCAAACAAAAGGTCCTGGCTTTAATTGCTGAGGGTAAGGCTCAAGGTGCTAAATGTTTGGTGGACGGTTCGACCTTCAGTTTGGCTGGCTACGAACAAGGTAACTGGGTTGGGCCAACCGTTTTCAGTGAGGTGAAAACCCACATGAGTATTTACCAACAAGAGATTTTTGGCCCAGTGCTCTGTTGTATGGTGGTGGATACCCTCGACGAGGCCATCGCATTAGTGAACAACAATCCTTATGGTAACGGCACCTCGATTTTCACCAGCAGCGGTGGAGCGGCACGCAAGTATCAGCATGAAATTGAAGTGGGACAAGTGGGCATCAACGTACCCATTCCCGTACCCTTGCCGTTCTTTTCCTTCACCGGTTGGAAGAATTCGTTTTACGGTGACTTGCATGCCTATGGCAAACAGGCGATTCGCTTTTATACCGAAACCAAAACCATTACCGCGCGTTGGTTTGATGAAGAAGCCAATGCACACAGTGGCGCTGGTGAGCAACCGAATATGACCATCAACTTGCGCTAAGTGATAAGGAGCAGCGATGAATTTTAATTTTACTGATGAGCAGCGTGCGTTTGCTGAAACCGCCAGTCAATTTGCTGAACAAGAATTAGCCCCCTTTGCCGCACAATGGGATAGAGAACACTTTTTCCCAAAAGCGACCATGCACAAAGCGGGAGAGTTGGGTTTTTGTTCCTTATACACGCCAGAATCAGAGGGGGGCTTGGGGCTAAGTCGTCTTGACTCGTCGATTATTTTTGAACAGTTGGCGATGGGCTGTACCACCACCACGGCGATGTTAACCATTCACAATATGGCCACGTGGATGTTAGCCACGTGGGGCACTAAAAGTGCAAAAGCGTTGTATTGTCCAAACCTGGCCACGGGAGCATGGTTGGCTTCTTACTGCTTAACCGAGCCTGGTTCTGGTTCTGACGCCTCAGCGATGCGCAGCTCCGCCAAAAAACAAGGTGATCACTATGTGCTAAACGGCTCAAAAATGTTTATCTCAGGGGCAGGTGAGACCGAAGTATTGATCGTGATGGCGCGCAGCGGCGATGCCAGTGCCAAAGGTATTTCAGCTTTTGTGGTACCGGCCAATGCTGAGGGCGTGATTTACGGTAAAGCTGAGGAAAAAATGGGCTGGAATGCTCAGCCTACGCGACTCATCACCTTTGATAACGTTCGTATTCCCCTCGACCATTTGCTGGGTGAAGAAGGCCAAGGGTTTACCTTTGCCATGAAAGGTTTAGACGGTGGGCGCATCAATATTGCCACCTGTTCTGTGGGTACTGCTCAGCAAGCCTTGAATACCGCAAAAAATTATATGCATGAACGCAGTCAATTTGGTAAGCCCTTAGCCGCTTTTCAAGCCCTGCAATTTAAACTCGCCGATATGGCTACAGAGCTGGTAGCGGCAAGACAGATGGTAAGATTAGCGGCATTTAAGCTGGATCAACAAGACCCTGAAGCCTCTGCCTATTGTGCCATGGCCAAGCGTTTTGCCACCGATGTGGGCTTTGAGGTGTGTAATCAAGCGCTGCAACTACACGGTGGTTATGGCTATATTAAAGAGTATCCCTTAGAGCGCCACGTACGTGATGTGCGTGTTCACCAGATCTTGGAAGGCACCAATGAAATCATGCGTTTGATCATTGGTCGGCGTTTATTGGCCGCTGGGGCGGGCGATATTCTTTAATCTCTTACTGGAGCATGACATTGATGACTGAACTCGCCAAGGTAGTCTGTGCAGAGTTGCCCTGTGACAATGGCTGTTTTATCGGCCATGTTAGTTTACATAAACCCGCCGCCCTCAATGCCATTGATAGCGAGATGATTGCGCTACTACATGAGCAATTACAACGCTGGCAGCATAATCCAGCGATTTGCATGGTGTTGTTAGACAGTCAATCGGACAAAGCATTTTGTGCAGGTGGTGATGTAGTGGCCATGTATCACGCCATGCAAGCGCATGATAAAAAAAGCGATGAGGTACCGGCGGAGCTTGCGCATTTTTTCACTCACGAATACCAACTTGATTACCTTATTCATACCTACGCCAAACCGATTTTATGTTGGGGACATGGCATTGTGATGGGGGGCGGGTTGGGTTTGATGAGTGGGGCAAGCCATCGCATCGTTACCCAAACGTCACGCATCGCCATGCCCGAAATTACCATTGGCCTTTACCCTGATGTGGGAGGCAGCTATTTTTTAAATAAAATGCCTGCGGGCTGTGGTTTATTTTTGGGTTTAACCGCGGCGAGCCTCAATGCCGCCGATGCCTTGTATTGTAATTTAGCGGACTACTATTTACCCCACGAGACTAAAGATGCCTTTCTCACTGTCTTGCAAAAAGCTGATTGGCGTATAGCTGCCGAGCAGAATCATGTGTTACTCACTCAATTGTGCCAACACCAAGCGAGTTATGTTAGCGAAGAAGCGAGTCCAGCGCTTTTGCCCGCCATGCAAGCAAAGTTGGATGCCTTGGCACAATGTGATGATTTAAGATCTGCGGTTAAGCAAATAGAGTCTTGGCCAAGTGCTGACAATTCTTGGTTGCGTAAAGCGCAAGCTACTTTAGCGGCAGGCTCACCCATTAGCGCGCATTTGGTCTTCGAACAACTTAAGCGTGGTGCGACCATGAGTCTAGCCGATTGCTTTAAAATGGAGCTGATTATGTCATGCCGCTGCGGCATGTTAGGTGAGTTTCAGGAAGGGGTAAGAGCGTTATTGGTCGACAAAGATCGTGCACCGAGTTGGTTGTACTCTACCTTGGAAGATGTGCCACAAACGTGTATTGATTCTTTTTTTACCTCGCCTTGGCGCGACGGTAAGCACCCACTAACAAATCTTGGTCAGGACTAAACTTATGTCAACTTCGCCTTTCAGTCGTACCACAAACATCGCGTTTATTGGTTTGGGCAATATGGGTTCACCCATGGCGCTTAATTTACTGAGACACTACCCTAATTTAGCGGTATTTGATCTCGTCCCCGAGGCCCTTGCCAAACTGGCGGCCGAAGGAGCACGAGCCGCAAGTTCCGCCATGGATGCTGTCAAGGATGCAGATGTGGTGATATCCATGTTGCCAGCGGGCAAACACGTAAAAGCTTTGTATCTGGGTGACGATCAGCAGCCAGGTCTGGTCAGTGTATTAAAACCAAATTGTTTAGTGATTGATTCCAGTACCATTGATGCTGCCAGCGCACAAGCCGTTGGCAAAGGACTGGTCGCCGCAGGCATGCAGTTTATTGATGCACCCGTTTCGGGCGGAGTGGGAGGTGCCACAGCTGGCACCTTGACATTCATTGTCGGTGGTGACGAAAAATGCTACCAAGCTGCGTTACCCATTTTGCAAAGTATGGGCAAAAATATCTTCCACGCAGGCGCGGTTGGTGCTGGGCAAATCGCCAAAATTTGTAATAACATGCTGCTATCGGTATTGATGGTAGGCACCGCTGAAGCTCTGCAGTTGGCCGTCGATAATGGCCTGGATCCAAAAACCATGTCAGATATTATGCTGCAAAGTTCAGGGCGCAATTGGACCTTAGAGTTATATAATCCTTGCCCAGATGTGATGCCAAATGTGCCATCGTCTAAAGGCTATCAGGGTGGTTTCATGGTGGATTTGATGAAAAAAGACCTCGGTCTAGCCATGGATACCGCTATCCAAAGTCAATCGTCTACGCCCATGGGGTCGTTAACACATAGTCTGTTTAGCATGCATAGCTTGCAAGGCAATGGGCGTTTAGACTTCTCCAGTATTTTTAAATTGTTCAGTAAAACAAAGAGTTAATAACATGAAATTAGCAGGAACCGTCATCGCCATTACGGGCGCAGCCCAAGGCTTAGGTCGAGCCATGGCTCAAGAATTCGCGCAACAGGGTGCCCACATCGCCTTATTAGATATGCAAGCAGACAGCCTAGAAACCGCAGCGGCTGAATTGCGTAGTTTGGGAATCAAGGCCAAAGGCTTTGTGGTCAACGTGACTGACGAAGCACAAGTCGAGGCCACTTTTGCTGCCATTGTGACGGAGTTTGGTCAATTAAACGGTTTGATCAATAGTGCTGGGATCATGCGTGATGGCATGTTGTTAAAAGTAAAAGATGGTGTAGTGGTGGATAAAATGTCTCGCCAACAATTCCAGTCGGTACTCGATGTCAATGTCACGGGTACTTTTTTGTGTAGTCGTGAAGCGGCGGCGCAGATGATTGCGACTAAAAGTCAGGGTGTGATTATCAACCTGTCGTCAGTTTCTCGGGCCGGCAATATGGGGCAAACCAATTACTCTGCTTCCAAAGCGGCCGTCGCCACCATGACGGTAAGTTGGGGCAAAGAACTGGCTCGTTTTGGTATTCGCACCGGATGCATTGCGCCCGGTTTGGTGAATACTGCGATGGCTCAGCAAATGCGCCCTGAGATGCGGGAATTGTTCATCAAAAGTGTGCCTGCCGGCCGCTTAGCGGAAGCGACTGAACTGGCCCATGCGGCAAAATTTATTTTTGAGAATGATTATTTCACCGGTCGTACTTTAGAACTGGACGGCGGGACGCGGGTTTAATTCAACCGCAAACGTTTGTCCTGCACTTAGGCTCTGGCGGCTAGCATATTCAGCCGCCATACCCTCAAGTTAACTCACCCTGGGCTGATGCGCAGACAATTCGATTACGACCTTCACTCTTGGCCTGATACAAGGCTTGGTCGGCACGTCTAAAACTATCACTGATACTCTCATTTGGCCGAGACACAACCCAGCCGATGGAAGCACTTAAGCTGATATCAGGGTAATCAACTAAGCGAATTTGCTGAATACGTTGGTGCACCGATTGAAGCACAGGATAAAAATTCGTTTCGTTTGCGGCGTGTTTAAAGATCGCAAACTCCTCACCACCAAAACGTCCAGCAATATTATTTTCATCATTCAGCGGTTGTAAGGCTTTACCCACTTCCACTAAGGCAAGATCCCCCACGTCATGGCCATAGGTATCATTGAGGCGCTTGAAGTAGTCAAGATCCAAAATAGCAATGCCCAAGCCTAATGCTGATTGACTCAGCCATTCGTCAACAAAGCGGTCTAAACTGCGGCGATTAGGCAGGGCCGTCAGTGGATCAATAGAAGCTAATTCGTTCAGTTTACGATTGGATGCTTGTAGCTCTTGGGTGCGTTGTTTTACCAACCGTTCCAGTTTTTCTGCTTGTTTATGTTCTGAATCTCGTTGGCTTTGCAGCAGTCTAATCAGGTAAGTGGAAATCATGACCGTCAACATCAAGCACGTGAGAAATATACCCGTCATCATGCTCAGCAGTAGATCAATAGCAAGAAACCAACCTAGACCCGCCAACACCACTACCGATGCGCCGGTGACGATGGGGATCATCGAAAATGCATACCAACGGGCTTTGATGGAGCCATCCTTGAACTCAAGATAGGTGATGACAAACATCAGAATGATAAAGGGGAAAAACCACAATAACGGTAAGATAAGGGTAATATTTAAGGGCAAAAACAAAGATGAGAAAAGCCCTGCGACTAACAAAGCGAAGGTGTAGTAGCGCAATAAACCCTGCAATTTCAACGGGCGATCGACCCTTTTCAGGATGGTTTCATTGAGCCACGCAGAAGAAAGCATGATGCTGTAGAGTAAGATGCCATAACTAGGGTCGTTGATGGCGGGTACGTTGGGCCACAGGGTTTCAAAACCATAACCTAAGACGCGAAAAAACCAGCCGTTGACAGAAAAACTGAAACAAGCGAAGGCAAGATAAGCTGGGTAACGAGTCGCAAAAAAGATGATCAGACTGACCACAAACAAGGTGGTCATGGCACCAAAAAACAACATGTCGCGAAACAAGGCTCGACGGTACTGAGCCTCAGAAATGAGCGGGTCAGCTAACAACAGTTGATAACGTAATATTTCGCCGTACATTGAACCGGATATTGGCACGCTTGTGTGAGCTTTTATGTGCACAGGAAACACATAGTCGGGCGATTCGATGGCGCGCGTGTTAAAAGGCAAGGCATCCCCTGTTTGCCAGATAGCGTCGCCAATTTTCACCGTCAGTTGTTTGATCGCGGGAAAAGGAATAATAAAACGAACATCTGCATCGCTGTCTAATTGGTTATCAATGGTCAGCCGAAAATGCAAATATTGATTAGCGTGGTGCGCTGGCAATGTGTCTTTACTCTGCCATATTTCATTACCGCTAAGTTGCGCCTCAGTTGTCACAGTAAACTCAGCGACATCGTCGAGTGATAATTGCTCTTGACCTCGCCACACTGCCTCAGCGGCAATACTTGCACTGCAGTAAAACCATATCAGTAACAGTATCCAGCGAGTATTCAGAAAAACCTCTTTATAAAAATCAGTCAGCAGTCAAGATTAGTCAACGTTTTCAAGCGTTTAGTCTAGCATGCCAACACACTATGTCAGTTTTGTGTTTGGCGTCAATGAGCATAACAAGCTAAGGGCTATTTGTCTTGTTAGATGGTTGCCTGCTAACAAACTCACAATAGCCAGCCAACACTGCGTCTTCCTTGGTAAGCAATCTGCCCAAGGAAAACGCCGTGTCGTGCTATTGGAAAGTTAAATAAGAAGCAGTTTAGTGAGAAGGATGACAGTCAGGCTGATGGCCCTGACTTATCCGGCGTGAAGTCACTATCCAGATTGCTGTCAACACTAATAACAGCAGAAGCCAAGGCTCAGATACAGTAGTGCTAGCCTGCAGCGGATTGAGACTGGCGAGCAAGGTTAAACTCCAGCCCTCGGCTTCTTTTAGCCAATTTAAATCAAAGCCCTCGTCAATATTGAACGCTAAGATGCTTGGGTCGTTCACCACGAGACCCGATTCATTGAGAATATCGCCATTGACAGTAAGGATTGAAAATCGGCTGCCTTCAAGATCAAAATCCACGGTTTGGTCGATAAAAATATCCACACTACCGATGATTTGCAGATCACCATTCACTTGAATGGCATCGTAGTCGACACCGGCCTGATTACTGCCAGCTAACTCAATGTTAAGCTCAATATCTTGCCAAATTAAGTCATCAAAAGTAATCAAACCTGGGCTATTGCCGGGGGCAATGATACCGTCTTGCACTAACGTCAGCCCATTAAAAACACCTGAGCCACCCAAGGTACCGTTGTGGGTTAATAAGCTGTCAGGGCTGATGTTAATGATGCCATTATTCACTACGTTGCCACTCAACACTTGATTATCAGTGATCTCACGCTGCTCATTATTATCTACCAAGTTATCAATTTGCCTTTCTTCAGCGGGTGAATCTGCGACAGACCCAGACGTTATGGTAGGCAACGTGTCAGCGTTAGAGCCAGTATCAGCAGTCAGGCCATTTTCGGCGTCTCTATTGTTGCTTTGCTGACTTGTGTCGTCTTGTTGTGTTGCGGTGTTTAAGGTCTGATTTAGGGGTTTGGATTGCGTGCCCAAGGTGTTAAGAGCAAACAACGACGCGTTTGTATTGCTTGAATAAGTGACAACACCAGCAAAGTCCTTTGTCTGTGTAAGTTGCTCGGATTTTTGCTTAGTTTGCCCTTGGCGATTACCCCCGTTGAGCGGATTTGCATGCACCGATGCAAGATTTTTACTCGCTTCGTCAGGCGTGTTACGCGCTTTCTCACTCAGTACCAAGTCATCCTCTGAGCCATCACCACGTAAGATTTCTTCTGCTGGTAATGGTTTTTCCATGAGCATAAGATCGTCATGTTCAGACCTTGAGTCATAGGGCAAATCTTGCTTTGCTACAACGATGGTTTGCCGTTTAATGCACGGTAACATGGCTTCCGTGACATTTGCATAGGTGAGGGATTCTGAACAATCGTCAATGATTTCTGCCACTTCTCCACCTTTTGCGGTGGTCGTGCGCAGACTTGACTCAGTGCGCCAACCTTCTTGCATGGTGATAACCAAGGTGGTGGCGCAGGCACTGCTCATCAGAGCAGCAGCGATAAATAGGCTGGATTTTTTGCGTTTTTTTGCGAATAACCGTTTCAACATGGTATTCATCCTCTTTTGCAGACACTTTTGTGTTAGCTACGCATGATAAAAAAAGCGCTGGGAGAGTTAAATATGTGAGCGGGTGACAAGGTATAAAGATCAATACCAAATCGAGGTAACAAGCATCAGTCTGTCGCAGTTTGCTGTGTGTTAGTTCTTTTTTGCCAAAAATATGCTGTGTTTACTGCCCTTGCCGGGTCTGGCACGCACCACTTTAGTGTCAACTTTGAAGCCAATATTTTTTAGTCGCACACTAAACAAATAATCGGGGCCTGCAGACCACACGGCTAATACTCCCTTTGGCAGTAGCGTATTATATATCGCTTGCAAACCCTGCTCAGAGTAGAGCCAGTTGTTGTTTTTATGGGTCAAACCTTCAGGCCCATTATCAACATCCAAGAGGATGGCGTCGAATTGGGTCTGTCCAGCGACAAGCAGTTCCTTAACGTCGCCAATATGTACCTTGGTGCGCGGATCATTGAGGGGATAGTTAGCACACTGCCCTAATGGCCCTTGATTCCAGGTCACTACTTCTGGGATTAGCTCTGCAACGGTTACGTGTGAAGTAGTGCTGACTGATTTGAGGGCAGAGGCAAGGGTATAGCCCATACCAAGCCCACCAACGAGTACATGGGCATGGGGCTGTGATGGCAAATGTGCGCAGCCAAGTTCGGCGAGTACTTTTTCTGAATGGTAGACACGGCTGTTCATCAACTCGCCGCGAATGCCCGACAAGCGGATGGAAAACTCGTCTCCTCGCTGCGAGAACTTAAGTTCGCCACCATTGTTAGGTATTTGTGCGTTGCCGAGTTGCTGCCAAGGGATCATAGTAGTCCTAATCAAAAAAACGTTAAGTGGTGTAAGTTGTAAGGTGTAGGGTTTAGGGCAAGCAAAATAGCATAGTTGTGAACTAATTCCTTGTGATTATGCCTCGCTTCTTTTGCCGCAACGTTCCCTTTGACCGAGTGTCACTGGCAATAGACGGTTAATGGTATTCAGATGCAAGGAGGCACTGATTGCTCACAAAAAATTCTGTTAAACTGCGCACTTTTGACTTTGCAATGGGCTACTCATGACTCTTCTCAATGCTGCGCCAGCAAGCTGGCAATGCCCTGCGTGTAAAACGGCTCTTCAGCTGCACAGCTCTACCTGGCGCTGTCGCAATGGTCATAGTTTTGATCAAGCTAAAGAGGGTTATGTCAATCTGTTACTCGCACAACACAAAAACAGTAAATCACCCGGCGATAACAAAGACATGGTTTTGGCCCGTCGGGGGGTTTTTGCAACATGGCCATTATCAAGCCTTAGCTCAACGCTTAGCACAGGTGTTGCAAAAAAATATGGATACGCGGTCTGTGTCGCAACCATGGCAGTTTTTTGATGCAGGGTGTGGAGAAGGCTATTACATGGGGTCGATTTTGGCGCAGCTTAAAAGCCAAGGCTACATGGTGCAAGCCAGTGGCATCGATATATCAAAAGCGGCGGTGCAACAAGCTGCCAAGCAACACAAAAATATACAATTTGCGGTGGCGAGTACCTTTGACCTGCCACTAGCAGCGAACAGTCAGCACGCCGTTGTGCAAGTTTTTGCCCCTGCGAGCAGTGCTCAAATTCATCGAGTACTGGTAGATAACGGACTTTGGCTGAGCATTAATCCGGCCAGCGATCATCTGTTTGAGCTTAAATCCATGGTCTACGACACACCTCAGCAGCATAGTGCAGAGCTAAACATTGCTGAGGGTTTTCGTCTATTAGAGCATCAACGACTGCGTTTTGTGATCGCTTTGCATAACGCAGAGCAACGCCACAACCTGCTAATGATGACGCCTTTCTACTGGAGTATTTCAGAAGAGAAAAAACAGCGCTTACGGCAACACCTGCAAACGGTAACGGCTGATTTCAGCATTAGTGTATTAGCAAAGCACTAACATGCCTTAGTTGATCTTCTTCGCTGAAAAACGACTCAACCGTTTTATAGCTTGACTCAAAATGTTGGTATCAACTTGGTTAAACGCTTCTTCACCAGAGAGCAAATCGAAAATCTTGACGTTACCATTGCTCAGCACCTCGATACGCTGTGTCGCGGTGAATAACAATACCTTGCTACCTAGTGTACTGACCACGTAATCGCTCTGACTGTTGTCAATCATGGCACTGCCAGTACTGTATATTTTGGGATTAGCATTGCATCCCAGCAATTGCAAAGCCGTGGGGGCTAGGTCTTCACGACTGGAAATGCTGTGATTGACACTGAAGTTGGTCATCAAGCCTTGGTTGAAATTTGGCGCTGCACTGAAATGACTAACAAGTACTTTGTAATTGTCTACCAGCGCGGTGTTAAATATCTCAGTTAGCTGCGATGCACTGATGAAACCGATGGCTAAATTAGCACTGGCACTGTCTATTTGCTGTTTAAAGTCTGACCAACTGACTTTATAGGGAGCAAATTTAGTTTGTTCACCAACATCACTGCCATACAACGCCACACTCAGTCCTTGGGTTGTTGGCAACTCAAGCAGAATTGGCGGATAGTCGCGTAATGCGGCATGGTAAAGCTCGGGCAAACCGTAGAGCACGGTGTCAATGCCACTGACTAAATTTGAATTGACGCCGTAGTGATGGTCAACCCGCATCAGCCCAGCTAAACTCGCCGGCAACTCACCCTCAGTGACCATTAATATCACCACTTTTTTAGTTTTGTCGACGGGACAATACAGGGGATCGGTGGGGTAGTTGATGCCGGTTATATTTTGGTTAAACTGCAATTCTTTGCGTTGTTGATAGTCTTCGATATCCAGCAAATTGTATTTCGCTAACAAGGTTTTTGCTTTTGCCGGGTAAGACAGCGGAAACATGTCGTCTTGGCGCACAATGGGTTGATAAAGGTTAGCGTCAGCCCAAATATGCATGGTGTGGCTACTGACAAAACAAGCGACAAAAAACGTCGTGATGGGTAATCCCAATTTACGTCGTTGTAAACGCTCGATACGTTGCCAAATCGCATTGGCGGCAATTAACTGAAACGACAACCACACCATAAACAGCAACACAAAAAAGCCCCATTGCTGCCAACCAAATTCGGCTAAGGCGGTTTGCGCTTCGGTACGAATTAAATTTGCTGAGTTGATGCTTAGGTGCACCCCATACTTGGTATAAAGCAGGGCATCTAAGGCCAGCAGTGCTAAGGCAAGTGCGGCTAAGATTGATGCAGTGGTTTTAACTACTTTGGCTTTGGGCACCCAATAACACAGAGGTAAGATAAAGATCACAAAGCCGATAAAAGTCAAAAAACCAATGTGGCTGAACCAAGTGGCAAACAAATAAACCGTGCCCAACAAGGTATCTGGGCCTGGCGAGTTAAAGATATAAATAGCCGCAATAATGATGGCGATAAATATGTTGAGCAGAGCAAACCAATGTCCCCAACTGACGAGTTGGGTGACCAACTTGCGACGCGGCGTTTCGACTAAAATCATAGAACTTTTTTATTTTCCATTGATACTTTTAAGCAGCACTTGTGTAAACTGTTCGGCCATTTTGGCGCGCTGATTTTCAGGCACTTGTTGCTGGAATATGGTGGTAAGAATGTTGCCGAGTACCATTAAAGACAGGTCTCGATGCACCTGATGTTTTTCAAGCACCACAATAATGTCATGCATGATGGTTTCAAACTGAGTGTCTGTATATTTTGATTGTTGAGGCATCGTCGCCAGCTCTGCAATTAAAAGCGCCGTTAATGGGCGAGATAGTAACAATGGTCAGCTTAAAATGCGAATAATCATGCTGCCCTACCTCGTCCAATTCGCGAAAATGTAATAAATAGCTTTAATAAGGAAGTCCCGTGAGTGCTCTAATCCATAATTTTGTTGTGCATCAACTGCGCATTAATCAGCAGCAAGAGTTGGTGTTAGTGCCACGCACCAGTTGTTTTGAGATTAATCCGGCCATTGAAGACCTAGCGCAACAGATCAATCATGCTTTCAACCTAAAACCAGCCAAAGGGGTAGGGTGTTTTGCGGCAGAAAAATCGGACAACAATTTTGCGCTGTTATTGGATAATATGTTGCAAGGCGAGCTCGGGTTTGTTGACTTTAGTGTGCAAGCCAGCGAGCAATTAAAAAAATCCCTATTAGACACCGCCAGTGTGGAAACCGGTTTTGTTATTTTCAGCCACTACCAGTTTTTAGCCACCGACTATTTATTGATCACTATTTTAAATACCAAGCAGCATGTGGAGATAAATAGTCAACTGGAGTTAACCAGCAGCGATCACCTTGATTTGGCAAAAATGCAGTTGGCGGTGAGAATTGACTTAACTCAGTTGGCCACTATGGCGCAGCAGCAACGTTACATCAGTTTTATCAAGGGGCGCATGGGTCGTAAAGTGTCGGATTTCTTCATGCATTTTATTGGCTGCCAAGAATTGGTTGATGTGAAACAACAGAACAAACAATTACTGCATACAGTGGATGCATTTCTGGCTGCAGAACAACTCGATCCTCAAGAAAAACATCAAGCGCGACAATCGGTAGCTGATTATTACAAAGAAAAACTTGAGCAGGGTGACGACATTCAAATAACAGAATTAGCCAGTAAGTTACCCCAACACCACAGCACGTTTGAGCAGTTCAACCAAAGCGCCGAACAACCGCTTGAAGCACATTTTCAGGCAGACCGCAGTGCGCTGAAAAACTTGGCCAAGTTCAGCGGTCAGGGTGGAGGGGTGAGTCTCAGTTTTGAACGCCATTTATTGGGGGATCGCATCAGTTATGATGCAGGCAGTGATACGCTGATGATCAGAGGCATTCCCCCCAATTTAAAAGACCAATTAAGCAAAGCCTAAAGCTGACAGATGAGAATCCGTCGATATACTTGATAGAACTAAGCAGTGAGAAGCAGAACCAAGCATGCAATTATTTGTAAATGATTTAACCGTGATGGATTTTTCCTATTTGTGCCCGAAACGCGGCATGGTGGGTGAAAGCTGGATTGTAGACGTGATCCTCAACGGTGACCTCAATGAAGAAAGCATGGTGCTCGATTTTGCCAAGGTAAAAAAACAGCTTAAGTACTTAATTGATCAACATATCGACCACAAGCTGCTGGTGCCGGTTGACCATCCTTTCAGCCAAATTGTGCGTGACAATAAAAATGACACCGTCAAAGTCGACTTTATGCGTCCTCACGGTCTATCCATTCATCTGCATTGCCCCGATGATGCTTACGCTTTTGTATATGCTGAAGAAGTGACTATGCCGTCGGTCAGTGACTATTTAAAAGACGTGATTGCCACCCACCTGCCAGATAACGTAGCGGGTATTGAACTGAATCTACGCAGTGAAATTATCGATTCGCCGTATTATCACTACACCCACGGCTTGAAAAAACACGATGGTAATTGTCAACGCATTGCCCATGGGCATCGCTCGAAAGTGCTGGTTTTTGAGGACGACAAAAACAGTGTCAAACTTCAGCAGTATTGGGCGAAACGTTGGCAGGACATCTACATAGGCTCCCATGAAGACATCGTCGCTGAAAATGCCGTGTGTTTTAGTCTCGACAATAGTGATTTCAGTGGCCATTGGTTATTTGCATACGAAGCCTCGCAGGGGCGTTTTGAATTGGCCATTCCAAAAGCTGAAACAGAAATTATCGACACTGACACCACCGTAGAATGTTTGGCGCAATTTATGGCAGATGAACATAAAAAGATGGGCAAACAGCACACTTACAAAGTCTTGGCGTTTGAAGGTGTGGGTAAAGGCGCCATCGCGTATGCCTAGGCTAGGATTATGTGCAATATTGTGGGCGCTAAGTGTGTCTTTTGCCTGCCTAGCACAGATTGACCTGCAAGGAGCCCACGTACAAGGTGCATTGTTGCGTGGGCAATTAGTGCAAGGGGCAGATTTGCGACTTAACGGTGAGCCGGTTGCAGTAAGCAAACAAGGCTATTTTGCTATCGGTTTTGGCCGTGATGCCTCGCTGGAACATCAACTTACATGGCGAGACAACAACGGGCAAAACCAACAGCAAGTCGTCACGTTGCAGCCTCGTGAATACACTGTTCAACGCATTGAAGGGGTGGCGAGTAAATACGTTAGCCCTCCAGCAGAGGTGAGCGAGCGTATTCGTCAAGATAATGTACTTTTGGGCAAAGCCAGAAAGATCCAAACCGACAACGCTAACTTCATGCAGGACTTTATTTGGCCTGCCCAAGGACCGATTAGTGGGGTTTACGGTAGCCAGCGAGTCTTTAATGGTGAACCCAAAAATCCGCACTACGGCCTTGATGTGGCTGCCCCGGTTGGCACGCCAGTTTATGCCCCCGCCGGTGGTGTGGTGACTTTATGGGTGAGCGACATGTATTATTCTGGCGGCACCATGATCATTGATCATGGTCTTGGCGTTTCTTCAACGTTTTTGCATTTAAGTAAAAGCCATGTTGCAGAGGGTGACACAGTGGAGCAAGGTCAACTGGTGGCCGAGATTGGTGCAACAGGGCGAGTAACGGGCGCGCATCTTGACTGGCGCATCAACTGGTTTTCCGAGCGTTTAGATCCGCAGTTACTCGTGCCCACCCGCTAGGTTGTGCTCATTGCTTTTTTAATTCAGTTTGCTGAAGCAGGTGGTTTGTACAAGGTGTTTGACGCAAGCTAACTTCCTCAACCAAGACTAATTGATAAGGGAATGTGCAATCAGCCAAATACTCACTATAGTGTGTAAATTATTTATCATCGCTACTGTCTTTTCTGATCTGGACTTTTATGTTTAAACGATGCAAATTCACTGCCTTCTTACAGCGTCAAAGGCCATGGCTTTGGCGACTAAAGCCAATGGCAATATGGGTTTTAATCGTCACGTTAAGTGGTGCTTTGACGGCACAGGCTGAAGATAAATTTATCTTTGGTGTTAACGCTCCTGGCTCTCCCCCCTATTTGTATATGTCGGATGGCAATCCAAACTATCAAGGGTTGATCAATGACGTACTTGAACAATTGGGTCGAACTAAAAATTTATCTATCGAGTACGTGGATTCTTTTCGTGTTCGCACGGAAAAATTTTTGTATGACGGAAAAATTGACGCCTTTCTCACCAGTGAACGCTGGCTTTCCCACCCAGAAAAACTTATTCACAGCTTACCCATTGCCCTTCATCGCACTTTCCTTTACGCGATGACGCCTTTTCCACCAGATTTTGATCTCACTCGTCTATCTCGGATTTTAATGTGCACACGACGTGGATATCTGTACCCTTCTGTGCAAGCTTTTTTCGACAATAAGCAATTTCATCGTATCGACTCTGATTCTCAGTTGAGCATGATGAACATGTTGAAAATAAAACGCTGTGATTTCGCTATCATGCACGAGTACAACGCCAATACTATTTTAGCCTCTCAGGCATTTGCCGATGTCACTATTTATCATTCAGCACAGCCAGTGGATGTCACCGATTTATCAATCTTTCTGCGCCCAGAGTTAGTCGAGATTAAAATGGCACTGGATCAAATAATTGCCAATATGCAAGCATCAGGAGAGCTTGCCGCCTCGCTACAACGTCATATTGATGAGGGATTGTAGACAGCACGTCTTCACAAGCAGGTGAGTTTTTTGGCAATCCTCCTTAAAAACACCTCATTCATACATCTCAGCTTTTCATTTTAACTCAGCAAATCCTCAAGTCTGCGCCACATTATTCGATAACCTTAGTAGATTATTCAGATAGTGAGCGACAGTGGAGTCAGGGCTAGACAAGACATCAGATTACGTTTTTGGGCCGCAACTTGCGGACTTTGAATATAGCGGTAGTCTGAATAAAGCCACAGCCCAAGGTGCAAAGTTTGCGCTGCTTATGGCTATGCTTGAAGCAGACTGTTTGCAACGCCCTTATATTGAACCAAACAAAATAATCGGTAAAAGTCTTACCGAGATATTAGCGCCTATATCCCATTATCGCCCTCTTCCTCTTGCCGCCCACCCTGATTATTGGCAACAGGTCGCCCAAACCGAGAAATTGGTTCAGGCTGGCCATGTTGATGATGCGCGGTTGTGGTTATGCATGCACCCAGAGCCATTGGCACTGCAAAATGACGTTAAATTTATTGCCCATGATATTCTGGATAATTGTGCCTTGAGCACACAAAGACGTTTCAAAAACAGAAGTGAACAGGCGTTACAAACTGACGAAACCTTACTCTTTGATATCCTCGACGACATTCGTCCATTGCCAGCCACCGCGTAGTAATGCTGAGCATGGTGGTGATGGAAAAATAAAAAAGAGAGGACCAGCCTCTCTTTCATCACTCACCTAATTACACGCCGCATTGAGATGCAAGTTAATTAAGCTCACTGTGTTCATGCAACACATTAAAGACATCTCTAAAACTATGCGCAGTCACATTCACATTGTGAGGTATGTGCAGGGCACGGCCGATATCAACAGCGGAAATCACCCCGCGAATTTGCTTGTCATTGTCGATCACCAATAGATGTAACTCACCCAAGGCTTGCATCGTAACCAACAGGTCACCAATTTTACTGGTCAATACCTTTTGGTACCTGACAGCATGCAACTCGTCGACCTTAACCATAATGTCATCCACGGTGATGTCTTGCCGTTGCACGCCTTTTTGACTGGCCACCATTAATACCTTGCGACTCAACAAATCGGACAGATTAACAATGCCGATTAGGGTGAGATGTTCATTCACCACCAATTTTGATTTCACATGCACTTTTTGCATGATCTCAATGGCTTGATCCACGCTGGTACCACTATCAATTAAGCGGGGACTACGGCGGGTGAAATCTGTCATCACAAAACTGGCAGGGCTATCTTGGCTGAGTGGCTCTGCCAACTCATTTAAATGTAATTTTTTTACTTCACTAAGGGGTAACGATGCTAATGGTTTATAAGCGGCCATGGCCAACTCTCCAATCCTAAATAATACGTCTGTTTGTTTGTAGTATTAATGAGATTTCGGGGGAGCGCGCGATTGTGAGGCAATATTTTTGTAGGTGCGGTTGCTTATATTGAAGTTGGTGGTGTGTGCGACAGGCCCTAAATCAATGGTTGAAGTGGCATAACTCAGCAAAGCAAGTTCATCATCGCCAGCATCGCCAGCATCGCCAGCATCGCCATTTAGCACATCGCCGTCATCCGAGGCATATTGCTGTTTTACATCAAGTGATACTTGATTTGCACTAGCCAGCATAGTGCATTGCAAATACCAAACAATCGCTAACACTACCAGCGTAGGTATTTTGTAGAGCATACGAAGTTTTTGCCAAACCATGTGTGTACTAAACCCCGTGCAGACTTATCAAAGCTTCATTTAAAAAGCATTGTGGTAGCTGATAATAGATGTATTGCTTAACTACCAATAAATCAAGGTGTTACTCAGTATTGTTACTGATATATAGCCTAAACTGCGCGGTTTGGATCGCTGATCATGACGATTTCTCTAAAAATACAGCCGAGAGTGGATAACCATGATGCGGCGTTTAAGGTGGAAAAATACCAGTTAATTTGCTAAATTCCGCGTCGATTTTTAACTCGGTGTGATTACACCGCACTATTGCTCTGGGATTACGTCCCAACTCGCAAGGAAAATGTATGTCAAGATTTGTGGTATGTGCCTTATATAAGTTTGTTACCCTAGAAAATTTTGCTGAGATGCAAAAACCGCTTCTACGCTTTATGGAAGAGCGGAATATTAAAGGCACCTTGTTATTAGCCCATGAAGGAATTAACGGCACTGTGTCGGGCACCCGAGAAACGATAGATGAATTGCTGGCGCAGTTAAACGCTGACCCGCGGATCAATCCCATCAGTCATAAAGAGTCCCTTGATGACACTCAACCTTTTCATCGCATCAAAGTAAAATTAAAAAAAGAAATTGTGACCATGGGCGTTGAGGGTATCGATCCGCGCCGCACGGTGGGTACCTACGTACAACCCGCTGACTGGAATGCCCTGATTGCTAATCCAGATGTTACCGTGATCGATACACGTAATGATTATGAAATTGAAATAGGTACCTTCAAGCGCGCGATAAATCCTAAAACGGCGTCGTTTCGCGAATTTCCTGAATACGTAAAAAACCATCTTGATCCAACAAAGAACAAAAAAGTCGCCATGTTTTGTACCGGCGGGATCCGTTGTGAAAAATCCACTGCTTACTTAAAAGAGCAGGGTTTTGACGAGGTGTATCACCTTGCTGGCGGCATACTAAAATATCTAGAAGAAGTGCCACAGGCAGAGAGTTTGTGGCAAGGCGACTGTTTTGTGTTTGATAATCGTGTTGCGGTGAATCATGACTTACAAAAGAGTCACTACGATCAATGTTATGGCTGTCGTTTACCCATTACCGAAGAAGATAAACTTAGCCCGGACTATGAATCAGGGGTGAGTTGTCCAAAGTGCAAGGGTACACACAGTGATGAGCAACTTGCCCGTTTTCGCGAACGTGAAAAACAAGTCAATTTAGCCAAAGCCAGAGAAGAAGCGCACTTGGGCTTGGATGCACGACGTGCCATAAAAATGCGTCGTCAACAGAAAGCCGCTGTGCGCCGGGCGCAGCGTACAGCCCTTGGTAAAAGCAACGGTTAAGTCAGTAGACACTAGCCTGAGTTAAACGGTAAACTCACTATAACACTATTAAAAAAGAAATAACTATGTCTGAACAAGTGCAATTATCAGCTGAAAAGGTAGCTGAAATCCGTAAAGAATTTGATTTCTTTGATACCGATGGCAATGGTGAGATAGGCCTAACTGAATTTATTGATTTACTAACGGTATTGTCACCTAAAACGAAAGCCAGTCATGTCGAGGAAGGCTTTAACCTGATTGACGAAAACCAAGATGGCTCCATCGACTTCTCAGAGTTTTTAGAGTGGTGGCAGCAAAGTTGGTGGGAATATTAAGGCAACTAAAAGACATTTAGCGGTTGCTGTAAAACGCATAAAAATCTTAAAAGCCCTAAACATATTTAGGGCTTTTTTATGGACTTATTTTAAAACACCCCGCTAGTCAACGAGGTGCAGAGTGATGTTATTAGGCTTCTAAGGTAAATTTCAGGCCAGCATTGCTCACCAGTCTTTTGATCAATTTCTCGCCCATCGCCGGTGCAGTGGTCCAAATTCCGCCAGCAGTATCAACCTGATCTTTCACCAAGCAAATTGCACTTTCGGCAATCATGCGCGATGTTGAACCGTAGCCCGGATCTAGCTCACCCGATACACTGACTTTAATCTGTTTACCATCATGGTTGATGCCAACAAACAAGGCGTCGTAAAAACCTGCTTCTCGCTCTTCTTTGCTGGGCCCTTCACCAGGTTTGGGGCCACCGTCTCCCCCCATACTTTTGTCAGTCGCCACGGCGTTGGCTATCGCCTCACCCTTTTCGCCGGGACCGGTCATCAGCATCTCATCATAAACAAAGTCTTTGCCATACACATGACCAAGTAAGTGATTTGAACGGTGCACGTTGCGGGTATTAATGGCGGCCATGATAAAGTTTGTCACCCAACTGCCCAATTCTTCATCGAAATATGGTTTATTACCCGGTGGCTGTGGTGCCCCCTGAAAACCTGGTGTCAGTGAAAAGGGATTGAGCAACAATTGCATTTTGGTCGGGTCTTGTTTTGCCGCTGCCAAAGTTGCCTTCAAGCTTGCTGCCGTGCCACCAGAAAAGGTCCCGCGCATTTTGCGTACTCGCCCTTTGACGCGAGGAACCATGTTGCCAAACTGCTGTTTAGCCAACTGTTGTAAGTGAAAGACACCCAAATCAAAAGGAATAGAGTCAAACCCGCAGGAAAATACAATGCGCGCTCCACTGGCCTGTGCAGTTTGTTCATGAGCGTCGATCATTTCACGCATCCATACCGGTTCACCACATAAGTCAACGTAGTCCACTCCGCTTTTGGCACACAGTTCTACCAGTTGTGAGCCGTAAAGCTGATAAGGCCCCACCGTAGTTAGGACCAATTTAGTACGGTCTACCATGGCTTGCATGCTGGCCAAGTCGTCGGCATCTGCCTTGACTAAAGGGGTTGAAGCGGGGGCGCCTATTTCATCTCGAACTTGGGCTAGTTTAGTGGTACTTCTGCCAGCCATGGCCCACTTGAGGGAACTATCGTTGGCATAGTGTTGCACCAAGTACTCGGCAACCAAACGTCCGGTGAAGCCACTCGCACCGTAGACAATCAGATCAAATTCTTTAGATTCGTTCATCTTATACTCCTGTTTTAATCAGGCTAGAGTGTAGATCGTTCTGCGCCACGCATTCATTTATTTAGGCAATAAAACACTATAGCTAGATAGTATGAGGCACAAAAAAGCGAACTCATTTGAGTTCGCTTGGCGGGTAAAAGGCTCGGGTATATGTTTTAAGGATTAAGCCGTGACTATTTTCAGGGCGTTGGTACTACCTACGGTTTCCATGGTGTCACCATAGGTCATCACAAACATATCACCTTTTTCGACAATGCCTTTTTCTAGCAAAATCGCCACCACGTCATTTTTCAGTTGCCCCGGATCGCTGCCACGAGAATCAAAGAAAACCGGTTTAACCCCACGATACAATGCCATGATATTCAGGGTGCTTTCATGACGAGATAGGGCGTAAATGGGCAAAGACGTGGTGATCCGCGACATTAGGCGCGGTGTGCTACCACTCTCAGTCAAGGCCACCACCGCTTTGATGGTTTGTAGATGGTTGGCAGCATAAATAGCACTTAACGCTAGCGTTTCACTGACCGAACTGAAACTTTCGTCCATGCGATGCTTAGAAATTTTCACACTGGGGTGAGTTTCTGCGCCCTGACAAACACGCGCCATCGCCGCTACCGTTTCAACGGGAAATTCCCCGGCAGCTGTTTCTGCCGATAACATGACGGCGTCAGTGCCATCTAATACCGCATTGGCCACGTCCATGACCTCGGCACGTGTTGGCATAGGGCTGGTGATCATTGATTCCATCATTTGGGTGGCGGTAATCACGACTTTATTCAGCTGGCGAGAACGTGAGATGAGTTTTTTCTGTACGCCCACTAATTCTGCATCACCGATTTCTACGCCCAGATCACCCCGTGCCACCATCACGGCGTCTGATGCTTCAATGATGTCGTCCATGGCTTCTTGGGTTGCTACTGCTTCAGCACGTTCGACTTTGGCACAAATCATCGCATAACAGCCAGCTTCTTCGGCTAACTGCCGGGCATATTTAATATCAGCACCGTTACGTGGGAAAGAAACAGCTAAATAATCCACGCCGATTTTGGCTGCCGTTTTAATATCTTCTTTATCTTTTTCAGTCAGTGCTTCAGCAGACAAGCCGCCACCTAAGCGGTTTATCCCTTTATTATTTGACAATTTGCCCGCTACGGTTACCGTCGTGAAAATCTTATTGCCTTGCACTTCCAATACTTTGAGTTGGATACGTCCATCGTCTAACAGCAAGATGTCGTCGGCGCTCACATCGCCCGGCAGGGCTTTATAATCTATGCCTACCGCCTGTTGATTGCCTGCGGCGCGATCCATATCCGCATCGAGAACAAAGGCATCCCCAATCTTAAGCACAATCGAGCCATTCACAAATTTGGCTACACGTATCTTAGGACCTTGCAAATCGCCTAAAATAGCCACGTACTTACCGAGTTTTTTGGCGGCTTGACGGACTCGATTAGCACGACTGATATGATCCTCGGCTGTACCATGGGAAAAATTCATTCGGACCACATTAGCGCCCGCTGCCAGTATGGCTTCAATCTGTTCAACTGAGTCTGTGGATGGGCCGAGAGTTGCGAGTATTTTTGTTCGTCTTAACATGATTACTTTGCCTTGCCTTGAGTGTGCTGATGAACGTGACGAAATATAGGTTAAATCTGAATTAGTGTAACCAGTGTAGGGACCGCAGTTGACATACGGAAAGCCCGAAAATGACTGAAAGTTACAGATCATTTCGTAATTTAATTACAAAATGGTAGTGCATTCAGGGCTTAAAGTGAAATCTTTCCCCAAAAAACTTTAACTAAATGTTAAATTTCGCTGCTGCAGCTATGTTTTATTCGTGTTTTTTGTCGAAGCGTGAGCCGCGTAAGGTGTCTTTTACCCGTTTTAAATTTTCACGGAATTTGTTACCCCGGCGCAAGGTAAAACCCGTTGCCAAAATGTCGATTAAGGTCAGTTGTGCAATACGTGATGCCATGGGCATGTACATGTCGGTATCTTCGGGCACGTCTAACGACAAAACCAAATTACATTCTTTGCCCAAGGGACTGTCTTTCGAGGTAATGCCTACTACAGTGGCGTCGTTGCTGCGCGCAATCTGGGCAATTTCCACCAAACTTTTGGTGCGGCCAGTGTGCGAAATAAGTACCACCACGTCGTCTTCGGTGCAGTTCATGCAACTCATGCGTTGCATCAAGATGTCTTCAAAATACACCACGGGTACATTAAAACGGAAAAACTTATTGAGGGCGTCGTGGGCCACTGAGGCCGACGCCCCGAGTCCGAAAAACGATATTTTTTGGGCTTGAGTCAGCAAATCTACGACGCGATTGATGGTAGGAATATCCACTGATTGACGGGCAACTTCCAGCGATGCCATGGTCGATTCAAAGATTTTTTTGGTGTATTCCTCAGGGCCATCATGCTCTTCCACATGTCGGTTCACGTAGGGCGTACCGTTGGCTAAACTTTGCGCTAGATGCAATTTAAAGTCGGGATAACCCTTGGTATCAAGGCGTCGACAAAACCGGTTGACGGTGGGCTCGCTCACATCAGCCATTTTGGCTAAGGTGGCTATGCTACTGTGAATGGCCGCCTGTGGGTTGGCCAGGATGACTTGGGCGACTTTGCGTTCTGATTTACTGAAAGCAGCATTGTGTTGGGTTATTTTTTCTAGAATATTCATACTTGCTACAAAAACTTAATTATAATTATCTTCAGAATGCCTAACATTAGCACTGTAATGCCATCGTTGGGTATCAAAGTTGTAATTAATTGACAGGAAAACATACAATATAGCGGGTTTTTCGGGCAAATAACACGCTAGATAGGGCGTTAAATTGCATCACTAGTTGTAAAATTACTACATTAAGTGTTAAGTTTTAGCATAATTTCTTCTTGATTCTGGTCGTGTTAGGTTAAATTGCCGCAATCATTCTTTTAGTTTAAGCAAATAGGCAGATGAAAATGGTTTTGGAAAACGCATTCGAACCTTGTGATTTTATTTTATTTGGTACCAAGGGTGATCTAGCCCGCCGTAAATTGTTACCGTCTTTATACCAATTAGAAAAAGCCAATCTGATGCATGCTGATACCAAAATTATCGGTGTTGCACGTCAAGAGATCAGTGAAGCTGAATACATTGCTTTGGTGAAAGAAAACGTTGAAACCTTTACCAAAGGTGGCCTGTGTGAAGAAACATGGGCACGTTTTTCAAGCAAGCTAGCTTACGCTTGTGTCGACATGAAAAATGCAAAAAGTTACGCAGCTTTCAAACAAATTTCCAAGTCTGACCGATTGACCGTGTGTTACTTTGCCACACCTCCTTCTATTTTTGGTGATATATGCCGAGGCCTGAAAGCCGCCAACATCATCAGCAAAAATATGCGTGTGGTATTAGAAAAACCCATCGGTCACGATTTGGCATCATCAAAAGTCATCAATGACCATGTTGCTGAGTTTTTTGATGAATCGCAGATTTACCGCATTGACCACTATCTTGGCAAAGAAACGGTACTGAATTTGATTGCACTGCGCTTTGCCAACTCGATTTTTGCCACCAACTGGGATCATAACTGCATCGATCATGTGCAAATTAGTGTTGCCGAGTCAGTGGGAATCGAAGGCCGTTGGGGCTATTTCGACGAAGCAGGCCAAATGCGCGACATGGTACAAAACCACTTATTACAAATTTTGACACTCATCGCCATGGAGCCACCGGCCAATCTTGACGCCGACAGCATTCGTGATGAAAAACTCAAAGTACTCAAGTGTTTACGTCCGATCAATGCCAGCAATATCCGCGAAAAAACCGTACGTGGTCAATACGTGGGTGGCTTTGTCAAGGGCAAAGAAGTCCCAGGTTATTTGGACGAACCGGATGCAAACGTTAGCAGTAAAACCGAAACCTTTGTTGCCATCAAAGTTGAATTAGATAACTGGCGTTGGGCAGGGGTGCCTTTTTATTTGCGCACGGGTAAGCGTTTACCCGGTAAAACCAGTGAAGTTGTTATTTATTTTAAACGCCAACCGCACAATTTGTTCAAAGATAGTTTTCCGCAATTACCACCCAACAAATTGACTATTCGTTTGCAGCCTGATGAAGGGGTTGAAGTCACGGTCATGAATAAAGTGCCGGGTTTGACCAGCACCGGGTCAATGGATTTGCAGAAGTCCCGTCTTAACCTAAGTTTCTCTGAAACCTTTAAAGATGAACGTATTGCTGATGCCTATGAAAAATTACTACTCGAAGTGATGCTGGGCAATCAAGCACTGTTTGTGCGCCGTGATGAAGTAGAAGCCGCATGGAAATGGGTAGACAGCATTATTGGTGCGTGGCGCACAAGTAATGAACCGCCTGAGCCATATCAAGCGGGTACCTGGGGGCCAGTGGAATCCATTGCCCTATTGGCCAGAGAAAACCGTTCTTGGTATGAAAGCCGAATGGGTAAAAAATAATGGCTTTGGTGCAATCAATATTTGAATCGACAGAACAACTAAACAGTGCTTTTTGTGAGCGAATCAGTCACTTATTGCGTGATGCCATCGATAAACGGGGTAGCGCCAGTTTGATTGTGTCTGGTGGGCGCACGCCAGCCGCGTTGTTTAATGCCCTGTCTCAGGTTGATTTAGCTTGGGAAAACGTATCAATTAGCTTGGCAGATGAGCGCTGGGTTAGCCCTGACGATGAAGCGTCGAATGAAAAAATGCTCAGGGCTAACTTGTTGGTCAACCGCGCCAGTCTAGCCAAATTTGTACCGTTGAAAACCCAGCATGCCAATGCCGAAGATGCGGTGATGGCCTGTGAAGCCAACTTTGCCCAAGTTGCACAACCATTTGATGTGGTTATTTTAGGCATGGGTGAAGACGGTCACACGGCTTCGTTGTTTCCCTGTTCTGCGCAGATTGCCCAAGGCCTCGACCTTAGCTCAAAGCGTATGTTTATCGCTGTGCAACCGACTACTGCACCCAACCAGCGCATGTCATTGACATTGCCAGCTTTGTTGCGCGCAGAACATGTATTTTTACACCTCACCGGCAGCAGTAAAAAAGATGTGTTGGCTAAAGCACTCGCTGGTGATGATGAATTAGCCATGCCAATTCGAGCAGTGCTTAAGCACGCCAATGTTGAATTGATGTGGGCCCCTTAGGAGAGAGTTATGAATACCCTGATTCAAGAAGTCACCGAGCGCATTATTGAGCGCAGCCAAAAGCCTCGTGCAGACTATTTGGCAAAAATTGAAAAAGCGCGCTTACAAGGTCCACATCGAGGTGTGTTGTCTTGCGGTAATCTAGCTCACGGTTTTGCGGCCTGTGGGGCTGCAGAAAAAGCCGATTTGCGCTCCATGATCAAGGCAAACATTGCCATCGTATCTTCTTACAATGACATGCTCTCTGCCCATCAACCCTACGACGCTTACCCAGCACAACTGAAAAAAGCGATTGCGTCGGTGGGTAGTATCGCCCAGTTTGCTGGTGGTGTACCGGCTATGTGTGATGGTGTGACTCAAGGTAATCCAAGCATGGACTTAAGCTTAATGAGCCGTGATGTCATTGCCCTCTCTACCGCTGTAGCGCTGTCTCACAATATGTTTGATGGCACATTGATGTTGGGTATTTGCGATAAAATTGTACCTGGGCTATTGATTGGTGCCTTAAGTTTTGGCCATTTGCCCACGGTGTTTGTGCCTGCAGGGCCCATGCCTTCGGGCATCCCCAACAAGGAAAAAGCACGAGTACGTCAGGCCTACGCGGAGGGCAAAGTAGGGCGTGAAGAGTTGCTTGAAGCAGAATCGCAGTCTTACCACTCGGCCGGCACTTGCACGTTTTACGGCACCGCAAACAGTAATCAGTTGGTGGTGGAAATTATGGGCTTGCACTTACCCGGCTCATCCTTTGTCAACCCAGGTACTGCCCTGCGCAGTGCTTTAACGGATGCAGCGGGCAAACAGATTACCCGCATCACTGATCTTGGCAGCAATTACATGCCAATTGGCCACATTGTTGACGCCAAGGCGATCGTGAATGGTTTAGTGGGTTTACTGGCAACGGGCGGTTCAACTAACCACACCATGCACTTAGTCGCCGTGGCGCGAGCAGCGGGTTACATCATCAACTGGGACGATTTTTCCGATATTTCCAATGCCGTGCCCTTGTTAACCCGTATCTATCCTAATGGCTCTGCAGACATCAACCATTTTACTGCTGCCGGCGGAATGGCTTTGTTATTTAAACAATTATTGGACGCGGGTTTATTACATAACGATGTAAATACTATCTGTGGTCAAGGGTTAGAGCGTTATGCCCAAGAACCGTTTTTGAAAGACGGTGAATTAGAATGGCGAGCAGGCCCAAGCGCATCATTTGACCCCACCGTCGTGGCGAGTGTGGCGCAACCCTTCAAACCTGATGGTGGTTTGTCTGTTTTACATGGCAACCTCGGACGGGCGGTGATGAAAACCTCAGCGCTGCGTGAAACTCATTGTCAAATCACTGCGCCGGCCGTGGTATTTGAAGATCAATTTGAGTTAGCCGCTGCCTTCAAAGCCGGTGATTTAAATAAAGACTGTATCGTGGTTGTGCGTTTTCAAGGGCCGTCTGCGATTGGCATGCCAGAACTGCATAGTTTAACGCCGCCACTTGGGGTGTTGCAGGACAAAGGCTTTAAAGTTGCTTTAGTAACGGACGGTCGCATGTCCGGCGCTTCGGGCAAGGTACCGGCCGCCATCCATGTCACACCTGAAGCATGCAAAGGTGGATTGTTAGCGAAGGTGCAATCTGGCGACTTAATCGAACTGAATACCCAAACTGGGGTAATGAATTTGTTGGTCAGCACAGCGGATTTAGCGAAACGTGAAGCGAAGGTAACCGACGTTGCACAACATCAAGTGGGAATGGGGCGCGAAATGTTTGCAGGCATGCGTTCAACGCTTACAGGCGCGGAGCAAGGCGCTTGTTCCTTATTCTTTGGGCAGGATTATTAACCGGTAAGGACTGATCCATGAATGTTAGTTTTGTCGCTGATGTAGGCGGCACCAATATCCGCTTAGCGCAGATAGAGCAAGGTAAGTTAGTGCACATTAAAAAGTATTTGTGCAGCGATTACTCGTCTATCGATGCGGCAATAAAAGCTTATTTTGCTGCGCATCCTGCCGTGACATTTTCTGCGGGCTGCTTAGGTGTGGCGTGCCCTGTTAGCAGTGATTTCATTTCCATGACCAACAACAATTGGCAGTTTTCCATCGCCAAGCTGCAAGCGTCGTTGAAATTAGATTGGTTAGGTGTGATCAACGACTTTACTGCCGTTGCCCATGCAGTAACGATTTTGACGCAAGATCAGAAAGAGCAGGTGGGCAAAGGTCAAGCACACAGCCATGACAACATCGCTGTGTTTGGGCCAGGAACAGGCTTGGGTGTTAAACACCTCACCATGACTAATGAAGGTTGGTTGGCCCTAGACGGCGAAGGCGGGCATGTAGACTTTGCGCCAGTGGATGAGTTGGATATAGCCATTTGGCGTTTTTTAACCGACAAATATGGCCATGCGTCTGCCGAAGAAGTGATGTCTGGTCGCGGTATTTTGCAAATCTATCAAGCGTTGGCCAAACACCAAGGTGTGCCTGCGGTGTTTGATGATCCAGCGGACATTACCGATAGAGCCTTAGACGGCAGCTGTGCCTTAAGTCGCGCCACACTCAATCAATTCTGTCGCATCATGGGCAGCTTTGCCGGTAACCTCGCGCTAAATTTGGGCACGCGCGGTGGTGTTTATATTGGCGGTGGCATTGCTCCACGTTTTTTAAATTTTCTCAAAGACAGTGACTTTCGTGCTCGTTTTGAAGCGAAGGGACGTTTTCGCGATTACGTGGCCAACATTCCAACGTTCATCATTACTGAGCCAGACCACGGATTGCTTGGTGCCATGGCCTACTTAGCACAAAATTATAAAGGGTAATTATCATGTCGAAAAATTGGAAGGTCAGCTCCGAAGAAGTGTTCAGCCAGGGGCCTGTGGTACCTGTACTGGTGATCAAAGACGTTGAACATGCGGTGCCACTTGCAAAGGCGCTGATGGCCGGAGGGATCAGAGTATTAGAAGTCACATTACGCACCCCCGCCGCGCTGGACGTGATTGCAAAAATTGCTAAAGAGGTACCCGATGCCTTGATTGGTGCTGGCACCGTGACCAATCGTGCTCAGCTTAAACAAGTAGAAGAAGCGGGGGCACTGTTTGCGATTAGTCCGGGCATGACACCGGATTTATTAGAAGCAGGCAATGAAGGTGGCATTGCCTTAATCCCTGGGATCTCGTCGATATCTGAGTTAATGAAGGGTTTGGATCAAGGTTACACACACTTTAAATTTTTCCCGGCTGAAGCCTCTGGCGGTATCAAAGCACTCAAAGCCATTGGTGGCCCTTTCCCAGATGTGGCGTTTTGCCCAACGGGTGGCATTAGTCCAAGCAATTACCTGGAGTACCTTGCGTTGCCCAACGTGCGTTGCGCCGGTGGATCTTGGTTAGTGCCAGAGGGTGCTATGGAAAATGGCGAGTGGGACAAAATTACCGAGTTGGCTAAACAAGCGGTAGCCGGTGCTAAAGCGGGTTAATTGACCTAGAGTTTCACCAACAAAAAGCCGAAGCTATCACTTCGGTTTTTTTTGCCTGTAATTACTTCAAACGCGTCCAAAACTGCCTAACATTTTTTAGCTATTTCATAACTTCAGCATAAATACTTTTGAGTTGCGTTGAAAGTTGTAAAGTTTCTTCTTCTTGGGCGGCAAATCATCTAGGTTGGCCGGCATAAAACCTTGCTCCAAAAACCAATGAGCCGTCACCGTGGTTAATACAAAAATGCATTGCAGGTTTTGCTGTAGGGCTTGGTTTTTAATGGCATGTAATAAACGTTCACCGCGATTGCCACCGCGATAATCACTGTGTGTCGCAACACAGGCCAACTCACCCATGTTGTCTTCCGGATAAGGGTACAAGGCAGCACATGAGATGATCATGCCGTCACGCGCTATCACGGTAAACTGCTCAATTTCACTTTCAAGACGCTCACGTGAACGTTTCACCAAAATACCTTTTTCTTCCAATGGATTAATAAGTTTGAGTATACCTCCCACATCTTCAATGTTAGCGGGACGCAGTTGTTCGTAAGAGCGTTGTGAAATCAGTGAACCGGCGCCATCCCGGGTGAACAGTTCTTGCAATAAGGCCCCATCTTGGCAATAGCTAACACAATGGCAGCGGCTAATACCAGACTCTAAACTAGCGGCAATAGCCTGCAATGAGAGCTTTTGTGGGGTGTAGTGGGGATCAGTGAGTAGGCCATACAACTGATCAATTTCAATATTGCGTAGCAGACGACCCTCATGGCTCAAAATGCCATCATTGGGACTAAATAAAATTAGCTTGTCGGCTTTCAAGGCAATGGCGGCATTCGTGGCCACATCTTCATGGCTGAGATTAAATACTTCACCAGTGGGTGAGTAACCCATGGGCGACAGTAATACGATTGAACCGTCATTCAGATGATCGTTGATACCGTTAACGTCAATACGTCTTACC
Source organism: Paraglaciecola sp. (assembly GCA_009993955.1). Taxonomy (GTDB): domain Bacteria; phylum Pseudomonadota; class Gammaproteobacteria; order Enterobacterales; family Alteromonadaceae; genus Paraglaciecola. The sequence goes on from JAACSL010000011.1 coordinate 110,375, forward strand.
AAGCCGGTATTTTCAAAATCCACTCCTTCACGCACGCCTATGGGCATAGCGACCACCAAATTACCTGAGCAGACGCGTATTTGTGAACCATGCATGGGTGAGTTGGCCAAACCCATGGTGAGTAGCGCTTCTACATGAGCGCGTACCGAGCCTGCCGCATCTTTGACACATTCCAAAGTTTGTTTGTCAGTAATGCGAATGTCGTTGTGAAAGCGCAGGGCTAACTGCCGTAGGGCGATTCGCTCATCAATTTGTGGTCGAGCGCCGTGTACTAACACTAAACGCACGCCCAAACTATTAAGTAGTGCAATATCATGAATGATATTGGCAAAATTACTGTCTTCAATGGCCTCACCACCAAACATCAACACAAAGGTTTTACCCCGATGCGCGTTAATGTAGGGCGCTGAGTTACGAATCGTTTTTACACTGTCGATATGCGAGACGACCACAAAAAATATCCTTTGTTAAGCGGGTAAACCAAACTCGGCAATCGCCGCGTCTAGGGCTTTTGCAACGGGCGCAGCCCCTGTACCACCTAAAATGGCGCGTTTATCTACTAGGTACTCAAGTTGCAAAATGGCATAAACATCATCATTTATGAGTGGTGAAAAAACTTGTAACTCACCGAGACTCAGTTCTTCTATGGCTTTGCGCTGGGCGAGTGCTGCCAACACTACCTGTCCCGACACATCGTGAGCGGTACGAAAGGGCATGCCTTTGGCCACAAGGTAGTCGGCTAATTCTGTGGAATTCGCGTAACCTTCTCGCGCCGCTTTGGCACAGCGCGTGGCATCAAGTTTAATAGTATCGATTACTTCGGCGGCAATACACAGGCAGATGTGCCAGGTCGTGATTGCATCAAATAGGCCTTCTTTATCTTCTTGCATGTCTTTGTTGTACGCCAAGGGCAAGCCTTTCATGGTAACTAACATGCCTTGCAGGCTACCAAACACGCGGCCACATTTGCCGCGGATCAATTCAAGGGCATCTGGGTTTTTCTTCTGTGGCATTAATGAAGAGCCCGAGGTGACTTGGTCACCCAAGGTGATAAACCCTGCTTCACCACTGTTAAAGAAGATTAAATCTTCAGCCATGCGAGATAAATGCATCATGCTGGTGCTTGCCGCAAACAAGGTTTCCAAGACGTAGTCACGGTCAGAAACTGCGTCTAGGCTATTTAAGCAAGGGCTCGTAAAACCAAGTTGTTCCGCAATTTTTTGTCGATCTACTGGGTAAACGGTACCCGCTAACGCACCACTGCCCAAGGGGCACTGATTAAGGCGTGTACTTAGATCGTGCAGACGGCTTACATCACGTTTAAACATCTCTACATACGCTAAGCACCAATGAGGATAACGCACGGGCTGAGCGCGTTGCAGATGTGTATAGCCAGGTAAAATAACACCTTGATTGTGTTTAGCCGTGGCTAATAGCGATTGGATCACCTTATGTAAGTCTCCACTGAGTAAAGCCACATGTTCACGACACCACAAACGAAAATCGGTGGCTACTTGATCGTTGCGACTGCGCCCCGTGTGCAATTTGCGGCCAATGTCACCCAGTTGTTCAATCAAGGCTGCTTCAACAAAACTGTGAATGTCTTCCGCAGGGCTGTCAGCAAAATCCAATTCACCCGCTTCTGCTTTTGTTAATAACGCATTGAGGGCGCGTTCCAATTGTTGTTGCTCATCTTGGCTCAGCACCCCAGCCTGACAAATAGCCCGTGACCAGACAATCGAGCCACGGATATCTTGGCTAGCCAATGCACGATCAAAGGGAAAGGAATCGTTGACGCGTCTGAACATCGCACTGCTGCCATCTTTAAAACGACCGCCCCACAAACTCATTAGGCTTTACCTGCTTCTTTGAGCCCACGGGCTTTTTGATTCAAGGTAGCAATACGACTAGACAAACTGTACAAGCGAATGAAACCTTCTGCGTGGCTTTGGTCATACACATCATCTGCACCAAAGGTCGCAAAATCTTCAGAATACAAACTATTGGGTGAACGACGTTGCACCACGGTAGCCTGACCTTTATACAGTTTGACCACGATGTCGCCGGTGACTTTTTGGGCAAAACTGGCTGCACCAGCAAGGAGGGCATCGTTGAGTGGGGTAAACCAGCGACCATCGTACATTACATGGGAAAACTCTAAGCCGATCTGCTCACGATATTTGAGGGCTGCCTTATCTAATACTAAGGTTTCTAGCGCTTTGTAGGCGGCAACAATCACGGTGCCTCCCGGTGTTTCATAACAGCCACGCGACTTCATGCCCACCAAACGGTTTTCAACGATATCGATGCGCCCCACACCATGCGGGGCGGCAATACTATTGAGTTTCATCACCGCAGCATAGGGGCTCAATGTCTCACCGTTCACCGCGATTAATTTGCCCTGCTCAAAACTCAACATCACTCGCTCAGCTTGATTGGGCGCATCCTCTGGATCACAGGTTAAGGTCCAGACTTGTTTGCAGGGTTCACACCAAGGATCTTCTAACTCGCCGCCTTCATGAGAGATGTGCCAAGCATTGGCGTCACGGCTGTAAATTTTGGTGGCTGAGGCACTGGTTTTAATGTCGCGTGCTGCCAAGTAGGCTAGCAGATCTTCACGCGAGACCATGTCCCATTCACGCCACGGTGCAATCACCGTGAGTTCTGGGGCTAGGGCGGCAAATGTGCCTTCAAACCGCACTTGGTCATTACCTTTACCGGTACAACCATGGCATAAGGCATCGGCGCCTATTTTTAGGGCTAGTTCAACTTGGGCTTTGGCAATAATCGGTCTGGCCATTGAAGTACCCAACAAATATTGCCCTTCGTAGACTGCACCGGTGGTGATGGTGGGGAAAACATAATCAGCAATAAAGGCTTCTTTTAAATCAGCGATGTAACATTCGCTTGCGCCGGTTTTAAGGGCTTTCTCGCGCAGGCCGATTAATTCTTCTTCTCCTTGACCAATATCAGCCGCAAAAGCAATGACTTCGCAGCCGGGATAGTTTTCTTTTAGCCACGGGATAATGGCCGAGGTATCCAAACCACCTGAATAAGCGAGTACTACTTTTTTAATTTGTTTTTTAGCCATGATCGTTTCCCGTTTGACAATGTTGAAGAATGAATTTGTGTTATAGCTTATAGCTGAGCTTTAAAATTTTTGGCTAACAAGCTGACTAGTATGGCATTTTGGCCATGCATACGGTTTTCTGCTTGTTGCATTAATAAGGATTTGTCGCTGTCAATTAATGCCCCGCTGATTTCCAAATCACGATGGGCTGGTTGGCAGTGCATTACATAATCAGCCCCGGTTCTGCTCATTAAGTTTTCATTAATGGCATAGGCGGCAAAGGTATCTTTTATCTGTTCCAAGGGGGTACTGTCGCCCATAGAAATCCACGTATCGGTATAGAGCACATGGGCGCCAATCGCGGCATTTGGATCATGGCTTAAGGTTAACTTACCACCAAACTGCGCGGCACGTTGCTTACTTAAGGCCACAATTTCTTGATCTACTTCGTAGCCTTTAGGGCTGACCACAATCACTTCACAACCTAAGGCAACCCCCACCAACATTAATGAGTGGGTTACATTATTGCCATCGCCAAGGTAGGCCAGTTTGACTTTACTCAGATCAGCATAACGTTCACGGATCGTCAGAAAATCAGCCAAAGCTTGGCAAGGATGATAGCGGTCACACAGGGCATTGATCACCGGCACCTTAGCCGCAGAAGCTAAGGTTTCTAGGGTGCTGTGGGCAAAAACTCGAGCAACAATGGCATCGGCCCAGCACGCTAAGTTGGCACCCATGTCTTTGGTATCTTCACGTCCCACCAATTTGTTCGATTGGCTATCTAAATAAACCATGTGGCCACCCAACTTATGGATGCCAATGTCAAAACTCACTCGGGTGCGTAGCGAAGGTTTTTCAAATAAGGCTACCACGCTGAGTCCGTCTAGGGCTGAGCGATACGCATGGGGATGTGCCTTTATTTGCATGGCTAGTGTTAGCAATGCCTCCAATTCTGAGCGAGTCCAGTCCTTGAAAGACAGTAAATCCTTCTTCATCTATTCACCTGTATAATTTTTTACGAAAGAAAAAACAGCAATAAGTCATGGGGCTATCTGTGTACCTACCGCTTCATTGTTTAGGAAACCTAACAGTTTAGGCGCTGATTTCCAACTAGCGATCGTGACACTGCGGCCCAAACTTTGCGCGGCTGCCAGTGCGGCTTCCACCTTGACAATCATACCGTCACGGATCACGCCACTGGCAATCAATTGCTTAATGTGGTGGCTATCTAAGTGGGGGAGTAGCACTTTATTGGCATCTAACACACCGGGCACATCAGACAATAAAATCAGTTCTGCATTTAATAATTGCGCGATAACCGTGGCCGCCTGATCAGCATTCACATTTAACAACAAACCTTGCGCGTCGGCGCCAATAGAACTGACAATCGGTAACATGTCATTACTTACTAATAATTTGAGTAGATTCGGATCCCCGGCCACCACCGAACCGACGCGTCCTAGGGCTGGGTTGAGCACTTGCCCTTGACACATGTTTCCATCTGCGAGGCTCAGCCCTACCGGATTTAACCCTGCTCGAATGGCTAAACCACACAATTGTTTGTTGGCAGTCCCGGCTAATGCACCGGCAATATAAGCCATGTGTTCGGGTGGAGTGACCCGTAAACCATTGACCTTTTGACTGGTCAATTGCAGAGCACTGAGTAAATCTTCCACCATTGGACCACCACCGTGCACCAACACCACACACAAGCTTTGTTGCAGCACTTTAATGGTTTGCAGTAAGTCGAGGGCTAATTCATCGGCCTGCATGAAGGCTCCACCCACTTTGATCACCAGTGTTTGCATCTGTCTCACTCCACCAAACCTAATTCACTTGCAAAACCAAAACGTAAATTGGCACATTGCACCGCCTGTGACGCAGCACCTTTGAGCAAATTATCGATGGCACTGCTGATCACCAAGTAGCCACTTACGGGGTCGAATTTCCAATGTAAGTCACAGTATGGGCTATTGGCCACTTCGTCGATCTTAGGCCAAGTGTTGCGCAGTCGCACAATGGGGTTATTAAGATAACAATCTTGGTAAGTTTGGCTGACTTGCTCAGCCCCAACATTCGCTACTAATTTCACGGTGATGGTGGCCAAGATACCACGCTTAAAATTACCTAAGTGGGGGGTGAAAATCACCTCTGTACCTAAATAAGCACTGATTTCTGGCTGGTGTCTATGCCCCAGCACACCATAGGCTTGCAAGCTCACTTCACAAAAACTGCTGCCCAAAGCAGCTTTGCGACCTGCACCCGATACCCCTGACACTGCATTAATGATGGGGCGCATGCTCGGGTCAAGTAAAGCGGCTTGTTGTAAAGGCTTAAGAGCGGTGAGCGCAGCCGTGGGATAACAACCGGGAACGGCAATAATATTGGCGTTGGCCAGCGCCTGTTGATGCCAGTCGGCTAAGCCATACACAGCTTGTTCTAATGCCGCTGATTGTTGATGTGCAAAACCATAATATTCGGCAAAGACAGCCTTGTCTTGTAAACGAAAAGCGCCAGATAAATCTAATACCACCGCTTTTCCGCTGCTGAGTTTATCCATCCAATCATGACTGGCTTCATGAGGCGTAGCGAGAAAAATCACATCCAAAGCGTGGGCAAGGGCCGGCATGGCTGACTCGTCAAGGGGCATGAGTGGCAAATCAATGCGCCCCCACAGAAAACCGTGTAAATCCGCCAAATTTTTGTGGGCGTCTTGGCTGTTGTGAGACACGTACAGTGCACTAAGCTCAAACTGGCTGTGTTTGTGCAGTAACAACGCTAACTCTGCGCCGGTGTAGCCACTGGCACCAATAATACAACATTTAAACATCAATAACGCTCGCTTAACTGTTTAATGATCATAAGCTTAGCTTACGATTAAGAATATTTGATGAAACAAAAAATCACCCCTAAGCATTAAGGTTGTTTCCTAATGCTTAGGAGTGCGCTATACGCTTTCAGCCCTCGACGCGAGTCGATACTACATGCTGGCGAAGCTAGGCAGGGAAATTTTCTGTGAATGAATAATCTGCATGTACGTATTAAACCAAATTAAGTTAAAGTAGTGAGGACTTGAGCGTTACGCTCTTTCCAGTTGCTAATAGCATGACACGCAATAAATAGTTATGCAATTAATGTGAATAAATATTTCTCAGGATTGTTATGCTTCATCAGTCTTTCTTAGAACATTATGCTCAAATCATAAGTACTTCATCTATTAGCGCTTTTGATGAAAAAATAGACAAATCTAATCGGCCAATTATTGATCTATTGGCAGGGTGGTTGGCAGATTTTGGTTTTTCAATAACTATTCAATCTGTGCCCCATACCAACAACAAATTCAATCTGCTGGCCAAATTGGGCTCCGGCGAGGGTGGCTTGTTGTTATGTGGTCATTCAGACACGGTTCCCTTTGACGAAGGAAGGTGGCAATCAGACCCGTTTACCCTCACTGAGCGCGACGGCAAGTTGTTTGGTTTGGGCACGTGTGACATGAAAGGTTTTTTTGCTTTTATTCTAGAAGCCCTGCAAACATTGCCTTTAAATAAACTTAAAAAACCCCTTTATATTCTGGCCAGCGCCGACGAAGAGACTTCCATGGCTGGGGCACGCTTTTTTGTCGAACAGCAGCTGATCAAACCCGACATGGCCTTAATTGGTGAACCTACAGAATTGGTGCCTATTTACAAACACAAGGGGCACATTGCGCAAAGTTTGAATATACGTGGTCAGGCTGGGCATAGCAGTGATCCGGCCAAAGGTGTGAATGCCATTGAAATTATGTATCAAGCTATCGGCCAATTATTAGATCTGCAATCCTCATTGCGCGAAAAGTATAAAGATGAAGCATTCAGTGTGCCGCATGTCACGATGAATTTAGGGCACATCCACGGTGGTGACGGTGAAAATCGTATATGTGGGCAATGTTTATTGAACTTTGATTTGCGTGCGGTACCCGCGTTGTCTGACCAAGAAGCCTTGGCCATGATTGACGCAGCACTGGCTCCTGTTAGAGATCGTTTCCCGAATCGTTTGAGTTTAGATTTGATGTACCCAACGGCCCCAGCTTTCGCCTGTAAAGACGAGCAAAATATTATTGAACTCGCAGAAAAGTTAACGGGCAAACCTGCCAAAAGTGCCAACTATGCAACGGAAGCGCCTTTTATCAATCATTTAGGCTGTGATACCTTAGTACTTGGACCAGGCAGTATTAATCAGGCACACCAACCAGACGAGTTTATGTCGCTAACTTACGTGGACCCCACCGTCAGCGTGTTGCGTCAATTTATTCAGCATGTTTGTTTGTAATTGCAGTTACCCCCTTATTGTGACGTGTAACTGAGTATTGATGCCGATCACTGAGGCGTTGGTATAGACAGGGAGTAGGCACATTTTAGAGCAGCAAAGTAAGGTAGAGATTAAGTGCAGCGCTGATTTTGATTTGATTAGTTCTGCCAATGTTGCTCTGATTGTGCACATGTTAGCTTGGGCGGCACTGGTACTGGCTACAAATTGGTATAAAACACAAACTGTGTTGACCACGCAACTAACGTGGATCCTTGGCTCTGTATTGGTGCTGCGTTTTTTGTTAGGCAAACTTCACTCGCTATTTTTTAGCAATCTCACCCCAAGATGGATGAGCCTGCATTACCTGCTTTTGTTGCTGAATACCTTATTTTGGTCACTACTGTTTGTATTGTCCTTGGTCGATGAAACCTTTTTACCCTTGCAACAGCCCTTGTTAATTACCATTGCTGTGGTTAGTTTTGGTGGGGTGTTTAGCCAGCGTGCTAAACGATGGGTGGCACAATGTTATGCCAGCATCATCATTTTACCCGCGACTTTTGTTGCCTTTAGTCTGCCAGACAGCATGGTTTTAGGGCCAGTATTAGCTATGTTTTGGTGTTTGCTGATGTTTGGCAGTTATCAAGCACATGCTGATTATCGTCTGAATAAAAACCTTGAGCACGAACTAGCTCAGCACCAGCAGGCAATCTCGCTGTTACAAAATACCGATTCTTTGACCAAAATTTATGACCGCCAGTACTTCACAGACTGTTTTGAATACCAATGGCAGTTAGCCATGCGCAATAACACCTGCATGGCGTTATTGTAGATCAACATCGATGATTTTAAACACGTGAATGAACGACACGGCGCAGCCTTTGGTGACGAATGTTTGATTGTTGTATCAGACTTGATCCGCAGCAGTGCAAAACGTAATACCGACATGGTGGTGCGCTACGGTGGCGCCGAATTTATGTTAATTCTACCCGACACTGAACCCATGGCGGCGCTAAAATTAGCTAAGGTAATTCGTCGGCACATCGAGGAATTTACCGTCTCTTTTGCTGGAAAAAACGAAAAATTAACGGTGTGTATTGGTGTTGGTGTGGTGCAACCGCGTCAATTTTCATCACCCACCGTGCTGCTACAAAAAGCCGAAATGGCGCTGTTTTCCGCGAAGCAAAAAGGTTCTAATTGCATCAAAGTTTTGTAAACTAAGCCCAGTAACGTTCAGGCTTATCACCCTAAGTACCTTAATCAGAGAAAGCGTAGCATGCAAAAAACCATTGCTTTAGTGGCACACGATCACAAAAAACCAGAACTGTTGGCATGGGCTGCGGCACACAAAAATGAACTGGCCAAACACAAGCTGGTTGCCACGGGGACCACCGGAGGTTTGGTAGCCAAACAACTTGCGCTACCAGTGCACTGTTTTAAAAGTGGGCCGTTGGGAGGCGATCAACAAATTGGTGCTTTGATTGCCGAAAAAAAACTGGACTGCCTGATCTTTTTTTGGGACCCCCTTAATCCAGCACCCCATGATCCAGATGTGAAAGCATTACTGCGCTTATGCTCAGTATGGAATTTACCCGTTGCCTGTAATGTGGCCACTGCTGACATGTTGATTACCTCACCGTTGTTTTGGGATGGGAGTTATCAAAGGGTGGTACCGGATCTTTAAGCAGCTATCGCTGGGTGATAAAGATAATGCACTGTGTGTACTACACACATGGCCTGCGGCCACTAAGATTAGCGCTGCGCGACACGGCATGCGCTAATGTTTACGCCATCCATGGCGGGTTTCAAACCACGTCCCGTGGCTCGCCCATACTTTTCTTCAACAGCTAAGAAAAGTAGGCACAAATTTTTATGGAAAAAATTTGAACATCCGCAGGATGACCCGAAGGCGGACGCCGCGCGGGTGAAATACATGGATGTATTTCATAACAAAAGCCGCTCTCCAACCAACTTACTATGCCTATTTAATCCTCAACTTGCCGTGCCAACCGGAACGGAGAGTACATCCTTGTACTCACCTCTCCTTGTGAAAACCGAGTAGTGAAATTGAAATTAGTTGAAAACTAAACAGTGTCATTCACACGTCCATAATGATCGGCACCCAGTCTCGCCTTCCTTGGCGAGCCGTTCAACTGGGCGCCACTGCGTCGCTAAAGAATCCAGTTTCACCCTGTCTGGGCATTGGCCAAGTTGTGGCATAAATCGGGTAAGTTGGAGTCGAGAGGAAAGTCGCTTTCTTCGATTTTATTCCGTGTTTCTGAACATGATTCTACTCTGGTTAAATACCACAAAAGCCAAACAAAATTACCGCTGGGCTTTTAAATAGGATTATGAAAGTATGAGAAAAACTAAATCTTAGTCGAAGATAAAATCATGAATGTTAAATCTGGGTTTAACACGAATTCCGGAAAATACGCTGTTAGCAGGTAGGCACAATGCATCCCAAAGAAGCAGTCGAACTTCTCATGAACGATGGCATTTCATTCGCAAAAAGAATGCTTAGTGAATATGGAGAATTCCACCCATATGGTCGGGTTCTCGGAGCCGACTCGAAGATTGTAGTTGTGGCCGTTAATGACGTAAATGAATATCCAATTGGAGCAGAGTATTTACAATTACTCGAGGATGGGCTTCGAGATAAAGCCTCTAAAGATGGTGATATGGCAATTGCAACTTTCGCAAATGTCACTTTGCGAGGTAAAAACGCAGAACCAATTGAAGCAATTCAGGTTAGCCTGGAACACATAAGCGGATATTCAGTTAATGTTTACTATCCTTATTCAATTAACGAAGGTGATGTTAAGTATGGTGATCTCATTGCCATGACAAGAGCGCCAAATATATTTTAGTAAGTTGCCTGTCACCAAGCGCACGCGGTAAGACGAAAGCAAAGCTGACGCCGCTGATGTGAGGCGTTAATTCGAAGAAATTTTGCTGCATTTTCCCGTTTAAACATTCCCTGAGTAGCGCCAGAATTAATTGAGTAAACTGGTAGGGATAGCCAGTTTAGCTTTGTCTTGTCGGGAACAAGTCAAAGCGGCTTAGTTAACCCCAATCCTGTTTAAGAAATTGAACTAAATGCCTGTTCCAAGATCCGATCTTTCGACCAAGAAAGTGGGAACCAACAGA
>JAACSL010000035.1 GCA_009993955.1 Paraglaciecola sp.
CTGCCCTTAAGCGAGGAGGCGCATTATAGACATCCCAAATACACTTGCAAGCCCTAAATACATTTTTTAATTCAACTGCTGATTTTTTGGGCTAAACAGGGTTTTGTGGAGATTTACGGGACTATTCCATTACTGGGTGGAAAATTATTGCGGCAATAGTTTAATTTGAAGGTTACTCTATAAACAAGTGTCTGGAAGACGCTTGGTTTTCACATAATAAATAAAACTTACTGGGTATTTTGAGATATGAATTCATTAATAGTTAAAAATCTATTGGCAACCTTAGTACTAGCCGTTGTCCTTTATCTTCTTCTGCAATTTTTAGAGATGAACGTATCGGGTGCACTTGCCGCAGCCATTGGTGTCGTCTTGGGTGGTTTACTGACAACCTTATTAGCTTTTAGTCCTGCTGCAAACGGACAGGCGTCTGTTGCTGATTCCGGCGAGCCAAGCACTTTGTATGTCGGCAACTTACCATACAAGGCAAATGAGCAAGCCGTGCAAGACCATTTTGAAGGTCAAGGTAGTGTGAAGTCTGTGAGATTAATGAAGGATCGTCGCACTGGAAAACGCAAGGGCTATGGGTTTGTTGAAATGGATGCAAAAGGGGCACAAAAAGCGATTAAAAACTTGAATGATTCTGTGTTTATGGAACGAACTTTAAAAGTACGTTTGGCCAAAGACAAAGTAGAAGATGACGAGTAACCCGCAAAGTACTAAAAACACCCAAAAAAAACGCCTGATGAACAGGCGTTTTTTTATCTATCCCTTTAAGGTTTGAGGCTCAGCGGTAAATTGTCTAACAGTTTTTGATTAAAGCTATGAAATCGATTGATCGCGTGGATCAAATCAGGTGTGTGTACTTCTCCCATGCGATTGATCAATTCGTTCACTAAATTTTCATAGTCTTTGCCATCTTGTAACTTTAAACGAGCCTCTTCAACGACATTTAACATCTTATCAAGGTAATGCGAAATGGGTTTCACAGCCTTATCGGGGGCATTCAAACCAGCACCTTTGTCATAGTGTGACACCGATTCGTAGGTTTTAATTACCTGAATATTTTCAACTTTAGTCAGTTGCAGAGCAAAACTGGCGAGTTCTTGGTCATCAAAACCCAACTTAAGTGCTTGTTGGTATGCCGTTTCAATATCACCTTTAAAAAATTCGTCTGCCAAACTATTGATATCGCTGACAAGACTACCAATTGATGTAAGTTCAGCTTCACTGAGTTGCCCAGTTAGTGTGAAACTGAGCTTGCTCTCATTAAAACTGACACTTTTCTGTTCCAGCATCTTTTGCGTGTTTTCTACCGGACTATCAACCTTTGTGAGTTCAGCTTCGCCCTCACCACTTAGCGTAGGCACAGTACTAGTTTCTCCCGCAGCCTGAACGTCTTGACCCTGTTTGGAAGCTAAAGCTGGTTCATCGGGATTGACGTTGTTTGGCTGCCGAGTTTCTGCATTCTGTTTGTTGGGATCTAGCACAAGTTCTGCCTGCTGCAGGGCGATTTGTCGTAAGTCTGAGAACGACAGGCTAACTTCATCACCTTCTTTAGTTCTTATCACCAATTGGCCTGACTGCTGTTGCGAGACTGCTACTTGTAATGTGCTAGCTATCGCTATGCTTTCAGTATTTGATGACTTAGTTTCTGCTGGGAAAATATCTTGACGCAACTTCTCAATACCATCTTGTATGAGTTGCTTACTTTGACTAATGCCTTCTCGTATTTCGTCATTCATAAACCCCGCCAGATCTTTCTCGGCAAGTTTTATTCCTTTCAAAACGCCTGAGGTCGCTTGATCAAAAAGTTGATTAAGGCGCTCAGTATCAGCGCCATTATTTTTTGCACTCTTGATTGCACCACCAACAAATTTCAGCACATTTTTTGCGACTTCTTCAAAATCAAATAAAGGTTTGCTTGGCTTAGTTTTTTCAGCCGTATTTAAACTTGGCTTTCTACCATCAATTTCGACACTGGCATTTAGCGTATTGGCAAATACTTTTGCGCCGAAGCTGATACTAGAACTGAATTTGTCCGTTTGTTGGATATTTTGTTTTTCTTGCAAGCGCACTGCTTGCTCCAGCCCTGCATCACGCAACTGGTTTTGCAGACTATTGTCTTTGCCTAAGTGCAAAGGTTTGTCGCCCAAAAACGCTTTTAGTTGATTAATATTCATTGTCATTACCTCACTACCCTCATTAGTAGCTATCGGCGTTTACTTGCTAATATTTAGCGACTGCTTAATAAAAGCACAAATCAGTGCCCTTGCAGTATTCACTAAAAACCGATACTTTGCGCGCCGCTATTTTTAACGATGAGAGTAAACAATGGGTCAGACTGACATGAGTGCGGACAATTATCAGACACAATTGCATGAAAAGGTCGCTTTTGTTGAAGACCGCTTTAGTCAGTTTGCTATGCCGCAACTCCAAGTCTTTAGTTCTGCCCCCCTTCATTACCGAATGCGTGCGGAATTCAGAGTCTGGCATGACGGCGATGACCTCTATCACATCATGTTTGACCCGCAAACTAAACAAAAATACCGCGTTGACCACTTCCCAGCCGCAAGTGAACTTATTAATAACGTCATGAACGATCTGCTCAAACGCCTCAGAGTAAGTGAGGTTGCAAGACGTAAACTGTTTCAAATAGATTATTTAAGCAGCCTGAGCAACCAAATCATTGTGTCATTGATTTATCACAAAACTCTAGATGAACAGTGGGTTACAACGCTGCAAGGCATATTGTGGGAATTACGTCAAAACTACAATATTGACATTATTGGCCGAGCTAAAGGTCAGAAAATTCTGCTCGAAAAAGATTTTTTGATTGAAAGTTTGTCAATCAAAAACAGGCCATTTTCCTTCAAGCATACTGAAAATAGTTTTACCCAGCCGAATGCAGGGGTGAATATTAAAATGATTGAATGGGCTTTGGATGTGACTAAAAATTGTCACGGGGATCTGCTCGAACTGTATTGCGGTCTTGGCAACTTTACCTTGCCATTAGCGAGTAATTTCAATCGGGTGCTTGCAACAGAGATTGCTAAATCGTCAGTGGCGGCCGCCCAATACAATATTGAAATAAACGGCATTGATAATGTAAAAGTAGTACGGATGTCGAGCGAGGAATTTGTTGAAGCGCAACAAGGCGTGCGAGAATTTCGGCGATTAGAAGGCATTGAGTTAAGCGACTATGATTGTCAGACGATTCTTGTCGACCCACCTCGTTCCGGACTGGATGATGCAACTTTAGAACAAGTGAAAAACTATCAAAACATCGTGTACATCTCATGTAATCCCGATACATTGGCAGATAACTTAAGCGGTTTGCTCGACACTCACTATGTTAAGTGTTTTGCCCTTTTTGACCAATTCCCCTATACACATCATGCAGAGTGCGGCGTATATCTCGAAAAAATTAATTAACGGCAGCTTTTATAGCGCCGTTTGCAATAAAACGAAGTTGTAATTTCAGTCTCTCCGCTAAGTTTTTCTTCAACTCAGGGCTAGCATCCAATGCCTCTGCGCCGGTACTAAAAACTAATTTCACCATGGCCTCAGCCTGTAAGTTGGCAATAAATAAAGGTAAACCGGTGGTTGACTTGGTGTAGTCGGTGAGTTCTACATTAAAATGTTGAATTTCTCTCAATACCGCGGCACGAAATGCCAAAGAAGTGCCCGTGTGTTCGCGTAAAAGCAGGCGAAACACATTACTGTTTTCACTAATGAATTCCATGAACGTATCCACTGATGTGCTGATCACACCTCCGCCTGATGCAATACGCAAACGCGCCTGGCGCATCAGTTGACGAAGCGCTAAACCAGCTTCATCAACTAAGGTCAACCCAAGTTCATCGATATCTTTGAAATGTCGATAGAAGGAAGTTGGTGCAATACCCGCTACTCTGGCAACTTCTCTAAGACTCACGCTAGAAAGACTACGTTGTTCGTCCAACAGAGAAAAAGCTGCATCAATAATGCTGCGGCGTGTACGAAGTTTTTGCAGTTGTCGATTCAAAATTTACACTTGTTAATCCATCTACCATCAGTTTATCCCGATAATAGCTTGTTACCCAAGCTTCTATATGGCTTTTATACAAGATTATTCTTGCCAAAAATCTAAGCCAAGGCTAAATTAGCTTACAGTTGTAAGCTGAAATTAAAAAGTAATGAAAAAACCCCGCCTATTATTGTTAAACATTGCCGTATTTGTCATCACAGGATTAATTGCCATTTTATTGGTGCCCATTGAAGCTTATTTGCACGGCTTTGATTGGTTTGAAATTGCAACTTGTATCACATTGGTTTATTTCTCAGGCATGTGTATCACTGCCGGTTATCATCGACTGTGGTCTCATAAAGCTTATGAAGCCAATGGTATCGTCAGAATTATTCTAGCTATTGGTGGTGCAATGACGTTGCAAAACAGCATATTGCACTGGGCCTCTGACCACCGCGTGCACCACAAGCACGTCGACCAAAATGATATTGATCCTTATTCGGCTGGCAAAGGATTTTGGTTTTCTCATATTGGTTGGATGTTGCGCGAATACCAAGCACACCGTTACAGTGATTACAGCAATTGCAGGGACTTACAAAAAGACCCCATCGTAATGTGGCAACATAAACATTATATCAGCATCATGTTGGCAGCGAATTTTGGCATACCCTCGATACTTGGCTGGCTAAACGGTGATATCTGGGGCATGTTGCTTTTAGCGGGTGTATTTCGCTTAGTCGTGGTGCACCATCTAACATTTTTCATAAACTCATTAGCCCATATTTGGGGACGTCAGCCATACACTGATAAAAACTCAGCAAGAGACAACGACATTCTCGCCTTTTTTACGTTTGGCGAGGGTTATCACAACTTTCATCACATCTTTGAATATGATTATCGAAACGGTATCAAATGGTGGCAATTCGACCCAACAAAGTGGTTAATCAGCGGCCTGTATTATGTTGGCTTAACCAAGAACCTCCGACGCTGCCCTGAAGAACGTATAGAAAAAGCGAGGATTGGCATGCAATTGCAGCGCTCAACCTTGAGGGTTGCCTCTTTGTCTAACGCCGAAGAAATATTACAAAAGTTACACGCTGAATATGAATTGCTTATACAGCGTATGACCGATTACTACGCGACGAAAAAACATTTGATGGAAATGAGAAAACAGGACTTTAAACGCAGTTATGACAAACTTGAACTCCATCATCGTTACAAGGAGTTAAAGCTGGGCTTAGCTTTGCAACGCGAGAAGTGGTTGCAGATCAATCAAATGCTATACAGTGCGGCACATTAGACACAAATAAAAAAGCTGCCTTTAGGCAGCTTTTTTATTTTAGTAGGGGTTTGATATCTTAGTTTAAGGCAGCAACCAACAATTCAGAATCTTCTTCACGTTGCTTTTGCGCAATTACTTTAATTAACATTTTATGTGGAAAAAATTGCGTTGTCGCTAAAACGTTAGGGGCTTGTTGCTCCATTTTAAGCGACATTTGCTGCTCCATAGCCTTAAAGCTATCGCTTGCATCGATAATAGAGGCTGTACATTGACTATTTACTTGGTAATTTTCCAAGTCTACGCATTTAAACAAATTGACTTGTTTAGTCTCTGCCTGAACACCAACGGCAAACAGGGATAATGCGGTGATTAAGATAAAATTGCGCATGTTCAACTACTCCTCAACGCTACAATGTTGACAAAGTAACATTAATTAGCCAAACAACACAAGTTTTTGAATCATATTTTTATGACAGTAATATGACAATTTGAAATATTTTGCACTTTTTAACGAATTATTTTTAACCCTTAAACATAAATACCGGTTTTACCTGCTCTCATCAGCCCCTAAGGCTCCTACTTTTTCACCTTTTTAACCGAGCTATTTATTTACTATCACCACTATGCGCTCGCTTGATGTTCAATCAAGAACGCCAGCAACTGTTCAAATGGCATAGGTTTGGCGAACAAATAGCCTTGGGCTTCGTCACAACCCAGTTTTAACATGTAGCTGGCTTGCTCTCGTTTTTCCACGCCTTCAGCAATGGTGATAAGTCCGAGTTTATTACCCAGGGTGACGATTGTTTCAGCGATAAACGCTGACTTTCCTGGGGTTATCTCGTTGACAAATGAACGGTCGACTTTTAAGCGATCTAAAGGTAGTTGCTGCAAGTAGCTCATGGATGAGAAGCCTGTACCAAAATCATCGATGGCCACTTTCACCCCAAACTCTTTGAGTTCATGTAGGGCTTGCACAACAATCTGTGGTTCGTCCATGACAATACTTTCAGTAATTTCTAGCTCAATTTTCTCTGGCAAAATACCGTTACTTAAAATGACATTTTTGACCGTATCAATAAATGCAGGATCACGAAATTGCGGCATCGAAATATTAACGGCCATGCGCAGTTGGTCAAAGCCATGAGTCGCCAAAACACTGAGTTGCTGGCAAGATTCTTCCAGCACCCACGCCCCAATATCAATAATAAGCCCCGAGTATTCAGCCAAAGGAATGAAAACCTCCGGTGAAATAAAACCACCATTACTGCTCGGCCAGCGAAGTAAGGCTTCCATGCCAACCACTTGTTCTGTCACTAAATCAACTTGGGGTTGGTACCACAATTGTAATTTACGGGCAGCAAAATCACTCGACAACTGCCTGATCATGTCCAAGCGCCAAGTAGTTTGCTCTTCCATCTCTGGTTCGTAATATTCAAAGTTGGTATTTGAATTTTTCTTCGCTTTGTTTAGGGCAATATTGGATTGCTTGAGAATATTGATCCCAGTCTGGACTTTATTTGCTATACGCACCAAACCAAAAGACGCACCAAGAGGAAGGGTATGCTCTCCGGCTTTAAATGGACTGATAAATAACTCTTGCAATGTACCCGGATTAACAAAAAATTCTGGACCAATCACACCGAATACATCGGATCCAATACGACCCAGTTTGACTTTTTCTTTTAAGGTGGATTCTAGTCTTTGTGCTACTGCAAGTAATACCGTGTTACCTACATCTTGCCCCAGACCATCATTAATATCAGCAAAATGGCTAATATCGATGAGCGCCACGACTTGCTCTTTGTGCTCAGTTTTACATGCTCCGACTTCATCCAACATGTTGATGAATTCGCTACGATTCGGCAACTTAGTCAGCCAATCTCGAAAAGCGGCGGTACGCAATTGATGGAAGAGATATACGTTTTCATAGCCAACCGACACACTCGATAAAAATACTTCTAATAATTGCCGATTAACCGTGCTTATTTCTTTACCTACTTGCAAGAAAACTGCAGCTTCATAACCTGAACTATTTAGATATAAAACTGAAAAATCGAATTCGAATATATGTTGTTTGAGTAACAAACAACGATTTACAAAACTGACTATTTTAGCGTTGTGAAGGCTTTCTAAGCGCTCGTTAATGTAGCTGGCAAACTCTCCCGCTGCACCGAGAATGTATACTCCATCGTCTTCTCGATCTAAGACAGAGCCTGCTCTCGCACACACTACACCACCTGCCTCTAAACCAAGTAAAGAACTGATTTGGGTGACCACACCCTCGCAGAAGTTTTTAACTGAGTGCTCTTCCATCAGGTTAGCTGCAGAGATAATAATTTTCTGTAAACCAATCCGACTTTGATTAATGGACAAAATTTGTTGATAGGATCGTAAAGAGGCAATGATGGTTGTAACTAGCTTGCTACGCGTCAGTTCAGTTTTAGTTTTGTAATCGTTGATATCGTAGTCTTTGATGACTTGTTCTTCCGGCGCGTACCCTGGTTGGCCAGTTCGTAGAATGATACGAGGCTCTTCCAAGCCCAGCTCGGAGCGCATGATGCGAGCTACCCGCAAACCTGCGTCGTCAGTTTCCATCACCACATCAAGTAAGATAATGGCAATACTCGATCCCATTTCGCTGATCATTTTAAGGGCTTCTTCGCCCGAGTATGCGTGGAAAAATTTCAAACCTTTGTCGTTAACCACTAAATCAGCTAAAGCTAGTCTGGTGACCGAATGAATTTCTTCATCATCGTCCACCACCAAAATATTCCAAAAGCCAGACGTCGTTTTTATCTCCGAGCCTTTTTCTTCAGACAGAAAAATCAGCTCATCATTATCGTAATTTAATGGGTTCATTAAGGTACTAACAACTCCAACAAGGAAATGGTGTGGCTAAACTATCGGTACATTAACCCAATTGGAACATAAGCAAAAGTAGCTAAACACAATGATGTCATTTTTTTGTTAAGACTTTTGCATATTTATCTTTGGGCTTTTCAATGCATAGAAAATCGCCATACTAGACAGAACAATGTGTGTTAATTCATCAACCTAGTAGCTCATGAAAATCGACAGCACCCCCAACCCTATTCAAGCCGTAAACGTTAAACCTGCTGCAGCGAAGTCTGAAAATTTGCATGAAAGCAAACAGAAGCCAGAAGCATCGGCTCGCAATCTTGGTCAAGGACGCATGATCAAGTGGTTTGCGCAAGTCGGTGTATCACAAACTTATGAAAAACAACTCCTTAGCCAACGGCAGGAACGTATCGCAACACGCCAACTGCTTCGCGAACAACGTAAATTAAACAATTTGCAGCGGATACTGGGGAGAGCCCTCGATTTCTGTTTGGATGAGAATCAGCCGGACGAACTCGATCCTGATTGGTTTTTTAGTTTCGTGGCGATGGCAGAAGACATCCACTCGCCGGCCATGCAGGAATTGTGGGGTAAAATATTTGCGGTGGAAAATAGCAAACCGGGCAGTTTTTCTTTAAAAACTTTGCAGATTTTAAGGCAATTGACTCAGCGCGATGCCTTGGTATTTCGTCAGGCAGTTAATATTGCCAGTCGACGGAAGGGCGAATTAGCACCCAAACTGTTGCTGGGTTACTACAAGAAAAAATCGATTTGGTCGATGTTTAGCAGTCACAGTGAAGAGAAATTGAACCTGGCACAGTTTGGCCTGAGTTATCCAGACCTGTTGGTGTTAATGGACCTTGGGTTGATTTATCACAGTGAAATAGAATCGGGGGAATTGCTGGCGGGTGAATTTAATGAATGGCGCAGCGCCGGTTTATCGTTGGATATCGCAGCAAAAACCAGTGGTATCACCCTTGTTTACTACAAATTTACGAGTACCGGCACAGAGCTATCGAAATTAGTGAACAGCGTGGGCAATGAACACTATGGCAATGCCTTAAAAATGCTCCTTGCCCACGGTTTTACACTTCGGTAATACGCTTAACAAGCTAACTTAGAAAATACCCCAAAGCAGATAATAGCATTAGATCCCGTCACCAAACTCGTGTAAGCCGCATTCGCGTTTTAAGCCAAAAAAGCGTGTATCTTGCTCATTCAAACTGTCATGTAAAGAACGGGTGGTATGCCAGTCACCAATCGACACATAACCTTGTTCCCACAAGGGGTGATAAGGCAGATTATGTTCTTTAAGGTAGTAGTGAATGTCTTTGTTGGTCCAATCAATGATTGGGTAAAACTTAAACTGATTTTTCAGTTGCTGCAGAACCCCCAAATTTTCTCGATAATCCGATTGGGAACGGCGTAAGCCAGCAAACCATGTTTTTACCGATAACTCTTGCAAGGCATCTTGCATGGGTTTTATTTTATTGAGGGTATTATAACGTTCAATACCTTCAACCCCCTGCTCCCAAAGTTTACCCAAGCGCGCTTCTTGCCAAGCGGGGGATATATCTGAGCGATACACCTTTAAATTCAAATTAAGGCGATGGGTGAGGGTATCAATAAATTGATAGGTTTCAGGAAACAAATATCCGGTATCCGTCAACACAACAGGGATATCTGGATATTGCTGGGTTACGATGTGCAACATTACCGCAGCTTGCGCTCCAAAGCTGGATGACAACATGAACTGCTTGGGCAAATTATCTAGGGCCCAGCTCACACGCTGCTGCGCGGTCTGTTGCTCCAGCTCATTGTTTAGGTTTTTCAGTTCATCCACGGCTAACGAGTTAAGGGTCAAACTCGTTGCTACTTGTTTAGATGGCATAGTCTGGATCATCGTAAAAATCCTTAGCCGAGTTAACGACTGGCTTCACTATTTTGGCACGAATAACAAAATCACCAAAGGCTTCACCCGCCTCACGTTCTGTGGCCCAGCGAGCGATCAAACTGTCTAACTCTTGAAGAATTTCAGCCTCACCAATATTTTCGCGGTACATTCGCGGGATACGGGTGCCTTGACGATTTCCACCCAAATGTAGGTTGTATTTTCCAGGCCCTTTGCCCACCAAGCCCACCTCAGCTAACATGGCGCGCCCACATCCATTTGGACACCCCGTGACACGAAAGATCAGGCTGTCATTTGCCATGCCATGTTTAGCTAAAATCTGCTCTAGTTGGGTAACGGCATCTGGTAAGTAACGCTCTGCTTCAGCCATTGCCAAAGGGCAAGTGGGAAAGGCCACACAGGCCATCGAATCACGGCGTTGTTGGCTGAGTCCATCGTCAAGTAATCCGTGAGTACGAGCGAGGTGTTCAATTTGCGCCTTCAATTCTTGTGGCACACCCGCCACAATAAGATTTTGGTTAGCGGTCAAGCGGAAGTCACCAGGATGAATTTTGGCAATTTCTGCACAACCGGTTTTGAGCGTGCGCCCCGGGTAGTCAAGAATCCGACCATTTTCGATAAATAGGGTTAGATGAGCTTTACCGTCAACACCGTCTACCCAGCCGATGCGGTCACCACGGCTGGTAAATTCATAAGGGCGACTGCTGGCAAAGCTAATGCCAGCGCGTTTTTCTACTTCTGCTTTGAAGGTCGCTACACCAACTCGTTCAAGGGTGTATTTGGTTTTTGCGTTTTTCCGATTAACGCGATTCCCCCAATCTCGTTGGGTGCTCACAACGGCTTCGGCAACAGCTAAGGTATGCTCAAGAGGAATATACCCAAAGTCATCTGCCTTACGTGGAAAGGTGCTCGTATCACCATGGGTCATGGCTAAACCACCACCAACCAAAACATTAAAACCAATTAATTTGCCGTGCTGCGCAATCGCTACAAAGTTTAAATCGTTGGCGTGCACATCCACGTCATTGTGTGGTGGTACCACAACGGTTGTCTTAAATTTACGCGGCAGATAAGTCGCACCAAGAATGGGTTCCTCTTCGGTGGTTTCTACTTTCTCTTCATCCAACCAAATTTCGGCGTAAGCACGCGTTTTGGGCAATAGATGTTCACTGATTTTTTTCGCCCATTCATAGGCTTGTTGATGCACCACCGACTCAACCGGGTTGGATGTACATAACACGTTGCGGTTCACATCTCCTGCCGTTGCGATGGAATCGATACCCACTTTATGCAGGGTTTGGTGCATCAATTTAATGTGCGGTTTTAATACACCATGGAATTGGAAAGTTTGCCGCGTAGTTAAACGAATACTGCCATAAAGAGTGTGCTCATCAGCGAATTTATCGATGGCTAACCACTGCTTTGGTGTAATGATCCCCCCTGGTAAACGTGCACGTAACATCACGTTTTGCAGCGGCTCAAGTTTTTGTTTTGCCCGTTCTGCTCGTAAATCGCGATCATCCTGTTGATACATACCGTGAAAACGAATCAGCTGGAAATTGTCTGCACTGAATCCGCCCGTTAGATCATCTTTTAGATCCTCGGTGATTGTGCCACGCAGTAAGTTGCTGCGTGCTTTCATACGTTCATTATCTGCTAGCACACCTTGAACTACGTATTTATCGTCGTTGTTACTCATTAGTACACGTCCTTCTGATAACGTTTAGCGCGGCGCAGATCACTCAGGTAGCTTTCGGCTTCTTGCGCTGATTTGTTGCCATGTTGTTGCACAACTGAAATTAATGCTTCGTGAACATCTTTAGCCATGTGTTCAGCGTCACCGCAAACATAAAGGTAGGCGCCTTCTTGCAGCCAGGTAAATAACTCTGCACCTTGTTCAAGAATACGGTGTTGCACATATATTTTTTCGGCTTGATCCCGCGAGAAGGCTAAGCTGACTTTATCAACCACGCCATCTTTGACAAAACGCTGCCATTCAACTTGATACAGAAAATCTTGGGTATAGTTAGGATTGCCAAAAAACAACCAATTTTTACCTTGTGCCTCATCCACTGCTCGCTGTTGCATAAAGGCTCTAAATGGCGCGATACCGGTGCCTGGACCAATCATAATAACGGGTGCATCATTATTTTCCGGCAGCCTGAAATTTGTATTGGGCTCCACAAATACCTTGAGTTCCCCGCCTTCTTCGAGGCGACGGGTTAAAAATGCTGATGCGCCACCTTGATGCTTACTGCCATGTGCTTGGTATTCCACTGTTGCGACAGTGAGATGCACTTCATCCTCCACTTCCGCCTGGCTTGATGCGATAGAATACAAACGTGGCGTAATATTGCGCAGGGCATCAACGAGCTGCTGAGCGCTGATGGTTGCGGGAAAATCGCGCACCACATCAATGATTTGGCGTTCTGCCAGATACACACGCAAAATGGCTTTGTCGGCTAACTTCTCGGCCAATTCAGCATGTTGGGCGACTTCATTGTAGGCTTTCACAAACGTAGGGTAGCTTTGTGTGAGCTCTAGTTTGTCGAGCAAGGCATCAAACACCGACATACTTTGTCCCGCTAAACTGATGGACGTCTCACGCTCAATTTTTAATAGATCCAATAAAGCTTGCACCATCACCTTATCGTTTTGGAACCATACTCCTAAGGCGTCGCCCGGCTGATATTGAATGCCCGAATCGGCTAAAGAGATTTCCACATGGCGGATATCTTTGACTGAATCTCTACCGGTTATTTTTTGACTTTGCAATAAGGTTGCCGTGAACGGATTTTTCTTACTATATTGCTCACCCTGCGTGGCCACAATCACACTGTTCGTAGAACTTGTTGTTATTAACGGATTTTGCTTCAGTTCTACCTGAATTTTGCTCAGCAATTGCGCTGTCCACGTTGCCACTACACCCTCGTAGTCCACATCGCAATCGACACGCTCTAATAAAGGTTTAGCACCCGTTTTAGCTAAACGCTGATCAAAATCTTTGGCGGTTTGACAGAAAAACTCATAGCTACTATCACCCAAACCTAATACTGCGTAGCTAAGCTGGTCTAGTTTGCCCACCTTTTTACTGGCCAAAAATTGATGTAATTCAACGGCGTCGTCTGGTGCATCGCCTTCACCATGTGTGCTGACAACCACCACCAGATGTGTCTCAGATTTAAGTTGTTTATGTTTATAATCGGCCATGTTAAACAACGACACAGGTACATTCTGTTCAGCGAATTTACTCTTTAATTCACTGGCAATTGCTTTTGCGTTGCCTGTTTGCGAACCATATAAGATCGTTAAACTCTGCTTAATATCTTGGGGCTGCACTAATCCAACCGGTACTTGTGCACTTTGTGCCATACCCGCAAGATAACCACTTAACCACAGCATTTGCTGGGGGCTTAAGGTAGTAAGGGCCTGATTAACTAAAGACCATTGAACATCCGTTAATGCGACAGACGCAGCTGGAAGTTGAGAAGATGTTGTTTGTGAATTTGCAGACATAGTTCGCTAACCATTATGGGATCATGCTTAGGTTAGCGAACAAGTTTCATAACGGGAAAGAATAAAAGCTAATTTTTTATTACTTAATAACCTGAAAGCTTAAAAATGCACGTCCATGCCAACAAAAGCACCTTTAAAGTCTAGTTGAGAATAGATGCTGTCTAGGTCTTTCAACTCCACTTGTACGGCGCGGTACCCCAATTGAAACGTGAGATCAATGGCAAGATTTTCCATCAGGCTATAAGTCAGACCTGCTTGATAATCGGTAATAGTCTGATCATCAAAACTCAGATAGCTGCCCTCTGCATAGGCGCCAAAACCGGTGGCAGGCAGTCCTAGTGCTAAACGAGAGTACAACATCGGTACTACACCCGAAAACTCTTCTCGGCCGCTGGCAGTCGGATCATTTTTATCCACAACAAATAACTCACCATCGAGGTATTTGGCATTGATGCCTACATCAAAGCTCACCAAATCATTGTCAAACAATTCATAATACAGAATCACATCTGTAGCACTGAGTTTCACATCGGTGACAGCGGTGGTCGTAGCAGTAAACAATTCCCCCCCAAAAACAAATTGACTGGACAGGACCACGTCTCCCTGAGCATCCATATTGGTGCGCTGCAATTTGACATTGGGCACGAGGGGAATGGGGTGTTCTAAGGCCACATAAAAACTACTTTTGGTTTTATCGCTAAAATTAAAATCTAGATTATTGCCATCGTCAGAAAAGCCACCCGTGGTGTTCATTTGCCAAGCTTGCGCGCCTGCATACAATCCCAGAACCGTGTCAGCATGGGCGTTGGTGTAGGCAAATAAAGCCGCGATACTTAAAGACAAGCAGGCAGGCAGGGATAAAACGCGTTTTTTCATAGTGTTAACCTTGATTTAATAATTCAGAGAGTTCGATTATGGCGGCATTCGCACGAGAAATGTAATTGGCCATGACCAGGGAATGGTTGGCCAACACGCCAAAACCACTACCATTTAATATCATCGGGCTCCAAATAGACTCTTGCGTCGCTTCCAGTTCACGAATAATTTGTTGCAAACTGATGCGTGCGTTTTTCTTTTCCAGTACATCGGCAAAATCAGTATCCACCGCTTTTAGGTAATGCAACAACGCCCAACTGGCGCCGCGCGCTTCATAAAAATTGTTGTCAAGCCGCCACCAGCTAGTTTTATCAACAAGGTGACGATTAGTGGGGGTTGACTGACTCGCCTCTGCATCGCCGGCCAAACTGGTATCGATACGTTCTTGACCCACACTCGCACTTAATCGTTGCGATAAACTGCCTAAACGCTTTTCAACCTGCTTCAACCAATCTCGGAGGTTATCTGCGCGAGCATAGAATTGCCCTTTGTCCTGTTTAGGGTCAGCCATGCTAGCGCGGTATTGATATAAATTATCGATGGCTTCCTGATAGCGAGATTCTGCAGAGGGCAACAACCAATCAAGATGATTGTTATTCAACAGTGGCTGAGCCTTGGTTAAAAATGGATTTTCCACAGATTGAGACTGAGAACGACTTAAATCTTTGCGCATGGCTAAGGCTAGATCCCGTGTCATTTCCAATACGCCAAACTCCCAGCTCGGCATATTATCCATCATCACACTGGGGGGCAGTACGTCATTTGACAAGTAGCCCCCTGACTTGTTCAGCAAGGTTTCACTCACTTTAATTAAGGTGCTGGTTAAAACATAGCCCGATACAACACGTTCACTATGCAACTGAGCTTGCTGCTCTGCAAGGTCGGCCGGTTCGAAAAGATCAGGTTCTGAACTCCAAAAAATAGACATAATCCATAATAAGATGATGATCACGCCAACTAGCAGGCTGAGCCATTTTGCACTTAAAAATCGTTGCATGCTTCTCTCCAAAGTTGATGTTGAGGGGACTATGGTTTCGCCACAATCGCTTTAACCGGAATGGCTGTGCCCTGTTCAGTGTACAGTATCAGTGATAAAACTTGGCCTTCATGCAAAGATTCTTTTAATTGCAACGCCATAAGATGAATACCACCTGGTACCAAGGCCATGGATTGATGGGCGGCAACAGATAGTGAGTCGAGATGCTGCATACGCATGGTTTCTCCATCCATGCTCATGAGGTGAAATTCAAAAGAATCGGCAAATTGCCCCTCTGCACGCGTGAGTTCAATGGGCTGCGAGGTATTATTTGCGATGTCAAAATACACCGCCGTATTTGGCGAACCCGGAGGTAATAGTCTTACCACCGCATTGCTAACAACAATGTTGGATGCCATATCACTGGGTGACATATCACTGGGTGACATATCACTGGGTGACATATCACTGGGTGCCACGTCATTGGACGCCATATCATTAGGTGTTAAGTCGTTAGCGATAACACTGGTACTGCAAATTAGTAAACAGCATAAAAACCAAAACCGCATGTCTATTCCTTTAACTATCTTTGGGCTTGGAATTATTCAGCATATTACTTGGATTTACCAATCCTTGTACTCAGAAATATTGCCGAGTCGTGCTAGCTAGATTGAGCGCCTTGATGAACGTCCAGCCAGACAATAAATAATAAAAATAACCAGTAAGACCGGCCAAAAGGCACTTAGCACACCAAAAAACATGGCGGCGATGGCAACAATAAATGCAATGGGCAACGCAATCGCCAAACCAAGTGCCAGCATACCGCCTAAGCCCATTAACAACATTACCCCAACAACAATCGCAATTAACGTCAACATACTCAACTCCTGCTTTTACCCAGCACCCAGTGCCATTCGTTAGACGCTCGCCTAACGCTCAGGCAACAAAATAATGGCTGTTACATAAGCCACGGCAGTCGCCACTGGCAACGCAATAAAACACAACACTGCCGCTACACGAATGATCCATCTTGGTTGTTGCCAATGCCGCGCTAAGCCGCTGCATACACCAGAAATTTTACGGTGATATTTATCACGATGAATGCGGTTAACATCGAAGTAGTTTCTCATTTTGAATTTCCTTTACTCGAAAAAACGGTGTTTAAGCCGTCGGCAACTCCATAGTCACCGACGAAATTTGCTCACTCAAGGCCATAACACAAGGGTGTTAGGCCACCTTTTTGCGTAAGAGAGCCAATTCCTGCTCAATCTTTTCCTCAGCTTCTAACTGCACAAATTGTGTATGCAAATTCTGCGAAGTGCGCACCACATCAAAGGCATCAACTTGCGCTTCTAAGTCATCAATACGGCTTTCATATTGTTCAAAACGAGTGATGGCCGCATCGATGCGCTCGGCACTTGCATTTGTTTTCGCCTGTAAGCGCACGGCAACTGAACGCTCACGAACCACCATAGAATTCTGCTTACTGCGGGCTTCGGCCAGTTTTTCTTGCAGTTTGCCGGTATCGGTCTGTAAATTAGCGAGTCCCTCGTCTACGGTAACCAATTCTTTTTGCACATCCGCTAATTGCTGTTGATTTTGCAGTTTCTCGGCAAGGGCCGCTCTAGCTAAATCTTCACGCGCTTTATCCACTGCCAATTTAGCTTTACCTTGCCAAGCATCAATTTGTATTTGTAACTTGTCAGCTTTACGTTGTAAGCGTTTCTTTTCTGCCAACTGACTTGCCGCTACTGCACGCATTTCAGCTAACACTTCTTCCATTTCTTGTACCAATAATTTAACGACTTTTGCTGGGTCCTCAGCTTTATCCAATAAAGCATTAACATTGGCATGTACGATGTCAGTCATTCTTGAAAATAATCCCATGGTCTTTCTCCAATCTGGTGTTAGTTAAGTTAGGTACCGTGAATGTCTTCACTAGTACTCTGGTATTACAATTCGCGTGCCAACCGAGACAAGTCATTTAAACCATTGTTTTTACTGAATTTTATTTGATAAATAGACAGACTGTAAAAACCACCAAAGGGAAGCATAGTGAAATAACCTAACATGATGGTTAATTTGACTACTTTTTAGTTTGATCAAAATTAAAGCAATATTGAAGGGAATTAGAATCAGCAATGCACCTAATTTAGGTCGTGCCGCCAGATTGCCAAACGACTGCCCAACGACGTATGCCGTTGTGCTTTTTAGAAAAGTATCACGCTAACAAGGCTGTTTCTGGCCTGACTATTTTTGCGTAATGTACAGAGAAACCTGAATTGAGTGGAGACTAAAGACAACAGTCAAATCCTGCAATAAACAAGTGATAAAAAACCAAGTGGTTTATGCGGGGCACTACACAAAGAAAACAGAAAGATTAAAGCAGAGAAACGGTCAATACAGCAATTAGAGACCGTTTCTACAAGGAAGAGAACTTGTCTGGCGGGCAAACAAGGGAGAGCGGTGTAATAGTGATATCAGGCCGACTACCATCACTCCCACAATGTATGCCACCACAGGGGCAAAAGACAGAAGAACTAAAGTAAAGTGACTAATCATGTTACCTACCTTATTCCGCTTTTTTCTTGTCAGACTCTTCTGTTTTTATATCAGTAATTGTCACTTTTGCTACATACGTCTTTTCTTCATTGAAGCTCAAAGAATTCGTGGCAGTTAACACCGCCGCTTGCACACCGTATTGAACTTCTTGGGTAGTGATCACCATGGCTTGGTTGACCAGCGACGTAACGATGTCTTCAACTGAGACTTCAACAGCTTGAGCCGTTGTAGGCATAACTAAACTTGAGGTAAGAGCGAGTGCACCGATAGTAGATTTAATAAACATAATAATTTCCTTTTTTGGTCGTTTGGATAACGATTTTAATCAGTAGTTAATCGTTATCAGTTAAGTCGCAATGACTGTTGTAATAGTTGTTGCGAGACTTGTGCCAATCTGGAAATATTATTTATGCTTTTGATTTATATAGTTTTTTAATTTTTAAAAAATAGGTATTTAGCGCGCGGAAAACAACCAGCCACAAATTTTAGTATTTTTGACCACTAAAATAGTCTTTTACGCCAAATAGATAATATCCTGTGGCTTTTCGCTAAAAAATGCAGAATTAATACTGTAAAAAGGCCTTCGCTTTCTGCTGGGTTTCTAATAAAAGATCCAAGGCATCGCTGAGTAATTCGGCCCCCGCATTGGCTTTGGTGCCATTTTCACTCAAAAAGCGCCGCCATACTCGCCCACCCGCTTGACCTTGAAACAAACCCAACATGTGTCGAGCGATATTCCACACCCTAGCGCCATTGGCCAGTTGTTGTTCAATGTAAGGTTGCATGGCTTGTACAATTTCAACCCGACTTTTGACGGTGTGAGCATCGTGGTAAAAGCGTTTATCTACCTCAGCCAACAGATAAGGATTGGCGTAAACTTCTCGGCCAATCATCACGCCATCTAAGAATTGCAGGTGTAACGCGGCATCATCGAGACTTTTTACACCGCCATTGAGACTAATATTAAGTTGTGGGAATTGCTCTTTAAGGTGGTACACGCGGTCGTAGAGCAGCGGCGGAATATCACGATTTTCTTTCGGGCTTAAACCTTTCAACCATGCCTTGCGTGCATGCACGATGAAAGTTTCACAGCCAGCAGCGGCCACAACATCGATGAAACGTGTTAAATCCTCATATTCATCCATTTCATCAATGCCAATGCGTGATTTGACGGTAACTGGAATGTCGACCTCTGCTTGCATCGCTTTGACACAGTCTGCGACGGTTTGTGGTTCAGCCATTAAACAAGCGCCAAAACGACCGTTTTGCACACGATCCGATGGACAACCCACATTTATATTCACTTCGTCATAACCATATTGCTGGGCTAACACTGCACAGCGACTCATGTGAACGGGGTCAGAACCACCAAGTTGTAAGGCAACAGGATGCTCTGGTTGGTTAAAACTCAGGTAGTCGCCTTTACCAAAAATGATGGCGCCAGTCGTGACCATTTCCGTGTACAACACGGCATGTTGCGAAATTTGCCGCAGAAAATAACGGCAGTGTTTATCGGTCCAATCCAGCATGGGTGCGACAGAGATGGTGCGATTTATCAAATTCATATCACTTTTAGTTGTTGGATTGCGTCCAGTTTAAAAAGTCGCGCAGTATACCTGTCGTCGCCCCAGCGCACAAACTCAGCCAAGTCAGGCAGGGTTTTGAGCAATAAACACTACAAACTCACAGGCCTTTTAGTTTACACTTCGCGCTAATTTTACAGCAGTTTCGAGTGATTTTTAATACGATGCGAGCATTTGTCGGCCTAATCTCAATTCTTGGTTATTTTTTCAATACCATATTTTGGACTATTCCTATCATTATCTTGTCCATCGTGAAAATAACTCCCTTCAAGCCATGGCAGACTGGCTTGTCATATTTACTTGATGGGTGTGCCACGGCGTGGATTAGCATCAACAACATCAATCAAAATTTAACAGGTTCAACACGCTATCGCGTATCTGACTTGAGCGGTTTGAGTAAACAAGATTGGTATCTGGTGATCTCAAATCATCAGTCATGGGTGGATATCTTGGTCTTGCAACGCATCTTTAACCGAAAAATCCCGTTTTTAAAATTTTTCCTAAAAAAGGAATTGATTTGGGTTCCCATCATCGGTGTGGCCTGGTGGGCCCTAGATTTTCCTTTTATGCAACGCTACAGCAAAGCGTTTCTAAGCAAACACCCTGAGTTAAAAGGTAAAGATTTAGAGGCAACACGCAAAGCCTGTGAGAAATTCAAGTTTAAACCCGTCAGCATCATGAATTTTGTTGAAGGTACACGCTGGACAGCGCAAAAGAGTGCGGCACAAAACTCGCCCTTCGAGCATCTGTTAATGCCTAAGGCGGGGGGAGTGGCCTATGTCTTAAGTGCAATGGGTGATAAATTGCATAAGTTGCTGAATATTACCATTCATTACCCACAAGGCACGCCCAGTTACTGGCAGTTTGTGTGTGGCAAAGTGAAAGAAATCAACGTTCAAGTCAGTATCTTATCCATTGATGAACTGATGAAAAAAGAGATATTTGCTATGGATTATTTTGATAATCCACAGCAACGCGAAAAGTTCCAGCAGTGGTTAACCCAGTTATGGAAACAGAAAGATCAGGAATTACAACAATTAACTACGAGTTAGCAGTATGTTTAGTTTTTTACCCGTAATTATTTTAGCCCCACTGCATTTCTTACTTCAGATGTGCAATCTAGCGTGGTGGGCAACCCTCATCATTTGTTTGGGTTTAGTTAAACTCATTGTGCCCATTGCACCATTGACGAGGATGATCAATAAGGCGCTCAACTTTATGCTGTGTGCCTTTGCCAACATCAGTGTTGAGCTGATTAAGTTGAGTAATAAAGTTGAGTTTGACTACGCCATTCAAGGTGAATTGAACCGTGAAAGTTGGTATCTGATGATGCCCAATCACCTAAGCTGGCTTGATATTGTATTACTGACTGACTTTGCTGCTGGCAAAATCCCAGCACCAAAGTTTTTTCTGAAAAAGGAACTCATTTGGCTGCCTTTTGTCGGTTTGGGGGCTTGGGCCTTGGATATGCCGTTTATGCAACGTTATAGTGCAGATTTTCTGGCCAAAAATCCGCACCTAAAAGGTAAAGACATTGATACCACGCGCAAATCCTGTGAAAAATTTCGACAAATGCCCACCACGGTCATCAATTTTGTTGAGGGTAGTCGTTTTACCCCAGCAAAACATCAGCTTAAACGCAGTCCTTACCAACACTTATTACCACCGAAAGCAGGTGGTATCGCATTTACTTTAGCCGCCATGGGTGAGTTATTTGACAGTGTGTTAGACGTCACCATTTTGTATCCCGATACACAAGGGAGCGCCATGCTGGCTATGCTCAGTGGCCGCTTAACCAAGGTTGTGCTGCGCGTTAAGGTAATGCCGGTTAATGAGCATATTATTGGTGATTACTTCAATGACGAGACCTTTAGAGCCGACTTCCAGATCTGGTTGAATCAAAACTGGCATGAAAAGGACAGTTTGATCCAGAGCTTACACAACAGTTGATAATTGTTCTGCCCCTCCTTATTGCTTAGGCAGGGGCAAAGAAAACGCTGACTCTATGATGTTTTGCCTGGGTTGAGAATAGTAACTTCGCGTTGTGGGAAGGGAATTTCAATGCCATTGGCGCGCAAGGTTTCAAAGATAATTAACATCAAATCACCGCCCACCCGGTTTCTGCCATCATCGACACCTTCCATCCAAAACTCGACAAACATATTGATGCCAGAATCCCCAAAGCTGTCAATCTCACAGTCGGGGCGCTCTTCAAACGGCACGTCGTCGCCACTGACAACTTGCGGATGGGTGGCAACGGCCTCTTTAATAAATTCCACCATGCTGCGTACATCCGTGGCATAGGGTACAGAAAAATCGACGCGATAACGTTGTTTTGGATCTTTGTGTGTCCAATTCACAAATTGGGTAGAAATAAATTTTTCATTCGGTACAACGATGTCTTTTCCATCGTAGGTTTCAAGTACTGCGTAACGCATCCTAAACTCACGCACAAACCCTTTACTGCCGTCATCTAGTTCAACAAAATCGCCAACGGTAAGAGAGCGGTCTAATAAAATGATGATGCCAGATATAAAATTGGACGCGATGGACTGCAAACCCAGACCCAAGCCCACCCCTACTGCCCCACCAAACACAGCAAGAGCAGTGAGATTGATGCCCATTACATTCAAAAGTAACAGAAAAATTACACAAAAAACGGCAACTTCAAACAGCTTGGTAAATACCTCTCGGGTGGGAATATCAATGGATTCTTGTTTACGGATGATTTCTTTGCCGAGATTGTTCGATGCCCTTCCGAGCCAGAATAACAGCGCACCAAATACTAAGACCCGAGTCACGCCATAGGCTGAAATATCAACATTGCCCACATTCAGCGAAATGCCTTCGAGCACCTCAATGACATCATGCAGATAACCGAGTAAATGCAATATTAAGGCAGGTAAACCAATCCACTTAAACATACCTGCGGCAAAGCGATTGGTCACAAACGCCCTGACACAACTGAGATAAAAAAGTATCACAGCAATAACAAAAGCACTGTTAATCACCCATGCCGCATAGTCTATATGTTCACTGATTTCCGTGGATACACGCAGGATAACAATCGCCAATAAGGGGTAAAAAATGCCACCTATTCGATAAATCAGCTTTTGCAAAGGGTGGGCGTTTTCCTCCGGTTCATTGTGGGTCAAACCAATGCTGTGGCGAATTTTACTCGCAAGCAAATAGGCAACAAGATAAATGGCCAAAACAACGGCGATTTGCAGGTAAGTAAAAGGATTGCTGAAGGTTTCTTGGGTGCTGAGTACTAGCGAATCGAAGAGCTCACTAAAATACTGGGTATTCATGGTTTGTCCTGTTGCAGACCGTCAAATGCTAGGTATAACTATGCCAACAAGACCTTTTTATGCAACCTTTATCAAGCATTTAATCAAAACTGCGGCAGCTAGAACCTGCAAAACATGCTGTAAACCATAACGAAGAAGTAAAGCTTTGGTGATCAATGGCCATCATGTGATGACCATCATGTGATGACCATCATGTGATGACCATCAAGTGAATCTGGCTGAAAGGTGCTTGCGAGGAGTGCTACCTAACTGTTGCTCATCGCATAGACAAATAACACAAAGAGCACTAAACCACTCACACCAAAAAAGCCATATTCAACCCGGGCTTTTAATGCGTTTTTACCAGCAGGCTGAGGTAAAAAGCCCATGATCACGCTGCTCATACCAAGTACAAACGCTAAGAGGGCTAAAATAAAAATTAGGGGTTCGTGCCAGTTGCTCATCTGAGTTTTCCTTTAAGAATTAACCACAATATTATGCACCAAAAGATCCAACATCGACAATCATTAGCAAGTTAGTGCTTTTCACCAAAGATTAGCTTAGTTCGCCATACTTGCCGTTAAAATTTTGCTTTTAGAATCACAGTTAAATCTTATCTATATGTTTTTTATAGATTTTATAACTTGGCGCGCGCTTTGCTCTGGTGAATATGTAATGCAGTTAGAACACACATATTTATTTGGAGAATGGTATGCGCAAATTATTTTTAGCCAGTTTACTTGCTTTAAGCACTCAACAAGCCTTGGCTCAAAACTGTAATGTTGAATTTCTTGGCGATTTACAATTGGATAATAAGGTCATCACCATCACCACCGATGACCATCGTAAGGTAGTTATTGATGCTAACCAGCAACTATGGGTAGATGACAAAGAAGTTGTGCTCACCAAGCAGAACCAGCGCCTGGTGGAAGACTATTATGCGGGTTTTTATCATGTTGCCCCTCAGGTTGCTGATATCACCCGTGACGCCTTAGATCTTGCAGGTGTAGCCATCAACGAAGTATTTGTGGAATTGCTCGGCAGTGATAATGACCTAGTGGAAGAAACAAGCCTCAAACTTAGTGAACTAGGCGAGCAAGTTCACGCTAACTTTTACGCAAAAGACGGTGAAATTCGCTTCAAGTCAGGGGATTTTGACCACGGTGATTTTCCCAGCGCACAGTGGGAAGCTGAATTTGAACATGCGGTAGAGCAATTAGTCGAAAAATCTATCGGTAAAATAATGTTGGCCGTTGGTGCTGAGCTCATGTTTGGTAATGGCGACTTTGATGCCTTTGAAGCAAAAATGGAAAATTTTGGTGACGATATAGAACAACGTGTCGAATCTCGGGCAAATTTACTCGAAGAACGTGCAGAAGCGTTGTGCTACGGCATTATAAGCATTGACCGTATTGAGACGAAGATGGAAAAAAATATCAGTGAATTAGCCAACTTTGATGTATTGCAAGTCAATAAAAATAAAAACTTGATGTGATAAACTGCCGGCTGTTTTGGTTGATAAAAAACAGTCCTTATGATGCAGATTGCCATTATTGGGTGTGGCTGGCTTGGCCAGCCACTCGCCCTTGCGTTACAACAAAAAGGTCACTCACTGCTTGTTACCTGCCGTTCATCAGCGCGTCAGCAAGCACTGCAAGCCCTGGGTTTAGATTGTCATCAACTGACTCTAGGCAATGAAATTGAACAAGACTTGCAAGATAAACTCGCTGCAGCTGACGCCATTATTGTATGTATTCCACCGGGCCGAAAAAATTTTGATGCCAAGCGCTATGTGGCTGCTCATCAACAACTTTACGACAAACTATTAGTGCGACCCTCGACACATTTACTTTTTATTAGCACAACCGCTGTTTATGGCGATAGCTACGGCAAGGTAACTGAACATACTGAGCTTTCACCCAATACTGCTTCAGGCTTCGCTCATCAAACGATAGAACAATACTTGCACTCACACTTTCCTAAACAAACAAGTGTACTAAGGTTAGCCGGATTAGTCGGGCCAGATCGTCATCCGGCTAAACATCTGGCTGGCAGAATTGACATACCCGAAGGAGAGCAAGCTGTAAATTTGGTCCACCAAGCCGATGTCATCTCAGCGATAGACGCCATCATTGCTGGGGCGCATTGGGGACAACTTTTTCATTTGAGTGCGTTTGAGCACCCGTCACGCCACGATTATTACAGCTGGGCATGCCAAAAACTGGGGTTAAACCCGCCCTCGTTTTTAATTGAAGATAACAAGCAGTGCGCAAGTGGAAAAATAGTTGATGCAACATGGACCATAAAACAACTTGGCTTATCATTGCGTTATGCCAGCCCGTATCACATGGTATAAATCCGGCCTTTCTCTTTTTCTGACAAAAAAGCCAGATCGACATCTGGCTTTTTTATCTTAACGGCGTTTGCCACTATCCAATCAGTGCGGTACCAAAATACTTCAGGGCCACGGTGTTGATAAATATCAACAGCAGTATTAAAGGAATGAATGTACCCACAGAAAAGTCTACATAGCGTTCAAACCAGCTATTTTGATAATGCGGTGCGCCCTTGTCCAACTCGGCATTTAACTTGGCTTTTTTCCATTTATAGATCACAAAGATACAAATCAAGAATCCATTTAACGGAAGGATGGTGTCGTAAAATACGTCGATAACCAGATCAAAAAACGATTTGGTTTGTCCCGCATAACTGGTGAAGTTAGTGAAATAGTCCAGCATGCCAAAAGATGTGGCAGAGATAACAGAAAACACCACTAACAATAAACCCAATAAACCCAGTGATTTACGACGGCTATATTGTTTTTCTTCCATGAGGGCAGCAACCGGCACCTCAAAAATTGACACCAACGAGGTAATGGCTGCAAAAAATACCAAGAGGAAAAAGAGGCTGGCTACCACACTGGTACCAACAAACCCGACACTACTTTGCAAAGCCAGGAAGATCTGCGGTAAAAAGGTGAATATCATACCAACCGATGAGTCGCTTAAGGTGCTGGTATCAATATTAGGGTTGAATGAGAAAACGGCGGGAAGAATCAACAGACCGGCAATAAAGGCCACGGCAGTGTCTAGCAGCGCTACCATTTTAGCGGCGCCTGGCACGTCACTTTGATTATCCAAATAAGAGCCGTAGGTAATCATTATCCCCATCCCGAGAGACAGCGAAAAGAAGGTCTGAGACAAAGCACCTGATACTACTTTGGCATCCATTTTTGAAAAATCAGGAATGATATAATATTCAACTCCCGCCCACGCATTGTCGAGGGTGAGTACAAAAATCACTAAGGCAATGAGCATCACAAACAAAGCAGGCATCATCACTTTTGCCGCTTTTTCAATGCCTTGTTTAACCCCGCCTTGCAATATTAGATAGACGATGGCCAGCACAGCTACCATGTACATAAACAAATCATTGCTATTGATGAAAGTGCCAAAATTAGCTGGGTCAGCGAGTTGAGCTAAATTGCCGAGCACTGATTGAAAGAGGTAACCAAATATCCAAACCGTGATCACCAAATAAAACACGGCAATCATAAAAGGGGTGATAATTGACAACCAACCTGCCACTTTCCAACCAGCGTGGTTGTCGGTCAACGTTGCGTAGGCACCCAATGGGTCTTTGCGACTTGCTCGCCCCACTGACATCTCTGCCAGCATAACCGGTAAACAGATAAAAATAACGAAAGCGGCATAGATGAGAAGAAATGCGCCGCCACCATTTTTAGTGGCAGCCACCGGGAAACCCACCATGTTACCAATGCCAACTGCAGAGCCAGCAGCCGCTAAAATAAACCCTAAACGAGAACCAAACTGTTCGCGAGGTGCACCCATTGAATATTCCTATCTATTGTTTTTATAGTTGGGGCAAGATGTTAACAGCCACACCAATAAAAGTCTTTGTCGTACAGGGTAGGAATAGAAAATTTTTGGCTGTTTAAGTTTACACCCCTCTACCACGGAATAGATTGCCCTTGCCAATCGATAAAATGTGGGCCGTTTTCGAGTCCTAAGCTATCTAAATGCAACAACAACTGTTGGGCACTGAAGTCTGCATTAAAGAGTTTCTCCGGTTTAACATTGGCTTGGAACGGTTTAGAAAGCGCGGTGTCCACTGTACCTGGGTGATAACACACAATACTTACATTTTTCGCACGCCGTTGAAATTCAACCTGTGCTGATTTGAGCAACATATTGAGGGCGGCTTTGCTAGCTCGATAACCATACCAACCGCCAAGTTGGTTATCGGCGATGCTGCCAACTCTTGCACTAAAAAATACCAAATGCGCCAACTCTGAGCCTGCCATCAACGGCCCTAAATGCTTCAGCCACATTGCGGGTATTATGGTATTGACTTGAAAATACTGGCGAAGCTGAGCCACATGCAAATCTTCTAAACGTTTTTCAGGTGATACCGCCCTCCCCCCCGCTGTTGTGCCATGTAACATACCAATACAGCAGACTATGAGTGAAAATTTAAATTGTTCACGTAGTAACAAATGGCAATAGTTTTCGATGTCGACTGCTTTACTGCTATCCACTACATGGTATTTCACCCCCAATTGCGGATTAGCGGGCAAACTGCGAGACACTGCGTGTATGTGGGCATAGCGTTCCGATTTGACGATTTGTTCAACCAGACTAGCGCCTAAGCCACCAGCGGCACCAATGATTAAGGCAGAACCCGCTTTACTCATGGTGATTCCTAGGCAGTGGCACACAACGTTGACAATTCGCCTGTGGGCCTGTGCGTTTTTTGCCCGTTAGCCAGTACGAGATACGGTAGCGATGTTTGGCAAATATCTCATAACAAAAATCTGCCAAAATTCGGATAAGCGGCCAACGCAGTGGTGCATAGACCCAGCCCTTCCCCACTAATTTCCATGCCAAATACGTGACATCCAAGCCACTGACTAAAGAGCCGTCAGCCATTTGCGCGTGAATACGAGCATTTAAATCAGACCACACTAGCTGCGGATAACGCTGGCTAAAATCGTCGGCCTGAATGTCTTCAAACCGTAATTTTTGGGTCTCATCCAGCTTGCGCAGGTGATTCATTTCCGCCACGCACAAGGGGCAGTATCCGTCATAAAACAAGGTGAAAGTTGCAGTCATAGTTTACCTTTAGTCACTACACAATAATGTTACTACGTAAACATCGATACAGACGATTAGAATAATAGAGATTTTTCCATAGTGCTTTGCACGATGAAGGGTATTATTGAACAAAGCGCTGGATAATTTTTCCATGCAAATAGGCGCTGAGGCTGTCGGTCTGATGGCTTACAAAACTTATTTTTATTTATCCTCTTGAAGTCTGAGTGAGCGATAATTACATTGCGTCCATTACACGGGTTAGCAGAGCGCAATCTGCTAAAACTGAAACCCAAAACAGGAGAAATGATTTTGGCAAATATTCAACAAGCCACCCTCGCGGGGGGCTGTTTTTGGTGTATTGAGTCGGCGTTTAATAGTGTTGAAGGCGTGGTCTCTGCTTTTTCTGGTTATGCGGGAGGGCAAGTCCCCAATCCAACCTACGAGCAGGTGTGCACGGGTACAACAGGTCATGCCGAAGTTGTGCGGGTTAATTTTGATGCTGATAAGATTTCGTATCGCGACATTCTTGAGATCTTTTTTGCTTTGCATAACCCCACCCAAATAAATCGCCAAGGTAACGATATAGGCACACAGTATCGCAGTGAGATTTTCTATCATGACGAGGAGCAAAAACGTGAAGCCGAACAAATCATCGACCAAATTCAATTGGAAGAGATTTGGTCTAACCCTGTGGTCACAGAAATAACCGCTTTAAATAACTACTATCAAGCAGAAGATTACCATCAAGATTATTTCAGTCAGAATCCCCAAAATCAGTATTGCAATATGGTTGTGGCACCCAAATTAGCGAAATTTAAGAAAAAGTTTGCCTCACTGCTGAAATAAATCAGGAGAAGCGCTCAGCCCCTAAAATTTCGATCATTTTAGGGGCTAAACCCAGATCTGTTATTCAAACCAACTTGGTTCAATGGCTACGTTAAACAGGAGAGGGGAATATTGTTCGTAGTTAGGGCGGTTCTGTGAACAAATAATATTTTTCTTGTATACCTCTTTCCATGGATCATTCACCATCCACAGCGTCTCATCCATCACCGCGACACCTTCGATGGACGCATTGTCCATTTTTTCCCAATCCTGGCAGTTATCAGTATCCGCATTTAACTCTGCGTAAAATTCCATTTTAATAATGCGTGTGTCTCGCTTTCCCGCTAAGTCGATAATCCATAAACTTTCGTCATTTCGTGCCGAGGCAATGAGAAATTCCTGACCGACATCGTTCTGATAATAATCCATTCCATTGATTGGATGATTGCCGTGTTCGAAATGGGGCAATTTTAACTGCGGCTCATTTACCTGAGCAAAGTCGTCTGAGTGCCAAAAATCCTTGTCCATCTGCAAGGTGAAAATGCGCGCTTGTTTGTTCAAATCTTTTTCTAGCCCTAGATATAGGGTGCGATTTTTTCCAAACGCTAACGCTTCGATGCCATCATTAGGAAAATTACCAACTTGCATGCTGGCAGCGTATTGAATCGGGCGCACGTGAGTCATGAGTACGGTGTTGTTGGTGGTGAGCTGTAAACGCACAAGTAAAATAGGGTAATCGGTGGCACCAGAATCACGATATTTAGCCTGACACTCTGGAGACATCACTGCTGCATAACTCGCATCCTCTGTCACCATGTAAAAAACCGTATCGTCGTGGGGATCATTAACAATGGCTTCTAAATCGGGATTGTCACTGAGGTAACTGGCAAAACAGCTGGTAGCCAGACTATCTGCCAAGGTCAGCGGCATGCCTTGATTGTCTAGCTGGGCAGTGTGGGGGTTAATCAGGTGAAGGCGTAAACGTTGCTCAGGTATGGCACTGCGGTCACTCAAGCTAATGAGCTTATCGCGCCAGCTTAACAGACCTGAGGGTTGTGAATCTTGCATCACACTGCCGTCAAACTCACGGATCCAATGACCGTAAACGCTGATGCTCTGTGCATTAGGTTTGACAATAGTCGGCGGGGGCGTTTGTTTGGAACAGGCGCCAATCAACACACAAACAAGTAATACACCAAGCAGCTTTTTCATTGATAGCTCGATACCATACTGTGCAGCGCAACCAAGCCGGGTGCAGCTTGGTGAGTCAACTCACACAGAGCGTTAAAATAGGCTGACATAGTAAGAGTCAAATGGCTTAACGTCTACTCAACAAAGGTGAAAAATTTCATGCCTTTGTTGAGTATCAGAAACGGTGGGTTATGAAGTTATTGTCCACTCAAGGGGCTAATTAAAAAGCTGTAGTGGTAGTCTCGCCACGGTAAGGTATACCGAAACAATGGCGCCGCGCCCCATGAGTCTGTGCCACCGACACCCCGTTGTTTGTAGTCTATGTTAATGAAGATGTGGTCTTGACGAGGCAGTTCATGTGGATGCAATCCGGCCTTTTCGTATTGGTCGTAATCCTCAACCGCATAAAATTGCGCACCAAAGCCAAGCAAAGGTTGCCCACTAATTTTCAAACCAAGGCCTTGTGGATTGCAGAAACTGACCTCTCGCACATCACTTCTGTAACCATTTTCTTGGGGCCGAACATAGGGAAAATAAAGCTCATCAACGCTCATCTGATAACGGCCAACAAAAGCCGATTGCTTCCTGTCCCAATAATTCTCATGGGGACCGCGACCAAACCAGCTTACCTGATCAAATTGTGCGGGCACTTGGAGTAAATTACCAAAACGCGGCAGTGCAGCTTGAAATTTATGTGGCCCAGCATACAACCATTGGTCCACCAGCACTTGACCTTGAGCGTCAATCAGATAGGTTGATAAATAGCGACTTTCGACAGCTGGTAAATAGTGCTCAGTACTCACTTTGATCTGCTGTTCGGCAAGTTGCTGCCAACTAAA
Organism: Paraglaciecola sp.; assembly: GCA_009993955.1. GTDB lineage: Bacteria > Pseudomonadota > Gammaproteobacteria > Enterobacterales > Alteromonadaceae > Paraglaciecola. Next base: position 30,832 of record JAACSL010000035.1, read on the forward strand.
ATGGCGCAATTCTGCTTGCTGACCGGCGAATTGCCATACCTTCGCTTTCTCGGCAAATTTTTCACCAAAATCATTATCGGTGGATGCACGCCAAAACTCAGGGCGCATTTGTGCCACCAACATTTGTGTGCCGTTTACTGTCAAACCTTGCAACCAGCCACTTTGCTTATTAAAGGTGATTTCCACACCTGCGTTTGTTGCTGATGTAATGGTTAATCCCTCAACACCATCATTCACCAAAATGTGCGGCTGGCTGCTCGACAACGGCAAGCTGGGCACTTTGGGCAAAGGAGATAAGGGCAGTTGGCTAGACGCCACAACATAGCCAGCGGCTAATAGGTCACTCGCTTGTTTTAAACGCCATTCAAAATTGGCAAAGTACTCCGTGTTGGCTTGTGGTACAAACTGCCATGGCACAGTAAGTTCTCGTTGCTGCTGAGGTCCCAGACCTAACACCTCTAGTGAGCCACGGCTGACTATCTGACCATTGCCTTCCACACGCCACAACAGTTCCACATCATCTAGGGTGGTAAAAAATCGTTTATTGCGGATTGTTACTTTACCACTTTTAAGATCAAGGGCTTGCACGTCCATATGTTGATAGACATGTTTTACCTCGAAGGCATGAGGATTGGGCGTGCGGTCTGCCGCCAAAACACCATTGGCGCTAAAGTTGCCATCGTGATACATGCCTGGAGTTTCAAAATCACCGCCATAGGCCTTGTAGGGTTTGCCATCTTCCGTGGTTTTGGTAAAGGTTTGGTCTACCCAATCCCAAATAAATCCCCCCTGCAATACGGGGTATTGTTCAATCAGCTGCCAGTAGTCTGCCAAATTGCCCATGGAATTCCCCATGGCATGCTCATACTCACATAAGATCAAAGGGCGTTGATAATCTAACTCAGATTCAGTGAGGGCATAGTGTTCGAGAATATCGACACTGGCATACATTTGGCTGTACATATCTGTATGCCGACGTGTTTGTGCTTGCTCAGACATCACCGGCATATTGCTGCGTTGTTTCAACCAGTCATAGAGCACTTCGATGTTAGCACCGTCTCCGCTTTCATTGCCGATTGACCAAATTACCACCGAAGGATGGTTTTTATCGCGTTCATACAAGTTTTCGATACGATGTAAATACGCAGGCTGCCAGGCCGCCATGTTCACGGTGTGTTTGGCGGGTTCATAACTCAGCGGCTGGTTGGCAGCACCTAAGCCATGTGATTCGATATTGGCTTCGTCGACCAAATACATGCCGTATTCATCAGCCAATTCATACCAGTAGGGATCATTGGGATAGTGGGAAGTGCGCACCGCGTTGATATTGTATTGTCTGAGCAGAGCCATGTCTTGACGCATGGATTCACGGCTGATCACATGCCCTGTGATAGGGTCGTGTTCATGGCGGTTAACTCCTTTAAACAATACAGCTTGACCATTAATCAGCACATTGCCGTTTTTCAATTCACTGCGTCGAAAACCAACACGATTCACCACGTATTGCAACGGTGTTTGTTCTGCATCTAACAAGGTCAAACTCAGCGTGTAAAGATGTGGCGTTTCGCCATTCCAACTGTAAACGTGCTCGATTATTTTTTGACACCTTACCGTGACTTCCGCCCCAGCAGCCAAATCAGCAAGGGGTAATATTTCACTGTAAACACGTTTTTTGGTGGGATCCGCCAGACTAACTTGCAGTCGATAAGCCTGTAACTTAAGGTCATAGTGATTAACAATTTGCGCAGAAAAATCAAAAACGCCGTGCAAAAAATCATCACTTAATCCCGTGTTGGCATGATAGTCACGGATGCGAACTTTCGGTGTGGCGTACAGGTACACATCACGCTCAATACCACTTAAACGCCACATATCTTGCAGTTCTAAAAACGTGCCATCAGACCAACGAAATACCTGCAAAGCAATGTCATTATCACCTGCTTTGACATAGTCGGTAATATCAAATTCTGCCGGGCTTTTTGAATCTTGGGCGTAGCCCACCTGTTGACCATTTACCCAAATATAATAGGCGGATTTCACCGCGCCTACATACACCATAACCTGTTTGTCTTGCCAATCTTGCGGCAGCTTAAAATGGCGTTTATAAGAGCCTACTGGATTAAAATCTGCAGGCACTTCACCGGCAATGGGTTTATCAGTGAAATCGATACGTGTATTAACGTAATTGGGCACACCATAACCCAGTAGCTGCCAGTTACCCGGTACTGCAATCTCATCCCACCCGCTGACATCATAATCCGGGTGAAAAAAATCCTTGGGCCGCTGCTCAGGATTTTCAACGTAGTTAAACTTCCATTGACCATTCAAACTTAAATAATTGGACGCAGTCCAAGGTTCGCTGACAAACCCTTGTGGTTCCTGGAGAAAACTATAAAAACTGGCACGAGGTGGCAGTCGGTTAATCTGAAAAACGGCAGGATTAAGCCAGTCGGGAAGTGTGGTTTGGTCTTGGGTGGAGTGGGTCATAGTGTTTGTTTGTCCCTTTTAAAAATCGTCGTGCACGCTTAAGGTTGCATTAAATAATATTTATATGATAATTTATAGCCGATATTTTGTTAACTGCTTTATTACTGACCTAGCTAACCTGAGATCGGTTTAAGCAGCCACCATCGCATTTCTCTCAACGTCGCTAATATTAAGGGATGGCTTATT
>JAACSL010000036.1 GCA_009993955.1 Paraglaciecola sp.
GCCTGTTCCTCTGTTGGTTCCCACTTTCTTGGTCGAAAGATCGGATCTTGGAACAGGCATTTAGTTCAATTTCTTAAACAGGATTGGGGTTAATTAGGGGTAAAACCGTCTGAACGTGTATCGTCTGATCGGATACGATTGCCTTCAAATATTTCGGATGAGTCGATAAGTAAGGTTATGAAGGGCTCATCTACTATTGTGCTGTCACTACTGGCCGCTCGGGATATCAGTTTAGCGTGTGCCAGGTTGACCGAGACAAACAATAACAGCATGCTAATTGAGATTTTAGTGCTTATCGAGAAAACAGACATAGTTATTCCTTTTTCCTAAGTTTTTGTTTGTTCGTATGATTTGACTCAAAGACCAAGCAATTTCTATGCAAATTTATGAGTCATCCCAGTCTTCAATGCCTAACAAGATGTTTGCCCATGTAAACTTCCCAGATACGCAGCGTTATGTAAAAAAATCCGACACTTTGACTGAATCGTGAACACCTTAACTTACGCCAAAATCAAACTGAAGCCTTGGTACATTTACAGTAACTATGCGTCAATCCGTGCTTACAACCTTTGGTTATGCTTGATGCCCCTTTAACCCTATACATCGGCGTCAAAATGGCTAGAATATGCGCTTCTTTTTCGCCCGGCCCAAGTCATAGTTTGAGGAACACCGATGCTGACACGTAATATGAACATTGCTGATTTTGATCCCGAATTGTATCAAGCGATTCAACACGAAAACCAACGCCAAGAGCATCACATTGAATTGATTGCCTCAGAAAACTACTGTAGCCCGCGTGTATTGGAAGCCCAAGGCTCACAGTTAACCAATAAATACGCGGAAGGCTACCCTCATAAGCGTTATTACGGTGGTTGTGAGTATGTCGATATTGCGGAAGATTTAGCCATTGAACGCGCTAAATTATTGTTTGGCGCCGATTATGCCAACGTGCAACCCCACGCCGGTTCACAAGCCAACACAGCAGTATTTATGGCTCTTATCAATGCTGGTGATACGGTATTGGGTATGAGTTTGGCCCACGGCGGTCACTTGACTCACGGTTCGCATGTGAATTTCTCCGGTAAAACCTATCATGCCGTGCAATATGGTTTGCATCCACAAACCGGTGAAATTGATATGGCCCAGGTGGAAGCCTTGGCCTTAGAACACAAGCCGAAAATGATTATCGCTGGATTTTCTGCCTATTCAGGCATTGTCAATTGGCAGCATTTCCGTGAAATTGCCGATAAGGTAGGTGCGTATCTATTGGTTGATATGGCCCACGTAGCAGGTTTAGTTGCCGCGGGTTTGTACCCAAATCCATTACCTCATGCCCATGTGGTCACTACCACCACCCACAAAACCTTAGCAGGGCCGCGTGGTGGTCTGATTTTGTCATCGTGTGGTGACGAAACAATTTACAAAAAGCTCAATAGTTCGGTTTTCCCAGGCAACCAAGGTGGACCTTTGTGTCACGTGATTGCCGCTAAAGCGGTGGCCTTTAAAGAAGCCTTGCAACCTGAATTCAAGGTGTATCAACAGCAAGTACTAAACAATGCCAAAGCCATGGTGGCCGTCATGCAGCAACGTGGATACAAAATCGTGTCAGATGGTACCGACAATCATTTGTTTTTGCTGGATTTGATCAATAAAGACATTACCGGTAAAGATGCTGATGCCGCCCTTGGCCGCGCCAATATTACGGTTAACAAAAATTCAGTGCCTAACGATCCACGATCACCGTTTGTCACCAGCGGTTTACGGATTGGCACCCCCGCCATTACCCGTCGCGGTTTTAAAGAAGAGCAAGCACAGCAAGTGGCTCACTGGATCAGCGATGTACTGGATAACATCAATGATGAGACTGTGATCAACAAAGTGAAGGCAGACGTTGTTGCCTTGTGCCAAGCTTTCCCAGTTTATGCATAACAGAAAAGCAACGCTACACTAACAAAAAAGCCCCGTTTTACCGGGGCTTTTTTATGTCTGCATTAGGTATCAGCACTAATTAATAGAAACTGATTTTCGCTTCAATACCAAAGATACGTGGTTCATTGACGATGCCAGTCAAGTTGTTAAAGTCGATGGCGCCTTTCACGTTATGCTCATTAGTGATGTTCCGGACAAACAAAGCGATGCTGTAATTATCACTAAAGTTTTCATAGCCAATGCGCAATCCGCCTTCCACGTTGCCGTCTGTTTTAAATTCAATTGAATCGTACAAAAACAGATTGGTCTCGCCTTGGTAAGCCCAGTCGGTATACACATAAAACTCACCATCATCACCCATAGGCATAGAATAACGTGCCGTCAGGTTGAAGATACTTTCAGGGGCTTGTGGGAAGGCATTCCCGTCAATAGACGCTTTGAAACCGTCAGTACGTGGATCCAATACCGTACAGTTACCTGTGGCACCAAAGGCTGGGTTTGCACCACATGGCAGCACTGTTAAGGTGCCATCTTGGATTTCAGTATGGTTGTAGCTATAACCGGCTGTCAGCACAAGGTTGTCATTCACCACATATTGCGCATCCACTTCAAAGCCATAACCTGTGCCTTTATCAGCATTGATGAGGGCTGTATTGTTGGCACCGCCGCCGATAGCAGAGAACTGAATATCATCAATCACATAATAAAATGTGGCAACATTCAAACGCAGCGAGTTGTCTAACAAGTCAGATTTGAAACCCAGTTCGGCAGAGTTAATGGTTTCTGGCTCGGCAACAGAAGGTGCACCTTCAAAGGCCACATCACGACCTTGAATGGTTTGTGCTCTGAAACCATTAGCTAAACGGGCAAACAACGAGGTGTTATTGTCGAGTTTGTAGTTGGCGCTTAATTCCCAACTCATTTGTCCATCGTCAACCTTGATGTCATCATAACTTTGAATGCTTGCATCGCCGGTGACTAAGGCAAAACCATTCACGTTTTGCTCGCCAACGTGCAATGATTTTTCATCGTAGGTATAACGCAAACCGCCTGTCAGGTTAAGTTTTTCGTTGACAGCATAAGACAGTTGCGAAAAGACCGCCCAACTAGTGTTTTCATGGAATACGGTGGTGGCGCCAAAGTAGCCATCAATGCTGGTGACATTAAACGAAGAGTCGTAATAAAAGGCGCCAAGCTGCCAACTTAATGGCTCAGTGGTGTCACTCGCAAAACGAATTTCTTGAGTGAACTGTTCTAAGTCATCCAAGTTGTCTTGGGTGACGGCGCCAAACGCAATAAAACCCGGGTAGGTGAGTTCTTCTGTGCCATCGCCATTGATGTCAGCCGGAGCAAATAATGATACACCACCATCAATATCACCCAAGCTTGAGCCTTGTGCTTTTTCAAACGCGGTAATGCTAGTGAAGTCCATCCCTTGCATGCCAACTTCTAATTTGAGTGAGGCACCATAATTTTCATATTGTTGTGGGTTGTTGTCGGCGCCATTGCCATCAATATCACCGTCGTAATACACCTCGTCGCGCACATAATTTTCGTTTAGGTCGTTGCTGCCTTTAGTAAAAATATTGGCGCGAAACACCGAAGCGGTTCCATCCAATTCACGACCATGTAGGTTGAATAAGGCAGAGAAATCCGCCGACGGTGAATAGAGTAACTGGGCGCGCCAGGCTTTTTCATCAAAGCCACCAAACGCATCTTTTTTGCCAGTATACGCATTGTTGATCCAATCATCACGGTTCTGTGAAAGCACTGATATCCGACCAGACAGGTTTTCTGCCAGTCCACCGCCTACCGCTCCTTCAAAATTAACGGTACCAAGGTTGCCCAAGCCCAGTTTGGCGTAGGCCTCAAAATCTTCTGAGGGTTTTACCGAGTCAAATTTGATGATACCCGCCGTCGTATTGCGACCAAATAAAGTACCTTGTGGGCCACGGATAACCTCAACCTGCTCAACATCAAACAGGGGGAAACTCTTTAAAATCACATTTTCTTTCACCACGTCATCCATCACGATGGAGACAGGCTGTGAGGCCGCAAGATCAAAGTCTGTGTTGCCTAAACCACGAATGTAAAAACGCGGTGCAACACGGCCATTTGATGTTTCTGCATACAAACCTGGCACACGAACGGCCAAGGCCAGAATATCGTCACCACCAGAAAACATGCTCTCAAATTTTTCACCACTTAATGTAGCGATGGAAATAGGCACTTCTTGAATGCTTTGAGCGCGTTTTTGTGCGGTGACGGTGATTTTTTCGAGGCTATTGTCATGGCCCTTTTTCTCTGCGTCTTGTGCTTGTGCGTTGAAGCCAAACAGTGCGGCTTGTATACACAGAGCGAGCATTGCTTTATTGGTTTTTTGCATATGAGTTACCTATTGTGATTCGGTATTTATGTGGAAAACAAGGTCTATAGTGGCGTTTAAAAAAACGCTGATCTTACTCGTTTTGCACTTATTTGTGCAGATTTTTTCGGCTTAATTGTTGATTAAATCAGCAAAAGCGCCGAGAACCCCGTTTTTGCCCAGAAAACGGGCAATTCAACTGGCGATGAGGATGTGGCTAAAGATGAAAATTAGCTCAGAATCATGCGGATTCCTGTCACTTTGCTGGTTTTTTTGCTAGCTTACGTTTACTTTTTTTCAACGAATATAAATTCTATGTTTTGTCCCTTCTGCGCGGTGCAGGAAACCAAGGTCATTGATTCAAGATTGGTGGCGGATGGCACGCAAGTGCGCCGCCGCCGCGAGTGCACTATTTGCAAAGAACGTTTCACCACCTTTGAAATGGCCGAACTTGTTATGCCACGGATTGTTAAACGGGGCGGATCACGTGAACCATTCAACGAAGACAAATTGCGGGCAGGTTTGCAACGCGCTTTAGAAAAACGCCCGGTGAGTACCGAACAAATTGAAGAGTGTATTAGTCGCTTAAAGTCTGCGCTGCGAGCTACCGGTGAGCGTGAAGTGGACAGTCAGTTTCTGGGCAATCTGATTATGGATGCACTCAAAGAACTCGATAAAGTCGCCTACGTGCGTTTCGCCTCAGTCTATCGTTCGTTTGAAGATATTCGTGAATTTGGTGAAGAAATTGCGCGTTTGGGCGATTAATTACACAATGTTAAGCAACCATTGTTTAGAGCTATCCCTGCGGTGAGTCAATTTAGCCCTCACGATCATGCCATGATGGCCTTAGCGCTACAATTGGCTAAACGCGGCCAATACAGCACCACACCCAATCCTAATGTTGGCTGTGTCATCAGCGATGACAAGGGCGACATTGTGGGTCAAGGTTGGCACCACAAGGCAGGCTCAGCCCATGCTGAGGTGCATGCTTTGAACCAAGCTGGACAAAAAGCAACAGGGGCCACCGCTTACGTCACGCTTGAACCCTGCAGTCATACTGGCCGCACGCCACCTTGTGCAAATGCATTGATAAAAGCAGGGATTAAACGCGTGGTGGCCGCCATGGTTGATCCAAATCCACTGGTGGCGGGTAAAGGTTTAGCTTTATTAAGGGCTGAAAAAATTGAAACTGCCTCAGGTCTATTGGCTAGCCAAGCTGCACAACTGAATCGCGGTTTTATAAAACGCATGCAAACGGGACTACCCTGGGTAACGGTTAAACTGGCCGCCAGCGTGGACGGTAAGACAGCCCTTGCAAACGGGCAAAGCAAGTGGATAACTGGCCCGCTAGCACGACAAGATGTGCAGCGCCATCGGGCAGCGAGTTGTGCGATTTTGACGGGCTCGGGGACGGTATTGGCCGATGATCCTGGGCTTGATGTGCGTTACACAGAGTTAGGACTCAGTGCCAACCGACTGGCAGAAAAAGACTTGCGGCAACCATTAAAAATTATTTTAGATGGGCGCAATCAAATGGGGCCGGGGCTTCGCTGTTTGCAGCAAGGTTCGGGGGCAAGTTTGATTATCAATAGTCGAGTTAATACCAGTGCCTTTGCCAGCAATGTTAGCCAATGGCAAGCTCCCTACACACACAATAAATTAGATTTGTCAGCGGTGATCCATTATCTGGGAAGTCTGCATCTCAATCACATTTGGGTTGAGGCTGGGGCAACCTTGGCAGGGGCTTTATTGGAAAATCGTTTAGTGGATGAGTTGATTTTATATCAAGCGCCCAAACTTATAGGCAGCGCGGGGCGAGACCTATTTCAGATAACGCCACTGACTGACATGCAACAGGTGATTGACTTGCAATGGCAAGACATTCGGCAGATAGGTGATGATTTAAAACTAAGTGCTAAGGTTATGTATGCCAAAGCAAATGAGTAAGAGAGTATATGTTCACTGGAATTATTGAAGATATTGGCCTGATCCAAAGTTTACAGCCCAACGGCGCGGACATTCGTCTTACGATTCAGACCCACAAACTAGACATGAGCGATGTACACCTTGGTGATAGCATTGCCAACAATGGTGTGTGTCTGACAGTGGTGGCCAAATCAGCTAACAGTTTCAGTGCTGATGTGTCCCATGAAACCATTAAACGCACGGGGTTTGCGCAATACCAAGCAGGGGCCAAAGTTAATTTAGAAAAAGCCTTACAGGCAAATGGTCGTTTAGGTGGGCACATCGTCAGTGGGCATGTGGACGGCGTAGGCAAGGTTCTATCCATTAACAGTGTGGGGCGATATGTTGAAATCTGGGTTGAAGCACCGGCGAGTCTAGCTAAATACATTGCGCAAAAAGGCTCCATTACGGTGGATGGGGTGAGCCTCACGGTAAATGAAGTCAAAGATAGCCACTTTCTCCTCACCCTGATCCCACATAGTTTGCAAGAAACCATCATCGGCCTCTACAAAGTGGGTACTAAAGTAAATCTAGAAGTGGATGTGATTGCACGTTACCTCGAACGGTTAATGCTGGGCGACAATGCTGCGTATACAACGGCTGACAGCAAACAAAGTGAAATCAGCATGGCGTTTTTAGCAGAAAATGGCTATTTGCGATAAATTAACCCCGAATAAACAGAATAATAAGAAACCTACTATGTCACTGAATACCACAGCAGAGTTAATTGAAGACATTCGCCAAGGCAAAATGGTGATTTTAATGGATGATGAAGATCGCGAAAATGAAGGTGATCTGATCATGGCAGCTGAATTTGTTACCCCTCAGGCCATTAATTTCATGGTGACCCATGCCCGAGGCTTGGTGTGTTTGCCGATGACGGCTGAACGCTGTAAACGCCTAAATTTGCCATTGATGGTAGACAACAACGGCGCGCAATTTTCCACTAACTTCACGGTTTCCATTGAAGCGGCTCACGGTGTCACTACGGGAATCTCAGCGGCTGATCGCGCAAAAACAATTTTAGCGGCGGTGGCCAAAGATGCCAAAGCCAGTGATATCGTGCAACCGGGGCATATCTTTCCTTTGATTGGTAAAGAAGGGGGGGTGTTGAATCGCGCAGGTCATACTGAAGCGGGCATTGACCTTGCACGCTTGGCTGGCTGCGAGCCCGCATCAGTGATTGTTGAGATTTTGAATGAAGACGGCAGCATGGCCCGACGCCCTGAGTTGGAAGTGTTCGCCGCCAAACATAATATCAAAGTGGGCACCATTGCCGATTTAATTGAATATCGCAATCTCAATGAAACGACAATTGAACGTGTCGCGACCTGCAAATTGCCCACTGAATTTGGCGAGTTTGATTTGCATACCTACAAAGACGTTATTGATAATCAAGTACATTTTGCCTTGTGTAAGGGTGAAATAAGCGGTGACAAACCTACCCTTGTAAGGGTGCATCTACACAATACTTTAAGTGATTTGCTCGGTTCAACTCGAGCTATTGAACGCAGCATGAGTTTGCCGCAAGCGCTAGAACATATCGCCGCAGAAGGCGGGGTAATGGTATTATTGGGGAAAGAGCAAGATGTACTGTCACAAGTGAGGCAGTTTGCCGCCGAAGATCGTGGTGAAAAAACCACCTCTGCAGCGTGGCAAGGCACGTCGCGCACAGTGGGCGTAGGCAGCCAGATTTTGGCGAGCTTAGGGGTAAAGAAAATGCGTTTACTCAGTCGTCCCAAAAAATACCACGCCTTATCGGGCTATGGTTTAGAAGTGGTAGAATACGTGGCGCATTAGCCAAATGCAGCGCAAGGCAGCTTATTTAGCCAAAAAAGCGCTTAAATCCCCACACGGTTGTGCTAAACTGCGCGCCGTTTTTTCATGTAAGGTTTAGGTAATGAAGATCATCGAAGGCAATATTCGTGCAACCGGTAAAAAATTTGCGGTAGTCGTAGCGCGTTTCAACGGTTTTGTTGTTGAGAGTTTGGTGGATGGCGCCCTAGATGCCTTAGAGCGTCATGGTGAAGTGAATGAACAAGACATCACCTTAGTTCGTGTGCCTGGCGCTTATGAACTGCCCATTGCTGCTCAACGCCTAGCACAAAGCAAAAAATACGATGCCATTATCGCCTTAGGCGCCGTCATTCGTGGCAGTACTCCCCATTTTGATTTTGTGGCAGGTGAATGCAACAAAGGTTTGGCCCAAGTTTCTTTGCAATATAATTTGCCCGTAGCCTTTGGGGTGATTACCACTGATAGTATCGAGCAAGCCATTGAGCGCTCTGGTACAAAAGCAGGAAACAAAGGGGCTGAAGCCGCTATTACCGCACTAGAAATGGTGAATGTATTGGCCAATATTGAAGGGATGAACTAGGTGAAACCTAAAGCCCGGCATCTAGCCAGAGAGCTTGCTGTTCAAGCGGTATATTCGTGGCAAATGTCGAATAATCCGGTTAAGCAAATTGAGCTTGCCATTGTCACCAGCAACGACATGACAAAAGTCGACATGGAATATTTCCTCGAGTTGTTGCGCTGTGTAGTCAAAGATTGCGCAGATTTGGATAAAAAAATAAAGCCTTATTTGGGCCGTCTGCCCGAAGAACTAGATCCTGTCGAGAAAGCTATTTTACGCATTGCCACCTATGAATTAGTCGGCCGCATTGATGTACCATACAAAGTGGTAATCAACGAAGCAATTGAATTAGCGAAGACCTTTGGCGCAGAAGAGAGCCATAAATTTGTTAATGGTGTATTGGACAAAGCCATTAAAACCTTACGTAAAGATGAACTGGCTTAGGCTGAGTTATCCCCATCTCGCCAATGCGCTGTGTAAGCAGCGCTGTGAGTTCTCCCTCCCAAGATAGTGATAAATGTGCAAGAATTCTCAGTTATTGACACCTATTTCAAACAATATGCCAGTCAACGTAAAGATGTGTTAGCGGGCATTGGCGATGATGCGGCCTTAAGTATTGTGCCAGCCGGTCAGGCACTCGTCACGACTACCGACACCTTAGTCAGCGGCATTCATTTTTTAGCCGACGCCGATCCTCATGCCATCGCCCAAAAAGCTGTAGCGGTGAACCTAAGTGACTTAGCTGCCATGGGCGCTGAGCCAGCATGGATCAGTTTGTCCTTGAGTGTGCCCGAAGCAGACGAACAGTGGTTGGCGGCCTTTGCGCGCGGTTTACAAGAGATTACTCACTACTATTCAATCCAATTGATTGGTGGTGACACGGTGAAAGGCCCGTTAAGTGTGACTATTACTGCGCAAGGTTTTGTGCCACCCGAACAAGCACTGTTGCGCAGCAAAGCCAAACCTGGCGATTTTGTGTATGTGACAGGTACGCTGGGTGACGCAGGTTTGGGTTTAGATTTTCTGCGTGGCAATCTAAGCGTGCCTGACGAAGATAATGCCAGTTATATTCTTCGTCGTTTGCATTATCCGACCCCTAGACTTTTAGTGGGCAGTAGTTTACGTCGCGTGGCCAATGCGTGTATTGATATTTCCGATGGCCTAGTAGCCGATCTCGCACACATCCTCAAAGCGTCAAATTGTGGTGCGACTATTCACGTTGATAAGCTGCCGTTGTCGCGCGCCATGCGTGAAAGTGTGGACGCTGAGCAAGCAGCCCAGTATGCACTTGGCGCAGGTGACGACTATGAGTTGTTGTTCACGGTAAACGAAGAACAAAAAGGCAAACTTGAAACGGCGCTAACCAATACTAACGTAGTGTATACTTGCATCGGCCAACTGACTGGTATTACAAATAAATTAGAATTGCGTCAGCAAAATAACCCAGTCAAATATGCCGTAACGGGTTACCAGCACTTCAGTTAGTACCTTAAGCTTAACAGGCCACTTGCCGCCACATAAACAGGAAAGGTGATGCAAAAAGCACTGCGCGACAAAGTGTCCCTCAAAAATCCTTGGCATTTTCTGGCCTTGGGTTTTGGCAGTGGATTAGCATCTAAAGCCCCTGGCACTTTTGGTAGTTTGGCCGCTGTACCACTGGTTATCTTATGTGGTCTTTATTTACCTCTTGGTCTGTATATCGGTCTGGCTATGGTGGCAAGTTTTGTCGGGATCTGGATCTGTGGCCACACAGCCAATGACATGCAGGTTCACGATGATTCATCTATCGTTTGGGACGAAGTGGCCGGCATGTTAATCACCTTTATAGCCGTACCCATCACTTGGCAATCCGTTCTGGTGGGTTTTGTCTTGTTTCGACTGTACGATATTCTCAAACCTTGGCCGATTAGTTACCTTGATAAACATGTTCATGGCGGCATTGGGATCATGGCTGATGATGTATTGGCGGGTGTGTTTGCCTGCCTAAGCATGCAAGCCATTTTGTATTGGCAGTGGTTGCCTGGCTAGAGCGCGCCACGCAGCATACTCACGACTTAGCGCTAACCACCTTTAGAATATAAAAACGTCTTGCAGCGCAACAACATAGGTTAATGTGTTGACTCAAAAAGCCTGCTTAAACATTTGCTATGTTTTTCTATCGCTGCAAGCGTGAGTTATAGCACATTGATGGCAGAAAACTTAGCTTTGCAGAATTTAGGTATCTGGCCAGTATTGCCAATGAAATGATTGACGCAAGACCTGAGATTGAATTGCAAGCCGCTAATCGCCATATCGCGGACCTTGAAGGCAGGCCAACATAGCGGTTGACCTAGATCTTTTGCGGTTATTTTTTGCCTAAGAACGCCTCAACGTTGCTGAGGATACCAGCACAGTCCATGCCAAGCTCGGCATACATTTCTTGTTGAGTACCTTGCATAATAAAACGGTCGGGTAAGCCGATTTGCAGTAGTTTACTGCCGTGTTGACTCGCTAACAGGTACTCACCTACGGCACTACCGGCACCGCCCATGATGGCACCATCTTCAAGGCTGACAAACAAGGCATGGGAAGGCGCTAGTTTATCAATAACCTCGGTATCAAGCGGTTTAACAAAGCGCATATCAATGACACTGGCATTGAGTTTTTCTGCTGCAGCGAGGGCTTCAGGTAGCAAAATGCCAAAGTTTAAGATAGCAATGTCTTGCCCTTCTCGGACTTGGCGACTTTTACCCAAGGCCAAGTCTTGCATCGTGGGATTAGGAGTCGCACCCGTAGCAGCGCCACGGGGATAGCGCACTGCCGCTGGGCAATTAAGCTTATGCCCGGTGTAAAGCATCTGCCGGCATTCGTCTTCGTCGGCAGGCGTCATGATCACCATGTTAGGAATACAACGCAAGAAAGGAATATCAAACGCCCCTTGATGTGTGGGACCGTCGGCACCAACAATGCCGGCTCGGTCTATGGCAAACAAGACAGGTAGGTTTTGCAAGGCCACGTCATGGATCAGTTGATCATAGGCGCGTTGTAAAAATGTGGAGTAGATCGCTACAACCGCGTTTAAGCCCTCTTTTGCCAAACCAGCGGCGAAGGTCACGGCATGCTGTTCAGCAATCGCTACATCAAAATATTGTTTTGGGTATTGCTGGGAAAATTTCACCATGCCAGAGCCCTCACGCATTGCTGGTGTAACGGCCATTAATTTGGGATCAATCGCCGCCATGTCACACAACCAATCACCAAAAATAGCGGAAAAAGTCGGGTTGCTGGGTGCCGCTTTGGGCAAACCAGAGGCGTTGGGATTAAATTTAGGCACGGCATGAAACTTAATGGGATCAAGCTCAGCCAGTTCAAAGCCTTTGCCTTTTTTGGTGACCACATGCAGGATCTGCGGCCCTTTGATATTGCGCATGTTGCGTAGGGTATCGACCACCCCGTTCACATCATGGCCGTCGATAGGGCCGATGTAATTAAAACCTAACTCTTCAAATATGGTGCCTGGCACAACCATACCTTTGATGTGTTCTTCTGCGCGACTAGCAAATTCACGGATAGGTGGCACGCTACTCAACAATTTTTTTCCACCATCACGAATGGAATTGAAAAAACTGCCTGTCAGTAAACGGGCGAGGTGACTGTTTAGTGCCCCGACATTTTCGGAGATTGACATCTCATTATCGTTCAGCACAACCACTAAGTCTTTGTCGATATCACCACCATGGTTCAAGGCTTCAAAGGCCATACCCGCGGTCATGGCGCCATCACCAATCACGGCAACAATTTTGCGGCCTAAGTTTTCTTTTTCTGCGGCCACGGCCATGCCCAAAGCGGCGCTGATGGACGTTGACGAGTGCCCTACCGCGAAGGTGTCATATTCACTTTCCGGCGGCCAAGGAAAGGGGTGCAAACCGCCTTTTTGCCGAATAGTGGGCATGCGCTCTCGGCGACCGGTTAAAATTTTATGGGGATAAGCTTGATGCCCTACGTCCCATAACAAACGATCAAAGGGCGTGTTATACACGTAATGTAGGGCAACCGTTAACTCAACCGTACCCAAACCTGAAGCAAAATGCCCGCTGCTTTGACTGACACTTGTTAACAAATACTGGCGCAATTCGGTGGCTACTTGCTGCAGTTTGTCTTGTGACAGTTTACGCAGCTCGTCAGGTGTATTGGCTTTGGCCAGAGTGGGGTAGTTCGCAAGGTCTAGGGTCATGGATAAGAGATCAACTAATGGTTATTTTTATTTCTGCCATGGCAAACAAGTCATTAATGCTTAAAACTTGCGCTCGATAACAAAATCAGTGAACGATTCGAGTATCTGGGTATTGTAGGGCAAAGCGCGCAAAGCTTGTAGTGCTTGTTGATGTAAGCTGTGTAGATAAGTTTGTGCTTGGCTTAATCCTAACAGTGCCGGGTAGGTACTTTTGTCTAACGCTTGATCCGAGCCCTGTGGTTTACCCAAGGTATCTGAATCACTGATCACATCCAGTATGTCATCTCTCACTTGAAAGGCTAGACCAATAATTTTGGCATACTCACGCAAGCGTTCTTGGTGTGCAGTGTCAACATTGTCGGCTAAAACAAGGGGCATCTCAATGCACGCTTCAATTAACGCCCCGGTTTTTTTACTGTGTAACAACTCAAGTTGGTTTTGATCAATGTTCTGACCAGTGGCGGCGATGTCCATGGCTTGGCCACCGCACATCCCGCTGTAACCGGCGGCCCGACTTAAGATACGCAATAGGTCAACTCGTTTCGCTTGGTTGGCTGTGCTCAGGGTGCCACTGCACAGCAGTTCAAAAGCGAGACTCTGCAAGGCATCGCCAGCCAAAATCGCGGTTGCCTCGTCAAATTGGATATGGCACGTGGGTTTACCGCGGCGTAATGCATCATCGTCCATGGCGGGTAGATCATCATGCACCAACGAGTAGGCATGAATGGCTTCAATAGCTGCCGCGCAGGTTGCTAATTCTTGCCGCTCTAAGCCCAACATTTCACCGCTGGCAAACACCAAAAACGGTCGCATGCGCTTACCACCCATGAGTAAGGCATAGGCCATAGCTTGTTTTAACCGTGGCGCATGTTCAGGGAGGGCGTCAATGGCCTGCTGAAGGTATACGTCAACGACTTCTTTTGCCTGTTGCTGATAGCGGGAGAGACTCATTCAGACTGGTGGGTATCGTTGTTGAAGTCGATTAAATTTGTCTGACCGTTTTGACTCATCAAAATCTGAACTTTTTGTTCAGCATCTTTGAGTTTTTGTTGGCTGAGTCGAGCCAGAGCAATCCCTCGTTCAAACTGTTGTAAGGCATCCTCTAAAGGCAATTCACCTTGCTCCATATTCGCAACGATGCCTTCGAGTTCCTGCATGGCTTGTTCAAAGGAGAGAGTGTCGTTTTTTTTACGGCTGGTCATAATAACATCACAGTTGATGGCCTAGTTGCCACAGAGAGCGCACCTTACCTGAGCAAAAAAAACGGGTCAAACACTTTTCTGATGGACTGGCTTTTTAAGCATGATGACTTAATATGGGGTCAGCAAACACAGAGAAATTATGCCTATAGTATTTTTCCAGTGAGTCGATAAAATACTGAAATATGTCAGACAGTTAGTGTCATTTAGTCGGCAGGTTAGAGAACACTGTGGATCACAGTACACCGCAGATGACGCTTTCCCATAGCGTCAATAATTAACAAAGGTCTTAGCCAAAGGCTCGATAAGCATTGGAGTAGAGTGTGGATTTAGCAACCCTGATTGGAATCCTTGGTTCAGTTGGCTTTGTGGTTATGGCCATGGTACAAGGCGGTGATATCGCCATGTTCATCAACGTACCGTCAATTTTGATCGTATTCTGCGGTAGTTTATTTGTGGTGTTATCTCAATATACGCTAGGTCAGTTTTTTGGGGCGGGGAAAATAGCCGGTAAGGCGTTCATGTTCAAGATTGATACCCCCGAGTCACAAATTGAAAAAATTGTGGAAATGGCCGATGCGGCGCGAAAAGGTGGATTTTTGGCCTTGGAAGAAGCAGAAATTGCCAACCCTTTTATGCAAAAAGGGGTCGACATGTTGGTGGATGGCCACGATGTTGAAGTGGTGCGTGCTACCTTAAGTAAAGACATTAGCATGACATCCGAGCGCCATGAATTTGGCAAAACTATTTTTAAAAGTTTGGGTGACGTCGCCCCCGCCATGGGCATGATCGGTACTCTGGTCGGTTTGGTGGCGATGTTGTCAAACATGGATGATCCAAAATCCATCGGACCTGCGATGGCGGTTGCCTTATTGACAACCTTATACGGCGCGATGTTGGCCAACCTAATTTGTCTACCCATTGCGGTAAAGCTCACCAACCGTGCTGCAGAAGAAAAACTGAATCAAAGTTTAGTGCTAGATGGCATTATCGGTATTGCCGATGGGCAAAACCCACGGGTAATCGAAGGGATTTTAAAAAGCTATTTGGCAGCGAGTAAACGCGGCAAACCGGCAGATGGCGAATAAACATGGCAGACCAAGAAGATTGCCCAGTTTGCCCCCCTGAAGGATTACCCGCGTGGATGGGTACATTTGCTGACTTAATGTCACTGTTGATGTGTTTCTTTGTATTACTATTATCCTTCTCTGAAATGGACGTACTCAAATTCAAGCAAATTGCCGGCTCGATGAAATTTGCGTTTGGCGTACAAAATAAAATAGAAGTGAAAGACATTCCCAAAGGGACCAGCGTGATTGCCATGGAGTTTCGACCCGGGCGTCCTGAACCTACCCCCATCGATACCATCCAACAACAAACGATTGAAGTCACCCAGCAAATGCTGGAATTTCAAGCGGGTAACGAAGATTCTGCTGGGGGGCGGCAAAAGCAACGAGGCGAG
Organism: Paraglaciecola sp.; assembly: GCA_009993955.1. Taxonomy (GTDB): domain Bacteria; phylum Pseudomonadota; class Gammaproteobacteria; order Enterobacterales; family Alteromonadaceae; genus Paraglaciecola. The sequence continues at coordinate 15,490 of JAACSL010000036.1, forward strand.
CAACGTGGTGGCGCCGCTCAGCAAACAGCCACAGAACAAAGCGCCAGCAGTCAGCAAACCCAAAGCGAAGAAACAAGCCAAGAACAAGTCAATGAGCGCATGAAAAAAGTCACGCAGCAATTAGAAAAAGAAATCATTGATGGGGCTATCGAAATGGAATCCTTGGGGCAGCAAATCACCATTCGTATCCGTGAAAATGGTTCGTTCTCTGCTGGATCTGCGTTTTTACAGCCCCAATTTAAGCCCATTATCCGCAAAATTGGCAGCATACTGGCCGATATGCCTGGTGATATCGAAATATCGGGACACAGTGATAGTCAGCAGATTTCTAATGAGTTATATCGTTCAAACTGGGATCTTTCTGCCCAGCGAGCTGTGGCGGTGGCCGAAGAATTGCGCAGAGCACCGGGATTTGATGAGAACCGTATGTCGGTAGTAGGAAAAGCCGCTACGGTGCCGTTGGTAGAGGGCGACGATGCACAAGCTGCCAGTCGTAATCGCCGAGTAGAAATTTCTATTAACCAAGGTAAACCCAAGATTTCTGAGCCGATTTCGGTATTAGAGCCTTAACCACCTGAAGGTTGTTAAGGCTTAGCAACTCGACTCTCTCTTGTTATGGAGGTGGCTTGTTGGTTTATTCTTGATTACAGCGACGTAGCGGAGCTGTTTTATCAAAAAATATCGATATTTCGGCAACGGTGATCCCAAGTTTTTGCATATAAGACCGGTTCATCACGCGATTGTCGTCCAGTCTAAACATCCAATCGTCCACCGCAAAATCATAGGTCGAATCACCAACCGGCACCTGTAAGGTGTATTGCCAGTTAAACGCGGCGCCTTGCTCATTGCCAGTGGCTTGACCCACCACATCGCCGGCTGTGCCAGTGATGGAGCCATCAGGCTGAATTTGAATGCTCCAAATGCGTGTTTGCTGCTCACCATCGTCAAAATAAAAGGACTCATGTAATTGGCCTGCATTTCCTTGCCACGTTCCCACAAGGTCAACACAGAAATGTCGGGTCATTTTGCCCGTGTAATCTTGCAGAATACCCCAAGCTGTAAGCTCACCGTTAAAATAATCAGGCAGGTCAAACTTGGGTTGACTGGCTTGGTAATCACTGAGCTCAACAGAACAAGACAACAAGGTGCTACTCATCACTGTAATGGCCAGCGCCGGTAAGATTCGCATGGTTACTTTCCTATTAGTTTTTGGCGCAGCTTGGGATAGCTACATTTTTCATCCAACCAAATCCGTAAAAAGTTAGGGCCAAAATCACGGTCGTCAATGGTCGCAAGTGATTGGTTGTTAAAGAAAAAATCACTACTTCGATCGTTGTTAACGACGATGGTTAACTCATCGCCTTTTTTAATGTCGGGCCACAAGGTTTTAAGTTGTGTCAACCAAGGCGCAGTTTGCTGTTTGCTGATCCCCAGCTTTTGCCACTCTTCTCCAGTGCGTTCCACCAAATCGTCGGCCTGAATATTCCGCAAATAATGGATCTTTAAAGCAAGGGGGTAAGTATCGAGTTGATACTGTCCGTCGTCACTGTAAAGTTCCGACTCATACACATCCCAAAACAGCACTTCTAATTTTGCTTGGCCAACTTTTTTAAGTTCAGCGACAGGACTCGCCATACCTACTCCGTTTAGTAAAACCATCAATATTAAAGCTAACAAGCTCTTTAATGGCATAACTCAAATTTCTCCTGTTGGTCTTAACCGGCACCTCGGCTAAAGATTTAGCGAACAAGGGGCGCAACGTACGCCGGTTTGCTGACGACAAGTTGCACGGTGCTGATGGTGCGCTCTAAAAAGCCGCCCTCACAGTAACTAAAGTAGTAGCGCCACATGTTCATAAAGCGATCGTCGTAGCCATCTTTCGCCAATACATCCTTGTTAGCCATAAGTCTGTGGTGCCAATGTTGCAAAGTTTTTGCGTAATCTAAACCAATGTCGTGCAAATCACGGATCATCATATCTGTGTATTTGCGTAAATGCTGGTTAATCAGCAACTGGGAAGGAAGGAACCCTCCCGGAAATATGTGTTTTTGAATGAAGTCCACGCTTTTACTATAACTATCAAAACGTTGGTCACTAATAGTAATGGCTTGTAACAGCATTAAACCCTGATGTTTCAATAGAGTGGAGCATTTTTCAAAGAAAGTAGGTAGGTATTCTTTTCCTACCGCTTCGATCATTTCAATGGACACCAACTTATCGTATTGGCCTTCCAGCAAACGGTAGTCCTTTTTCAGCAAGGTTATTTGTTGTTGTAAACCTTCACGTTCTACCCAATCTTGCGCGTACTTGTGCTGTTCTTCAGAAATCGTGGTTGTGGTCACTTTGCACCCATAGTGTTTGGCGGCGAATACAGCTAACCCTCCCCAACCTGTGCCAATCTCCAACAAATGATCGTTTTCACTCAATTGCAATTTGTCGCAGATAGCTTTGAGTTTGGTATGTTGCGCTTGCTCTAGTGACGACTCAGGGCTGGGATAAATGGCACTAGAATACATCATGCTTTCATCGAGAAAGCGGGTATACAATTTATTCCCTAAATCATAATGAGCAGCAATATTCTTCTTGGCTTGTATGGCAGAATTGCGATTGGCAAAATGCATTACCTTACGAACGGGTAGGGCAAGCCATTCCATTTTGGCTTCCCACGCGTCAAGCATGTCAAGATTTCTGGCGAAGATACGAATAACGTTTGTTAAATTTGGGGTAGTCCACAATCCTTCTGAGAACGTCTCACCGGATGCCACGCTACCGCCAAATAATAATCGGCGATACACACTGATATCCAAAAAATCGATTTCTGCGTGTAGATCGCTATTTTTTTCGCCGAAGGTGTTAACCAATACGCCGCGTTCTTTGATGACCATTTGTCCGCGTGGCAAACTGGCAAAAATTCTCAACATAATGTTGCGACACATTCTATCTGACCATGAACTGTCACTGCTTACCTCGAGGGTTTGCTCTAAGTCTGACATATTTACTTCTTACCTTGTGCTGGGTGGCCATAAAATGGCACGCGTTTAACAAACAGTTTTAAAGCTTGCCAATAAATGCCCACAACGGTTTTTATTGTCATGCTGGGTATGTTCATCACTACGCGTTTGAGCGTAGAAGAGTTCAATGGCTGTTTGCACAAATCCAATGCCGCAACAAAATGTTTGCTTTGTTGGTGGCAAGACAACGTTAACCTTAGTTGTTGCATAGGCTGTGAAATCTTCCATTTATAGGTCATATCCATGGGGTTAAACGGCGATACATGAAAAGCTTTTTGACTGTCTAGTTGTTGGTTTAAGTCGACGAGATAACAATGTCGTTCATTCCATGGTGTATTGCTGACTTCTGCCAATAGATGACTATAGTGACCATTCTCCTGCTGCAAGTAATAAAAGTTCACAGGACTAAAATACCAACCTAGGGTACGTAATGGGCTCAATAAAAATACCGATCCATGTAACTCAGTCCCAGCTAACGCTGACATTTTTTCCAAAACGCTTTGCTGCAAGGGTGTATCTGGGCTACCTAAATAATCACTGCGTTTAAAACGAATGGGCGCCCATCTTGACGTTGAAAACCAGCTAACGTTCTTTTCGATGTCGGCTAGTTCATCAAGCTTGATCCACAGCAGAAAAATACTGTAACTAAAATGATGTTTTTTGGGCACCAGTCGACTGTGCACCACTTGTCCCTGGTAAATGGCACTTTCCATCACAAAGTGGCACCAAAACGCGCACAAACATCCAATGCACTGCGCACACCGTCTTCATGAAAACCGTTGTACCAATACGCCCCACAAAAATGCAGACCTTGTTGCCCACAGATTTCGTCACGTCTCTCTTGTGCAGCGATTGTCGCGTGGTTGAATTGCGGGTGACTGTAATGGTAGATGCCAAGGATTTTATCCGCCGCAATGCCTTTTGTATTGTTAAGGGTCACACAAAACGCTGTTTTGCTCTCAATTTTTTGCAAGATATTCATGTTGTACGTTAATACAGCAGGGGCTTCTTGCTCACCAGCTTCACCACTAAGCGCATAGTTCCAACTTGCCCAGGCCAGTTTTCGTTTCGGTAATACCTGCGTATCAGTGTGCAATACTACTTCGTTTGCAGCATAGGGAATGCTACCCAATATGCTTCGTTGTTGCTCTGTAGCTTGACTGAGCATGGCTAAGGCTTGGTCACTGTGGCAAGCAAAAATTACCTCGTCAAAATACTCAATGTGTTCATCAGCAGACGAGCTTTTTGTGGTCAGCGCATAACGTGTCGCCGCGTTATCATCGCCGGCTTGCACGGGAACGACCCCCATGACGGGACGATTTAACTGTATTTTGTCAGCAAACCCTTGAATGAGAGGCGCGATATACTGCTTAGAACCGCCAACAATGGTGTACCACTGCGGCCGATTAGTTATGTTGAGTAGGCCGTGGTTGTTAAAAAAGCGTAGGAAAAAACCAAGAGGAAAGCTTTTAATTTCAGCGAGGCTAGTGGACCAAATAGCTGCGCACATTGGTAAAATATAATTGTAGCAAAAGTCGTGACTCAACCGATGCGTATGGATGAAATCCATTAATGTTTGGCCGTCGGTATCTCGCTTTTTGCTCAGGTATTGTTTACACAGCTTATTAAACCGCACTATGTCGCGAACGATGCGCAAAAAACGAGGGCGCAATATATTGCGGCGTTGGGCAAACAAGCTATTTAAGGTATTGCCATTGTATTCAATATTTTGTGTTTTATTTTTGACGCTAAAACTCATTTCTGTCGCTTGAGCACTAACACCCAATTTCTGCATGAGTTTGATAAAATTAGGGTAAGTCCAGTCGTTGTATACAATGAAGCCGGTGTCCACTGCATAACGTTTACCTTCTACTTCGACGTCTTTAGTTGCCGTGTGGCCACCAATGTAATCATTGGCCTCAAACACCGTTATATTGTGTTGCGAATGCAGGAAATGTGCACAGGTCAATCCAGAAATACCTGAGCCAATTATCGCAATGTTTTTTCTCATGTTTTACTTACCTGTTTTTTTAATTGATGCTTGCAACGTTTGCCACCTGAGTAACATAACGGATTTCATGCCTTCAATACCAACAATAACGAATTTGAGATCAAATTGGCCGGCGATAGCAGCAAGTCGAATCAATGGGGCTAAGATAGTTAAAAATTGCCAACGCGATCCAAAATAGATTCAGGGGCGTAAACACCACCATTGACAGCCTTAATTCATGAAAGTAATGACATTCGACACCTTTCCTCTTTTCCCTTTATCAGCGCATTTGATGCCCGGCGGTCGCTTGGCCTTGCGTATTTTTGAACCACGCTACGTGCGCATGGTGAAAGAGGCTTGTGCAAACGGAACGGGTTTTGGCATTTGTATGCTAAACCCCAAAGGTGACAAATTAAAAAATGAACACATTTATCCCATCGGCACTTACGCGACGGTGGTGGATTTTGACCGGCTTGACGACGGTTTACTCGGCATCACAGTGGAAGGACAACGCTGTTTCAAAATCAGTGATATACAAACTCAAGAAGATGGCTTGAGAGTAGGCAAGTGCGAATGGTTAGAGAATTGGCACAACCCTACCAGAGCAGATAATCTTGATTTGGCCCGCCTTCGGTTGCAGGAAATATTTGATAAATATAATGAACTCAACAAGTTGTACAGCCAGCCTCAATTTGACCAAGCTCTGTGGGTCATCTATCGGTGGTTAGAGTTGTTGCCAGTAGGGGCAGAGCAAAAACAAGTTTTATTGGCTGATAAAGATTGTGTGAATGCCATGCGTTTTCTGACACAATTGGTCGAGTGATCTTTTTTTAACTACTGCCAGTATTTATTATAAATAATCAGCAGGGGTAGTTAATGTTAGTCGGAATACCTTTGGAATCTACTACAAATTATACAGCGAAGCCCATTGACTGTGCTGACGAAATGTCTGTGCATCTTACAGATATAGCCAACAGCCGAAGCCAGAAAGCATTTGCTGAAGTTTTTAGTTACTTTGCGCCACGATTGCGTTCTTACGCCCTCAAACAAATGGGCAACGAAGCCTTGGCTATGGAGTTGGTGCAAGACACCATGGCAAATGTATGGCAAAAATCCCATCTGTTTGATGCCGAAAAAGGCTCACCATCCACTTGGATATTCACCATCGCTCGGAACATTCGCTTTGATTTACTACGCAAGCAGCGTAATCGCAAAGAGGATATCTGTGCCGACGACTTGTGGCCAGTGTTGTGCGAACAGACTGCTGATGTAAACGAAGTGGCACTAGACCATCAAGTGACACTCGACGAAATTAATATCATGTTTACTCGCTTGCCAGACAAACAGCAGCAAGTCATTGAAGCTATTTACCTTGAAGGAAAATCGCAGCAAGAAGTGGCTGACGAAATGAACATTCCCCTTGGAACCGTAAAATCTAGAACCCGTTTGGCGCTTCAACGCCTAAAAGAGATGTTAGACGAATGATAAACTTTCACCCATCTACGCAGCAACTAGATGATTTTGTTGCGGGCAATTGTGAGCCAACTTTGGCTTTGATGATTTCTGCTCATGCCGACATGTGTAGCCACTGCATGGCGAAATGCCAACAACTACAAAATATTCAATCAGTTGGCGCGATGAGCGATGTGCCAACTGATCATGGGCCTGATTTTTCGGCCATGATGGCGCGTATCGTACAAATGCCCAGTGCGCCCGGTTTAACCACGCTGTCAGCCAAGCAGGCGTCAATCGAGCTTGACGGTAAGCAGTTTGTTTTGCCACGCGCTTTACGCCCATATGTCAAGAAAACAGGTGATTGGTCGCGGCTGGTTGGTAAGCTTTGGCAGGCGCCAGTCGACATGGGTGATTTGGGGCGCGCTAACTTCATTTACATGGAAAAAGGCGGCAAAGTGCCAGAGCATACCCATATGGGTACAGAAATCACCCTAGTGATTGATGGGCAGTACAGCGATGGCATGGCTCACTATGATTGCGGCGATCTTACGGTCTTAGACGGTCAACACAAACATCTGCCACATTCTGAAGCAGACGAAGGATGTTTGGTATTCAGTATCGTCGATAAACCGTTGTTCTTTACTGCAGGTATAGCTCGATTACTTAATCCGTTTAGCAACTTATTTTTTAAATAGGTACGTCTAATAACCAAGTCTTCTCATTAAGTTGGGTAGCAAAATAAGTACAAAAAAAGCGCCAACTGTGGCGCTTTTTTTATGCAAATCAGCAATTAACGCTTAACTTATAAAGCTGCTGCTCGGATAATTTAGCTTTAAGGTTTTCATCGCGTTATTTTTCAATTCATCCAATTTCAATTGATCATAACACTCCACCATAATCTCTAAGGCTTCTTGTACATGCGGTGTGTCTGAATAATATTCTAGCACGTAACGACCACGATTAGCCGCCGCCACATAGGCCTCTCGACGCATGTAAAAGCGGGCAATGGCTATTTCATATTTTGCCAAGCGACTTTTTATAAATAACATACGTTTTTGCGCATCAGCGGCATATTTACTGTCAGGATACTTTTCAATTAAACGACGAAAGTCCTCAAACGCCTGCCGTGAACGTGTAGGATCTCGATCAGAACGGTCGATGCCAATCAATTCTTGGAACAAATTTTTATCGGCTTCCATGTTGGTTAAACCACGCATGTAAATAGCGTAATCGACATCGGAGTGATTGGGGTTTAACCGCGTGAAGCGATCGATGGTGGCAATGGCTTCTGTGGTCTTGCCCGATTTGTAGTAACTATAAATTAAGTCTAATTGTACTTGATGAGATAAGGGACCAAAGGGGTATTTCGAGTCTAAGGCGCTTAATGTTGCTGTAGCCGCATTAAAATTGCCTAACTTCATTTTTTCCTTAGCGTCTTGGTATAAGGCTTGTTCGCTACGATTGCCTAGTACCAGTTGTTCATCCTCTGGCGAGGAAGAACAACCTACTACTGCCAACATGACAGTGCTGAGTATTACATTAGCTAATTGTGTTCTTTTGATCATATTGCGTCTAATTGCTCTTATTTATCGAGTTGATACTGCATATTGCATTCATTGAGTACCAAAAATCCGTTAGAATATGGCTTACATCGTTATTAGCCGAGCATTCTACCCCAGTGAATTGGACGATGCCCAGCTAAATCGTCGGCTAAAATTATTGGATTTCTATTGAATGTCTATTCACAGTGAAAAAATTCACTTGCAAGCAAGTGCCCTTCAAGATTTATTTGGTAAACGCTTAGATCAGGCTTTAGCCGAAATGTTCCCTGATTATTCGCGTTCGCGTTTAAAAGAATGGATTTTACAAGACAAGGTCCAGGTTAATGGCCGTGTAGTCAATGTGCCCCGTGAAAAACTGGTGGGTGAAGAAGAGATAGAAATTAATGCCGAAATTGAGGTGCAAGTTCAACACGAAGGGCAAAAGATACAATTAGACATTGTTTATGAAGATGAGCACATCTTAGTCATGAACAAACCTGCCAACTTAGTTGTGCATCCAGGAGCGGGTAATAGTAAGGGCACCATACTCAATGCGCTACTCAACCACGCACCACAAATTGCCAATGTGCCAAGGGCCGGCATTGTGCATCGTTTAGACAAAGATACTACCGGCCTGATGGTGGTGGCCAAAACGCTGGTGGCGCAAACGCATTTAGTGGAACAATTGCAAGCTCGCGAAATCAGCCGTGAATATGAAGCGATTGTGTATGGCACTATGGTGGCTGGTGGCACAGTGGATGAACCAATTGGTCGCCATCCAACTAAACGTACCAACATGGCGGTGCGTGAATCTGGAAAACCCGCCGTCACCCATTATCGGGTCAAAGAAAAATTTCGTGCTTTTACCTATGTGCGTCTAAAACTTGAATCAGGGCGAACCCATCAAATTAGGGTACACATGTCGCACATTCGTCATCCTATTGTTGGCGATCCTGCCTATGGCGGTCGTCCTCGTCCACCAAAATCCAGTAGTGAAGGTTTGATCGAGGCCCTACGAGGTTTTCGTCGCCAAGCTTTACACGCCGTGCAGTTAGAACTAGTGCATCCGGTAAGTGGTGAGTGGATGAGTTGGCAGGCACCTTCACCCACTGACTTTGTACAACTTCTTGCCATCATTCGTGAAGACAAAAGCATCAACGGCAATGGTGACGTTTGAGGTGGCAGTCAATGCCACCAATATTAAGTTAATTCAACCTGACTGGGATGCCCCCAGTCACGTAATGGCCTATTCAACTTGTCGCCAAGGTGGGTTTTCCACAGGTGTGTATGCGTCTCTTAATGTTGGTGACCACGTGGGGGACAGAAACCAAGATGTCGCCGCTAACCGTGCTTTGTTGCCAAATGCTGATGGCATAGTATGGTTGCAACAAGTGCATGGTAGCCATTGCTTGGTGTTAGCAAGCGATACTGTTTTAGCCACCAAAAAAGTGCTTGCTGATGCGAGTATCAGTTCTAACAGTTTGCAAGCTTGTGCGGTGATGACTGCAGATTGCCTACCCGTGCTGTTGTGCGATGATAAAGGCAGTATCGTTGCTGCCGTGCATGCTGGATGGCGCGGGTTAGCGGATGGCATTATTGAACAAACTGTTGCCACCATGGCGGTGCAGCCCCATACCCTGATGGCTTGGCTTGGGCCAGCCATTGGCCAGCAAAATTTTGAAGTGGGTGTTGAAGTTTATCAAGCGTTTTCCCAATATCAGAATGCCTTTGAACATTCTGTCAATTACCGGAGTGAGTCACCTAAATACCAATGCGACCTGTATAAAATTGCCAAGCAAAAATTGCATGCCTTGGGCATAATGAGGGTCAGTGGCGGCCAATACTGCACCTATGCTCAAGAGAATCTGTTTTTTTCTCATCGTCGTGCTTCTCATCAAGGTCATGCCACCACAGGTCGCATGGTGTCTGTTATCTACCTTAATAAAACCTAATGTTGAGGTATCTTAAAAAGGTTAATTAAATAACCTTATTATTTTGATGCTCTTGATAACTGTAAAATTTGCACCCATAACTGCCTTATAAATTAGTGTAATGAGGTGGGTTATGCGCTTAGACAGTTTTACCAGTAAATTTCAGATGGCTATCTCTGAGGCTCAGTCATTAGCGTTGGGTAGAGATCACCAATATATAGAACCTGTGCACCTATTCAGCGCGCTGCTCAATCAGCAGGGTGGCTCGGTGCGCTCACTACTTGATCAAGCAAAAATCAATGTTAACGGTTTGCGTTCAGCGCTGGCTGAAGCCTTAGATAAATTACCCAGGGTAGAGGGTGTAGGGGGCGATGTACAGTTGGGCAAAAACACCGTGGTGTTATTAAACCTCAGTGACAAAATTGCCCAGAAACGCAAAGACCAGTACATCAGTTCAGAGATTTTTGTATTAGCTGCCTTACAAGACAAGGGTAAGTTAGGCGATATTCTTAAGCAATTTGGTGCAGATGAGCAAAAGATTGAAAAAGCCATCGAACAAATGCGTGGAGGACAGCAGGTCACCGATCAGAATGCTGAGGATGTTCGTCAAGCGTTGGATAAATTTACCACCGACCTTACCGAGCGAGCAGAACAAGGCAAACTTGATCCTGTTATTGGTCGCGATGATGAGATAAGAAGAACCATACAAGTTCTTCAGCGTCGCACCAAAAACAACCCCGTTTTAATTGGTGAGCCTGGCGTGGGTAAAACCGCCATTGCTGAAGGCTTAGCCCAACGCATCATCAACGGTGAGGTACCTGAAGGGCTCAAACACAAACGCGTTTTATCCTTGGACATGGGATCTTTAGTAGCCGGTGCCAAGTATCGTGGTGAATTTGAGGAGCGCTTAAAAGCGGTGCTCAATGAGCTTGCTAAAGAAGAAGGCCGAGTCATCTTATTTATTGATGAACTGCATACTATGGTCGGCGCTGGAAAAGGCGAAGGTGCCATGGATGCCGGCAATATGCTCAAACCTGCGTTAGCACGGGGAGAGTTACATTGCGTGGGCGCTACAACCTTAAATGAATATCGTCAATACATCGAAAAAGATGCGGCTTTAGAGCGCCGTTTCCAAAAGATCATTGTTGATGAGCCAAGTGTTGAAGATACCATTGCCATTTTACGGGGTTTGAAAGAACGATATGAATTGCACCATTCGGTAGAAATTACCGATCCCGCCATTGTCGCCGCAGCTTCGCTGTCTCATCGTTACATTAGCGACCGACAACTTCCTGACAAAGCCATCGATTTAATTGATGAAGCGGCCTCAAGTATTCGTTTGCAGATGGATTCAAAACCCGAAGAAATGGACAAACTCGAACGCCGTATCATTCAACTAAAATTGGAAGAACAAGCGTTAGCTAAAGAAAAAGATGAAGCAAGTCACAAACGACTTGAATTGATTGAGATAGAGCGAGAGCAAGCAGAGCATAAATTTTCAGGTTTAGAGACTATCTGGTTGAGTGAAAAACAAGCGATGCAAGGCACGCAAACCATTCGTTCTGAACTTGAACAGGCTAAATTAGATTTAGAAATTGCTCGTCGCGCGTCAGATTTGAGTCGAATGTCAGAATTGCAGTACGGACGTATTCCTGAGCTTGAGAGTAAACTAGAACTCGCTTCTGAGTCAGAAAATCAAGAAACCACCTTGTTGAAAAACAAAGTGACGGAGAGTGAAATTGCCGATGTACTGGCGCGTTGGACTGGTATTCCGGTATCGAAGATGTTGGAGGGGGAAAAGGCTAAACTTCTGTCAATGGAATCGGCGCTGCATCAACGTGTTGTTGGACAAGCTGAGGCCGTTAATGCCGTTTCCAACGCCATTCGTCGCTCACGCGCCGGTTTATCGGATCCCAATCGTCCCATTGGTTCATTTTTATTTTTAGGGCCTACTGGGGTGGGCAAAACCGAATTATGTAAAACATTGGCGGGTTTCTTGTTTGATACCGAAGAAGCCATGGTGCGAATCGATATGTCAGAGTTCATGGAAAAACACTCGGTTGCACGCATGGTCGGTGCTCCTCCAGGTTACGTTGGCTATGAAGAGGGAGGCTATTTAACCGAGGCGGTACGCAGAAAACCGTATTCCGTTATTCTCCTTGATGAAGTGGAAAAAGCGCACCCTGATGTGTTTAATATTTTGCTCCAGGTGTTAGATGACGGCCGCTTAACAGATGGGCAAGGGCGCACGGTTGATTTCAAAAATACCGTGATCATCATGACATCAAACCTAGGCTCAGACATTATTCAAGATGCCACAGTTTACAATAATTATGAGCACTTAAAGTCTTTAGTAATGGGGGAGGTGAGCCAACATTTCAGACCAGAATTTTTGAATCGTATTGATGATGCGGTGGTTTTCCATTCATTGGGTAAAGAGCAGATTAAAGCTATCGCGAAGATCCAGCTTCAGTCACTGCGTCAACGGCTGACACAAAAAGGTTATAAATTAGAGTTAAGTTTTGCCGCATTGGATAAACTCGCTGAAGCCGGATTCGATCCTGTTTATGGAGCAAGACCACTAAAACGGGCCATTCAGACTGAAATCGAAAACCCGCTGGCGCAACTTATTTTGTCGGGCAGTTTGGCCAATGATGGTGTGATAAGAATTGACGCGAGTGCTGACGGCTTGACAATTAATTAGCCATGACACTGGTTTGCCATCATCGTGTGAGATTTGTATTGAGGAACGTTACGCGACTACCCAAGTTGAATAAACACAAAGGAGTCGCGAAAGATTACATCGTGGCCAGTAGGGCTTTTGCGTCATCTCGTTCGGCAAACACAGATGGTGAAGCCAACGCTGTCTCAAGCTCTATTTTAGCTTCACCTAAACGACCAAGCTTGGCTAGGGTGTACGCTAAATGAAAGCGGGTAGCCGGGTCAGTTGAGTCGATGGCATTGGCCTGGCGCAGAGACACCAGGGCATCCTCATAACGGCCCATTTTGGCCAAGATCCAACCATGTGTATCTTGCACGGCGGGGTTACTGCCAGCGGTTCTTAATGCTCTCTTTGAATATTCCAAGGCAGTTGTGAGATTTGTCGCTATATAAATATTGGCTAGGTTGTTCAAGATAGAGAAGTCTTGGTTTAAATTTGGATCATCAATGAGTGTCAAATAGTGATTTTGCGCCTCTTGCCAAAGTCCTAAGTTCATTAGGTGGTCGGCCAGTAACTTTCTCGTCCAATTGTTTTTGGGCTCTTTATCGACAAGCTCTTTGAGCAATGCCGTAAACTCACTACTTTTAACATCTCGACGCGCTAACTCATACATTCGTACCAAAGGCATCTTATAATTAGGGTCTAACCTGACGGCCTTGGCATAGCTGTCGTGAGCCTTAAGGAGTTGATCTTTAGCTAAATAGATGTCGCCGATTAGCAGGGAAATACTCGCTTGGTCGCCATAATATTTCTGCATTGACTCGGCAATTTCCTGCGCTTTTGTTATCTCATCCAATTGTAAATTTAAACGCGCATATTCTAGGTTAAGCAACAAATGTTGCGGTAGGTAACCGAGTGCACGTTTGAGTGTATTAGTTGCCCCATCATAATCTTCTACTTGTTGTTGCATACTGCTTACGGCATAGAGTTTTTGAGGGTTGTCTAACCACAAGTTGTATAACTTACCGAGCTGAACTTTTGCTTCAGTGAATTGATTGTTTGCAATCAACAATTGGGCTTTTTTCAACGCAAATTCTGGGTCAACGGGAAAGTCTTTGACTAGTTTATTAACGAGTCTCAGTGCTCTATCAGCCTGTTGATCCCTGCCGTACAGTTCCAGCAACAATAAATAAGCTTGGCGATTTTGTGTATCCAACAACGTTAGGTTTTCAAGTCGGTTGATGGCTGACGTCAATTCGTTAGTCTGTGATTCAACCAACGCTAACTGAAAAACACTGGCGTTGTTTTGTGGATTCTCTGTGACTAAAGACGTCAATAAGGTTTTTGCCTCAGTCAGTCTATTGGTATTTTTGAATAAAATAGCCAAATTAAAGCGCCCAGCAAAATGCTGTGGGACAATGGCCAAGACATTATCAATAGCGGTTTGCGCTTCTGCATATCTCTGCAGTTTCAGTAATGCTGCAGCTTGTAAATTCCAGTGATCGACATTTCGACTGTCTGCTTTTACAAGCACGTCCGCTGCCTTTAACGCGTCTTCAAAACGTCCTTTTTGGATATACAAAAAACCACGTGCAAGCAACAAAGTGGAAGAGTTTGGAAATTCTTTATTACTATTTTCAATTAACTGAATTGCTAAATCAGCTTTATCTCTCGCTACTAATGCTTTGGAGCTAAGCAAAATAACTTGGATACTATCAGGATATAGTTCACGTAGTTTTGTCAGCAAGTAATCGGCTTTAAAATCTTTACCATTGTTCAAATATAATTGAGCTAACTTCAAAGCAATGGGCAGATGTTCGTAGAGTTTTTCCTCATTTCTATCCAGAACGTGCATCGCCGCTTCATTTTGACCCATAGATACGTAAATTTCAGCGAGCATCGCAACGGCATTCAAATCATCATTATTTTTGGCGATGTACTTACTCAGACTTTGACGGGCTTGTTCAAAATTCCCTTGAATAAAAGCCGTCATTCCTTTGACAAAGTAGAGTGAATCTTGCTTCGCATATTGTTCATTGGTTAAGGTACTGAGTTGGTTACTCAGATTATCTAATATATTGGTGGCCAGCTCGCCTTGTTGGTTTTTAGATAATATCCAACTGTTTAATAGCATAGCGAAAGGATCATCCGGTGTTTGCTTTATGATGCTTTCAGCAATAATTTTAGCTTCATCAATCCTGTTTGCCGATATAAGTGCGTAGGCCAATGATCGGCGCACTACGGGGTCCTCATTGCCAAGCTTTAACGCATGTTGATAAACGTCAATGGCCTGTTCGAGTTCGCCTCGGGCTTCCAAAATCTTACCTTTCAGATGCCAAGTACGACTATCACTCTGATCGATACTAAGAGATTGTTCGATGCCGGCTTCAGCAGCCTCTAGCTTGTTTTCTGCAAGATCTAAATAAATCAAGCTGTTCAAAGCTCGCGTATTTTTCGGAAATAATTTAATGGCCGCGAGATAATCGTTTCGTGCCTCTTGTTTTTTGCCCAAACTACTATATGCGGCAGCAGAGAGCATTTTCCACTCAAACAACGTGGCATTAGACAAAGAATACCCTTTGCCCAGGTCAATCACTTCCTGATATTGCTCGTTGAAAAGTAATACATTTCCGAGTGGTAGCAGTACCAACTCGATATCTATTTTGTACTCTAAAGCTTGCCTAAATTCTTTGATGGCTTCTTCATAATACCCTTTTTGCGTGAGTAACTTTCCCATTAAGAGTTTGGCAGGTAGGTTCTTAGGGTTCGCTTGTAACGCGTTTTTTAAATAGATGTATGAAGCGTCATATTCTTGTTTTTGAAAAGACTGTAAAGCGAGCTCATAAAAACTATCTGCTGCTTCTGACATCTTACTTGTCACTAACATAACGACGAGAAAGGTCACTAATATAATTTTTTGAATCATTAAATTGCCTGTAGCCTTAAAATCAATACTAAGTACAAAGCTATCAATAAGTCTGAGGTAAATAAATATTTGATTTACTAGGGAGGAAAAAAAGCGGTGGAACTAAGGTTAATATAACTAGCTTAGAGTACTTGAGTAGCCCATATTATTGGACTACTCAAGTTAGTCATTTGATTAAGCTTTAGTGCTTGTTTTATTTCTACGACGTTGAACAATAAACAAAGAACTCAGCAAAAACACACCAATAGTACCTGGAGCAGATACTTCTGTTGGTGGCTTTGGTGCCGTTGTCGTTTTTCCGGTAATTTTACGGATTTTAAACGCATCATCGTTTGCATCAACTCTGCCGTCAGTCGGCGTACCAAAAACGCTGTTGTAAGCACCAATTAACCAGTACTGTGATGAAACAGCCGTAGGGCCAGTGTTAACAGAATAGTACGTATCCGTTGGGCCACCATTATATTGTCCAACTGTTAACCAATCACCTGAACCTGCAATGCTGGCCCACGTTGTGTTGTTTAGGATGGGCGATGTATTTGACGCGCCATCATATGCCAGCAAGGTAAAATCGCCATCGCTTACCCAGCCAAAATTGATACCTGTTAATTCGACTGATGAATCAAAACTCACCAGTACCATATCATAATCGATAGAATTGCCTTGGTTATCAAAGGCATGCTCTGGTGAACCACCAGTTTCATCATTGTTAACCATGCCCCAACCATTATTATCACCCCAGTAGTACATACTGCCGCCAGTGATATAAGGGTCTGCATTGCCATCTGGATTTAAACCTGTGCCGCCGGTTTCATTGTTATCAGACCACGCAGTAAAACCAGCAGTTACGGACTCAGAGCCGTTTGTATCAGTGACATTAAACGATGATGTTGGGCAGTTATTTGTACATGTTGTGACTGAATTACCTGCACTACCAGGTGCTAAATCCCACTCCCAAGTAGTAGTGCCCGCATGTACTTGTACGACACACAAAAAAGATGAGGCGATACACACTTTTTGTATTTTTTTCAGCAGATCCATTTTCAATACCTCTATAATCAAAATTCGATGACACTATATGAACGTATAAAGCAAAAAGTAAGCCAGATAATATTTTGTCTTTAAATACAATGAGTTAAAATTTTTCTAAGTCGCATTCAAAATATTGTGTAAAGATATTCGACATCCAATGTGGCTCAACTGTCTGCTAATAATGCCATCATTACATTTTCACCGAGGATTATACTTATATTTGTTAAGGTTTTAGTATGCAAAAAAATACAAACCAAGCAGTAGTAGCGTCATACTTTACTTGTTAAGTATTCTGTCATTCATTGTTGTTGATTAACGCTGCTATTTTTTCTGCTTAGCTGTATTATCCCGTCATAACTTTTTATTGGAGTGTGTTAATGCCAGAACAAAAACGTAGAGGTATTTATTTGTTGCCAAACCTGCTGACTACTGCAGGACTCTTTTCTGGCTTCTATGCGATTGTAGCCTCAATGAATGGACGTTTTGAGGCTGCAGCCGTAGCAATATTTGTGGCAATGATATTTGACGGTTTAGATGGACGGGTCGCGCGAATGACCAACACCCAAAGCGCCTTTGGTGCGGAATATGATTCTATGGCTGACATGGTGTCATTTGGCATGGCACCAGCGCTGGTAGCGTATAATTGGGGATTAACTGATTTAGGTAAAATCGGTTGGCTAGCCGCCTTTATATATGTATCGGGTGCGGCGTTACGTTTGGCGCGCTTTAATACTCAGCTTGGCACTGCAGATAAACGTTATTTTCAGGGGCTAGCAAGTCCCGCCGCCGCTGCACTTGTCGCCGGTCTAGTGTGGGTTGGGGTTGAATACCAAGCTGATGGTAACAGTTACGGTGTTATTGTTGCTTTGGTTACTGGCTTGGCTGGATTACTGATGGTGAGTAATTTCAAATATAATTCGTTCAAGGAACTGAATTTACATGGCAAGGTTCCTTTTGTAGCAATTCTTATTGTCATGTTAGTGTTTGTTGTTGTGGCCACAGAGCCCGCGCTTGTCTTATTTATTGTGTTTGCTCTATATGCTCTGGCCGGTCCGATTAATACATTTCGCAGTGTAGATAAAGTAAGGCTTGAACATGTTGTGGGTGATGCCGAAGACGAAGATGCTGATTTTTTAAAAGAGGTAGATTCCGCTAAAGAGGATAAACCGAATAAATAATAGGCAATAGTTATTGTCCTAAAAAAGCACTCAACGGAGTGCTTTTTTGTTTTTTAGCCCAAAAAACCAGCAGTTGAATTAAAAAATGTATTTAGGGCTTGCAAGTGTATTTGGGATGTCTATAATGCGCCTCCTCGCTTA
>JAACSL010000066.1 GCA_009993955.1 Paraglaciecola sp.
GCATTTTTTACGAATCGGTTTCTTAATAATTCCAATTATATCAAATACTTGCATTGTTATTCGCCCTATTTGTGCAATATTCAGGTTAGAAGCTTGAGAGGTTTTTTTCCATTTTTGAAACTAACATCACCCTCACCATCAAGCCCAGTGGTTTTTATGTCCACCCAAAGATCACCGGGATGTAGTGTCAAATTATCATCAGCAAATATCAATTGAACGCGAGGCTTAGACGAATCTTCGGAAAAAGTCCCTCGAACCATATAGACGATTCCGCCAGAGGATCTAACAAAGAACACCTCATTTTTATTTTGTATTCGCTTAACGATTGCAAGTGAAAGAACGCTTGCAGATGTCGCGCATTGACATATCCTCCAAGAGTTATCGAACAACCACTTTTCTTTTTCACTTGAAACAACACTATTCTCTCTCAACGCATCTGCCACAGACACAAGTCGCAAACGAGATGCTATTTGATCAAGCAATACTATGTCCGACTCGGATGTAATCTCCTTTTCTGATACGTCACGTATTAACTCTCTGTCTTCTTTCGTTAAACCTTCAACAAAGATGTTGTATTCAGTATCCCAGCTATCCTTGCGAATTTTCTCAATCGTAAGTCCACGAACACCATTTTTTCCGCAAAGAACAAGGTATTCTTTAATCTTTGGAATGGTTCCCATCTTTTTTACTGAGCCCATCTTTAGACCACTCGGTTCGCTCATTTTTACGCAAACTACTTTTCTATTTTCCCAGCCAAATAGTTCATCAACCACACAAAGCAAATTCGCTATTTCATTATCATCAATCGAGATGGCCAACAAACCATCATCAGTTAAAAAATTTCTAGCCAACTTAATGCGTGAATAAATCATTGATAACCAGTCAGAGTGAAATCTACCGCTTGCTTCAACACTAACGGTAAGGTGATTACCCAAATCATCCTTCTGATTAGTTCTTTTGAAATATGACTCGGAGTCTATAGCGAAGTCATCGCTATATATAAAATCACTCCCTGTGTTGTAAGGTGGGTCAATGTAAATAAGTTTTATTTTGTTAAGGTAAGTCTCCTGCAAGAGCTTGAGCGCATCCAGATTATCGCCTTCGATAAACAGGTTCTGCGTGGTATCGAAATCCACGCTTTCCTCACGGCAGGGGCGCAGGGTCTTGGCGATGGGCGCGTTGGCAGTCAGCAGCGCCTCGCGCTTGCCCGGCCAGTTGAGCTGATAGCGTTCCTGCGGGCCTTCGACGATGGCGGTGGACAGTTCCTGGCGCAGTTGATCGAAGTCGATGGCGCGTTTCGGCTTGCCGTCTTCCGCTTGTGTTTCGGTCACGCAGCCGGGAAACAACTCTGCCAGCTTGGCAATGTTTTCCTGTGTGAGGTCGGGGCTGTGCAGCCTGAGCTTTTCCATAATTTTCTCTCGTAGTCTGTGCGCCTAACGCGCTAATGTATCAATACCGGTTTTAATGGTTCGCAGTTGGCTATTCAATTCCACTTTCCGGTTGAAC
Organism: Paraglaciecola sp.; assembly: GCA_009993955.1. GTDB lineage: Bacteria > Pseudomonadota > Gammaproteobacteria > Enterobacterales > Alteromonadaceae > Paraglaciecola. Next base: position 1,507 of record JAACSL010000066.1, read on the forward strand.
TGTTTTTCTTTATGCAAGCGCGCTTCCAGTCTGGCATATTCAGTCTGCCTGCTGCGGAGTTGCGATAGCCGCTCCACATGGTCTTTCAGCGTTTCTCCTGAACGTGCCGGGAACGGCATCAGGCGGCGCAGCATCTGTTCATACAGCCCTGCCATGTCCAGCGCAACCGGGAGTGCAGAGCGTTCGCCATCCGCTGGCTGCCACGGGCTTGCAAAATAGGCATCCACCACCCAGCGGCTGGCG
>JAACSL010000068.1 GCA_009993955.1 Paraglaciecola sp.
CGCTCACTTGCCGCCTAGCTGCAACACCAAGTAGTTTGGGTATAACGTAAGTTCACTTTCCATTTTCCAGAGGTTTTCAAATATGCAAGCAAAAAATATGTAAGAAATGTGCTTCTCCATCCGTCTATTTCAATACAAGGTAAAATTGCGAGAAAATTCCTATGTGTTCATCACCAAAATCAAGCGGTCACGTACGCATTAATCGAGCACCTATAAAAGCGTTTGGTGAAGGCCTTACAAAAGAACAACGCTTACATTTTGTAGAAGTGGCCAATCGTGCCGATGAGCGTCGCCAACAAAGACTTGAAGCCAAACGTCGCTGGGAGCAAAAACACAATACCGGCACAAGCAAACAGCAACCATCTTCAGTTTGGCAATGGCTGAACAATTTTTTTGCTTCTCTTGCTACACGGTAGGCTTGTCACGAATTTTTAAATCGATTATGCGAGTCGAGGTAATCATAGTGAGCAAACTCAGACCCACGATGGTACAAATCATCCAGGTAAGTTTGTTCCTGCGGCAACTCGTCTTCGCTGATTTCGCGCCACCAATGTTTGTTGGCACCTTTAACACCGTCATGCCAGCGGTAACCGCGCTCTTTTAAATAGTCCTTTACGTCAAACGGCGCACCAAACGCACGAACTAACACAGTTCGCCGGTCTGCTTCTGACAACAAGTTTGCAACGGACTCGGGCAACAAATGGAACAACCAGGCCATCGCCAAACAATCGGTTGCAGCTCGGTGTCCTTCATAGAACCAACCTAAGCGAAGCAGCAGATACTCAAGTTTTCGACTTTCAAAGCCCAGCGCTTTCCAATCTATGCCACTGGCTGAACAGGCCCAAGATAGATGGCCTAATGCGGCAAACCGCTTTTCAAAGAAAGGACGATCAAACTGAGCATTGTGCGCAACCACCAGCGGATCATCGGATAACCAACTCGCTACCAGTGAATCATCAATGCGCTGGCCTTGCACCATATCATCGGTGATACCGGTTAACTCGGTAATCAGCTCGGGGATTGGCTTGCCGGGATCTTCATACAAGCTGATCACATCAACAATCGACACAATCCGCTTAGCAGAGGGGCTGTAAAGCACCTTAACCATACCAAGCTCAATAATGGACTCATCATCGGCAGACAGTCCGGTTGTCTCTGTATCGAGCAGCACCATCGGCTGTTCATCACCGACCACTGGAGAGAGTTCAAGTGGCCAGGTCTGCGGCTCACGCGTTAATGGAATACGCTCCAGCAATCTAAAATCTTCTGGTCTTTCTGGGATATCCGCGAGGCGCTCTAGCGGAAATGGCGCAGGGGCTCTTGTCATTGATGGTTCCTCTTCAATTCTATTGTTCGCTTTGAGTTATTTCACTGTGCCCTGTTCGTTTATAAACGCGTTTGTACAAAATGCACCTTGGATACCTCAGCGTTTTTTTAATCTTTCTACTGGGTGAACCCATGTATTAAGGCTTTGGCTAAGCCTTTCAGAAAGCCTTAGCTAAACCGTTTAGGTAACCCTTACCGATACCCTTTACGTATGACTTAGCCAACCCCTTTTCAAACGGTTGCAAAAGGCTTGAACTGAGTTCGACTGAGCATTTTAATGATGCTCCTGACTTCGCTTTAAGCCAGTAAATTCAATACGAAGCAGAATTTTACTAACTGTTTTTAAACCCTTTGCAAAGGGTTCAACAAGCCTTGTCTGACGGTTACTCGACCCATGCGTTAACCAGTAGCAGTAACAGGATCAGTAACAGAAACAAGAGCAGTAGGCAGA
>JAACSL010000067.1 GCA_009993955.1 Paraglaciecola sp.
GGCAACGCGCCGTGCCGGGGAAATTTGTCGCCGCCGGACACGTCTTTCGCTTTCCGCATCTGGCGGACGCCTTGCGCGACGTGACTGCCTGAAAAATTGGTGAGTACAAATATAGCGGAAGACAGGCAGTCTTTTTGAATCAAGGAATTGGAATATTTTCGGTTGGCCTCATTTCTTTCAAATAGTGAAGACAAGTATTCTGTTTGAAAGTTGAGAATCCAAAAAGACAGCAATTGCTTGTTTCAATCATCCTAGCTCCAGCAAGCGTCTGTAGGTAGTCCTTTGTAGTGCCCTCGCATAAGGACGAGACCATACCGGTCTCATGTTTTGCTATTGTTGCCGGATAGAACGCTTCAATCTGGCGACTTTTATAGCGCAGTCAGTTGATGTTGAGGGTATCAATTGGCTGAAGATCTGCTTTCACGCTTGGTGAACTCACACTGCCGGTCCGTGGCGTCTCTTTTTGCATGATGTAATAAAGATACGCAGGAATTCATAAAATTATAATATTCATAAGGATAAGTACAAGAAGTGTCTGTCTCAATATAAATAAATGTCCAGACACATGGGTCACTATAATGACTGTCGAGTCCTTTCTGGTGCCTATGCTTTGAACTTAGATAGCCTAATCACGGTAGTCAGCCTACTCGTTGCGGTGTACGCGGTTGTGCCGCGAGTACGCAAATTGGAATTTAGACTTAAGTTCGGCCTTTTGGGGTGGCTCCTAGTCTCAGCTGTCCTCGGCCTGATCCTTTACCTTCAGTTTTACCAAACGTTCCGAACACTCGGGCTAACCCCATCACTCAATCTGGCGAGATGGAAACTCACGACTGCAAACGTGTCTTTCCTAGTGCTGGCATCTTCAGCTGTGTTCATATTCGCCTACCTATCTCTTCAGAGGCTTTCACGTCGCCGCGTGCACAAATTTCGAGAGTTTGTATCAGAACTTAGCCGTGAGCGGAGGTATGCGGAACTGTTCAGTCTTGTCGAACGTAATATTTCTTCACTGGCTCGTATTTACCACGCAAACTTTGTCCTATCCAGAGTGAGGGAGTACCTTGAGAAGGAGTCAAAACCCTATTCAATCTTCTTTTCATTATCCCAAGGCCGTGAATATAGAGAGCCAAGATTCAAATCTTTGGATTCTGCAAAGAGGGCCCTTTTTGGCTTGTTGAAGAAAGCGTTTCCATCGTATCAAAAGGAGAAGGACGCAGCTGGGGAGATTGTCCACGAACTCTTACTTAATAGCAGGACCGTAAAGGGAATGATTGAAGCTCGACCGTACTGTGCCCTAACTTTCTACGGTAAAGATTTTTATGAGTTCCAAGAATTTTTTGAACGATATCTTGATGAATTAATGCTAGACACGGGTAGTGTTCTCTATCATGAAATACGCCACAATCAGAATCTATCTCATGGTAACGCCTACGAGTTGCCAGATCGAAATAGGTTACTTGCATTTCTATTTCAAGACTGTTCGATTGCAGAGCGGCTGGCTCCCTATAAGGCCATTGGGGAAGCGGTTATCGCTGAGCTAGATAAACGATATGAGAGCGTGCTTCCGGATTCGCACAATGGGCCGATGCGAAACTTTTATGAGGATGGCAAATGGGAATCAAGGATTTTTGTCGGACTTCGATTCTTTGACATCATGGTGATGTCAGCGTGTTGGCGCGCGTTTAAAACTGACCACCTGTGCGCGTTGAATTTTGACCAGGCGTATTTGCATCGGATTTGATCCGTTGCTGTGGATAAGT
>JAACSL010000012.1 GCA_009993955.1 Paraglaciecola sp.
GAGCGATTAGCCGAAAAAGGCACTAGCCAACTACAAACTAAGACCCTAAAACGTACTACCGAAACAAAGCAAATAGTTGGAAGGCCTAAGCGCTATAACAATATTAATATCCGGAAAAGTTCCGTGTTTAAACACGGAACTTTTCCGCTTTTCTACATCATGCATGTTTAACACAGCTTGTAAGCCGTTGTACAGCTTAGCTTTATTGCCTGTCAAAAATAGTGGGCTAAAGGAAATACGGAATAATTCCTAAATCTTGCTGTTATGCGGAAGTTTTACTATAACTGTATATATAAACAGTTGTTAAGTAAGGAAGCTAAGATGGCCAAATCGATATTTTTAAACATGATAAAAGATGAGATGTTCAAGCTACGTTATGCTAAACGAACTATCGAAAGTTATTTAAAATGGATCAGCAGTTTTATTCATTTTCATCAGAAAAAACACCCTAATTTACTGCACGACTCTGACGTTGAGGCATTTCTGTCGCACTTAGTGTTAGAGCTGGATGTCGCAGCCGCCACGCAGACCTCAGCGTTAAATGCCTTGGTATTTTTGTATCGCGATATCATACGCCGCCCTTTAAGTGTAAAACTTAACTTTGTTAAAAGCTCTCGCCAACAAAAACTGCCCGTTGTGTTAACCACTGATGAAATGCGCCGTTTATTAGCGGTCATCAATGCTCAACATAGACTGCCGGTTTCCATTCTTTACGCCAGCGGATTACGCTTGATGGAGTGTGTGAGACTGCGAGTGAAAGACATTGATTTTGACTACAAATCTATTCGAATATGGTACGGCAAAGGCGGAAAACATCGTGTCGTTACCCTTGCTGATGAATTGATCCCTGCACTTCGGCAACAATGTGCTCTTGTGCAGCAATATTTAGATGCAGATTTAATTAATCCTGATTATGCAGGTGTGTATTTACCCCACCGTCTTCGACTTAAATATAAAAAAGCCAGTCACTCACTAGAGTGGCAATATTTATTTGCTTCACGCCAACTGTCGAAAGATCCTGAAGATAACTCAATACGCCGCCATCATATAGATGAATCCGCTATTCAAAAAGCGATTCGATTTGCCGCTAAAAAAGCGCAAATTGGCAAAACCGTAACTCCCCATACCTTGCGCCATTCGTTTGCAACCCACCTTCTGCAATCAGGTGCAGATATTCGCACGGTGCAAGATCAACTTGGCCATGCGGATTTACGTACAACGCAGATTTATACCCATATATTACAGCGTGGCGGTAAAAGTGTGGTGAGCCCTTTGTCGCGCTTGTAAAAAAACTGCGCGGCCAATTATGAAACGATCGGTGTTCAGAACGTGCTGACTCGACCATTGCTCTTCTTTATTTGTCTGGCACTCTGACTGTGCCTTCTATCAAAATACGTGCACCGCAACTCATGATGGCTTTGCTCACCTGTTAGTGTTTGACCAATTTGACAAGAGCGCCTACACACTGGGGGCAAGCTTGTCTGCCTCCGCTAAGCCATAGCCAACCAGCAGCTTGCATGGTTGTTCGGGGCCGAGATGTAGAAGGCTACCCTGCTTGGGTTTGGCGTTTTGCCCAAGCAGGGTGGTGGAACAATGCGGCACTACAACACGGCCAGTTCTGCCACGTATAACACTTCGGTGGGTGCGCCGTTGGGTGAACCGCCAAGTGGCTCTAAACTCACCGCGAGGGCGGCAATGTCGAGTTGCGCAAACAAGGGATGTTTAGGCAGGGATGACAAACCCGTTTGTGGCAATAATCCTAAGGAAATCGGCGGGCGACCGTCCTCGGCAATCATCCACAACTGATAGTCGTTTTGCTGGCGTTGTAAGACATTTTTCGATGCATAGGTTTCAATGGTTTGAGTGGTAATTTCAATCAACCACAAACTTTGTTTGCTGTCGTTTTGCATGACGGTAAATTGCTGGGCAGGCAGTGGCGCCACGGGTTGCAATTGTACCAGTAAGATCGCCAGTATTAGCGCCGCTGCGCTGGCTAACAACGACATACCCTTCCACCAAGGATTGGTTTTCAGGGGTAAACTGACCACATTGCTGGGGCTTGTGCCGGCGAAGGCCAAACGTTGTTTAACTTTCTCCCACACCGCAGGGTCGGGGGCAACCGGCTGAATTTGTTCACCCAGGGCATTGATATGTTGTTCCCACATCGCCACCGATTCGCGCAAAGCGGGGAATTGCATCAGCAGACGTGTAAAACGTTTACGCGCAGCGCCGCGTAAGGTGCCAAGTACATACTCGGCGGCTAACGCATCGCGTCGTGGTTGGCTTAAATAATTCATATGCCTAAACACCTCTTTAATAACTGCAAGCCGCGGCGGATCATGCTTTTGGTTGAACCTAAAGGCGCATCCAAGTGGTGGGTCACTTCTTGGTGGCTCAAACCACAATAAAAGGCCAGATGGATCGCTTGTTTTTGCGTTTCTTCTAGTTCGTCGAGACACACATTCAGTTGCTTTTTATCTTCTGCCGATAGCGCTATGACATCGTCGTCGCTAAGCAGTATGTTGTCTTCAATCTCTTCTTCTTTGCGCACTTTATAAAAACGCAACATATCTAAAGCTCGATAGCGCGCTATGCTCACCATCCAGGTGAGTACTGTGCCTAAACCGCCACGGTATTCCCCGGCGTTGTGCCAAATTTTTACATAGGCGTCTTGCACGGCGTCTTCTGCCCATTCTTTACGCCTAAGCATTTTCAGACAAATGGCATACAGTTGCGGACTCGTGGCTTCGTATAGCTGGGCGAATGCCTGCTCATCACCCGAGGTCACCTTGCCCAAGAGGCGCAGGTGTTCTTCATGTTCCATTGTTGTTACCTAGTTATATTGCAATATAGTAGCCAGCTTACTCTGATAAACGATTCAGCGTGCAAAGTGGATGCAAATAGTTTCTATCTTATTTTAGTGGGGCGTGAGCTTGGTGTTCGAATATTGGCTGAATTTGCTTGAGCGACGCAAATTTATCTCTGCCAGCTTGCCATTTTTAAGGTGGTGCTTAGAAAGGCGAGAAGCTGTGCTTCGTCTTTGTTTATTTGAATAGGGATCTGCAATTCTCCGTTTTTCGGGAAATTACCTGCATGCACAAATATGCTGTTGTCGACAATGCCCACCGCCAAGCAGCCGGCATGTTGCAGCCGAACATAAGCTTGATACATATCGCCAATGGCGTCTTGGGTTACCCCTGCGGAGGGTTGTGGACGCTGAAACAGTACCCACTTTTTAAGCGGCTTAACTAGTTCCAAGATGTTGTCGCGCAGCGCGATGACACCGGTACGATTAAAACCTTCTGAGTAATCGCAAATGACCAGTTGGCCTTGTAGGCTCAGTGAATATTCGCCGTGAAGGGGTTCGTGCATAGGTGATACTTCATAATAATAACTGCTCAGTGCAGTGAGTATAGCGTGTCTGTAAAAATTGCCACAACAGCCTTGGGGCATGGCCGACGATATGGCGTTGTCATCTTGAGTGCTAATCAATAAGGAAAAAAAGTCGTGGATATGCGCCACAACATCTAAGCCTAGCTTGGCCAATGACCAAAAGATTTACGATAAGTTTTGCCTAGTTTGAGCACTTGCCCTGAGCTCAAACGCAGTTGCTGCCCATCAAAGCCGACAATATGTTGGCGGTTGACCACATAGGACTTATGAATTTGCACAAACTGGGTGTCAGGCAAGGTATCGAGTAAGCTTTTTAAGGTGGCACTCACCAACACCATGCTTTTGCCTTGCCAAAGTTTAATGAAGTTGCCATAGGCTTCAAAAAAGGTGATGTCGCTCAATAAAATAAGGCGTTGCTCACGGTCGACTTTCACCACAATGCTCGGTGGTTCAGCAGGGGTAGTAGGTTTAACCATACGTTGCCTAACTTTTTGCAAGGCTTGGGCAAAGCGTTCTGCACCCACCGGTTTGAGTAAATAGTCCACCACATCCAACGTAAAACCATCAATGGCAAACTGTTGATGTGCACTAATGATGATGACGTGGGGGCGATTGGCCAATACCTTGAGCATGTCAATGCCACTTAATTCGGGCATGTTGATGTCGAGTAATAATAAATCAACACGTTGTTTGGCGAGGGCAGCCAAGGCCTGACTGGCGTTGTAACATTGGCCAAGCACACGAATATCGTTGTGACTTCGCAGATGATGCAGTAACACCTGATGGGCCAAGGGTTCATCGTCAACAATCAAGGCACTTAACATGGGCTTAACACCAATTCCATGTGGGTGTGCCATTGCTCCCCCACTTTTTCAATGCTTAACAGGTGGCGACCCGGAAACAACAGGGTTAAGCGGCGCTGCAGATTCTCTAAGCCGATGCCCTGTTGATTGCTAACAGAATTCGGCGCCAAGCTATTGCGACATGTAAGCCGCAAGGTCTGCCCAACAATGGCTAAGTTGATCAACATCTCACATTCTTGCTGCATGCGCTCGGCAGCATGTTTGTACATATTTTCAATGGGAATGATCAATAACAAGGGGGGGATCTGCCAATTTTCTGCCCCTGTAGGCCAATCACAGTGCAAGCGATTTTTATGGTGGCTACGCAGTTGTTGTAAGGCCAGATAATTTTTTAAGTAAGCAATTTCTGCGTCAAGGGGCACTAAACTCTGCTGACCTTTATACACGGTGTAATGCAGTAGGTCGGCTAACTGCCGCAGCAATTCTGGAGCATCATCGGACTTGTTCAAACTCAACGCATATAAATTATTGAGGGTATTGAACAAAAAATGCGGATTAATTTGTTGTTGCAATAATTGCAGTTCAGTACGAATTTGTTGGCGGGCAATGTCGGCCATGGCCTTGTCTTGTTGTTGCCGCTCAAACGCTAAAATTAGCGGCACACAAATCGCCAGCAGTAAAAAACTGATCTGATAATTAATGGGATGGAAAATGTTGTGATCCCCAGACGGTATCAAGGTCAGCGCCGTGACGTTTAAGGGTAAGTACAGCGCCAGTTGGCAAAATAAAGGGGTGAGCACGAGGATGTGGCACAACGCGCCTAATACAAAAGCAACGAGTCCGTGTTTGGCCAAAAACTGACGGATCAGCAAGTAGCGGATATTCAGGTACAAGGCGGCCAATAGGGCAGCCAAGCATAAAAACTGGCTTAAATACTCAAGAAACAAGGCAAAGTGTTCGGCAATGAGGCCAAAGTCGATGATGGGTTGTAGAGGCTGATTGACCATGGGGTCGGGGGTGTAAACAAACACGCCAGCCATACCCGTAGCCCAAACCAGTAACATGACGGCGACCACGCTATTGAGTGACAACAAGCGTGAGAGCCACTGCCATTTTTTATTGCTATGCTGGTGATGTAAGTGTTTATTCAATTGCCAACTTATGGCGGCCAAACACAGAAAACTCCAGCTTTGCCCGTCGAATAAGGCCCAGGCAGCATAGTGATCATATTGACTCTGCAACATCAGCGATAACAGCGGATAGATCACAAAACCCAGTACAAACCAAAATAACGCTTGCCAGCCTACATAATGACTGACCAGGAAGTGGCAGACAACTAGCGGTAATACTTCCACCAATAATTGTCCAAGAGTCGCGACAAAAACATCTATCTCGCTGCCGTGCGCCACAAACAAACGCTGGGTACTGTCTAATAACAACGCAGCCAGCAATGGCAATGCTTCAAGTAGTTGAAAAGATGATAGGCGGCGCACTAACAAGGGCATGATTCTGTTATGTGGGTTGATGAACTCATTGTGCTGGCTAATGACTTAAATGTCAGCATTAGCATGACAAAACCCAGTTTTTGGCTGATGAACGGCTGAAATTCTGTTAACTCGCTGCCCCTGCAACCCTTTGTCATGCAAGTTCTTATCTTGGTCATCCTCTGGTTGTGCCGCAAAACGCCACTGGCTAGAGTGGGGTTTTTATTATTCAGGGAAACACTGCATGTTGGATATCGTGAATTTACATAAAACGTATGCGGATGGCACCCGTGCGCTCAACAATATTAATCTTAGTTTGCCCAGTGGCATGGTGGGTTTGCTCGGCCCCAACGGCGCTGGAAAATCCAGCTTGATGCGTACCCTTGCTACCTTGCAAGCGGCCGATAGCGGAACGCTTACCTTTGCTGGCTTAGATATCAACAAAAACCCCCAGGCACTGCGTCAGCGTTTAGGCTATTTACCGCAAGAATTTGGGGTCTATCCACACATGAGCTGTATGGCAGTATTGCAACACATTGCCATCTTAAAAGGCCTGCACGACAAACATAGCCGTCAACAACAAATCGATGCCTTGTTAAAGCAAACTAATTTGTCAGCCGTGGCACATAAAACCTTAGCCAATTTTTCCGGCGGCATGCGGCAGCGTTTTGGTATTGCCCAAGCGCTATTGGGTGATCCACGTTTTATCATATTGGATGAACCTACAGCAGGGTTGGACCCAGAAGAACGTTCAGCCTTGCATCAACTCTTGGTTAGCCTCAGTCACAACAAACTGATCCTCTTGTCGACGCACATTGTCGAAGATATTGAAAATTTGTGTCCTCATGTGGCGTTGATGTACGGCGGTCAGATCTTGAATAATCAGCCTGTATCGCAGCTTATCGCGCCCTTGCAAGGCCAAGTGTGGCAGAGCACAACAGCAAACTTAGCGGATGTTTGTTTGCTATCGCGTGAGTTTCATCTAGGCCAAGCCTGCTATCGATATTATGCCAAAAGCGCCCCTGAACCTTTAGCGCAGCGGGTGACAGTGCGCTTACAAGATGCGTATTTTCTGGCCATATTACGCGCGCAAGGGGTGCAAAGTGCTGAATAATGAATGGCGTTTTGTTTGTCGCCAACCACTGTTTTGGTTGGCCTTCAGTTTTGCCCTTGGTTTTGCGGTGTTGCTCGCACTAGGCACTCACGCCAACAATAGTGTGTTAGAAAAGCAACTGCAGTTAGGGCAGATGACATGGATGATGTTGTGTCTGCCTTTGTTTGTTGGGGCGCTCGCGCCAACTATTCTGTTGCGTGATGAGCTCAGTCGCATGGGGGAACTGATTGCCGCCACGGCGACACCAGCGCAACATCGTCTGTTTTATCGTTATGCCATATTGGTGATATTGACCTTGGTGTGTACTGCCTTGGCCATGAGCCTAATGAGCATTCTTTCGTGGCTTTCTTCCTCAAATACAGCGCTCAATGTCATCAACAGTGCGGCAAGTGTTCATCCTACGGCTGCCAATCAGACCCTGGTTTTACTGGGTATTAGCCTTGGCTCTACATTACTGTTGGCATTTCCTGCCATCTTGTTACTGAGCAGTATTGCCCTGTGGCTCAGTCAACGGTTTCACAGTGCTATTTTGCAATACAGTGTATTTGCCCTCGGCTGGATTGCTTACGTGATTATCGCGGGCATGTGCGGTGCGCCAATGTTGGCAGGCAGTAAAATAGCCAGTGAGACTTTGTTTGCCCTGATGTTGCGCATTGACCCTTATGGCATTACAGCGGTAGTTGATCAGTTTTTCGCCGGTCACCTGTCACTGCACATGGATCTCACTTTGTGGGTCAATCGTGTACTCACCTTGTTATTGGCTTTTGCGTGGTTTTTATTGGCCATACACGTACCACGTAAAGGGGCTGGCAAAACACGCTTATTCAAGCCCAACAGCCCTAAAATCGGTGGGTTCGACGTGACTGGGTTCGACGTGGCTGGGTACGACGTGGCTGGGCAAGCAGCCAGTCGGCGACTTGACGATGCTCAGTCTGTTGCTGCCGTGCACACCGTTCAGCAAAGATGGCCAGTATTAATAAGTTTGATCAAAACAAGTTTAGTCGCCTTGCTCAAAACCCCCATTAACTGGCTGTTTCTCCTCCTCTGGTGTGGGGTAATATTCAATGAGGTATTGTCGGGAATCGATTATGCCGAGCCTTTAGCTAAGGTATCAGCTGATTCGTGGTATGCACTTAACCGCGTCAGTTTTGATGTAGTGCCCCCCTTCGCATTTTTACTGATGGCACTGTTCACCTGGCAACTCTGTTGGCGCGATAGCCGTTATCGTATTGCTGGGTTGCTAGCAGCCACACCTCTTACCTCGCTGTTGTTGGTATTGTCTCAAATACTTTGTACTAGCATCATGGTGCTGGTACTGCTGAGTTTAACGGCAATCTCCGTGTTCCTTGCCGAGTTAGTTGCTGGTAGTCGTATCGTGCCAATCGCCTACTTGCAAGTCTTAGGGGCAGTGGGTTTGCCGCTGCTGTTAATCAGTGTGTTGTTTGTCAGTATCGCCCACCTTTGTCGTCGACCACTTGGCTGTGCGGCACTTATCTTTGGTTTAATGCTGATTAAGTTCACCCCCCTCATCAACAAATTGGGTTTGGCCCATCCCTTGTGGGATATCGCGGCGACGCCCTTGCAAGCTCCAGATCACTATTGGGGATTTGCCGCCAGTTATTCGAGTTATTGGCCATTTATCGGCTATTGGAGTGTTGTTTGTGTGTTGTGTGTTGGCCTTGCCGTCAGGTTCAGTCATCGCGGCACGGGCAACAAGGTGCCATGCACTCAGGCTCAAGGGAGGACGACGTGGTATCTGGGGGCATGTTCGCTGCTGGTGATGGCGCTTTCAATCGTAATGCATCTAAGTCTTAAAGCAGAAAGGCCCTTGATGGATCCAGAACAAATTCGACAGATGCGAGCGAATTATGAAAGACACTACGCTCACTGGGCGACTATTCCACAACCAATTATTGAACATGTTGATGCCAAGGTGGATTTTTTCCCAGCACAAGGTAGGGCGGATATCCGTTTACACTATTCCTTGCGTAATCCGCATCAAGAACCCATTTCCCAAGTGCTCATCGGTAATTTCAGTCAATTAACATTTACTGCGCTAAATGTAGCAAAAGCCAAACTTGTGCAACATGATAGGGCGATGAATCAGTGGTTGTTTGTCTTAGACGAGCCGTTAGCAGGGGGAGCAAGTCTCGACGCTGAATTTGCGTTTTCCTATCAACAAGCGCGCCTCTGGCCCGCTGAGTTTAATCAAGTGGTGTCTGCCGATTTTAGTTATCTGCGCGGTATACCTTTGCTGCCCGTAGTGGGTTTTGCCGATGAATTTAGACTCGTCAGTGCCGATGCGCGAGAAAAATACGGCCTTGCAGCCTTAACTGAGGGCAGCCCCTCACAGCGTTTTGCTGATCCGTTGGCCGCAAGGGGGGAGTATCGTTGGTTTACGATAGACAGTGAGATGTCGAGCAGTGTGGGGCAACATCTCATCAGCCAAGGCGATCTCGTGGCAAGCTGGCAACAAGACGGACGTGTGCATGCACAATATCACACACCCAAGGCAATTCGTGGGCTCCCCGCCTGGTTGTCGGTTCCCTTGACGCCCATTCAAGGCCAAGGGGGCACTAACCAACTCAACATATTGGCGAACACCGATAGTGATGTTGCGGCGCTGCATCTGCAAGCCATGCAGGATACCCTTAGCTGGTTTGCTGAGTCGATTCGCGCCTATCCGCATTCTGCCCTGCATCTCATTGCCATGCCAGACCTTGGCCCGACTGGTTATGCTTTGCCACAGTTGCTGTTGATCAATCACACCGTTGGTTTTGCGGCCGCGCCCACCGTAGACGCTGGTTTTGATCAACGCTATCGGCGCACTGTACACGAAACAGCCCACCAATGGTTTGGCCATGATTTGGGGAACGGTGCCACGGGAGATTACGCCTTTCTGGTTGAGTCACTCAGCAAATATGTGGAACTCGTGGTCATTGAAAAACGCTATGGGCCAACAGCCATGCAAGCCTTGGTTGACTATGAACGGCAACGTTTCCGGGTGGGCAGCATCCGTAACGTGTCGAGTCCGGTGCCTTTGGTTGACGCCGTGCGCAGTGAAGATATGTACAGTCGCGCCACCTTGGCTTTTGCTCGCTTACGCAGCGAATTGGGTGATGAGCCGATTTGTGCCGCCTTGCGTGATGTGTGGGCAGAACACGCTTATCCACAAAAACCCGCAAGTTCCATGGACTTTGTGCGTGCTTTGCAAGCTAGGGTAGGGCCGGAGCATCAGGAACTGGTTGAACAAATGTTAGTGAGCAACCAAATCGATGCGTGGCTCACACCTGAAGCAAAGGCTCAATGAGTTTAGTTTTGATAGGGCATAAACAAGCTGCGCATATCTACCCGTGCTTTGATTTTCATGGCCAAGAGGAAAAGACCACCGAGTTTACGGTGTAAAAATATCGCATCAGCGGGTGGGGTATGAACATAGGTTTTTTCTAAACCAATCTGCATGCCGGCTTTTTGTAAGCGCGTTGCTAGGCTTGTTTGCCCAAAATCATAGGGCTGCTTGCTATAAAGTGGCTCACAGGCGAGGTAGCAAATATCGCTGATAGTTTGTTGAATAGTGGCGGGGATGGCTTCGTTAAGTAAGCCTATTTGAAGGGCCGCTGCCTTGATTTTAGCTTGATCATTGGCGCAGGCGCCTTGCATTAATTGTCGATAGCCACTGACCAAGGTATCTCCATAGTCACGGGTGGCACCAAAGTCTAAGAGCACAATTTTGCCGCTATCATGATCGTAAAGGTAATTGGCAAAGTTTGGGTCTGTTTGTACCAATTTAAAGACAAATAATTCTTTAAAAAACAGTCGCATCAAGTTGCTTATAACCGCATCACGCAACGCTTGTGGTGCCGATACTAAAGACTCAATTGGGCTGCCATCAAGGAAGGTCATGGCCAGTATATTGGTGGTGCTGAATGTTTCATCTAAAACCGGCATGACAAAGGCATCGTCATTGGCCACGACCGCAGCATACTGCCCTAAACGTTGTCCTTCCAAAGGATAATCGGCTTCATCGTGCAATTGTTTTTTGGCTTCGGCCAGCAGAGGTTTGAGATTCAGTTTACTGGGCAATAACCCAGTCATTTTGATCAAGGAGGCAACATTATCCACGTCGCTGTCGATGCTCTGCCGAATACCCGGGTACTGAATTTTGATGGCCAAACGCTTGAGGTCGTCGCTGATAACTTTGTGCACTTGACCAATGGATGCCGCGGCAATTGGTTTCAAGGGAAACTGAATAAAGCGTTTACGCCAATCAGGGCCCCATTCTTGCGTCAACAAGGTCAGCAGTTCGGCCTCTGGCATAGCGTGGGCATTAGAGCGTAAACGTGCCAGTATATCGGCCAGTTCAGCCGGCAACATATCCCCCGCATCCATAGAAAGCAACTGCCCTACCTTCATCGCCGCGCCACGCATTTGCGCCAATTGCTCGCTCACGCGCAGCACATTGCCGGGAGTGAGTAAGAGGTCTTTCAGTTTGGGGCGATTGCCCTTGGCCAGCTCACTGAGGCCTTCTGCCAACATATTGCCCGCTACGCGACCTGCCAGTGAACCTAACTTGGAAAAGCGGGTCAGTCGACCACTCGGTACTGACAGCGCATCATGATTGTCTTTTTTAGCCACTGAGTTTTCCGCCATGGTTTGCTGATGCTTGATTATTCACCAAAAGAGCCTGCTGCACCCGGAAATACGATGGGGCTCTCAATGCCGTCTTGACTGACACTGGCGACGCCAAAAAAGTAGTTATCGATAACGATATTGTCGAGAGTGGCGCTACTGACATTGCCCACAAAACGACTGAATTGCCATTGTGGGGCATCGGTATAGCGCCAATATACCTTATACCCTGCTAGCTGCGGGTTTTGTATAGGATCAAGTGGCGCCCAACTTAACATTGTGCTTGGCTGCACGGCGCCTTTTATGCTGACCTGAGCGGGAGGCGAGGGTGCCCATGCCATACTGGCCAGTGCTGCCGCGTTTAAGGCGGTTAATTTTGCGGCATAAGCAAAATTCACCCCTTCTATGGTATCACCGTACTGCCTGCCGTTTTCAATGCGCAGATCCTGATGTTGACGGTCATAGTGTTCATTGGTTTCCATGATACGCACCGCGGGAAAACCGAGTTCATTAAACGGACGATGATGACCACCGCGGCCAAAGCGGTCTAGACGGTAAATCAGCATAGTGTCGAGATTAGGAATATAACGGTCGGCTATCCAGTCGATGTAGCGTGCCAGATTGCGGCTAGGGGAATCCACCTCGCCACCAGTAAAACGACGACTGCGCGCCTCTTCAGGGGTTTCGGTGTAGCGTGTGCCCTCGGTAAATATGCGAGCGGTGCTGTTGTCAATTACGCCGTTGATGCCCGCGATATTGCCGATCATGTCGTTGTTTAACACCGCTTTGAGACGCCATTTTTCGTTTTTAGCGTGTTCTGCCAAGACCTTGCCGCCAAACAAACCTTGTTCTTCCCCCGCTAATGCTGCATATACAATCGAGGCATTAAACGTATATTGGCTGAGAACTCGGGCGGCCTCTAATACACCAGCCAGCCCTGAAGCATTGTCGTTGGCACCGGGAGAGTCATCAGTGAAATTCATGGCATCCGATACACGTGAATCAATATCTCCCGACATCATTACCATGCGGTTAGGGTCACTGCTACCACGTTGAATGGCAATCACACTAACAACCTCTGTGGCCGTGGGGATGCGGTCTTCGCCGGCAAAGGTACGAGACTGGAAATAGACTTCCAAGCAGCCACCACATTTAAGCGAAATACTATCAAATTCAGCTTTGATCCATCGTCTGGCCGCGCCAATACCTCTGGTGCTACTGGTGGTGTCAGACAGAGTGTGGCGTGTACCAAAATCGACTAGTTGGCGAATATCACGTTCAATGTTATCCATTGAAATCTGCTGCACGATACGATGCAATGCCTCTTGATCTTGATATGCTACTGCGGTGGACGATGCAGTTTCAGCCGGCGCACAAACACTGAAGGCGAGAGCGATGGCTGCCACTGTAAATTTCGAGGTGAGGGCGTGGGCGTTGAGTAGTTGATTGAGTCTTGGCATGAACTTTCATTTTATTTTAAGAGTAATGTGACTACGCTACGTGCTTAAATTTGGTTTGTAAAATAATGTGTTATCTAATAGGAATGGCTAATTAATTGTGACCCCCTTAGTATTTCATCCGATTTATTCGCAGCTTGAACTGCCCGCACGGCATCGTTTCCCCATCGAAAAATATCAGGGGATCCGGGATAAGTTGGCCACGCTTGGCGTACCTGCCGAGCACTTTAAGCAACCACAGGCGCTACAAGCTGAGCAATTGTGTCGGGTGTTCAACCCAGACTACGTTAAGCAATTGGTGACGGGGAGTTTGGATCCCAAAGCCATGCGGCGTATCGGTTTTCCTTGGTCGGAACAACTCATTCAACGTTCTTTAACTGCCTGTGCTGGCACAGTGCTCACCGCCCAATTAGCCTTAGAACACGGCAAAGCCTTAAATCTAACTGGGGGTTACCATCATGCCTTTGCTAATTATGGCTCGGGTTTTTGTCTATTTAATGATTTGTATTTAGCCGCTCTGGCCATGTTACAACACCCGGGCATTGATAAAATATTGATCTTTGATTGTGATGTGCATCAAGGTGATGGTACCGCTAAGCTAGCAGCCAATAATCCACATATTTATACCGTGTCTATTCACGGTGAGAAAAACTTTCCCACGATTAAACAGCAATCAAACCTTGATTTTAATTTGGCCAAAGGCACCGAAGACGAGGTTTATCTGAACACGGTGGATGAGGCCTTACATCTCGCCATCAATAGCTTTCAACCGGACGCGATTATTTATGATGCAGGTGTCGACATTCATATCGATGATGATCTCGGGCACCTAGCCATTTCAACCCAAGGGGTATATGCGCGCGACAAGTTAGTGTTTGCTGCAGCAAAAAACAAAGGGTTACCCATTGCTGCTGTGATTGGTGGAGGGTATCAACGGAACATTGCCGCCTTAGTCGAGGTGCATTTGCAGCTCTATCGAGCAGCAGGGGTTATACCACCGGCATAAAAAAGCCCCACGTATGCGGGGCTTGTTACGTTGATTGTTGACCTATTCGTCGAGGAAGCTTTTCAGCTGCTCAGAGCGGCTTGGGTGACGCAGCTTACGCAGGGCCTTGGCTTCAATTTGACGAATACGCTCACGGGTAACATCAAATTGTTTGCCCACTTCTTCCAAGGTATGGTCGGTGTTCATGTCGATACCAAAACGCATGCGCAATACTTTTGCTTCACGTGCGGTCAAACCGGCTAATACTTCTTGGGTCGCATCTTTTAAACTGCCGCCAGTGGCTGAATCCAAAGGCCGAATAATGGTGCTGTCTTCAATAAAGTCACCTAAATGCGAATCTTCATCATCACCAATGGGCGTCTCCATAGAGATAGGCTCTTTGGCAATTTTCAGGACTTTACGGATCTTATCTTCGGGCATCATCATGCGTTCTGACAATTCTTCAGGCGTAGGTTCACGGCCCATTTCCTGCAACATCTGCCGTGAAATACGGTTGAGTTTGTTGATGGTCTCAATCATGTGCACTGGAATACGGATGGTGCGCGCTTGGTCAGCAATTGAACGGGTAATTGCTTGGCGTATCCACCACGTGGCATAGGTTGAAAACTTATAACCACGACGGTATTCAAACTTGTCAACGGCTTTCATCAAACCGATGTTGCCTTCTTGAATCAAATCAAGGAACTGCAAGCCACGGTTGGTGTATTTTTTCGCGATGGAGATAACCAAACGTAAGTTGGCTTCTACCATTTCTTTTTTTGCACGGCGCGCTTTTGCTTCACCGATAGACATGCGACGATTGATGTCTTTAATATCAGCAATACACAGGCCGGTTTCGTCTTCAACCTGATTCATTTTGCTGATTGCGCGCTCTAATTCTTCCTGGTGGCCACGCATGTCAGCGGCGTAAGGTAAATTAGAATCTAGTATTTTGAACAACCATTCTGTGCTGGTTTCATTACCAGAAAAGGCCTTAATAAAATCTTTCTTTGGCATCTTAGCGGTGATAACACAATGTTTCATGACGATGCGCTCTTGCACACGTACTCTGTCCATCATGCCACGCATGTTTTTAACCATGCGGTCGAATTGCTTAGGTGTTAAGCGGAATTCTTTGAAAATCTCACTTAAATCAAAGATTTGTGCGCGAGCATCTTTATGTGAACGGCCTTTTTTGGCGATGACATCTCGGGTTTTTTCGTATTGCGTACGCAATGCCGAAAATTTCTCGCGAGCTAATTCTGGATCAGGGCCAGTGTCTTCATCGGCGTCTGAATCAGAATCTGAGTCTTCTTCATCTTCATCGTCATCTTCGTCAGCTAATTCTTTTTCAGATAATTCTGAGCCAATATGGGTTGCCGTGGGCGCAATGCCTTGCTCATTAGGGTCAACAAAACCAATGATAATGTCGCTGAGGCGGATTTCTTCGGCTTCATACATATCCCACTGGTCAAGCAAGTAGGTGATGGCTTCAGGGTATTCTGCAACCGAACATTGCACCTGATTAATGCCTTCCTCAATGCGCTTGGCGATGACGATTTCGCCTTCACGAGTCAGCAGTTCCACTGTACCCATTTCGCGCATGTACATACGTACGGGATCAGTGGTGCGGCCGATTTCACTCTCCACCGTTGCCAATGCTTGAGCCGCGGCTTCAGCGACCTCTTCATCGGTATCACTCTCTTGCATCAACAATTCATCGGCATCAGGTGCAGATTCAAACACCTTGATACCCATGTCGTTTATCATGCGAATGATATCTTCAATTTGATCTGAATCGACAATGTCTTGGGGAAGGTGGTCGTTAACTTCCGCGAAAGTCAAATAGCCTTGTTCTTTACCTTTAGCAATGAGGAGTTTTATCTGCGACTGCTTGCTTTGCACCATATACCTTACACTTTTTGAATTGGTTAAAAATGCACCAAAATCAAGTGAATATTTGACTTGGTACCAGTAAATTGCTGATTTGCCCCAGGGCTTTTGTGGACCACAGTCCCAGCCATTAGCGAATTAGCAAGTATAGCAGACTTCACTATTCTGTCGCTAGGGCACGTTTGCCTTTTGTGTGTGAAATTTGCTCAAATCCTCGACCTTTTGCTCATTACCCAAGATGAATGCTCGCTTTACTTTGATGACAAACAGCCCAAGGTGAAGTCTTCATTCAACAATCTCCCTAATTCGTCAAGCACTCGCCCTCATTGATAACAAACATAGATATCATCACAATGTAATACTGATGTTGGGTTATTTTTGTTCTTTTACAAGTAGGTTGAATTCCTGTTTCTCTGTAGGACTCAAGGTTCTGACCCTTGCGATGCTCATCAGTTCATCCATACGACTCTGCAAATGCCATTCAAGCAATTTAGCAAAACTGTCTTGAAAAACTTTGATGGGGTGTTGCTCAGTGAATTCATTATTCAGCAAACGAGCCAAGTGGTTACTTTGTTGATGCCCGCGAAATTGCTCTAACAATTGTGCAGTATTTGCCTGAGGTTTGCTGATACAAAAATCAAATACCTCGCTTAACAAAGGAATACCCGCAATACTTGTGTGTTGCAGTAGGCGAGGATTTGCATCTTGGCACTGGCTGGCCAAACTTGGATTATCCAGCAGCAAGCGCAACATGGTGCGTACCGGGGAAATTTCGCTTTTATTCAGCTTGCCAAAATCCAACTTGGCCATACTGCCATGTTGATTCGCCTTGGCCACGTCGCTTTGTAATTTGTGCCTATTCTGTTCACCGAGGAAGATGCTGAGTTCATTGCTGAGCATGGCTCGTTGGTTGTCGCCAACAATTTGTTCAATTAACGGCAGAGCTTCGGTTTTTAAGGCGGCTTTTCCTTCGGCACTGCCAACGTGGTGGCGCTGCAATAAATTGTCAAAGAAAAACCGCGATAAGGGTACCGCGTCTTTTAACAAGCGTGACTCGAATTCATCTTTACCTATTTTGCGTACAAGAGTATCGGGGTCTTCGCCATCGGGTAAAAATAAAAATTTCATTTCTACCCCGTCTTTTAAGTAGGGCAGCGCATTTTCTAAAGCACGCCAAGCTGCTTCACGACCAGCCCTGTCACCGTCATAACAACAGACGATTTCAGTGGATGTGCGGAACAGCATTTGAATATGTTCAGGTGTAGTGGCTGTGCCGAGGGAGGCCACAGCATAGTCGATGCCAAACTGAGCCAAAGCCACCACATCCATGTAACCTTCCACTATCATCACCCTACTTAGATTACGATGCGCTTGTTTGGCTTGATAAAAACCATACAATTCATGACCTTTATGGAATATACGGGTTTCAGGAGAGTTCAGGTATTTAGGCCCGCCATCCACCAGTACACGTCCACCAAAACCAATCACTCGGCCACGTTTATCGCGGATGGGGAACATAATGCGATCCCGGAAAAAATCAAAACGCTTGCCCCTGTCATTTTCAGTGATCAGTTTTAAATCTAGTAACTGCTGCTGTACATGAGGATCTTGCCCAAAAGCGCGCAAAACCGTATCCCACTCTGGGGGAGCAAAACCAATACCAAAGGCTTTAACGATATCGCTACTTAAACCACGACTTTTTAAATAATCAATGGCCTTTTGTTTCTCGGGATGGACTTTGAGTTGCTGGGCAAAAAAACGGGCAGCATTCTCCATTAACTCATAGTCGTCTTGCTTTTGTTGTTTTTGTTGAGGTGTGGTTTTTGGGGTGGAGCCTTGCTCACGAGGTACTTCGATGCTGTGATAGTTGGCCAGCTCTTCTACTGCCTCTGGAAATTCTAAACGCTCGTACTCCATCAAAAAGGAGATGACGTTGCCATGCGCGCCGCAACCAAAACAATGGTAAAACTGCTTGTCTTGACTGACCGTAAACGAGGGGCTTTTTTCGTTATGAAAAGGGCAGCATGCCTGATAATTTCGACCGGCTTTTTTGAGACGTACGCGGCTATCGATCACTTCGACAATATCGCTACGAGCGATCATATCGTCGATAAATTCACGGGGTATACGCCCAGCCATGTCAGTACTCTCTTGATTAAAACCAGACGCTTATCATGCCACAGCAAGTGATGAATAACAGTGGGCTGAATAAGCAAACCGACCCTTAGAAAAACAAAAACCACAATTCAATGTTTGATTGATATTGTGGTTTTAGTGAGATTTTTATTGTCAACCGACCAAGACTAGGCGTTTAACTTAGCCTTGATTTTGCCGCTCAGTTGACCCATGTCAACACGGCCTTGTACTTTGGGTTTTAGCCAAGCCATTACCTTGCCCATGTCCTGCATACCCGCAGGTTGCACTTCCTGTACCGCTTCACTCAACAGTTCGTCGAGTTGGGCATCACTCAAGGCTTGCGGCAGAAAATCTTGCAACACCACGATCTCAGCTAATTCAACATCTACTAAATCTTGGCGCTTAGCCTGCTCGAATTGACTGGCGGCATCTTTGCGTTGTTTCACCATTTTGGTTAACAACGCAATCACGTCGGCATCGGTTAATTCAATCCGTTCGTCAACTTCGCGTTGTTTTACTGCCGCCAACGCCATGCGAATAGTGCCCAAACGCACCTTATCTTTGGCGCGCATGGCATCTTTCTGGGCTTCTTTGAGGGTTTCCAGTAAGCTCATTAACTAACTCGAATAACTAAACGGTGATAGATGAGGACAATTCATTTGACGTATTGTGTGCAATACGCCAAATCAGAATTAGTACAATCTAATACGACGGGCGTTTTCGCGTGATAACTTTTTAGCCAAACGTTTTTTAGCTGCAGCTTTCTTACGCTTACGTTCCCAAGTAGGTTTTTCAAAAAATTCACGACGACGGACTTCAGAAAGGACACCTGCTTTTTCACATGAACGTTTAAAACGACGTAACGCAACATCAAAAGGCTCGTTCTCTCTAACTTTAACGATTGGCATTAAAATCTCACCTCAAATAAAAACTGATTTGCTAGCTCGATTGTTGGCCAGCGCGGTTAAAAATGGTGCGGAATTCTAACCATATCCGCCAGTGTTGTAAAGGCTTAATAGCTTAAATATTCATAATGTCACGAATAAACTAAGTTAAATTTGGTGGAAGAGGGGCAAATCAGTACAATACCGGCCACTCAAACCACTGAACGGCACATGTTAATGCGAATTTTAGGCATTGAAACTTCTTGTGATGAAACAGGTGTGGCCATTTATGATGATGTCCAAGGCCTGATGTCACACCAACTTTATAGTCAGGTGAAATTGCATGCTGATTATGGTGGTGTGGTGCCTGAACTCGCTTCACGAGATCACGTGAGAAAACTGTTGCCCCTTATTCAGCAAAGTATGCAGGAAGCAGCGTGTCAGCCCGCAGATATACACGGCGTTGCTTTCACTAAAGGCCCAGGTTTAATTGGTGCGTTATTGGTTGGTGCATCGGTGGCGCGCAGCTTGGCCTACGCATGGCAAGTGCCTGCAGTAGGTGTTCATCACATGGAGGGGCATCTCCTTGCTCCGATGCTCGATGATCCCGCCCCTAGCTTTCCCTTTATTGCCTTGCTTGTTTCGGGTGGGCATTCGATGTTAGTGAATGTGCAGGGTATAGGCCGCTACGCAATATTGGGTGAATCAGTGGATGATGCTGCTGGGGAAGCGTTTGATAAAACGGCTAAATTGTTGGGACTGGATTACCCAGGTGGACCCCTATTGGCCAAATTAGCCGATAGCGGTGAGGCAGGGCATTATCAATTTCCGCGGCCAATGACGGATAAACCTGGGCTAAATTTTAGTTTCAGTGGTTTAAAAACGTTTGCTGCGAATACCATTCGTAGTGCCAATGATGACCCACAAACCATGGCCAATATTGCCTATGCCTTCCAAGAAGCCGTAGTCGATACCTTGGTCATAAAATGTAGGCGAGCACTCAAACAGACGGGTTTAAAGCGTTTAGTTATTGCAGGCGGCGTAAGTGCCAACCAGCAACTCCGCCACGCTTTGCAAGACTTAATGCGCTCAGTGAAAGGTGAAGTGTTTTATCCCAGAATGGAATTTTGTACAGACAACGGTGCCATGATTGCCTACGCTGGCTTGCAGCGCCTGAAGGCGGGTGAAATTGAACCTCTTGCTACGAAGGCCCAACCACGCTGGTCCTTAGAGAGCTTATCCGCTATTTAACGTTGTAGTGGTGGCGAATTTTCGGTTCTTTACCCCTGTACAGTCTGATGAGGTTGTCTTTATGGCGAACGATGATCAACAGCGCCAGCATGGCGACCGGAAGGGCATAGTCAGGTTTGAGTAACCACGTCAAAAGTGGTGCAAAACTCACCGTCACCACTGCCGCCAAGGACGAATAACGCGTCACCAATAAAACACTCAACCAAATCACGATTAACGCACAGGCTAAACCAAGGCCAATGGGCAATAACGTGCCAAAAGCAGTGGCGACAGCCTTGCCCCCTTTGAATCCAAAAAACACAGGGTAGCTGTGACCTAAACACGCGGCCATGGCAACTAAACCCAAATAAAGTGGTTCAAGCCCTAAAAAATAAGCACTCCATACCGCAATGGTGCCCTTGAGTACATCAAACACCAACACCAACACGGCTGGGCCTCTGCCGGCTATGCGTAAGACATTGGTTGCACCTGGATTCCCTGAGCCTGCTTGGCGAGGATCGGCCTGTTTGAAGAGTCGACAAATTACGACGGCACTGGCAATAGAACCCAACAAATAAGCACAGGCAAGCATTAAAATTGTGATTGCTGTCATATACTTGTCTTGCTGGTTGGGGTTACAATTTGCCTAGAATATCGTAAAGCCATATAAAATACAGCGTGGATCAGCAATGGATAAAATCTACATTGAAGGCTTAGAGCTATTCTCGTTAATTGGTGTCTATGATTGGGAGCGTGTTGCCAAGCAACGACTTGTTGTTGACCTCATCGTTTATAGTGATTTGAGCCTCGCTGCCAGCAGTGATTTGGTGAGTGATACGCTTAACTATGCCGAGATAGCCGACTGCCTTGAGTTGGTCGCCAATAACAGCGAGTTTGAGCTGATTGAAGCACTGGCTGACGCCATGCTTGAGGCGGTGTTTACTCAGTTTCCCGTCACTAAACTTACCCTTAAACTGAGTAAACCCGATATCTTGCCAAATGCACGCAATGTGGCGGTAGAGTTCAGTCGAGAACGCCCATCGTGAGGTCAGACAGTGAGCACGCTCATCGCATTTTCATTAGTGTGGGCAGCAACATCGATAAAGAAAAATACACCCGCGCGGCCATTCTTGAACTCGGTCAGGTATTTGAAAGCTTGGTGCTCTCGCAAGTCTATGAAAGTGAAGCCGTTGGCTTTGTGGGTCAGAACTTTTACAACCTGGTGGTGAAGGCCACTACCACCGCCAGTATTGAAGCGGTTTGTCAAATCCTGAAAAACATTGAAGACAAACATAAACGTCAACGGGGCACAGAAAAGTTTTCGCCGCGAACCTTGGATTTGGATTTATTATTGTATGATGCTGTTGTATGTCAAAGCCCCGTAGAATTGCCTCGCGGCGAAATCCTGTACAACGCGTTTGTCTTGCAACCCTTGGCTGAAATTGCGCCATCCGATAAGCATCCTTTGGTTCATCAGAGCTATCAGCAACTTTGGCAGCAATATGATAAATCCCAACAACAATTATGGCCTATTGCCTTTGACTGGAGTCCTGAACATCCATGAGCCTTTTTGAAATTATTGTCTTGGCCATTATCCAAGGCTTGACCGAGTTTTTACCCATTTCAAGTTCAGCCCACCTGATTCTACCCTCTGCTGTGTTGGGGTGGCAGAATCAAGGTTTGGCATTTGATGTCTCAGTGCATGTGGGCAGTCTATTAGCGGTGATGATATATTTCCGCCACGATATCGTGCGCCTTTTAATGGCGTGGTTACAACAAGGTTTTAGTCAACACCAAAGCCAAGATAGCAAATTAGCTTGGTGGATCATTGTTGCCACCATACCTGCCATCATCGTCGGCTATTTATTAAAAGACTTTGTGGAAGGCTATGGGCGCAGCGCTTTGGTTATCGCCTCCACCACCATTATCTTTGGCTTGTTGCTGTGGTACGCCGACCGAACAGCAAAATTGACTAAATCCATGGCTGACATGAGCTGGAAGAACGCCATATTAATCGGTATAGCACAGGCAATTGCGGTGATACCCGGTACCTCACGTTCTGGGATCACCATGACGGCAGGCCTTATGCTGGGTCTGGATCGTGAAAGTGCGGCACGTTTTTCATTTTTGTTGTCGATTCCGGTTATCTTGGGGGCAGGGCTATTGGCCACTGTTGATCTGATTTCTAGCCCTGCATTGGTTGACTGGCTGGCGTTGTTGACCGGTGCCCTCATTTCCTTTGTTTGTGCCTATACGTGCATCTTCTTATTTTTAGCCTGGATATCCCGTATCGGTATGTTGCCGTTTGTTATTTACCGCTTATTGCTCGGCACCGTGCTGTTAGTTTATGTGTTTGTTTATTAGGAGATATAACGTATGAGCGAAACGATTTTTACCAAGATCATCAACAAAAGTATTCCCGCAGATATTTTGTATGAGGACGATGAAGCCTTGGCTTTTAGTGATATCAACCCGCAAGCACCCGTGCATTTTTTGGTGATCCCTAAAAAACCCATTGCAACCTTAAATGATCTGCATTCTGACGACAAAGCCTTGATTGGACACTTATATTGGGTAGCTTCACACTTGGCCAAGCAAATGGGTTTTGCTGCCCAAGGGTATCGCGCCGTGATGAATTGTAATGAAGATGGTGGGCAAACGGTGTATCACATCCACCTGCACATATTGGCAGGCAAGGCCATGGGGTGGCCTCCTTATCAAGCCCAGTTGAAAACACTTTAAAGGTGTTATTGTTGAGTCGCTTCAACCGTAGTGCTTTGTTGTTTACTCAGCGCCAAATCACGTTGCTCGATGGGTTTGGCGAAGTAATATCCTTGTAAACTGTCTACGCCTAGATTGAATAACAAATTGGCTTGTTCTTTGGTTTCAACCCCTTCAGCTACCACTGAATAACCAAGGGTATTGGCAATTTGCACCACCGCTTTAATAATGGCAAACCCGCTAGTCTCAAGCTTTTCAACAAAAGAACGGTCGATCTTAACCGTATTGACTGCCAAGTCTTGCATCACCGACAATGATGAATATTCGGTACCAAAATCATCAATAGACACCTTAATGCCGGTGCTCTGAAGTATTTTTATTTGCCGTATCAAACGATTTTTATCACTGGCAAATACCGATTCAGTAATTTCTATATGCAATTTGTTTGCATGCAATCCTGAGGTGTTTAAAGCGCCTGCGACGATATCGATAAATTCATCATCTTGTAGTTGAATAACCGATACATTCACACTAACGGCAGGTGAGTCATCGTTTTCTTGTTGCCATCGAGCTGCCTCTAAGCTCGCTTGTTGTAGTACCCAACTGCCAATTAAGCGTATTTGTCCGTATTGCTCGGCGATTTTTATAAATTCCAGCGGTGCCACAGCTTGCCCTTCAAACTCCCAGCGCAACAGGGCCTCATAAAGGTGCACTTGATGAGAATTAGCATAAACAATAGGTTGATACACCAGGCGTAACTGGTTTTTTTCGATAGCATCGGCTAGGCCGTTGTGCAGCTTTTGCTCCCGATATAGCTTTTGACCGAGACTTTGCGAGAACATCCCCGCCTTGCCAGGATCGAGATTTTTCTGAAAATACATCGCGGTATCAGCCAGTTGAATCAGACCCTTTTCACTTTTTTCATGTTCCGGGTACATGGCCAGTCCTGCCGTCGCACCCAAAGTAAGGCGATTACTGTCAAATTCATAGGCCAAAGAAACACTAGCAATTAAGGCCTCGGCCAATGAGATTGCTTGTGCGGAAGTTTGCACAGCACTGGCATACAAAAATTCGTCACCACCCCACCGACACAGGATATCTGCATCTTTTTGCATGTTTTTTAGCCGACTCGCTGTTTGACACAATACCTGATCACCCACGTCGTGCCCCAAGGTATCATTAATTTTTTTGAAGCCATTTAAGTCGATAAAAATGACGACCAGAAGTTGTTGCAGCTCTTCACAATCTTTGATCTTGGTACTGAGCTGACTCAAAAACGCCGTCCGATTATACAAACCTGTAAGAGGGTCTAAATTGGACAGCTCGTAAATTTTCTGTGTGCGCTGGGCAACCTGCAGCTCCATTTGATTAACTAAAATAGAGTTTTCGTTTTTGAGTAAAATAGCTTGGTGAGTAAAGAGTGCTGATTTACGTGCGGTAAAAACCATGACTAGGCCAAAGGCTAAACCCAGCACGCCAAGTATATGTTGATAGGGTTGGTTCGACACAACTAAACCAACGGAAAAAGGGATCAACAAAATGAAGGAATACAACATCGAGGTGATTTTGTGTGCCGCCAAAATGCTCGCCCCGCCACCCGCCATGGCAGCAACAACAATAATCATCGAGGCTAATTCAATGGTGTCTGTACTGGGCAATACAAACAAACAGTAGCTTGCCCACCACAGGGCAGTTATCAAAGTGCCACTCACAAAACGATAGATTGCTTTTTGACCATCGTAATCGTAAGTTTTTTTACGGTTTAGATGCCACCTGAACGAGTCAACCATGCGCACTACAATGATGATTATTACAATACTCCACAAGCTCAATTTAAGCTTGGCGGTTGGCGCGTTGTAAAAACCGAAGACCAACCAACTTGACGCAAACAACGTGATCAAAATGCCGGCAAAACTGTTGCTGTACAACAGCTCTGCGGCATCGCGATTAATATGTTCGCGTAAGTGTTTTTTGAGGTCTCTCATCCACAGAATAGTGGCATGTTTCGCTTAATTAAGAAATCAAATTCACCGTCTATAAACCAAGCACATCGCTTCCTTGTTCAAAATCTATATCAACCGGAATGGCCGCTGCGGTTAAGCGGGCAAGATCCTCGGCTAACTGCGTTTTTATTACGCCCTTATCTGCAACTAACTTATCAACGCCTGTATAGTCGCCGTCACCCTGTAGGGTCAAAATGAGGTTCGACAATGCATCAACAGCCTCGCTCATTTTGGCCATGTTGACTTGATATAGGCCGTCTTCGTTGCGACTGAAGGCATCGTATTCATTGAAAAAATTAAAACGAATCATGTTAGCTTTGCCGTGCGCACTTGACGCGCCAAAGCGTACAGAACGGAAAATGCCGGCCATAAACGTTACATAGTAGTCCTCCAAGGTGCCCTCATCAATCACACCCTTGGCAAGGAGTTGTCTCACCATATAAACGCCAAGTATGTCAGCTTTACCTTCTTCTAAGGCAGAGGCATGTTCTTTCAGCGCTTGGCGCACATTTTCTTCAGTTCCCAGTACCGATTTAACGCCTAAACCATGGGCAACTTCATGAAACATGGTGTTAGCAAAAAAGGCGTTGAAGGTAATGTGTTGGCGTTGTTCTGGCACAATAAGTTCTTGGGCAATCGGCAACATAATGTGATCGAATTTGGCTTGCATAGCATTTTTTAACTGCAAGCGACGAGTGCCTTTTTCAAGTTGCACGGTCTCGTCATTGGGTAAATTGATGGCAATGGTTTTACTACCAGCATTAGCATGCCCAGCGTAATAAATGACGTCATAAGCATTTAAATCGGCATCGGTTCCGGGCATTTGTGCTTTATATTCGGGGGCAACGGGCAGTCCTTGTTGCAATTCTGGTAGGAAAGCAGCGAACTTGCTGAGTTTTTCACTCCAACTCAAGTCTTTGAGCAAAACGTAAGCTTCGAAGGCTGCGCGGTACCCGAATAATTGATCTTCATAGGTTTCAATAGGACCGATCACCAACTCAATAGGATTGGTTTTCATGTCCATCCAAGCGAAATCTGAGGCTTGATAGTCATTGCTAAGCAAGGCGTCGGCTCGCAGACGTAAATAGTCGGCAAAGTGCTGATCTTCGGCTAAGTCAGCTGCTTGGCGCAGTAAAGCTGCCGCTTGATTGAGCTCAGTAGCAAAAAAGCTGGCATAGGGAATGGCGCTCAACTGACCCGCAGCATCACGCACAACCATGGAGTACAAACCGGTTTTGTCGTCAAAGTCAGCTTGCTCAAATTCTTGTTTGCTCATATCACTTGGATAGAATTGTGCTCCCAGAGGTTTTTCTTTGCTTTGACTGAGAAACACGGCGTCGCCATCCAGCCGGTCCCAAGGACCATAATTAATCCGCGCAAATTCGCGGGTAGCGGGATCATTAATAGACGCGATAAACTTTTCTTTGTTATCACCAAACGCTTGACGCCAAAACAAGTCATCCATCACTTTGGCGGCATCAATTAGCAGGCTTAACATCTGCTTCTGTTTATCACTGATTGCGCTTAAATCAGCACTCAATTTGACCTGCTGATATATACCTAAACGACCTGCTTTTTCTGAGAGTAAGCTTAGCGTTGGGCCTTCGGGTGCCATGTTTTGCGTGTTGTTGGTAGCAGCTGGTTGACAACTTATCAAGCTGGCGGAAAACACAAGCGCCAACGTGGTGGGCTTGTAAATTGAGAAAGCAAATTTCATCTTGTATTCCGTATAATTCAAATAAACCTGCTGGTTTATGCCAGACGAGAAAAAATTTAGCAAATTTTTCCTCGGTAAGGCAGTAATCACACATGGTTCGTAGCAGATTATGTGCTAGCATCTGCTCACTATAACTATTTTTATCTGTGTTGAGTCAGCTTGCACTTTCCCTGTAGGGGAACTTGCAATATATTCATCCTGTGAATCGTTCACTCAATGCTCGTCAATCAACCTTACGCAAATCTTTTATTTGTTGTTATTTAGAACAGGTACATAAATGTCTACTGAAAACGCCTTGCTGACCATACTTACAGAGAAGATCAATAATGACACCTTAGTATTACCAACATTGCCTGCCGTGGCATTGAAAGTGCGCAAAGCTGCGGATGATCCTGATATCAATCTAAATGCAATGGCAGATGTTATTGGCCAAGATCCTTCCCTCAGTGCGCGCATGATTAAGATTTCTAACAGCGCTTATTTGGGGCGTACCGTTAAAGTTACCTCAACCCATCAGGCCGTAACACGCATTGGTTTACGTCAAATTAAGAATATCGCCACAGCCCTAGCCATGGAACAATTATTTGTGTCTAAAAATGCCTTGGTTAAAACCTATATGGAAAAGATTTGGGCAGATACCATTGATATCGTGGCATGTTCAATGGCTGTATTGCAGGTACATGGCAAAGCGACCAAAAACCGCAACTTAAACCTTGATTCAATGATGTTGGCTGCGTTGGTGGCAAACATTGGTGCTTTACCCGTACTCACAGAAGCGGAGCGTCATGCGGATGTGTTTGCCAACAGCACATTTTTAGATGTGTCCATTGAAAAATTATCCGGCGCGATTGGTAGCAACATCATGCAGACTTGGGGCTTTGAGCCTGAGTTCATTCTGGTTGCCAAAAGCTGGCGTGACATGAGCGTTAAAACCGATGGCATTTCATATCTGGATTTGGTGCGTTTAGGTGCGGTGTTATGCGGCAAGTTTGATAGTAAAAAAGACGCTATCCTTGGCCTAGCAGTAGAAAAAGGCATTGTGCCTTCTGTTTCATTGTTATTGTCAGACGAGTTTGACGAATATCGAGACAACGCCAAACACATCTTTGGTTAACACAATACCAATACCAAGAGCGCCATTGTGTTGATACACCATGGCGCTCTCAGTATTTATGCTTCGTTATCTAGTTTAAAAGCCTGCTTCAACCAAGTCGCGAAACGGACGACTTCCCCAGACATCAAGGTAAAATTGGCATCCATTCTAGCCAGCATTTCGTCTTTGGGGATATCGGCATTCTGTTCCGTGATCACATCACTAAATTTAACTCGTTTGATACTCAAATCTTCTTGAATAAGGGCTGATAAGGTTTCATCCCATTCAACGGCGAGTTTTTGCACCAGCTTACCAGCTTGCACGTGGTTTTGGATTTCCTCACTGCCCAGATCTTGGTTTTTACAGCGTAACACCGCGCCGCCTTCTTGGGGGGCTTGTAACTCAGCTTCTTCCAACACAACCAACTCTGCAGGCACATCTGTATTTTGCAGCCAGGCAGTGAGTTCAGCTTGCACAGATTGACGGGCAAGAGGCAAAACGGGCAGTGAACCCAAGGCCTTGCGCAAATGGGCTAACAAGGCCTCTGCTTTGCCATCAGCGCTGGCGTCAACTACCACTAGGTTGTCTGCCAAGGCGATAAACGCATGGGTAAAACTATTTTTTGTAAAGGCTTGCGGGAGAAGGCGTTGCACAATGGCTTGTTTCAATTCCTGCTGCGCCTTTTTGCCCACCGGTGAACCGGTTTCTGCTTCGATTTGTGCCACTTTTTCCGCGAGTTCGGCGTTGATAACCGATGAAGGCAGCAAGCGCTCTTGCTTCTTTAAGGTAATCCAATAGCGCCCCGCTGCGCTGTGCAATAAACTGCTGCCTTGATTGAAAGGCGAAGTAAAACCCATGGTTGCGAGATCTTGGCTACCACATGGACGAAAGCGGCATGCTTCCAATTTGTCTTCTAAGTCTTGTTCAGTGATGTCCAATGTTTGACTAAGTGAATACAGCTTTAAGTTTTTAAACCACATAGTTGATGTCCGATATTTGACGAGATGCTGCAAAAGGGGCAGCAGAAAAGGGCACAGAGACTACCAGTGTTTGCCCTCGAGTGCCAAGGGCAAAACCGGCTTTACGCGCATTTTTACATGGGTATGGTGATGTGGTAACGCAGACCTTGATGGACTTTACTGAACGCTTCAATTTCACCGCGCAACGTTTGTGTTACCAAATTGTACATAATGTGGGTGCCAAGACCGCTGCCACCTTTGCCTCGACGAGTCGTAAAAAACGCATCAAAATGTTGTTCCAAGGTGCCTTCTGGTAAGCCTTTTCCGTCATCTTCATAATCAATAATAAGCTGCTTGTCGTTGCGGCTAATATCGATTTTGATCGTGCCTTTGGTTTTGAATTCAAATCCGTGGAGCAAGCTATTCATGATCATATTGGTAAAGATTTGTGCAATCACACCAGGCGCACAATGAATGACCAAATCATCTGGGCAATGTATTTCAATGTTGTGTTGGGTCTTTTTCAGATTGGGCGCCAACGAATGCACTACCTCACCTAAATATTGACGCATATTGATTTCGCGTTCTGCCTCACTGGCTTGGTCTACTGCCACTTGTTTGAAACTCGAAATCAATTCTGACGCACGATTGAGGTTATTCGTGAGCAAAATAAGGGTTTGCTGAGCATCGGTAATAAATGAAGACATCGTGCTGCCAGTAAGCTTTTTATCTTCATAGGCCAGTTGTAAATTGTTGATGCGCTCTTGCAAAAAGCTGGTTGCGGTGACGCTGACACCCAGTGGCGTGTTAACGTCGTGAGCAATACCTGCCACCAAACCACCCAGCGATGCCATGCGTTCTGATTCCACCAACTGGTCCTTGGCCAATTGCAAGGTTTCCATCGACGTGGCCAGCTCACTGTTACGTTTACGCAGTTCATCTTCGACAAATTGTCGGTTTTCATTTTCTTGGCGCAATTCACGCTGGTTGATCAACAATTCATCTTTTTGTTGCTCCAAATCGAGCATGATTTTGCTTAGCGTGGCGGTTTTTTTAGCGACTTCTTCTTCTAGTGAAATATTCTGATCATCGAGACGGCGATTGGCAGCTCTTAATTCAGCCTGTGCGCCTGCCAACTTATCTTGGAAATTTACCAAGTCATCAATCAGATGATTGTAGGAATCTTGTAATAATTTGAACTCGTTATCGTCATCGAGACTTAAGTCCAACTTAGAAGACTCTGGATCATCCAAGTTAAATTCAGTGATTTGCTGGGTTAATTCGGTGAGGGGTTTTGTCAGCATGTGACGAAACGCATTCATAAACAAAAACACCAAAAACGCCGTTTTTATCAGGGCATTACCAATGAGGAAAAATATCCCCACATCAATGCGGCTAAAGATAATGGTGGAGCTGGAATACAAGGTAACGTCACCCACCAAGGAGGTACGCCCCGAAAATTCAAAAATAAGTGGAAAGCTATAACCGAAAGTACCACCTGCATGGTCGCGGACGACACCTTTGGTAATGGATTCAGCGCTTTGTTTACTGGTTAAGCCTAAGTCTTCAATGTAGTTGCCATTCTCATCGCGGATTTGTACACCTTCGACAATGGGTAGTTCCATTAATCCAGTAGCGATGGATTTAGCTTGCGGGGTATTCAACTCCCAGATGGCGCGCGTTAAACTGACACTGAAGGTATTTTTAAGGGTCTGTAGCTCACCTTCGATGTGGCTTTTTGCGTTCAGGTATTCAGTGAAAACCTGCCCCACGGTCACAATTAACGTCAAAACAAAATACACCGAGAGCACTCGAGCGAGTAACCTTTTGGACAACCCCTGATTTACTTTTGACATTAAAAAAAGAATTCCATGCGGCCAAATTGAGAGTCAAAGAATATGCGTTATCGGTTCATTAAACAAGAATTTCGAGTCAACACTTTGACTTCACAGACGTTTTGATAGAGGGTTTGAAATGACGGTTGGTGAGTTATTCGTAGTTTAAGCAAGCGCTTTAATAAAAGTGTCATATATAATCTGAATAATTGCGCATTTTGATGGCACAGGAAGAGTAGTAATGGCGAAGAGAATATTGTTAGTTGAGGATGAAGCGCCAATTCGGGAAATGTTGAAGTTTGTTCTTGAACAAAGCGGTTTTGAAACGGTGGAGGCAGAAGATTTTAATATTGCCCTAGAAAAAATTGCTGAGCCCTTCCCGGATCTCATTTTACTCGACTGGATGTTGCCTGGTGGTTCAGGGGTGCAACTGGCCAAACGCCTAAAACAACACGAATATACACGTGACATCCCCATTATTATGCTCACTGCAAGAGGTGAGGAAGAAGACAAAGTGCGCGGATTAGAAGCCGGTGCTGATGACTACGTCACAAAACCGTTTTCCCCCAAAGAGTTAATCGCGAGGGTCAAAGCTGTCATTCGTCGGGTAACGCCAACCTCGTCTGAAGACGTCATAGAGTATCAAGGGCTGAAACTCGACCCTGTTTCACATCGTGTAACAGCCAATGATAACCCCTTGGACATGGGGCCAACCGAATTCAAATTGCTGCACTTTTTTATGACTCATGCAGAGCGTGTATACAGCCGCGAGCAATTGCTGGATAACGTCTGGGGCACCAACGTATACGTAGAAGACCGCACCGTTGATGTGCACATCAGACGTTTGCGTAAAGCCATCTCTGAATTTGGCCACGATAACATGATTCAAACTGTAAGAGGCGCGGGGTATCGCTTTTCAACCAAAGTTTAGCCACGTTAAAATGGAAGAATAGCGCGTTGCAATGGTCAAGGTAGCAGATAAAGGAAAGCCGCTTGTCAGACAATTCTCAAGGTACTTGGTTAATCAATCTCTTTGTCGTCTTGCTGTGTTTTGTCGCGGCAGGCGCAGTGGGGGTTTATGTTGATGAGTTTTGGCTGTGCATAGCGCTTGTTGCCCTGATTTTGCTGGGTCTGCAGTGTTGGCAAATGTTGGCTCTGCATACCTGGCTTAGTCACTATAAAAAGCTCTCTTACCCTCACAACGTCAGTGCTTGGGGTTTGCTTTACAAAGATATATACGCCGAATTGCAAAAGGGCCGCACCAAGCGTAAACAGTTAGCCGAAAGCTTACGCACTTTCAAAAGTGGTTCAGAAGCGTTGCCTGATGCCACCGTTGTTGTCAATCAGCACCATGAGGTGTTGTGGTGTAATCGCCTTGCACGTATCGAATTGGGTGTCACCTGGCCGGAAAAAACCGGGCTTAAGATCACCGACATTGTGCGTAGCAACGAATTTATTGAATATTTGCTCGCGAGGCAATTCAACACACCCATCGAATTGCCGTCGCCAAACAATCCGCAGAAAATGTTTGAATTTCGCGTGGTGCCGTTTCAAGACAACAACCTGATGCTGTTAGTCCGAGATGTCACACGACTGACACAAATAGAAAAAATGCGTAAAGATTTTGTCGCAAATGTGTCACATGAATTGCGTACGCCGCTTACGGTCATCAATGGCTACCTTGAAATGCTGCCCGACGCGGCAGAGCTCCCTCCGTTGATGGTTAACAAGGCCATTGGTGAAATGCGTACGCAGTCGCTACGCATGCAAAATCTCATTGAAGAATTGTTGCAATTATCGCGCATTGAAGCGAGCACCGAACGCGTATTTGATAAGGTGGTGGATGTGCCGCAATTGTTGTGGCAAATCCAAAAAGAAGCGCAAACATTAAATCGTGAAAAACATCATAAGTTATTTTTTGATATCGCCCCTCAGCTCAAGGTTTACGGCATCGAAACTGAGCTACGCAGTGCTTTTTCTAACCTGATTTTTAATGCCATTCACTACACTCCTGACAAGGGCGTGATTGAAGTAAAATGGCAGTTGAATAAGGATGCGGCACGTTTTAGTGTGAAAGATAACGGTGACGGTATTGCCAGCAAAGATATCACCCGCATTACCGAACGGTTTTATCGGGTGGATAAAGCTCGTTCACGCAAAACCGGCGGCTCGGGCTTGGGCTTGTCTATCGTCAAGCACGTATTAACCCACCACAATTCCAGTTTGAAGATCAGCAGTGCGGTTGGCGTGGGCAGCGATTTTTCTTGTGAGTTTTTGCCCGAGCTCACCTACCTACCTGATTCACATAATACTGCGCAGTAGTTGGCATGTTATCGCAGAGTTGGCGCAACTGGGTGTTGCAAAACTTACTCAAGGGAGTTGATGCTGACAGGATTTTGCATACTTTACTTGAGCATGGCTTTCACATCGATGATTGTAAGGTTGCCTTGGGTAACAATATTGATCAAAGCCAGGTTTTTGCTAAAGATATTCAGTTTTATGCTAAGCTCGCACAACCGCGTTTGTTGCACAATCTGCCGACATGGCAGGGTGAATATTTAGAGCAAAACCAAGCTCAAGTGCTGCAAATTCCGCATTGCATCGATGCTGCTAAGTGTGATGAGTTGATTGCCTTAGCCAGAGTAAAATTAAGACCCTCAACGATTACAGAGCCCTCGTCCTACTCAAACTTTAGAACCTCAACCACCTGTGATCTGGCTCTCAGCCACAGCCCTGTGGTGCAGAAGTTAAATCAACATATCAACGATTGTCTTGGTTTGGCCATTGATTCGGGGGAATTAATGCAAGCCCAGCATTATGCCCTTGGTCAACAGTTCAAGGCTCATACTGACTATTTCGAACCTGGCACCAAAGAATTCCTGCAATACGCTAGTCATCACGGACAACGAACCTGGACCTTCATGCTGTATTTGAACGATGGCTGTGAAGGGGGAGAAACAGAATTTCCTGAACTAAAAATCAAGATCAAACCTCAGCAGGGCAGTGCGTTAATATGGAATAACCTGCTGCCGAATGGTCGCCCCAATCCCCTTACTTTGCATCAATCTCACCCCATTGTTTCAGGTGAAAAATGGGTTATTACTAAATGGTTTCGTGATCAATAAACGTGGTATTTTTCATTTCCAAGTGGAGGAAGTAGACAAATATTAAAGTTTTGTGACGGTGATTGAATGTAACAAAAACGTCATAACTCTTGTGTACTCTTTGCGGCGTTTTCATAACTTATTATTTGACTCGCATTTGGAGAGCACGATGGAATTTAGACGCGTATTTAGAGCTAGCGCAATTACCGCAGCACTTATCTTAGCCGGTTGTGGTGGCGATATTAATATCGTTGAAGGCGATATCGACAACAGCGTAACAAATAATGGCGGCGGTACACCCTCGCCAACCCCAACACCCACTCCAACACCCACCCCGACGCAGATTGGTGAGGCGAGCTCATTTTTATCAGCGCAAATTTCTACCGCGTTAGGGCAGACGGTTGCAGTGCGTTCAATCTCAGGTCGTTTAACCGATTCAATGGCTGATAGCAGCGGTAAAATCACCCTCACCAACGACACGGTTTGGGCACTTGAAGGCCCAGTGTTTGTGGGTAACGACAAAGCAGACAGCGTAACCTTGGCCATTGAGCCAGGCACCATTATTTTTGGCCGCAGTGGGGCAGACTATCTTGTGATAAGCCGAGGCTCAAAAATTGAAGCAGAAGGTAGCGCAAGCGAACCCATTATCATGACCTCTTATCAGGATGTTATCGGTGAGCAAGTTGGTGCCGGTCAATGGGGCGGTTTGGTATTGCTGGGTAACGCAAAATCGAACAAATGCCCAGCAACTGGCGATTGTTCGTTGCAAGTTGAAGGGGCGGCAGAAGGCGCGGTCTTTGGCGGTACTGATGATACCGATAACTCAGGTATCCTTAAATATGTGGTAGTTAAGTACGCGGGTTATGAAATTGCACCAGACAACGAATTAAACGGTATTACCTTTGGTGGTGTGGGTTCAAACACTGAAGTTGACTATATCCAAGTTCATTCAAACGCGGATGATGGTATTGAGTTCTTTGGCGGCACCGTGCAATTAAAACACGTTGTATTAACGGCTAACCAAGATGACAGTGTAGATTGGGACAATGGTTTTCGTGGTAAATTACAATATGTTTATGTTGAGCAAGATAAGTCATCAGGTGATGCTAACCGTGGTATCGAAGCTGATAACGATGGTTCAACACCAGACAAAGAGCCACAATCAAACCCAATGGTCGCCAACATGACCATCATTGGTAATAACTTCGACGGCAGTGAAGATGACTCTGAAGGTGTCTACTTACGTGAAGGCACAGGTGCGCAAATTTACAACATGGTTGTCACTGGGCCTGCAGGTATGGGAGAGTGTTTAGAAGTTGAAAATTCAACTGAATCGCAAGCCAACCTGGGTGACGGTACCATCACTATTTCAACCTCAGTGATGGGTTGTACCAATGATGAAAACTTCAAAAACGCCGCCACAGCTGTGGATCTAGAAAACTGGTTTTTAAATGTGCAAACAGGCAACCGTGTCACCGCCCCCATGTTAAACGCTGACGGT
This sequence comes from Paraglaciecola sp., assembly GCA_009993955.1. GTDB lineage: Bacteria > Pseudomonadota > Gammaproteobacteria > Enterobacterales > Alteromonadaceae > Paraglaciecola. The sequence goes on from JAACSL010000012.1 coordinate 34,942, forward strand.
ACACCCATGAGTAACTCACCCTTATTAACGGGTGCCACTAACATGGCCACTATCGATGGTTTCTTTGATACCACCGACTTTATTGGTGCGGTGAAAGCGGGTGCTGATTGGCGTTCTGGCTGGGCTTTCGGTTTTGGTGGTGGTGATATTAAAGTTGTACAAAGTGCGTCAGGCTGTCCAAGTGGCACGATTTCTATTGCTGAAGCAGATGGCGCAACGACTACGTGTCAGGTGTCTGGTCGCATCACCTCTAACATACGGTTAACCGCTGGCAACTTATATGCTTTATCGGGTGCCGTGTTTGTGGGTAACGATAATGCCGACAGCACAACCTTAACCATCGATGCAGGTGTGACCTTGTTTGGCGCTTCAGGTAATGATTACCTGGTGATAAGCCGTGGTTCTCAAATCAATGCAGTGGGCACAGCCTCTATGCCGATTACCTTCACGTCGTTACAAGCTGTGCAAGGCATGGCAACAGCTGCCGGACAATGGGGTGGCGTGGTACTGCTGGGTAACGCACCGTCTAACAAATGTCCTGCTACTGGCGCTTGTTCACTGCAGGTAGAGGGTGTGCAAGAAGGTGCGGTATTTGGTGGCACCAATGAAGCTGATAATTCAGGGACCCTTAAATACGTGCGTGTCATGAACGGTGGCTACGAAATCGCGCCAGACAATGAATTGAACGGGATTACGTTTGCCGGTATCGGTTCAGGCACCAGCGTAGACTTTATCCAAGTTCACCAGAATGCCGATGATGGCGTTGAATTCTTTGGCGGTACAGTTGACGTGAAACACTTAGTGTTCACTAACATCCAAGATGACAACATCGACTGGGACAATGGCTACCGTGGACGTATTCAGTACGTGTTGATTCGTCAGGCTGAAGACGACAGCGATGCAAACCGTGGTATTGAAGCGGACAACGATGGTTCATCACCTGCTGCCGAACCACAATCTAATCCTACTGTGGCTAACGTCACCATCATCGGTAACAACTTTGATGGCAGTGAAGATGATTCAGAAGGGGTTTATTTACGTGAGGGAACCGGCGCGCAACTGGCCAACTTTATCATCACTGGCCCATCTGGCATGGGTGAGTGTTTTGAAGTAGAAGACAGTGCAGAGAGTCAACTTAATTTGGGTGACGGCACCATTACCTTCACCAACTCGGTTATGGCCTGTGAGAATGGTGAAAACTTTAAAAACACCGCAACCGCAGTGAATTTAGAAAACTGGTTCTTGAATACCCAAACCGGTAATGCAGTAGCGGCTGACAGAGCGGCAGTGCTAAATGGTATCTTCTCAATTTCAACAGTAACGCCGAAAGACTTCAGCGGTGAAACCTTCTTCGACAACACCGATTTCATCGGTGCGGTAAAAGAAAGTGATAACTGGACTGCGGGTTGGACGGTTGGTTTAGAATAACTCTTTATCGAAACTGCCAAGTGCGCTACGGATTTGTAGCGCACTTTTTTATAAGTAATGACCAAGAGTGTACGCTCAACAGTTTGGTCGTCAGTTTGGTTGTTTAAGAGGTTACAAATGAAATCACCTGTCCAAAAGTTCCCGTTAACATGTTTATCTCTGGCCGTGATTGCGGTGCTGTCGGTACATGTGCCTGTTTATTCTCAGGAACAAGACGAAGAACAGGTATTAGATGAAGTGGTCACCACCGGTACACGTTTAAAAGGTACGGCGACGGCTGTTTTACAAGAAAGAAAAAACCAAGCTTTTGTTGCAGATATCCTAGGGGCTGAACAGATATCGCGCACGGGTGATAGTGATGCAGCGTCTGCATTACGTCGTGTCACCGGTTTAACTTTGGTTGATGGCAAATTCATTTATGTGCGTGGTTTAGGTGAGCGCTATTCAAGTACTCAACTGAACGGTGCGGCGGTGCCCAGTCCTGATCCATCTCGTTCAGTCATACCTTTGGATTTATTCCCTTCTGACATTATTGAATCTTTATCCGTACAAAAATCGTTTTCACCTTCCATGCCCGCCGCCTTTGGTGGTGGTAACGTGGATATCCGTTTAAAAACGATTCCCAGCGAATTTGTTTTCAACATGACGGGCAAACTTGGTGGTAATTCAGATAACTTCGATGATGGTGTGCAATATAATGGTGGCAGCAATGATTGGTATGGCAAAGATGACGGCACTCGTGCTGCGCCACAAGAATTTGTTGCCCTATGGGAAAACAAGCAGTTCTTTAACCGTCAATTAGGTACTCAGGAAGCACGAGACCTATTGAAAACGCTGAATCGTGACATCGTGCCAGAAAGCGCGGCGATTGATCCAGACTACGGTTTCAATCTCACCTTAGGTAATGTGTTTGATTACAACCAAGACATCAGCTTCGGCTTTTTAATGACCGGTGGTTTTGATAATTCATGGGATGTATCTCAGCGTTTTATTGGTGAAGATGCCCAGCGTAATGGCGATGAAATTCGCTTGGTGCGTTTTTTTGATGAAGTAGAAGTAACCGAACATTCGGTTAAATGGTCGGGCATGTTCAACTTCGGTGTGGACTACAACAAACAACACCGTTTAGACGTCAGTCAGGTGATTTTGAATGATACCGTGGATGAATTGGGTGTGGGTATCGGTAACTCCAACAACATTCAGTTGACCGACGGCTTACGTATTCGTGATGTATCTACCTTGTATGAAGAGCGTCGTTTGTATACCACGCAAGTCAAAGGCACCCATACCTTTACAGAGCTAAATTTCTTAGCCGTCGATTGGCGCTATTCTTTGGGACGTTCATCACGTTATGCCCCGGGTAACGCCGATATTCGTTTTATCTTAAGTGATGAGAATGGCGACGGCATTTTTGACCCCGAAAACGAAAGCACCTTAACCAATGCCACCACGGCGGCACGTTATCAATTTCAAGATTTAAACGACCGGGTGGAAAACTCGGGGTGGAACCTCAGTTATCCCTTGTCTATCGACAAATGGGAAATTGAATTGAAAACGGGCGGTGACTTCATCAGCAAGTCTCGGAAGTCGGAAAACCGTCGTTTTGACATCAATACCCGTGCGTTGGTCAACAGCTCCGTGCTGGTGGGGTCGTCATTTAACGACATTCTCAGTAACGATGTATTGGATAATGCCGCGTTCAGCTCCACACCTATCATCAACAATACAACGATAGACGGTGATGACTATGTTGCCGCCCAGAAAGTTGATGCCTATTACTTTGAATCAGATTTGTTTTATGACAATACCTGGCGTTTTACGGGTGGCTTACGCTGGGAAGACTTCCGTCAGGCGGTGGTGCCCTTCAAGCCGAGTTCGAACCAAATCGATACTAACGAAGGTGAAAGCCTGGCAGACTTAGCCTTTCAAGAAGATGACATATATGCTTCATTGGCGGTAACGTATATCTTAGACGACAGCATACAATTCCGTTTTAGTTACGGTGACACCGTGGTGCGTCCAGATTTACGTGAAGTGTCTAACTCAACCTATATCGATCCCTTGACTGATTCCCCTGTACAAGGTACGCCTGGTCTACGCACTACCGCCATGAAAAACTATGACATGCGCTGGGAGTGGTACTTGGACGGTGGTGACAACTTGTCGGTGGGGCTTTTCTACAAAGACATGGACAGCCCCATCGAATCGGTGCAATCACCTGCACAAGACGGGCCGCCGTTGATTCGTATCGCCAACGCGGAAAGCGGTGAATTAAAAGGTATTGAAGTGGAGTTCCTTAAAGGTCTGAGCTTTTTGGGAGGTGAGATTTGGAACAGCTTGTTTGTCTCAGGTAACCTAACCTTGTCTGACTCTAATATTGTTTTGGACAGACAAAACATCGTGGATCAAACCAAGGTGTCGGCTGCCGTCACTAACCTGGAGCGCCGCTTAACGGGTCACTCTAAATACGTGGCTAACTTGCAAATTGGTTATGACGCGCCAAATGGTAACCATTCTGCATCGTTGGTGTACAACGTATTTGGTGATCGCATCTTGATCCCAGGTATCGATGGTTTTGATGACAGTTATGAAAAACCCTTCAATTCTTTGGATTTAATTTATACCTACTACCCAGATTTCAGTTCCACCGTAAAATTGAAAATCCAAAATATTTTGGATGAGCAACGTGAACTTGAATTTGAAAATACCTTGTTCCGTTCGGAAACCAAGGGCGTAGGTTTCAGTTTGTCTTACAAACGCGACTTTTAGACCTAAAGCTCTCTATACCAAGGGTCGCCTAGCCGCGACCCTTTTTATTATATCCACGTTTCTATGTCATAAAAATTTAACATAGGTCATACATCGCATATTTCCAGCCAGATCAGCATCCGTAAACAGCGTCCATCTGTAATATTTCTGTCACACATTCCTATTATCCTTCGTCCAGTTTTTGAAGATCAGCTTTTACTGATATTAACTAGGGTTTGAAGAATGAAACGACTTGCCACATACACGGTCTTAGCCCTCGCGCTAACCGTTAGCGCAACCAACAGCTTTGCACAAGAAGATAATGTGTTGAAGCCGGCCGTCAAGGTAGCCACCCAAATCAACGATAGTGCGGCAGCCTCACAGCAAAAAATCAATCAGATCACCGATCAAATTGATGACAAATTGCAGCAGTTCAAAACCATCAACAAAGAAATCGATGGTTTAGAAGTGTACAACGGTCAATTGCGTAAGCAGGTTGCTAACCAATTGCAAGAAATGGCTGACCTGAATGCATCCATCGACAATGTCAGTGTGATCGAACGCCAAATTACGCCATTAATGATGCGCATGATTGACGGTTTAGCGCAGTTTGTTGCTTTAGATGTGCCTTTTTTGCCAGAAGAACGCAGCAAACGTATTGAAGACTTAAAGCGCATGATGGATAGAGCGGATATTGCCCCATCAGAGAAGTTTCGTCGTGTCATGGAAGCCTACCAAGTTGAGATGGATTATGGCCGTACCCTCGAAGCCTACAGCGGTTTGCAAACCATTGACGGGCAAGAACGCAATGTAGACTTTTTGCGTGTCGGACGCACCACCCTCATTTATCAAACTCGTGATGCCGCCTTGCAGGGCACGTGGAACAAACAAACACGCCAGTGGGAAGCCTTGGATTCCAGCTACCGTACCCAGGTGACCAAAGGCCTACGTATGGCCAAGAAACAACTCGCACCTGATTTATTAATGTTACCTGTTGCAATCACAGAATAAGGGCCGGACAGAATGAAAAAGTTATTAAAAAACTGGACGCTACTGCTGTCTTTTGCCGCCTTTTCGGTGTTAGCGCCTATATCGGTACTTGCCCAGAGCAACGATGAAAAAGCCTTAGACTTGGATGCTTTATTAAAACAATTGGAGCAAGGCAAGTTACAACAGAGCCAGCAGAACAATCAGCGTGAAAAAGAGTTTGTGTTAAAACGTGCTGAACAAGATCAAATGCTTAAAGCGGCCGCCACCCAACGCGACAATGAATTAAAAATGTCAGAGAAGTTGGAAACGCAATTTGAAGAGAACGAAATTAAGCTGGCGGGTTTAAACGATGCCATGACTAAACGTTTGGGCTCATTAAAAGAGTTGTTCGGGGTGTTACAACAAGTTGCCGGTGATACCCGTGGCAAATTCCAAAATTCGATCATTTCCGCACAAATTCCCGGTCGCGATACTTTCTTAAATGACTTGGCGCAATCCATGGGTGCCAGCTCAAAGCTCGCCTCGATTGAAGAAATCGAACGTGTGTGGTTCGAAATGCAACGTGAAATGACAGAGTCTGGCAAAGTCACGACCTTCACTACCGATGTCATTGAAGCGGGTGGCAATAAAGTGAGTAAGCAAGTACTTCGTGTTGGTCCTTTTGCACTTGCCGCAGACGGTAAATATTTAGATTACGATGGCATCACGCAAACCGTGGAAGAGTTGATTCGTCAACCTGCGACTCGTTACGGTGAAAGTGCAGCAGCTTTGCAACAATCTAAAGGCGAATTAGTGGAGTTTGGCTTAGATCCTACCGGTGGCTCAATCCTCAAGTTACTGGTGCAAGCACCGAGTCTACAAGAGCGTATTGATCAAGGTGGTTTAGTGGGTTACATCATTTTAATCGTTGGGGGTTTAGCGTTATTACTCGCCTTAGAGCGCTTAGTCACCTTGACCATCATCAAAGCCAAAGTGGATAAACAATTAAAATCAGACGAGTTTAAAGACAACAACCCCTTGGGTCGTGTGATGAAAGTGCGTGATACCTATCCAGAGGCAGATACTGAAGCCCTCGAGCTGCATTTGACTGAAGCTATTTTGGGGGAAATACCTAAACTTGGCCGCAATTTAACCATCATCAAGATCGTCTCGGTGGTTGCGCCGCTAATGGGTCTATTGGGTACGGTAACCGGTATGATCAATACCTTCCAAGCCATTACGTTGTTTGGTACGGGTGACCCGAAATTAATGGCTGGTGGTATTTCTACCGCCTTGGTTACCACAGTACTCGGTTTGGTTGTGGCGATCCCTTCCACGTTGTTGTACGCCATGCTTAATACACGCAGTAAAAACATTGTGTTCATTTTACAAGAGCAAGCAGCCGGTGTGATTGCTGAACGAGCTGAGCGAGCCAACAAAGGGTAACCATCATGGTTGAAATTTTTGAAGCCATTCGAGATTTTACTGAGACCGGCGGCAATGTTCTGCTGGTCATTGGTGGCCTGATTTTTGTGATGTGGATCTTGATTTTAGAGCGTGTGTTGTACGTGTTTATCTGGCACAAACAATACAAAAATCAAACCATTGCCAAATGGAATGCACGACAAGAACGTTATTCGTGGAATGCCGAACAGATTCGTCAGGCCATGATTTCACGGGTTAGCCTGAAACTGGGCAGCGGCATTACCGTGATCCAGGCCTTAGTGGCGCTGTGTCCACTGTTGGGTTTGATGGGCACAGTAACAGGCATGATTGAAGTGTTTGATGTCATGGCAATTTCAGGTTCGGGGAATGCCCGTTCTATGGCATCCGGTGTATCCAAAGCGACTATCCCGACCATGGCGGGCATGGTAGGTGCTTTGTCAGGGGTCTTTGCTTCGGCTTGGTTGGCGCGAACCACCAAATCTGAACGCAGTCATCTTGAAGATGCCATGAGCCTAGACCGCGTAAATAAATCTAAATAGGCCCTTTAGTTGGCGTAAAGCAGCGTGTGTAACGCGCTAACACTAAGAGAACAATATGAAACAACATTTTCAGAATTTGATGGACGAAGAAGAAGCAGCAATCGACATGACGCCGATGCTAGACGTGGTATTTATCATGTTGATTTTCTTCATTGTGACTGCATCGTTTGTTAAAGAAGCGGGTATCGATGTAAACCGTCCTGAAGCGGCGACTGCGGTGAAAAAAGATCGTGCGAATATTTTGATTGCCATCAGTGACAAAGGTGAAATTTGGATCAACAAACGGCAAATAGATGTGCGTGCGGTGCAAGCCAACATCGAACGTCTGCATGCCGAAAATCCACAGGGTACTGTGGTCATTCAAGCTGATAAAAAATCGACCACTGAAACCCTGATCAAAGTGATGGATGCATCACGAGCGGCAGGGATCATGGATGTATCGATTGCCGCACAAGAGCCTTAGACCATGCCGAGATATTTGCTTGCCATCGTCCTAGCCGCAGTCATCACCTTGGGCTTGTTTTTTTTGATGCACTCACTGATCAAAAGTGGTGGCAGTGCCTTAACCGATGCACCAAAGGGAAGTGTACTGGATTTTGTGCGAGTCAAAAAAGACGAAGCGGTGCAAAAGAAAGAGCGTAAACCGCAAAAGCCGGCTAAGCCTGACCAGCAACCACCCCAGATGCAACCGCAACCTATGGATTCAGCCAGTCCAGATGCAGGCACCAGTGGCATGGACTTTGGTGCTGATGTAGCTGCTGATTTATCCCTTGATGGCGGTTTGGCATTAGAGTCAGGTGATGGCGAATACTTACCCATTGTACGCGTGGCAGCCGTGTATCCAAGACGTGCATTACAACGTGGTATCGAAGGTTTTGTGGATGTGGAATTTACCGTAACCAAACAAGGCTCGGTGCGAGACCCAAAAGTTATACAGGCATCACCAGAAGGCATTTTTGAACAAGCCGCCATGGATGCCACCTTAAAATACAAGTACAAACCCCGTGTGGTAAATGGTGAGCCAATGGAAGTCTCAGGGGTGGAAGTACGTGTCACATTTGAGATTGGGGGATAAAATGAACATTGCTAAACTCATGCTGTGTGCCGCTTTGTCTTTGAGTATGCTCAGCCAAGTGCTAAACGCTCAAGAGACAGAACGCAAAACGCAGCGGGTGCCAACGTTGCGGGCAAAAGTCTATGATCAGTTGTCACGAGCGCAGAGCTTTGCCGATGCAGGTAAAAGCCAAGAAGCGTTTTCGGTGTTAGATGAAGTCAAAGACAAAGCAAGCTCAATGAACAGTTATGAACTGGCCATGATGTATAACTTTTATGGCTTCATTCATTACAATCAAGAACAGTACGACGAGGCCATTGCTGCCTTTGAAGACGTGGTAAAACAGCAACCTATTCCCACATCGTTTGAACAAGCTACCTTGTTCAGTTTGGCACAATTGCACATGATGCGGGGCAATTACGACAAAACCATCACCTTTATCGAAAAATGGGAAGATCTGCAAAAAGCCACTAACCCTAATGCTGATATTCCTGCCAAAAATCTTGTGCTCAAAGCCCAAGCCATGTACCAAAAACAGGATTATGCACGCGCTTCTGGTTATATCAATAAAGCGGTGGCGCAGGTAGAAAACAGCGCCGAGGGTTATCAGGTAGACGAAAACTGGTACGTATTACAACGGGCGATCTTCTATGAATTGAAGCAACCGGAAAAAGTGAAAGATGTATTGCTCAAGTTGGTTAAATACTACGAAAAACCCGCTTACTGGATCCAATTAGCGGGTATGTATGGTGAGCTAGGCGACGAAAAACAGCAGTTATCCGTGATGGAAATTGCCTATCAACTGGATTATGTGGCTACCGCGTCAGATATCTTTAACTTGGCACAGCTGTATTACTATCACCAAATACCTTACAAAGCGGCATTGTTAATGGAACGTGCCATGCAACAGGGTAAGCTGGCTGAAGATCAACGTAATTTGACGTTTTTGGGCCAAGCCTGGAGCTTCGCTAAAGAAAATGAAAAAGCGATTCCAGCCATGATGGCGGCAGCGGCTTTAGCCAAAGATGGCGAACTAGACGCCCAATTAGCGCAAATTTATCTGAATCAAGAACAGTGGAGCAAAGCCATCGAATCTTCGCAGACTGCGCTACAAAAGGGCAGCTTGCGTAACGAAGGTACGGTGCATTTAGTGTTGGGCATGGCTCACTTTAATCAAGGTGATTACACTCAAGCACTAAACGAATTGGCTGAAGCTGAAAAACATAACAGCAGTAAGGGCATGGCCCAACAGTGGTTACGTTTTGTGCAAAGCGAAAAAGATACACAGGAAAGACTGCAAGCAGGTTTGAGTTCTTAAGCAGCTAACAACAGTCCATTCAAACAAACAAGAGCAGCCGAGGCTGCTCTTTTTTTTTTGCCTCGAATGTAGCCATGGTTTAACGGCGTAACCAACACGCAGTCAGTTCCTGGCAGGTGCTGCGCCACTGGCACCTTTGAGAACAAAAAAAGCGTTCATCGGTTTTATAACAAGGCGGGAACGGATTGCTCTCGTGAGATAAATCATTCAGCTTCACTGGCAGCGCTCGTTCACGCCATGAATCAGTCACCTTCATATCGGGGGATTGCATCTTCTGTCCTCGTGCTGATGTGTCATACATACTGCATTGAAAACATAATTGGCTAAGCGAAAAACAGCATTTACTTGCTCTTCTTCATACTAAGTATAGTGCTAATCAACCACTACACTGGTGTTTTTATCACCAATTTTTTGCAGGCAGATGGAGAAGGCGGGCGCGCTGTTGTAGCGGACTGGGTTTGTATCAATGACTGCAGTGATGACAAATGTCATCACAAAGTGGTGACTTTTGGCCTATTGGTTTGTCGCATGGTTCTGGCATGCTGATAGGCGTACTATGCTTTCAGCATTAGAACAATGCACACTGTTGGTCAGTCATACTCAATTTGATAGATTGGCATAACAATAAAGCCCCACATTACGAGGTTCAGGTGAACGATAAAAGCGAATTATTACAACAACTTAAGATAGACCGCCAAGCCGAACCGACGGCAAAAGCCATCGGTCTGTGGTGGCTCTTGCTGATTATTTTGGGGGTGGTGGCGATAACAATTTGGCTCACCTTATTACTGGTTCAACCAAAGCCAACAGTGCAGAACTCTGCGGCGACGAGTCCAGTCAAATTAAGCTCGCAGGCGTCTACCAGCCGCGAAACAATAAACACCACCTCAGGTACAACGCAGCTCAAATCAAACGACAGCATTCTTAACTCATCGGGTTATATCACGGCGAGGCGCATGGCAACGGTATCGTCAGAAGTCATGGGTTTGATCACCGATGTTGATGTGGAAGAGGGTATGACGGTGCAGCAGGGGCAAATTCTGGCTCACGTAGATGATGCCTTGGCAAAAGTTAATTTCGACTACGCCACGGCACAACTGGCGGTGCTGGCAGCGCGACGCCAAGCTATTGTTGCCAATCTTGACGAAGCTAAGTCGGCCTATCAACGGGTGCTGAATAATACTTACTCTAGTGATGCCGAGCGCACCCGTACTTTAGCCAGTCAACAAAGTCTGGTGGCCAATTTGGCGGCAGCCGATGCCGATCTGCAGGTGGCAAAAATAGAAGTGCGGCGCCAGCAAGAGTTACTTGATAACCATACGATTCGTGCACCATTTGCAGGGGTGGTGACGCAAAAAAATGCCCAACCCGGAGAAATTGTCGCGCCGTCCTCAGCCGGTGGTGGTTTTACGCGTACCGGCATTTGTACCATCGTCGATATGGAATCCTTGGAAATCGAGGTGGATGTCAATGAGTCATTTATTGGTCGGGTTTTTCCCGGCCAAAAAGTCGAAGCGACCTTAGACGCTTACCCCGATTGGGTTATTCCTGCTTCTGTGATAGCCACTATTCCCACGGCTGACCGTGCCAAGGCAACCGTGCAAGTAAGAATTAAAATTGAGGTAAATGATCCACGTATTTTGCCCGACATGGGCGTGAAAGTCGGGTTTCTTAAAGACTAACAAAACAAATTTCAAGACGACAAAGCCAAAAGCAAGGGATAACAATATGAGCAGCGAAAATTTATTTGAATTAAACAATGTGGCCAAACGTTTTACCAAGGGCAAGGAAACTATCAGCATATTTGAAGGATTAAATATGCACATTAAAAAAGGCGATTTTATGGCCATCATGGGGCCCTCCGGTTCCGGCAAAACCACCTTGTTGAACTTGTTGGGCGGCGTTGATCAACCAACGAGCGGTGAAATTACCTTTGCTGGCCAACGTATCGATAATTTAAGTGAAAGCAAACTGGCCAAATGGCGGGCTAACAACATTGGTTTTATTTTCCAGTTTTATAATTTGATGCCCATGTTAAATGCGGCTAAAAACGTAGAGCTGCCCCTGTTGTTGACCAATCTGAGCAGCAGCGAACGTAAAAAACAAGTGGCTACCGCATTGCAGTTAGTCGGCCTGAGTGACCGCGCCAAACATATGCCCAGTGAAATGTCGGGTGGACAACAGCAGCGTGTCGCTATAGCCCGTGCAGTAGTGTCTGATCCGACGTTTTTATTGTGTGACGAACCCACCGGTGATTTGGATCGCCAAACCGCCGATGAAATTCTCGAAATGCTGCAGTTACTCAATCGCCAGTTTGGCAAAACCATTGTCATGGTCACCCATGATCCGTCGGCGGCCAAGTTTGCCAGTCATACCGTACACCTCAACAAAGGCAAGTTTGTCAAAGCAGAGGAACTGATGGCATGAAAGACTTCTACTTAATCTACAAAAATCTTACCCGTAAGAAGATGCGTTTGTTTTTAACCACCTTTGCCATTTTTATTGCTTTTCTGATTTTTGGCGCGGTGATGACCTTGCGCAGCGCCTTGAACGCAGGGGTGGAGATGTCGGCGGACAATCGTCTGGTGGTGGTACACAAAACGAGTTTCACCAACCCCTTGCCCTATGCTTATGTCAACAAGGTCAAAACACTTGATGGGGTGAAAGACGTGACCCACGCCAATTGGTTTGGCGGCTACTACCAGGAACCGCGTAATCAGGTCGTGACCCTGGCAGTAGACCCCGAAACCTATATGACAGTCTATCCAGAGCTGGTGGTGGAGCCCGCGCAGTTGGCAACGTGGTTTGCCACTCAAAGCGGCATTTTAGTAGGTGAGCGCTTGGCTAAAGCCAACAATTGGCAGGTTGGTGACCAAATTGCCTTGTCTTCGAACATTTTTTCACGCAAAACAGGTGGGCAAACTTGGGATTTTACCGTCAGTGGGATATTCAAGGGCAATGAAGCCAAAGTCGATACGGGTTATGTGCTCATTCATTATAAATATTTTAATGAGACTCAATCGTGGGGAGGAGACAGCGTTGGTTGGTTAATTTTAACCACTACCGATGCGGCTTTAAACGAACAGGTGGCCAGCCAGATTGATACTAACTTTGCCAATTCAAATAACGAAACGGATACCAGCACCGAGCAAGCGTTTAACAAAGCCTTTATTGAACAGATAGGCAATATCGGTCTGATTATATTTGGTGTGGTGTTTATGGCGTTTTTCACCATTTTAATTGTGGTGGGCAATACCATGGTGTTGGCCATTCGAGAACGTACCAACGAAATTGCCGTGCTCAAAACGCTGGGTTTTGAATCAAAACGGATCTTCAAAATGGTCTTGGCTGAGTCCTGTCTTTTGGCTTTTTTAGGTGGTTTGCTGGGGCTGGGCGCTGCGTATGTGATTGTTACAGGGGCGGCTGAACAAATGGCGAGATTTTTACCTAATTTAGTGCTCGATGAAAATATTGTGCTGCAAGCCCTCGGTTATATGTTGTTGCTGGGGTTGGTGACGGGGATGGCACCCGCCATCGCGGCACTGCGTTTAAACATTGTCACTGCTTTTAGTCGGGGGTAATCATGAGCACTCTTTTATCGCAAAGTGCGGCTGTTATTAAAATGAATATACAAAGTTTACCACGGCGTCTGTGGATGTCTTTAGCCATGGTGTTTGCCAGCGCAGTGGTGGTGGCAATTTTATTGGCTTTTTTAGCCATGGCCAAAGGGTTTGATGCCACCATGCAAAGTGCCGGTTCAGACGATATCGCATTTTTTATGCGAGTCGGTTCCGCGGCCGAATTAAATAGCTCCGCCTCTCGTGAACAGGTTAATCTCATTGAAAACGCTCCCGGCATTATGCGCGATGAGCAAGGACCGATGGTATCCGCTGAATTGTATGTGATCGTCGATGGCGTAAAAAAATCTTCGCAAACTGAAGCTAATTTACCCCTGCGTGGCTTAGACCAGCGCGGAGTTACCATGCGCAAAGGTTTTACCTTGGTGGCAGGCCGCATGTTTGAACCTGGCACTGACGAATTAATTGTGGGAGCCGGCGTCTTGCGTGAATTTGATGGTTTTGACTTGGGGCAAGAAATTCGTTTTGGTAAATACACATGGAAGGTAGTGGGGGTGTTTTCCGCAGGGGGCAACGTGTTTGAAAGTGAGCTGTGGGCGGATGCCAAAGTGATTCAGAATCTCTACAACCGTGGCAGCTCCTATCAATCAGTGCGCGCCAGGCTCGAACCCGGTGCGAGCCTAGACGCCATTACCGCATACTTAAAAAGCGAACCTCGTTTGACACATGAAGTACAGACAGAGTCAGCCTACTTTGCTGAGCAAGGCAAAAGTTTGGCTTATATGGCCATGTTTGGTTGGGTCATCAGTTGTATTATGGCCTTGGGGGCTTTAGCTGGCGCGTTGAATACCATGTATACCTCGGTCTCCGACCGCGCCATGGAAATTGCCACCCTGCGAGCCATTGGCTTTAGTAATTTTTCGGCCTTTATCGGCACCATGGCCGAAGCTATGGCTTTGGCGGTGCTTGGCAGTCTGTTGGGTTCATTAGTGGCCTATATTTTCTTTGATGGCCTTAATGCCTCGACCTTAGGCGGCAGTTTTACGCAGGTGGTGTTTAGTTTTAAATTAACTCCGGAATTGTTCGCCAACGGCATAACCTTGGCACTCATCATCGGCTTTGTCAGCGGTTTCTTTCCCGCTTGGCGAGCCGCCAGAGTGCCAGTGATTCTCGCCTTTCAGGCAGGGCGTTAGTTCTCAACGCTCTTGTCTGGTGCGCCAAACCCTAGGTGTGGTTAAAAAATAGCAGCATGTCAGTGATGACTTTGCTGCTAGACCATTCCTCCATAATGAAGCTAATTCCCCTAAGCTCTTTTCTCTTCTCGGTGTTTAAGGTTAGCATTGTCAATCGCGACCATTACACCCTATGCAAAAAGCATTGTTAGTTGATTTGCATGGGAGAGCAAGGAGAGAAAAGACTATGTTGAAGAACTTAAGTTGGAAGGGTGTGCTACTGGGGGCTGCACTCATGGTGCTGCTGTTAGGCGGCTTGTATGCTAAAAATATCACCCGTTTGTATACCGCTATCACCTTGTATGATGCTGACAAAATCGCCGCTAATTTTCTCAGTATGTATCAACACTTCAACGCAACACAAATCCCTGCCAGTAGTGAGCCTTTTCAGTTTCCAGTGGCGTTGAAGGCACTACCAGATACCTTCGTTGTCGAAGGCGAAACCTTAAAACTTGGTGATTTTATTGAGCAAAGCCAAACCTCTGGGCTGATGGTCATTAAACAGGGCAAGGTGGTGTACGAATATTACGCCTTGGGTAGTGGCCCACAAACACAACATATTTCATTTTCTGTGGCTAAGTCGTTTGTGTCTGCGCTGTTTGGCATTGCGATTGATGAAGGGTATATCCAAAGTATTGAACAAAGTGTTACCGACTATGTGCCTGAATTAATTGGCAGTGGTTATGAAGGAGTGCGCATTAAAGATGTATTACAGATGTCATCGGGGGTTAAATTCAACGAAGACTACGGGGATTTTTATTCAGACATCAATCGTTTTTCACGGGCGATTGCCTTTAGTACGTCGTTAGATGACTTTACCGCCAGCTTAACCCGAGAGCGCGAGCCAGGGACTTACCATCATTATGTCAGTATCGATACCCAGGTACTGGGCATGATTTTAACTCGCGCGACAGGCAAGCCATTGAGCCAGTACCTCAGTGAAAAAATTTGGCAAACCATGGGCATGCAAGACGATGCCTACTGGTTAAAAGACGACAACGGTATGGAGCTAGCCCTAGGTGGCCTCAACGTCACCTTACGTGACTACGCCAAATTTGGCTGGTTATTCCTGCATCAGGGTACTTGGTTAAATCAACAAGGTGAACCGATCCAAATTGTCCCGGCAACCTGGGTACATGATTCTGTAACCCCTGATGCGTTACACCTACAACCCGGTGAAAATAACCCAAATTCGAGTTCGTCCTATGGTTATGGTTATCAGTGGTGGATACCGCTGGGGGCAGACGATGAGTTTATGGCCCAAGGTATTTATAACCAATATATCTACATTGATCCTGATCAAGCCTTGGTGATCGTAAAAACCTCGGCTAATCCACGCTACACCGACAAAAGCTTGAATTGGCCAGCAAAGCACCTCGCCATGTTCCGAGCCATCAGTCGCTACCTTGGGCAAGTTGAGGAATAAAACCAGCAGACTTGCCCTAGGTTGGTAAACGAGGTTTATTCTCACCCACTAAAGAGCTTGGATTTTCACCAGTGAGATTGCAATATCTAACGTGAGCAAGTCTAATGGTGTGGTTCTGGGTCGCTTAGGCAAATAAACAAGGGATACTGTGTGTTAAACGTACTAATCGTGGATGATGATACTGAGTTTACGCAAGTTGCTAGTCAAATCATTGAAATACTGGGGCACGACGCAAGCGTGGCGAATACGCTGCAAGAGGCGTTTCAACTGTTAGCGTTTACCCCATTTGATCATATCTTTTTAGATTTCATGCTGCCGGATGGCAGTGGTCTGCACATCATTGATTACCTCAACAAACAAAGCAAAATTCCCTATGTCACCATGATAACGGGTCACCCCTCTGTAAAAGGCATGTTGGCAGGTTTGTGTGGTCCAAAAGTCGATTATTTGCTCAAGCCACTACAAAGAGAAGATTTAGAAGCCGCACTGCAGCGTAAAGCCAGCAAGAAAAAGGCAGCAGCACGCCATGTCGCTAGCTTACACTTTGGGTGCTTAATCGGTGAGTCACCGGCCATGCAGGCCCTTTACACCATGATTGAACGGGTGGCCAAGACACAAGCAAACGTCATGTTGATGGGCGAAAGTGGTGTAGGTAAGGAAGTGGTGGCTCAGGCGATTCATCGGCAAAGTCAAGTTCAAGGCCCTTTGGTGGCCACCAACTGTGGCGGTTTGTCAAAAGAACTGATTGGCAGTGAGTTATTTGGTCACGAGAAAGGCGCCTTTACAGGGGCTGTGGCGAAAAAAGAAGGGGTATTCGAGCAGGCATTTGATGGCACGCTTTTTCTGGATGAAATTACCGAAATGCCCTTAGAGATGTAGCCATCACTGCTGCGTGTCTTAGAAGCAAAAAAAGTGATTCGCTTAGGTGGTACAAAGGAGATAGACGTAAATTGTCGTGTTATTTCGGCCACTAACCGTTCCCTTGAGCAATTAGCCGAAAGCAAAGTGTTACGAGAAGATATTTATTTTCGTTTGGCTGTATTTCCCATAGACATTCCACCGCTACGGCAAAGAAAAGAAGATATCCCCCTGTTGGCTGAGGCTTTTTTGCAAGAGTTGAATGAGGAATACGCTGGTCAATTGCAATGGTCAGAGTCACAAATAGCCCGACTTGTCGATTATGCATGGCCTGGGAACGTACGTGAATTACGCCATGCCGTGCATCGGGCTTTTATTATGTCAGATCCAAAAGGTAAGAATATTGAACTGCCTCAGCGTTTTGAATCACCGTTTGCCAAGAAAATAAGCATAAATCAAGGGATCATTGCCGGCCAAACCATTGACGAAGTTGAACGTCAATTAATTACCGCGACCCTTGATAAAGTTGATGGCAACAAAACCTTGGCAGCAGAAATGTTAGGTATCAGTACTAAAACCCTTTACAACCGCTTGCATGCTTACGGAGATTTTGATGAGTGATTCAACTAAATCCATTGCTCAGAAAGTGCATGATGCAAGAGCGCCTTTAAATAAAATTTCCATGCATGCTGAGTTAGTTACACTCATCATTGAAAACCAACTACCAACAGACAAAGCCCTCGAGGCTTTGAAAAAAATCATTTCAGCCTGCCAAGAGTGCAGTCAACTTTTGCAAGATATTGCTGAGAACAATTAAATCAGCCCTTAACGCTTTTCACTGTTAGTGATGAGTACACGTTTATAGATAGAGACACTTAAACGGCATGACAAAAAGCACATTGCTAGAAAATACAAAATTTAGCTGGGGTTTAATCTCATTTATCACCTTGAGCTTAATTCTCGGCAACGCATGGTTAGCGCGTAATACCATTAATTCATTGTCGGCAACTCAAGATAGTTTGCTCAACGCCAGCGAAGTATTGAATAACCTGAATCGCCTCCACGTATTAATACTGGTGGCAGAATCAGGGCAACGAGGCTATTTGTTGACTGATGACGAGAGTTATCTCGCGCCCTATGACGACGCCTTGCATGAACTCAGTCGACAAATTGAGCTAGTGGATGCCTTAGAATCTGAATTACCCCTGCAGAAAGAACGTATCAATACCTTGTTGGGGCTGACTCGCGATAAAATAAATGAGTTGGTTAAAACGGTTGGCTTGGGCTTGGGTCAAAAAGAGCGCAGTGCCATTGGCATCGTTATGACGGGGCGTGGGCGCAATATCTATCAAGATATCAAAAAGACATTTGATGAAATTGAAGCCGCCGAAAATGAATTTAGGTTTAGGTTGTTTGCCAATTTAAATAAAGCTGAAAAAGAAGCGCGTGTAACCTTCCTCATCTCCGCCAGCACCAGTTCTTTATTACTTCTTGGCATGGTGGTATTGGCGTTTATTAATATCAGGATTGAACGCAGGCATCGCTTAAGTCTTGAACAGCAGAATGAGTTGTTAATCAACAAAGTGAACGAAAGTACCAAAGAACTGAAAGTCTATGCGGAAGAACTGCAGCGCAGTAATCGAGAGTTGGAAGATTTTGCTTTTGTTGCCTCACATGATCTGCAAGAACCGCTGCGTAAGATCCGAGCCTTTGGTGATCGCTTGTCTACCAGTTATGTTGACACCCTCGACGCCCGCGGCCTTGACTATATTCAGCGCATGCGCAATGCCGCTGAAAGGATGTCTGATTTGATCAGTGATTTGTTGGACTTTTCTCGCATCACGACTCGCACAAAAGACTTTATGTTGGTGAATCTTGATGAGGTACTCGATACCGTGATCGACGATGTGGATTTGTTGATAACAGAATCGCAAGCAACAATTCATCGCGAACCGCTGCCCGTGGTGATGGCAGATCCAAACCTGATGTATCAGTTATTATTAAACCTGCTGACTAATGCACTTAAGTTCAGACAATCCGCGGTGCCACCCCTTGTAAAGGTGTGTTATCAACAAAATGAAACACAAGCAAACGGCGAAACAGCAAACAACACGTATCATGTGATTTCTTTTACAGACAATGGAATCGGCTTTGAACAAGAATACGCCGATAAAATATTTTCACCTTTTCAGCGATTACATGGCAAAAATGAATACCAAGGCACCGGTATCGGCTTGGCAGTATGCAGACGCATAATGGAGCGTCATCACGGCACAATCTCAGCGCTCAGTCAGGTAGGTGAAGGCGCGACATTCACCATAAAATTACCGATGGAAAATCCGCTTATTCACTCACATGGACATTAAATGCATGCCTTACACTACATCTCGATCCATCACCATATTGCTTGCAGATGACGATGAAGATGACCGTCTCCTGACTCAAGATGCACTGAAAGAAAGTCGGGTATTAAACCAATTAAATTTTGTGAAAGATGGCGTTGAGTTACTTCAATACCTGCGTCGGGAAGGAGCTTATGCTGACAAGCTCCTCTACCCTAGACCCAGTTTGATTTTATTGGATTTAAACATGCCCCGCATGGATGGCCGCGAAGCGCTGCAGCAAATTAAAGCTGACGAAGCATTAAAAAGCATACCTGTGGTGATCTTAACGACATCCAAGCAGGAGGAAGACATGATCAAAGGTTATGGACTTGGTGCGGCCTCATATATTACCAAGCCTGTGAATTTTGAGGGACTCGTTGACCTGATGAAAGCAATTGGCCGTTATTGGGTGGAGTTTGTTGAACTGCCTGAACCCGGAAATGAATAACCGTGCCTGGACAAGCCGCACATGAATAAGTTGGCGCGAATATTATTAGTTGAAGACGATGAAGACGACTACGTACTGACCAGTGAAGCACTGCAGCTGTTAGATTCTTACCAGTTTGAAATTTTGTGGGTAACTAGTCCTCAACAAGCTTCTGAAAAGCTAAGCCAAAATGACGTGGATATATGTCTACTTGATAATCAGTTAGGGGCAAAAAGCGGATTAGCCGTGCTAAAAGATGCGCAACAACGCGGTTGTCTGACGCCCATCATCATGCTCACCGGACAAACTGATGCGACCTTAGATAAATCAGCTTTAGACGCTGGGGCCGTGGATTATCTGAATAAACAAGAAATTACCACCGAACGTTTTGCCCGTGCCATTCGCTATGCGTTAGCGCGCAATGATGTGGCGAAAGAGCGGTTAGAGCGTTTAAAAGCCCAGACCCAGAACCGTGCAAAAGATCGCTTTTAGCCCATTTGAGTCACGAACTGCGCACGCCCTTAACCTCGATTCTCGGTTACACAGAACTGCTATTGCACAGCAAAAAGGCAGAGCTAGCGCAAGACGAACTAAATATCATCCTCAGTAATGGCAAACATTTACTGAGCTTACTGAACGACATTCTCGATTTGTCGAAAATAGCCGCTGACAAACTGGAATTGAATCCCAGTCTTATCCATCTGGATAGCTTTATTGCTGATGTATTTTATTTGCTCAATATTAACGCACAAGACAAGGGATTAACTCTAGCTATTGAAGCAAAATCTGCCTTACCCGTGAGTATTTATGCCGATGCCACACGTCTTCGGCAGATTTTGATTAATTTGTGTTACAACGCGATTAAATTCACCGAACAGGGAAAAGTCAGTATCTCAATTTGGCTGGTGACCGATGGACAGCATGAAAAGTTGGAGTTTGCTGTGGCTGATACGGGCAGAGGCATACCGGCACAGCGCATAAAATCAATATTTGAACCCTTCGCCCAAGCGGATGACACGGAGACTCGCACGGCAACGGGAGCCGGTTTAGGCTTAGCCATCTGCACAGAATTGGTTAAACGCATGGGCGGTGAGCTTGAGGTGGAGTCTCAGATTGGCGTGGGCAGCGTTTTTCGATTTACCCTCGATCCCGATGATATTGCTCAGGTGGAGCGCAAAAATCTGCGTTTTGAAGCAAGCGAATATAGTCAATTGACCAGTACCTTAAACGCGCTGAGTGGTCGCATTCTTGTTGTGGATGATGCTCCCGATATTCGCCAACTCATCACCCAGATTGCACAAAGTTTTGGTCTTCAAGTCGAAACCGCCCAAGATGGTCTGGAGGCCATTGAGAAGTGCCAAACATCGTTACTTGAAGATGTTGTTTACGCGGCTGTTTTGATGGACATACATATGCCAGTTATGGATGGACGCCAAGCCATAACGAAGATCCGTCAACTAGGTTTTACCCCACCCGTTATTGCTGTCACTGCCGCCGCTTTGAAAGGCGTTAAACAAGCCCTGATTGACATTGGCTTTTCAGATGTTTTGCATAAACCCATCAATCGCAGTGCGATGTATCAAAGCTTGAGTCACGTTTTACCTCAGACCAAAGTCGATACACACACTCTGTCATCAGCGCCTTCGTCTGCGCCACGCATCCTTGTTGTTGAGGATGATGCCGATGCGGCACAATTAATGTGTGTATTGCTGGAAAATCTAGGCGTAGATACTTACACGGCTCATAGCGGCCAAGCTTGTTTGCAGTTCCTCGAGGAACAGCCTGATGTTGACAAAATTTTAATAGACCTGCATTTACCTGATATGAGCGGGGCAGAATTAGCCCAAGCAGTGCATGCACGCCTGCCACAGATAACATTGATTATTGTCAGTGGTGAACAAATAGAGCAGGGAGAATTAGATCATCTACCGGTTAAGCAAGCCTTGCTCAAACCCATTAACCTTGCACAATTGCAAGACATCGTGGCTGGCGCTTAGTGCTACGGAGCACACAACCTACTTTATGTGGGATTTAGCTATGCTTTACTTTAGGCCTGTCTTACACGCTTGAAACCTGCTTGGTTAAATGAGATCTAACTTGGCTTAAGCGCGTGTTGATGTCGTAGGCGTCATAGGTGAATAGCGTCATGGTGGTTAAAGACTCTTCGATCATTTCTGTTTGGCGTGCAACAAACTGAATTTGTTCATGGCTGTGACAGCACATCGACAAGCCGTGCAGACTTTCCACCAAGCGTATTGTCACAGCGATGCTGCTGACCCCGTACTGTCTAACTTGGTTAAACGCCGCTTCTGCTAAGTCGTTAAAGGTGACCGATTTACTGACTACCCTTAGTGCCATGTCTGAGTCAACATGATTATTAGTTGGAAACTCACGCTGGCTGACACTGCATAAAAAGGCACCCAACTTATCGACACAGGTTATGGCGGTGTATGGATCGTTGATGCCTGGTGACAGCGCGCGAATAGCAATCTCCACCAACTGATGAATGGCAAATTCTGGATCTTGAATTGGTGTACGTTTTGCGCCAAACAGAAAACATGCGCGCAATTGTGCCTCACAAGGCAAGGCGTCATCATGGTCATAATACAAGGTGAATAACACGGATTCTGGCATGAGGAAATCACCCGGTTTGACATCGATATTGATAGCGACGCCATTTTCCTGAGCAAGTGTCACCAAGCGTTTAATGTTCACTGCCTGCAAATACCCCGCATCAGATGTGTGGCAGGTTTTGTGAAAGGTAAATTGTTGAGCGAGAGACAACTGAGGAAGTTTTTCTACCTTGTCCGCTAACGCAGATGGCTTACCCTCAGGCTTGTTTGACCGTGAATTGTCAAACCACTGTTGTGCATTGTTGGTTAATTGGCGATACACATCGTCAACCACATTGTCTGCTTGGATCGCTTGAGCAACATGATGAATAAAATAAATCAGTACCGCCACGCCAATAATGGCCAAAAACACAGCAAAATAAACCGACAAGCCGGGTATGAATATTGGCCCACTGCCACTTTTGGTGGCTTGTAAAACAAGTAAACAATAAATGAAGATGGCTGCAAATACTCCCAGTACAACCTGTGTGCCTTTGTGCCCCATGAAATTTCGAATAAGTCGTGGACCAAATTGCGATGAGGCCAATGATAAGGCCACTACGGTAATCGAAAAGGCGATACTGGTGACGGTCATCATGGACGAGGCGATAACCGTTAAAATCGAGCGGGTTGATTCAGGGGATGTGTGGTAAAGGAAGGCGATGAAGTCAGCAAAGCTATGATTTTGTTGTTGGTAGGCGTCGAATGCTAATAACACCTTAGCCAGTACAATAGCGAGTAAAACCAAGCTCGAGGGGATAAACCAAAAACTGGTGCGAATTACATCAATGTACTTAAGCAATTTATTGTGCAAACTTCCTCCTCTTCGCCCCGCATGGAGTTCGACATCAAGATCAATGTGCGAGTGTGGCACAGAGCCAAGCAATTCAGCCAAGCTATGGCAGTGTATAGTAATCGACCTACGGTTTGCTTGTTTGCTGACAGCGCAGTGTGCGGCTAGCCGCGACTAGTGATAACTAAGCAAAGGCCGACAAAAACTTGGTTACGCCATTTTCTAAAGTAATACTCAGTACAATAAATATCACCAAAATAGATACAATGCTGATAACAGGAATAGTAGGAAGCTTCATATGATTTACCTAAGTTTGCTGCAATTAAAAAGGAGGCGAACGCCTCCTTTTGTTTGGTTTTCTGATGTTGAACGGTCTTAACAATCAGAATCTTTAGCGCCTGCGCTGTCTTTGAGTTCTTCACAAGCGTCCTCTACTGCATTCCCTGCATCGGTGACTACTTCATCTATTTTTTCACCTGCTTCCTCTGCGCTGTTGTCATTGCAGGCGCTCAAGAAAGTAACCGAGCTGAGTATCAAGCTTAACATGGCGAATTTTTTTAACATGTCCATTTTGTTTCTCCTTTTAAATGAATAATTTAAATTTTCGGTGCTTTACCGCGAATGGCATTGGAGATCAACGAGATCAACAACAGCACCACAAACACAAAAAATATAATTTTTGCAATGCCTGTTGCTGCACCGGCAATCCCACCAAACCCAAAAATAGCGGCCACAATAGCGATGACAAAAAATGTTAGTGCCCAACCTAACATATGATGTACTCCTCTTTATGAAATTAACGTGTGTTGTGTTCACTGACTTCTATTTCTGTAATGCGTTATGTGTGTCAATCCTGTGATACAAGATTAAAGCATTGATTTTATTAGGAATATTTTAGATTAAATGGTCGGGATAGAGCGTTGTTAACAACGTTTAGTCGCAATTATTACACATAAAAAATGTAGAACTTGCAGGGAACATAATAAAACTATGATGTACGTGACCCTCAACGTGCAAGGTTTAGGGCGAATACATCCCGAATAGCTTTAGTGACTGTTGGCTAATGTGTCTAGCATCTTGGCTAATTGTTTACGCCAATGCACGGCGGCAATACCGGATGTCTTCTCGGCGGAACTTTTATCCATTACCGAAAAGCTGGGACGTTTAGCTGGCGTCGGATAGGCACTGCTAGGAATAGGTAAAATGGGTATGGTCTGCTTTAACAAGCCATTTTGCAAAGCCAATTCTTGTATGGCAATGGCAAAATCATACCAAGAGGCAACACCCGCATCTGTCCAATGAAACACCCCTGAAACTTCAGGTTTGTCGATCACAGCCCATAACCATTGGGCCAGTCCATATGCCCAAGTTGGCGTACCTACTTGGTCAGCAACCACACCCAATTGGGGCTTTTCGGCCATTAGGCGCAGCATGGTCTTTACAAAATTATTACCGTGCGTAGAGTAGACCCAAGCGGTACGCACGATAACGAAATTGTTTAATTGTGCTTGTATAGCGAGTTCTCCAGCGAGTTTTGTATGGCCATACACACTAAGCGGGTTTACTGCATCATCAGGCTGATAAGGCGTTGTTTTTGCACCATCAAACACAAAGTCAGTGGAGATATGCAATAGGCGCGCATTAAAATTTTTACACGCCATAGCAAGGTTGTGTGCACCGCTTGAATTCACCGCTGAGGCTTGTTGCTCGTCACTCTCAGCTTTGTCTACTGCGGTATAGGCTGCCGCATTAATGACTACTTTGGGCTGGTGGTGGGTTATACAATCGAGCACTGCGTCCGTATCGCCGATATCCAATTCAGAGCGATTAACACCAATTAACTCGATATGAGGAGGTATGCTTTGCATTAACTCCCAGCCGAGTTGCCCGTCTCTACCTGTTAACAGTACTTTCATGTTTGACTCGCTCTACGCAAAGGTTGGTGCGTCCACAAAGGCTGTTGCATGCTGATCTTTGGCAGACAGATTGGGCAGTTGGTCATTAACCAAAGGCCAGTTAATGGCAATGCTCGGATCATTCCAACTAATAGAAATCTCTGATTGGGGATGGTAGTAATCTGTACATTTATAGACAAATTCCGCCGTATCACTTAGCACGTAAAATCCGTGGGCAAAACCCTCTGGCACCCATAATTGACGTTGGTTTGCGGCTGACAACTCCAAGCCAAACCACTGTCCAAATGTTGATGACGAGCGACGTAAGTCAACCGCAACATCAAATACAGAGCCTTGTACAACTCTCACCAATTTTCCCTGAGTGTGCTCAAGTTGATAATGCAAACCACGCAGAATGCCCTGTGCAGATTTACTGTGATTATCCTGAACCAATGGTTTGGCCCCTGTTTGTTCGCTAAAAAAGTCAGCACGATAGGTTTCCATAAAAAAACCACGTTCATCACCGAACACCCTAGGCTCAAAAATAAGTACATCGTTTAGCGTGGTTTTTTTTACTAACATCTATTATTCGACCTTACTTGTAACCGTTAGCCACTTTGATTAAATATTGTCCGTAGCCTGTTTTCGCCAGTTTATTACCTTGCACTAACAGTTGCTCTCTTGAAATCCACTTAGCGCGATAGGCGATTTCCTCTAAGCAAGCCACCTTTAAACCTTGCCGATGCTCAACGGTTTGCACAAATTGACCAGCTTCAAGTAAAGAATCATGTGTGCCAGTGTCTAACCATGCAAAACCGCGTCCGAGTAACGAAACGTTTAACTGACCGTTTTGCATATAAGCCAGATTGACATCAGTAATTTCTAACTCCCCCCTTGGTGATGGAGCAATATTCTTGGCAATCTCTACCACTTGGTTATCGTAAAAATACAAGCCAGTAACCGCGTAATTAGATTTTGGCTGTTTTGGTTTTTCCTCAATACTAATGGCTAAGCCATTATCGTCAAAATCCACCACGCCGAAACGTTCAGGGTCATTCACGTGATACCCAAATACAGTTGCCCCCACTTCCACCTTGGTCGCTGCTCTGAGGTAGTCAGAAAAATGTTG
Source organism: Paraglaciecola sp. (assembly GCA_009993955.1). GTDB lineage: Bacteria > Pseudomonadota > Gammaproteobacteria > Enterobacterales > Alteromonadaceae > Paraglaciecola. Next base: position 60,778 of record JAACSL010000012.1, read on the forward strand.
GCCATAGAAGATATTATCTCCCAGTACTAAAGCAACATTGTCATCGCCAATAAACTGCTCACCGATAATAAAGGCCTGTGCCAAACCATCTGGCGAGGGTTGGATAGCGTAAGTAATGTTGATCCCGAAGGCTAAGCCATCACCGAGTAGTTTCACAAAATTACTCTGATCTTCTGGCGTTGTGATAATCAAAATATCGCGGATCCCCGCTAACATGAGCACTGACAAGGGATAGTAAATCATCGGCTTGTCATAAATAGGCAATAATTGCTTGGAGGTACCTTGAGTAATTGGATGCAAACGCGAACCAGATCCACCAGCTAACACAATTCCTTTGTATTTTTTCATTTTATTCTCCTTGTTGTACGCCGAGAGTTGAACTGTCATTGCCTAAACGATTGAGTTGGTATGCACCCGATAATACCCGTTGCCACCAATCTTGGTTGCTTAAATACCATTCTACAGTGCGGCGAATACCGGATTCGAAGGTTTCTTGTGGTGTCCAGCCGAGTTCTTGCTGAATTTTTTTGGCATCAATGGCATAGCGTGCATCATGACCGGGACGATCTTTAACAAACGTGATTAACTCTCGATAGTTATTAATGCCCTTTACTTTGCCGGGAGCTAGCTCATTTAATAGGTCACAAATGGTTTCAACTACCTGTAAATTACGTTTTTCGTTGTGCCCACCAATGTTAAACGTCTCACCAATGCGTCGGGATTTAAGCACGGTGATCAGCGCGCGTGCATGATCCTCGACGAATAACCAGTCACGAATCTGACTACCATCACCATAAACAGGCAGGGCTTTTCCAGCTAAGGCATTTAATATGATATGGGGTACAAGTTTTTCAGGAAAATGGTAGGGGCCATAATTGTTGGAGCAGTTGGTTACGACGGTTGGCAAACCATAGGTGCGTTGCCAAGCGCGTACTAAATGATCAGAGCTGGCTTTACTGGCAGAATAGGGTGAACTTGGTGCATAAGGCGTTGACTCAGTAAAAAGTGGTAAACTTGTCCCCGCAGGAAGTTCATCAGGATGCGGTAAGTCACCGTAAACTTCATCGGTACTGATGTGGTGAAAGATAAACTGTGACTTTCTATCCACGGGAAGCGTCATCCAATAGGAACGTGCCGATTCTAACAAGGTGTAGGTGCCGACTACATTGGTGTGAATAAAATCACCTGGTCCATCGATAGAGCGATCAACATGGGATTCTGCTGCAAGATGCATAACGGCATCTGGTTGGTGCTGCTGGAAAACTCTTTTTAATGCTGATGGGTCACAAATGTCTACTTTTTCAAAGATGTAGCGCTCGCTATGCAACTGCTCAGGGATGGACTCAAGATTACCTGCGTAGGTCAGTTTATCAACATTGACTACAGTATCGGAGGTATTTTCGAGAAGCTGCCTGACCACCGCACTACCAATAAAACCTGCACCGCCGGTCACTAAAATTTTCATGTATCTGCCTTAAACCAACATAAATCGCCGCTAATTTTAGTTTAGCGACATAAAAAGCCGAGAGTGTACCCAAAACCACGATAAAGCTAAATACTAGAGGCTGTTTTGCTTGGCATACTTTTCTGAAATTTGCTGGCGCTTTAGTAGATTGGTCCAGCCTGAAGGAAATCACGGGAGGTTGAACTGCGACCATTGTGAGTTTAAAAAATGGTCGCAATAGATTTAGCGCAGATATTGGACTTGTATTAATAGGCGTTTTTATTGATAAAGCCGTTGGTCACCGTTTTTAATATGATTTTTATATCCAACCATACCGACCATCGATGAATGTAGTCCAAATCAAACTCCACACGTTTAACCATTTTATTGATGGTTTCCGTTTCACCACGCAGGCCATTGACTTGTGCCAAGCCAGTAATGCCTGGACGCACTTTATGACGAAGCATGTAACCTTCGATTAACTTTCGATATTGTTCATTGTGAGCCACGGCATGGGGACGTGGTCCAACAATCGACATTCTGCCTTGTAGGACATTGATAAACTGCGGGAGCTCGTCCAATGAGGTTTTCCTCAGAAAAGCGCCAAGGGGGGTAATGCGACTATCGTTTTTTGTGGCTTGTTTCACTTCAGTACCATTGTCTTGTGCTGACATGGAACGAAACTTATACACCACTATTTTTTTCCCATCCAGCCCATAGCGATTTTGCCTGAATATCACGGGGCCAGGAGAAGTGATTTTTACCGCTGCAGCAATGCATAACATCGGCACCGCAATCAGACATAAAATAGAAAGTGACAGAACAATATCTTCGGCACGTTTCAATAATTCACTGCCACCCTGAAAAGGGGTATCAAACACGCTGAGGGTTTGAATGGACCCAACACTTTGCCATCTTGCGTTGAGCAAATTATACATAAAGAAATTGGGAATAATGTATACGGTTGCGGTGGTGTCACTGCACAAATTTAACACCTGCATAATGCGTTTTTCAGCGCTCATGGGCAGCGCAATATAAACAAAATCCACTTCTCCTTGCCGTGCTTTTTCGATTGCATCGTCTACATTGCCAGCAATTTGGTTGGTAAACTCGTAGGGCAGTCGTTGCGTCTCTCTATCATCATAAACACCCGTAAATATAATGCCCAGATGGTCGTTTTCGATGATTTGATTGGCCAAACTGTAGCCAGCATGTGTTGCGCCAATGACGATGGCCCGGCGCGTATTGTGTCCTTTGCGCCGATGTACAAATAAGATCTGACGAAAGACTACGCGCCAGCTGGTTAAAGCCACTAAACTAATAGTCAACCAACTCATTACCACAAAATTGTCTAAGTTGACAAAATTAGGGTAAACATAGGCAAAAGTCGCGGTGACAAAACCAGAAATTAGCCATCCGAATGTCACGCTTCTTAACATCAAGGTGGTAGACGCGGTGCGCCATGACCGATATAAATCGAGTGATTCCGCACATAGATTGAAAGTAATAATATTGACAAACAATATCACCATACTTTCACCCTTTACCGGCTCTCCCAAAATCACCATAGTCGAAAAGAATACTAAGGTGATGAGAATTAAATCTGTCAGCCGATACAAAGTTGAAAAGCTGCTTTGGTTTGTCTGAATAATACCTTTATTGTTTGGACCGTTGGTCTTTCCAAATACCATCACTCTTGCTCCTTTAGCTACCTAGCAATTCATTAATCATCAATCAGGGATGATCGCCCAACTGCGCGTTTATCTGTCTTCAATAAGGTACTAATGATTAAAGCAAGCCTTTTGTGTCAACGCTGTTTGCCTAAAATCCCTTTCATTAAACCCAATCCACCTACAAAGCCCAATAAAACCGCAACGTTGCCGATGGGTAACACTGGCTAAGGTCTGTTGCCAATTTGCAACACACTCTATGCTTTGACTATCGGGCACCCTGTTTTACATACCGAATGTCACGTGGTTTGCACACAGCGCAGCCATACAGAAAGCGTTTACGGTTTAAACACAGCAAATGCGTTCTTCTTCTACTGCGCATGGAAGAATTAGCAATAACTATGCCGCTGATTAATGCTGGTCATAAATTTTTATACACAGGGCCCCAAAGCTAACAGCAATACAGTTAAATCAAGGCTGCTATGCAATCTTCGCTGGCTGTATGTTCAAGCTTAACGTGAGCGAAAGCGGTAGAAATGATGATTTGATGAAATTTATGTGGCTTTTTCACTTCACTGACGCGGTAACGTGATGGTTTTTTGTGCACCTACTTAAGCAAACGCTGAACGGATTTGGTGCAAATTTGTATTTTTTATGGCGCAAACGCCCTAGGCGCGCATCGTTGTTGGATACAAAGCCGCGAGCCAATGATTAAGTGAGGCTGAATGCAACGATGTCATAATACTGGCACAAAAATGGCTTATAACTTCACAAGGCGACAATGGTTTTGTGCCGATAAACCACGGGACTGCGCAGTTAAACTCCCTGTTTAATTTGAGTAAAATTGAGGCAAAGGAATGAAAAGTGTAAATCTTAGCGTCGCGCTGGTGTTGAGTCTTGTTAGCGCCGGCAGCATGGCCCAAGAAAAGGCGAGTCTTGATGTGGGTGGCTTAGATTTTGTGCCAACCTTAGATGTAAGCCTCCAGCATGACAGCAACGTCACCCGCTCGAATTCTGCTGTGATCAGCAGTTGGATTAGTCTCTATCGCCCAGAACTGCGGCTAGAGAAGAACAGCGATATCACTCAAGTAAGTGTCGGCGTGAGTGCAAGCAAAGGGATTTACCATTCCAGCCAGAATGATAATTTTGACGATTACCAAATATTTGTTGATCTCGGCTTCGAGTTTGATCGGCGCAATCAGCTGGCAGCAGGATTTGTCAGTGAATCAGGCCACGATGCCAGAGGTACGGCCTATTCGATTGGCATTGGCAACACTTTGCTGGGGCCCGATAAATATAAACGTACTACCCTCGATACAAAATATTCTTATGGTGCACAAACAGCGCCAGCTAGGTTTGAAGCCACCGTCAGATTACGCAATATCAACTACGATAACGATGTCATAAATGGTCGGCCACGAGATAGAAGCGAGCAAAGTCTAGGGGGTATTTTTTATTATCAAGTTGCTCCCGCCACTGACCTAGTCTTGGACTCACGCTACACCAATACGTCTTACGACAGTATCACCATGACAGACCCCAATTTTGTTTCATTGGATAGCAAAACCACAAATCTTCTTGCGGGTCTAAAATGGGAATCCACTGCGGCTACGACAGGGTTTGCCAAATTGGGTTATCAAAAGCGCAGTTTTGACAACGACTTACGTGAAGGTTTTTCAGGCTTAAAATGGGAAGCAGGCGTGGTGTGGAGTCCGATTGAGCGCGCGTTAATAGAATTTTCAACGGCCAACGATACCCTGGAGACAAATGGCTTGGGCTCGTTTATCAAACGCAAAGACTACCGTTTAGACTGGCGGCATCAGTGGTTAGAACGCCTTTCTACCAGCAGCGCTGTAGCCTATGGCAGCGATATTTATGTGGGCGGTTTGATCCCCAGACAAGATAAAAGCACCCAGTTAGATTTAACTGCGTCCTATCAATTTAGACGTTGGATAAGTTTTATCGCTGCTTATTCTTATATCAAGCGCAACAGCGATGTAGTAGATGGCAGTTTCGATTTTGACAAAAATTTGTTCAGCCTCAGTGCAAAATTATCGTTGTAAAGGAAGCAGTAAACATGAAGAGTTTTCTACGGTGGAGTGTGCTTTGTTTGCTGGTGTTCAGCGGCCTATCAACGGCGCAAAACATGAGTCTAAGTCAATATAAATTAGGCGCTGGGGACGTCATTAAAATCTCAGTATTTGGACAAACGGATCTGTCACTCACCACCAAGGTACCTCATATGGGCGTGATTAATTATCCCTTTTTGGGGGATATAGAAGTGGTTGGTCTAACCGCATCCCAGCTGGAAAGCACACTGTATAAAGGGTTGAAGGGCGATTATTTGGTTGAACCATCCATCTCCGTGACCATAGAGGAATATCGCCCGTTTTTTATCGATGGTGAAGTGAAAAAGCCCGGTGGTTATCCTTATCAGCCGGGTTTATCGATTGACAAAGCCGCGGCATTGGCCGGTGGTTACACTGAGCGCGCTTCCCGAACAAAAATAACCATTCGACGGGATGTCGATGGCCAACAAAAACTGATTGAAAGCCAACCCACCGACACTGTTATGCCCGGTGATATTGTCACTATCTCTCAGAGTTTCTTTTGATCAAGGACAAGACCGCCGTGAATGCACAAACGAATATCGGACAAATTGAAGCAAAGTTGTTTGAACGGGACACCATAGATTTTGGGCAGTACTGGCAAGTCATCAAACAATATAAATGGCGGATCTTGAGTCTCTCTAGTTTACTCACTGTGATGGTTGCCTTAGTCGTCTTGTCGATTACGCCGCGCTATCTCGCCACGGCAAGTTTATTAATTGAGTCAAACGAGGCAAATGTGGTATCCATTCAAGAAATCTATGGTTTGGATGCTAATCGCAAAGAATATTTTCAGACTCAATACGAAATTTTGCGTTCACGTAAAATTGCTGAAAGGGTGGTGGAGAAACTGAGCCTGTATGAATTGCCCAATTACGATATCAGCAACAAAAGTGAGAGCGTGTTGGACTTGGGCCTGCGCAATTTGAAAGAACGCTTGGTCAGTGTATTACCGTTTTTACCGCAAAAAGAACCCGTAGAGTTATCGGCGCAAAACCAGCTGGTGGCTGCAAAGAATTTTGCCACCGCTAAGCTCATGAATAATTTACTGATTGCCCCTGTGCCCAATACCCAGATTGTGGATATAAGTTACGAAGATGAAGATCCAGCATTAGCCGCTATGATCGCCAATACTGTGGGTGATGTGTATATCGAGAGCTATTTACAAGCCAAACTAGAAATGACAGAAAAAGCCACTACTTGGCTAAACGAGAGTTTGCAAGGCCTGCGTACTAAACTGGCTATGTCTGAAAAGCAATTGGCCGATTTTTATGAAAATGAGCAATTGGTTAATATTGACGGTGTGGTTGGTTTGGCGTCTGAAGAACTGCAAAAACTCAGTCAGCAGTTGTTAGAAGCACAAACCAGCTTGAAGCAAAACGAAGCGATTTATAAACAAGTACAAGCCAGTGGTGCCAACATCACGATCTTATCGACATTAACTGATGTCATTAATCACCCATCGGTAGTATCGGTAAAACGCGCTGAAGTCAGTGCGCAAAGTAAGGTTTCAGAGCTCAGTAAGGTCTATGGCCCTAAACATCCCACCATGATTGCTGCTCAAGCTGAGTTAGATTCGATTCAGAACAGCTTAAATCGTCAAATTAGCGATCTCATCTCGGGCATAACTGTCGATTATCAAAATGCCAGCGCTAAGGTCAATGAGCTCAAAGAGGATGTGGAACAAGCGAAACAACGCTTTCGGAAATTATCAAATTTAGACAATCACAGTAAAACGCTACAACGGGAAGTGGACATTAACCAACAGCTCTACAGCTCGTTTTTTACGCGACTTAAAGAAACTAATGAGTTGGGTGGTTTTGAATCAGCAAACGCACGTTTGTTAGATGCCGCGACGCCACCTAGCATCGCGGCAAAACCCAAAAAAGGCATGATTATTGCAGCGGCCTTTGTGGTGTGTTTAGCCTTTGGTATATTTCTGGCCCTCGCCCTAGATGCCCTCAACAGTGGTATTCGTTCAGTTGACGATGTTGAGCGCAAGTTAGCCCAACGTATGTTGGGTATCATTCCGTGGCAGGCCCACAAAAAACATGAAAATATTCCATTACGCCACTTTTTTGATACCAAACACCATACTTTCAGTGAATCGGTTCGCACCTTGCGCACCAGTTTACAATTGCTGAATATCGATAAACCGTCAAAAACTATCTTAGTGACTTCCAGTGTGCCTAAAGAGGGCAAAAGCACGGTATCAATTAATTTAGCGTTTGCCCTTGGGCAGTTGAACAAAGTGCTGCTGGTGGATACCGATTTGCGTCGCCCCACTTTAGCCAAGCAATTTGATTTGCCAGGCTTTCAACCTGGCATAGCCAATTTAATCGCGGGCACCCATACTTTGGACGAATGTATTGTTTATGATGAATTTTCAGGGCTAGATTTAATTTGCGCCGGTAGCGTGCCCTCTAATCCTCAAGAGTTGTTGGCCTCTGCTCAGTTCAAAAAAATCATGCACAGTTTGGCGTCGATTTATGAATACATTATTGTTGATAGTGCGCCCACCCAAGCGGTGAGCGATGCCATTGTTGTGTCGAATGTCTGTGACTCCGTGGTTTACGTGGTCAAAGCCGACAGCACCAGCCACAAAATAATTAACGCTGGAGTGAGTCGTTTTTTAAATGTGGGTCATCGGGTTGATGGGATAGTCTTAAATCAAGTGGATTTAAAAAAGGCGCGACAAACTGGTGAATATTCTGGTTTTTATGACCAATACGATTATCAAAGCTACCACGACGAAGCCAAGCCAAGTTGATAGACCTGCACAATCACATGTTACCCGGCATCGATGACGGTGCACATTCAGTGGATATTGCCCTGCAGATGGCACGACAGGCCCTCGACAATGGCGTTACCCATGTCGTGTGCACGCCGCATATTCATAGTGGCTATTACGACAACAGCCTAACAACAATTCAAACGGCAACAAACGAATTGGCAGAATATTTTCAGCTACAACAATGCCCATTAAAAATTGCCTGTGCTGCAGAAGTGCGAATTTGTCCTGAAATTATGCGCTGGCAGGCCAGTGGTGATTTGCCTTATCTGGGGCAATGGCAGGGAAAGGATGTGTTGTTGTTAGAATTACCCCATAGTCATGTGCCTGCTGGCACTGACAAACTGATTAAGTGGTTGTTGAGCAACAATGTGCAACCGTTAATTGCTCATCCAGAACGTAACCGCGACATTCTGCAAGATTATCGAAAATTTACCCAGCTCAAAAACCTCGGGTGTTTGTTTCAACTGACAGCAGGTGCTTTACTCGGGCGATTTTCAGCTGCCATTGAGGCCCTAGCTTGGCGCATGTTAGATGAACACGGCATTAGCATCATCGCCTCAGATAGTCATAACCTAGAGCGCCGTCCCAATGAAATGGGCAAGTGTCGGGCACGTTTAACCGAATACTTTGATCCCGTTTATGTCAGCAATTTGTTTGAACAAACACCCATGATCATCACGCAGCACCTCTTATGGCGGTAAACCCAGGCCGTTATCATGTGCTGACGTTAATACTGCTGAGCAGTATGGCAGTGCTTGGGCTGCTAACTAGCATCAATTTTGGCTTGGCCAGTTTAAATTATTATCACGTGCGCAATAGCGTCGATGAATGGCGCAGCGATCCCAGCCAACGCAGTGAAGAACAATACCTCGTGGTTAAAAACACCGCACTCGCCGCCAGCCAATATCAACAAAACAATGCCCTCTACCAGGATTTGTTAGCTCAGGTGATAGAATGGGGGGCGATATTTTCTTATGAAGAGCAAACGCTTGCTTTGGAAAGCGCCAAGGCTCACTACCTGCGTGCCAGTGAATTACGGCCCTATTGGCCAGTCACGTGGGCATCGCTGATGATGATTAAGTGGCGGCAACAACAACTTGATGATGAGTTATTGTGGTATTTGCAAATGGCTGCAAAATTAGGACCGCAAAAACCTGAGGTACATGTGGTGATCATTGAATTTGGTTTAGCCTTGTATCGCGCTAACCACCCATTTTTATTGCAATTCAGGCCCGAGTTTTACCGACGTTTGGCCTTGGGCTTAAAAAATCCTCAGAGCCAAGGTCAAGTCATTCACTTGCTGCAGCAATATCAGGCAACAACGCTGGCCTGTCGTTGGCTAAAAGACGAAGCGCGACACATCAAAAGGCTCATCCCAGGCTGCGAATAATACGCTGGCCAAGGTGATCAATAAGCAAACTAAAAAGTCGGGTGCAGCGTGGCAAACGCCGTGCAGTAAACATGCTGCCTATGGTAGACATCAGGCATTCAGTCTGCGGCCAATGTAAGCCTGCCACCAGTTGCGAGCTATGCGAACACCTCGATAATGCCCAGATTTGCGGCTTGTCTACTGGGTATTCAGTGGGTTTTATTGCCGCTGAGCCTAGACGTTTTCATTATCTTCAGTGATTGGCTGATCAAGGCCAGGGCTAAAAAGACTACAAAATAAGCAGCATTTGCTGGGGCTTGCAAGGGAAAATCCACGCTCATGTGGATCAACATGCCAAAGCAGGCCATGCATGCAGCAAAAGCAGTACCTTTTAATGTGGGGTGATGCCGATTTTTTAAGCTCAATAAAGCATGGTAAAAACAGTAACATACAAATATGGCGAGGGGCAGAAAACCAAGTGCCCCGTATTCAATCAGGAATTGCAAATAATCATTGTGGGCATGGTCGTAAAACGCTTGGGTGTCGCTTACCTTGAAACTGGGAAACAAACCATAATAACTGCCGCCACCGCCGCCAAAAACCGGAAAATCCAGCACCATCGGCAGAGAGTCAAGCAACACTTCATCACGACTTTCGTGGGCCAAGCTGGTTTCACTTAATCGCTGTTGCACTTTGTCTAAGCCAAACCAAGCACTGACGATCAACAGATCGATGACTAACATGCTCACCACTAACCAGCTTAATGCTCGGGAGCGACGTTTATCTAGCGCCAGCGCAATACAGCCGATCAGGGTTAACGCAGCAAAAAAAGCCGTATTGCCCATGCGTGAATGTGACATCACTAAACCTATAACCATGATCGCCAGTGATATTCGGATCAGGGCTTTGTTGCCAAGCAAAAGGGTCAGAATAGTGCGTGACCAAGCTCGCGCTGATTGGCTGACATTGGCTTGCAGGCTCGACACGATAAGTCCCATGCCCGCACTCAAGCAAAGCATTAAATAGTTAGCAAAATGGTTTTTATACACAAAGCTACCGCTTGCTGATTCTGCCACCGGAAGATTGAAGACCAAGCTATAAGGCGTGTCGCTGAGAATCTCTAATACCCCATAAAGTGCCTGGAATGTGCCGCTCACTACCATGACTAATAAGGTTTGTTTGATGCGTTGTTCCGTGTCGATTAACAGTAAACTGCAGATAAATAGACTGAAATACGCCGCACTTTTCAACAGGGCTATCTGGCTTTGACCCACATCCACCGAGAGATAGGTGAAAGCGGTAATATGCAGGTTTGACGCAGCAACACTGTGGGGAGATATTAGGTTAACAACACCGCTAGGCAAGGGGGTGATTTGCAGTAAAGCAATCAGCAAAAACAGTAGCCAACACAACAAGGGGGCACGAAAGTGAGTTAACCCTAAATAGGGTCTGTGACGAAACACCGCGATGCACCCCAGCAACAAAACAAACGTGATAAATTCCAGCAGGCTCCAAGCCCAAGGGCGATTTGATCCCAAGGGAATCGGCAGCCACACCAGTAAAGCTAAAAAAACGTAAAACAAGACGTGGGACAACGAGTACTTCACCGGCATTTATTAGTTGTTGCATAACACTGACTAAGCATAATCACACAGCAATACTGCACACGTTTAGGCCACAACCCTAAATTGCATGGACGTCAGCGGTGGCATTAATTAGTGGATGCGCTTGGATCGCCGCCGCCTGCGCCACCTGCGCCTAAACCCAGTCCAATCGGGCCACTTATCGTGGTGGCCACAGTGCCGCCAACCGCGGTGGCTTCTGACACAGACGTGGGGTCCGCACCCGCAGCAATGGCGGCGATCAAGGCAGCATTAGGATCCATTTCACCGGTCATCACCGCTGCGTTAATCACATCTTGGGCAAAGTCTGGATACAAGGCCACGCTGATATCGATAAGGCTGACGATAGCCTGCGGCTGGCTTTCAATCGCAAGTTTGGTGGCCTCAAACAGATTATTGGTTTGTTTCATGCTTTGCAGAAATAACACCGAACTTGGCAGGTCAGCTGCCATGGCGTCTTTGGCAAGTGCAGACAATAACTCGCTGTTTTCATCATACAGAGCCGAACGAATCACCGCGTTTATCGAATCATCGATGGCATTGCCTTGTATGATGCGGTCATTGATCGCTTGCATCATTCGACTACCCGGTTGTTGCTCATTGCCAAACACCATAAGACTGTCGACGGCTAATTGCGCAAACGCATTGACATGCAACATGACAACAAAACTCAGCAAAAATCGTGTTAATACTCGCATAAACATCCCTCTTATTTAGTATTCAATGTGACGGCTACTGGTGGTTGTCACCTTACATCTTTTGGCTTAATCAAACTATGTTTAATCAGCATAAACGCTGCACGTATTGTGCCAGATGAGTGTGTTGCTCAAACAAGCAAACTAAACGGTGTTGGTACATAACCGGCCACGTGTACTTTTGTTTGCAGACTTTAACTCAGTATTCGTGAATTTGCTTGCTGCTCTTGCTTGCTCATGGTCTAAACATCAAGTGCTTGTCTCACATTGGCGACGGTCTACCCACATAATAACCCTGAATAAAATCCACTTGCATGCCCTGCAAACATTCTGCTTCTGCGCGGGTTTCAACTCGCTCGGCAATAATCTTCACGTTTAGACCATGGGCGATACCCACCAGAGCATTGACAAACAATTGATTGTCGACTTCTCTATCGATATGGCGGATATACCGACCATCCAATTTCAAGTAGTCGGGTCGGATTACCCGCAATTGAGTCAACGTGGCAAGTTGGGCGCCAAAGCGCTCAATGGTGATTTTGACGCCAAATTGCCTGACTCGAGCAATAAACTGTAAGAGTAATGCACTATTGTTTAACAAGGCGCTTTCTGGTATTTCAAGCACCAACTTTGCGCAGTTCGCACCTAAATGAGCCAGTTGAGCTAACCACCATTCTTGAAAACTTACTTGCAAAACTGTCAAACGGGAGACGTTTACGCCAATGTTACCTTCCACCTTTGCCAGGTTTTTTAGCGCACAAGCGAGGACTAATTCGTCGATTTGTTGGGCAAAATCTAAACGAATCGAGGCAGGGATTAATTCCGCCATGGGAATGTATTCACCGGTTTGACTGTCTGCAAAACGGGCAAATAATTCACTATACAGGGTGGTGTTATCGAAACTTTTGATCGGCTGGGCGGCGAAATTTGTGTGTTTTTCTGCCAATAAGCGCTGGAATTGATCTCGCCACTGACTGTTATTAGCAACGGGCAGGCTGTCATTGGCAAATTGCCAGCGATGCGCCTGAGTTAGGGCTATATTCAGGGCATGATCAATTTTCTCAAGTAGTTGCGATTTGTGTGTGCCATAGGCAAAACTTCCTGCGCCCAAGTGCACGATGCCCGCTTGATACTCTGACTTGTCAATTAAGCGACAAGACTGCATAAACACGTCGATAAATTGCACTATCTCAGCCTCTACTGCGTCTTCCGCTATCACCGCAAAATCAGCGCCGCTGAGTCGATACACGTGGAAACTCGCCGAACGCTGCTGGCACTGTTCAACTAATATAGAACACACCGAGGTGACATATTTATCGCCATCGGCAAAGCCATAATGTTGATTTACTTGATATAAACTGCTTAAACGCACTATCAACAAACAGCCGTGACTTTGCTGTTCGTCATCACTTAACAGTTGATCCACAGCTAGGTCAAAGGCACGGCGATTGCCAACTTTGGTTAACGCATCAACGTAGGCAAATTCTTTGTAACGATGGGCTTGGGCAGTGAGCCTTGCAAACATCTCACTGAGGCGCTCAGACATGCGATTAATGGCATCTACAAAGGTACGTAATTCAGGAGTGCGTGGACTGAGTTCAAGGCGTTCAAAGCGTTGCTCGCTAATGGCTTGAGCTTGTTTAACAACGGCATTTATTGGCACGGTAATCACCCGCACCAGCAACCAAACCAGCATCAGTGCAAAAACAAAGATCCAGCAGATTAACCAGAATGCATCGATACTGTTGCGCCACAATTGTTGATAAGCGATGCCCGGATGACTCTGTACTGCCAGCAAACCCACGATATTCCAGCCGTTATTAATTTCTGTTTGGGTCAAAGGAGGTTCAAGTACAAACCAGTGTTTGAACCATAGTGGCACGCCTTCAAGGCGAGTGGGATTGTGTTTTTCTAAGATGATATTGCCGGCCATATCGCTTAACACCATAGACTGGTAATAACCCCGATCGAAAATAGCATTCATCATGGTATCGACAACCGGCAAATCGCTCCCAGAGCCGAGATAGGGTGCAATCGATAGACCTAATGAGGTGGCAGTATCTTGAGCGTGCGAAGTGAGCTGTTGTGCGATGTAATTTTTTGTATTGTGCACATTAATGAACAATGCCCCTGCGAATACCATTGCCAGTATCGCAAAAAGGCCGAGGGCGAGCTGTCTGGATAAAGTCATGGTTATTAATCCTTTGCTTCAAATTCCTGGGTCATGCGTTTTGTTAAGTCTTCCCACAAGCTGTTATTACCGCCGGGTTGTACTTTCTTGCCTTGTCCTTGTTCCTTTGCAATCCACAAGCCATCACCGTTAAAACTATACACAGGTAAAAGGTCTGGTCGCTGGGTGGCGGGTAAAATTTCTGGATTTAAGTTATCCAGTACCAAGGGGATGGCGTTCGGTTGTGCATAGTAGGCGAGTACCATGTGCGCCATATTATAGCGTAACGCTTTTACATACATGAGTCGCAAATTGGCGGCAGGTACGCCTAAGGCGCGTAGACTAAAATACTTAGCGATACTGAAATCTTCACAATCACCGCCATGGGTAGCAATAAACTCAATTGGGGTTGCCCAATAGTCAGGTTGCTGCCAATGTTTTACATCGTCAATAAACTCATAGTCGTTTAAAAATTGATTTACCTGGGTGAGTTGTTCGTCAAGGTCTTTGTTCTGTAATTGCAGGAGTAAGCTATTCCACTTTACAACATCCACTACTGCTTGTTGACCATAGCGCCCTTCAATGGCCTTGAGCATGCTTTCTGTCAGCTCAAGGATGGCTTGAGCTGACAGGCCAAAACCAACAAAAACACAGAATCCTACGGCGAGGCTACGACGCATTGTGCTCATCATCAAATGCTTAATCCAATGCCGAGTAGGGGTGATAATAGCACTTTCTAGCAATCAACAAGCCATCCAAACAGTGTTCACCTATAAATATACCATCCATCTTGAAGGCTGATAAACACAATGTCACGCAGTATGACACGGCGAAGTGCGCTCAAATTCGCATTTTGTTTACGCTGGTATCCTTTTTGCTTCTTCTTTCTGTCATGAAGACATGGCAGCATGTTTTAAGGCTTGCTATGCATTAGGCATTAGGTGGCGCCGACATACTGAAACCAGAATTGAGGGATGTATAAATGGATTTGAGTGACGTGGACTTTTCATATGTCGCCGGGATAAAAACGGCTTGTTTGTCAAGAACGCAGCTAGTGAGTTTATTTGTCGAACACATTATCGCCTTCAGGAGCGGTAAACATACTCAGCCCCTCACCGTATTTGATACAAATGGGCACGGCATATCCCTCGCGCACCAAGATGGACAGTTTTATAACGCGTTAAAACATGCCGATGTGATCCATGCGGATGGGCAAAGTGTGGTGAGTTTTTCTCGATGGTTTGGCAACAAGGTCATCCCCGAGCGCAGCGCCACAACTGATACCATTCATGATATCCCCGTACAGTACAACGGCGAGGTTTCGCATTTTTTATTGGGCGGTACTCAAGCTGTGGTTGAGGGCTGTGCGGCTATTTTGGCGAATACCTACCCAAATTTTAAGATCGCCGGTACCCAGCATGGTTATTTCTCAGTGGATGAAGAACAGGCGGTCATTGAGCAAATCAATCGTTCCCAGGCGGATGTGCTGTGGGTGGGTTTGGGAAAACCTAAAGAACAGTTGTTTGTTATTCGCAACAAACATAAATTCAAGATCCCGGTGGTCATTACCTGTGGTGGTTGTTACAACTACATAACCGGAGACTACGCTCGTGCACCAAAACTCATGCAAAATATGGGATTTGAATGGTTGCATCGTGCTCTCACTGAGCCCCGAAAATTTTTATGGCGCTATTTAACGACTAATCCCCATGCCATTTATTGTGTTATCAAGCACCGCAACGTTCGGTATTGAAGGTGATGATTGAAATGGCAGGCAAACATGTCCTTTTTCTTCACAAATGTTTCATCCAAGGTGGTGGTGTTGAGCGTGTGCATCAAAACTTAGCGACGGCCCTGATGAGCCAAGGTCTACAAGCCTATTTTTATGTGCATGATGCACAGGGAGCCAGTGCTGAAGGTTATGCGCAGTTAAACCAAAAATTTACCACCTTCGCGCCAGCGCCAAACTCAGGCAACCTTGCCAAGCTCAGGGCGCTGTTGAATTTTATTAAAATACACAACATATCGGTGATCATTGCTGCCACCGAAACCGCAAACATGTTGGCCTTAGTTTGTCGCTTGTGTCGGCCGAGCCTGTCGGTCATTTTTACCCGACATTGTGCCTTTGATGTGAGTGATCAAAAACTCCCCCCTTGGGCCATCAAATGTTTGTACAGTGCCTACGTGATGGTGGGCAAGGTTGTGGCAGTATCGGCCAGTTTGCAAGCCTCAATCAAACACGCCCTTGTCTGGCAAAAACGCCAAGTTTACTTTGTACCCAATGCGGTGGTGAGTGAACAGATCTTCAACCTTGCATCGCTCAATAGCGATAATCGTACTGTGCATCGTTACTTTTGTGCCGTGGGTCGACTGGTTGAACAAAAAGGTTTTGATCTGCTTTTACACGCCTACAGCAAGGCCAAAAAACAAGATCCGTGCATACCCCACTTGGTGATTGTTGGCAGTGGAGAGGATCGCCTTGAGTTGCAGACTCTGGCAGAAAAATTGGGCATAGGGGCTTGGGTTGAGTTCACAGGGTTTACCGCCAATCCCTATTTTATCATCAAACATGCCCAAGCCTTTATCTTGTCGTCTCGCCACGAGGGCATGCCCACCGTGTTGGTGGAGGCCATGGCCTTGAACACCCCGGTTATCGCTTTTGATTGTCCTACCGGACCGGCTGAACTGATACAACACCAACAAAATGGTTTGTTAATCGAAAACCAAAATATCGATGCGCTGGCCAGTGCCATGTTGCATTACCAAAGTCTGGCAGGAAAACCAATTTCAGATACGGTGGATGTGTTTAAATATAACCATGTTGCCCAAGCGTATATGGCACTGTTTTAGGGCAAATTATGGCAAAAATAACAATCATACTGCATGACCTTCGTGGTGGTGGTGCTGAAAAAATGATGGTGAGATTGGCCAATCAATTAGCCGCAGACGGTGACGAGGTTGAGATGATCTTAATCGCCCAAGGTGGTAGCAATAAGCCATTCTTGAGTGACAGCGTCAAACTAAGCGAATTAAATTGTCATCGTACCTTGGATGCCTTTGGCCCCTTACGCCGAGCACTTAAGCTATCGCAACCAGATGGCATACTCGCGGTGTTAACCCACATCAATGTGCTAGTGACGCTAGTGTGTGCCTCTTTAGGTTGGCTGAGCAAACTGAGTGTCAGTGAAAGAAATGCATTTTCATTGGACAAAAAAGTCAATCGCAGTGTGGTAATGAGAACCACCTATTTTCTGGCCCCTTTTATTTATCGTTTATTGCCCAATCCGGTGATTGCGGTATCTCAAGGCGTTGCACAAGATCTAGTTGACACCACCGTAGTCAGAACCAAAGACGTGGTATCCGCACCCAATCCCGTCATCACACAAGAAACGTTGGCGGCGGCTGACTCGCCTCCTTGCCATCCTTGGTTACAAGATAAAACATTGCCAACACTAGTATCTGTTGGTCGCTTAACTTACCAAAAAGGCTTTGATTTATTAATCGCCGCGTTTCATCAAGTTGAAACAAGTCTGCCATGCAGATTGATTATCTTTGGAGAAGGGGAGGATCGGCGCAGCCTAGAAGGCCTGATTAAACAAGCAAACCTGCAAGACAAGGTGTCATTGCCGGGGTATACCCACAACCCCATCGCTGAAATGCGGGCAGCAGATCTGTATGTTTTATCATCTCGCTTCGAAGGTAGTCCCAACGCACTGGTTGAGGCGATGTCGGTGAATACACCAGTGGTGGCCTTTGACATTCCCCATGGGCCAAAAGAGATTTTACACGATGGTGAAGTGGCTAGCTTAGTAAAAAATATCAGTGAGTTTGCCTTGGCCGATGCTATCCGGCAGGCTTTAAACATCACAGCTAAGCAAAAGATTGCGCAATTAAACCGACAACACAAGGCCATTGAATGTTTCTTTGCAGAGCATGCTGCAAAGCACTATCGCTCGTTGATATTGCGAGACAATAGCCGATGAAAGTGAAAATTGACGATCTAAAACGTGTGTTTTTATTGGTCGCGTTGCTGTCTTACTTGGGGGTATTTTCTTTTATTGGCTTGATGTTGACGGGTGGCCGCTCAGATGATGCGTTTGCGGAAAATGTCTCGGGTTCACTGTTGAATCAGATTGTTGGGGTCAGTTTATTTTTGAGTAGTTTTCTGTTGCTTTACCACTCCTCGCATTTTTCGTTAATCCGTGCTGCCAAACAGAGTTTCTGGTGGCTGGTGCTGATCGGCTATTTTGCCCTGTCAATATCCTGGTCTTATGCTCCTCAGGTGTCTTTTCGGCGCCTTGTGGCCTTTATCACATTGCTCACCGTGGCGTATTGTCTTGTTGAATTTTTTACCGCCCGCTCGTTATTGACGTTGTTGGCAACCGCCATCGGCATACTGGCCATTGCCGGGCTGTTGTATGCCCTGCTGCAACCAGACAAAGCATTTATTTCCGAGGGGATCCGCGCCCAGGCGTTTAAAGGTATTTATTTTGATAAAAATGGTGGTGCCAGAGTCTATGCCTACGCGGTCTTGTTGATTGTGGGTTTGCAGTTATACAAAACCCGTTTTTATCAAGTACTGTTGGCGATACTCCTACTGTGTATTCTTATATCACAATCTGCCACGGCCGTGGTGATCGTATTTTTTGGCTTGTTACTCAGTGGCGCATTTAATCTCTTGCACTCATCTAGTCTACAGTTAAATTTTTTACGTTTTTTTCTGCTGCTTGCGGGCCTTGTGATTGGTGGTAGTTTGATTTACCAGCTTTATGATCTGGTATTGCTCTGGTTAGGACGTGATCCCACCTTGACCAACAGAGTGATCATCTGGGCATTATTAGATCCCTATATTCAAGCAGAATGGTTGCGTGGCTATGGTTTTGGGGGGTTTTGGTCAAGCAGCGCGGTGAGTGAATTTGTGGCGCGTTGGGGCTTTATCGGCAATGCCCACAGTGGCTATTATGAAGCGTTGTTACATGGTGGAATTATTGCCTTAGTGCTGGTGTTTATTATTATATTTCACACCCTTTGGCGACTCAGCAAGCATTATATTTACTCGGTCAACAGCCTTGTCGCTAGCATGTTGCTGCCCTTTGTATTGATTCAAGTCGTGGTAAATTATATTGGCTACTTAATTATTAACCATAACAGCTTTGATATGTTCATATTTTCCATTATTTACTTTATTGCCAGCAGAGGAGTAAGCAGACATGATCCTGAGCAAAGCTGAATACCAATATTACTGCCAACAAGATGCAAAAAACGGCACCTTTAAAATCAATACCAAAGAGTGGCTATTTAATGATATTTGGCGATATTTACGCGCCCTGCGTTATGCCGAGTATCTGCACAATACCAAACATACTGGCCTATGGCAGCCACTAAAACTGTGGGCCAAATATCGCTATCGGCGCTTGGGTAAAAAGCTCGGTTTTAGCATTGAAATGAACACCTTTGGTCCGGGTTTGTGTCTACCGCATTACGGCAATATTGTGGTGAGTCACCATGCCAAAATCGGCGCAAACTGTAAGGTACACGTTGGTGTCAACATTGGTGCAGATTACATTGAATCAAGCAGTGCGCCGCATTTGGGAGACAATTGTTACATCGCCCCAGGGGCTAAGTTGTTTGGTGCGATTACCTTGGGTAACCACGTGAAAATTGGTGCCAACGCAGTGGTTAATAAATCTTTTCCCGGCGACCACATTACCTTGGTTGGTGTACCGGCTAGAAAGTTGGATAAATCTGATCCTTAGGGTGGTGCAAGGTGCAAAAAACGTCATGGAAGTACAAACGAATGCTCAATCATGTGTTTTTCAAATTGCGCACTTTTCCTAAGTTTGCCCGCCATTTAAAAAACGTGATATATCAACTCAGGCTTCTTATTCGCCAAGGCAAAGCGGGGAGCGCCGATGCTGCGGTAGAGAAGATTTACAGCGAAAAACATCATTATTTATATGTGGCTAATCCCAAAGTCGCAACACGAAGTTTAATTAATTACTTCGAATCCCATGATGCCGCGAGCATGGTCTTTAATCATCAAGCCATCACACGTTTTTTAGCGGAGCAACCGGCGATTCAGCACTACTTTCGTTTTAGTTTTGTGCGCAATCCATGGGCAAAGGTATATTCCAGTTGGTTAGACAAAATCACTAACCAACACAAATTCTGTGATGCCAGTATCATCAGTCGATTCAAAGGCTTGTATCCGGATATGCCATTTGCCGCGTTTGTTGAGTGGTTGAGCAGTGAAGAAGGAAGTGACCAACGTGCAGATCGGCATTGGATGTCACAGTGTGAATTGCTCGGCGGCAGCAAGGTATTAGCCGATTATGATTTTATCGGTAGATTGGAAAATATTGAACACGACTTTCGGCAAGTCGCCAAGCAATTGAGTATTGGTCCTGAGACCTTGCCAACCTTAAATCTCAATCAGTCAGACCCTACGGAGTATCGCAAACATTACACCCAAACAACCCAAGACCTAGTCGCCAAGCGGTATGCCAATGATATTCAATCTTTTGGTTATGAGTTTTGAATTTTAAATACGTGTTGGTGTGTTGCTGCGGCAAAAGCCAAACGACTCTGGCCAAGGCCAGCATGCTGAGCCGTAAAATAGCAAAGGAAACGCCACTTGATTAGTCCAAGATTAAAAAATTTGATTTGGATATTTGTCGAAAAATTCGGCTTGATCGTCGTTTCATTTATTACATTCTTGATCTTTGCGGCGTATTTATCTGCACAAGAATACGGCGAGGGTATCTTTGCCATCGCCGTGGTTGAATTTGTCGGCGTTTTTTTGTCAGGTCTGTGGAATGATCCACTGGTGCGGCAAAACAAACGTGTATTAGCTGCCTATTCGTCTATTTTTTGGTTCGGTGGCGCCACCGCGTGTCTTACTGTTTTACTGGTGCTTGGGCTATTGTACTTGGTGAACAGCGATATCAGTTTGTTGATTTTAGTTGCCATCGCTTCACTCAAAGTCCTGGCAGTGGTGCTCGCGAGGCCTTTTGTTGCGCAAATGCGACGGGAGCGAAATTTTAAAAAGCTAGCCATGCGCACCTTGGGTGGAAAACTGCTTGGCGCGTTGATCGGTATCGTCATGGCAATGTCAGGTTTTGGTAGCCTTGCTGTCATTATGCAAATCGTGGTGATGGAAACTGCCTCCTTGCTGGTGATGATGTGGGGCAATAGCAAATATTTGGCCGCGAGCACAGATTTTAAGTTATTCATCAACATGACTGTTGAAGGCTTTCCCATCGCCATCAGACAAGTTGTCTCTGGTAGTTTGATCCGCGGCACCATCGTAATACTCGGTTTTACGACGTCCAGCCAAACCGTGGGTTATTTCGGTTTCGCCAATCGTTTAGTCGAACTGCCTTATGCAGCAATCAACACGGGGCTGCGTTCCTATGTGTTACCCGTATTTGCGAGTCGCGCTAATCAGGGACTGGATATCAGCACCTTAATAACCCGCTTAACCGTGGCGACAGCCAGTTTGTTGATGCCGATTTTTCTGTGGGTGGCGGTCCTTGCGCCTTTTATGCTGTCGATGTTATTTGCTGACAAATGGTCAAGTGCAACCGAGATTTTTCAAGTCATTGCCATCTTGGCGGCTTGTAGATTTTTAACTTTATATCATGGCATTGCGCTGATTTCGCTGGGCAAAGCCAAAGTAGGCATGGTGTATGAAATCGCCAATGCCCTCGTAACACTGATGCTGGTGTTGGGCTTAAGCTTCACATTCGGTCTAACAGGGGTATTAGTGGCCTTGACCATCAATTTAGGATTAGATTTTGTGATTAAAATAGTCAGTCTGAAAGTTGTGCTGAATTACGCCCTGCGAGACTATTTGATCAACATGGGCAAGATGTTGTTAGCCCTCGTTTGTATGTTTGGGGCATTGCTGCTGTGCCAACAACTCAACGTAAACCCTTACGTTAGAATGGTTATCGCTGTATGTGTTAGTGCCCTTGTTTACCTCGTGGTACTGCGATTGCTGCGTTTTGACATAAAACACAACATCGTCAGTGCTTTGAAGTTATAAGCCAGTAAGTTGAATGAGCCAAGGAAGAGAGATGAACATTAAACCCGTGTTTATTATGGGGTGTCAGCGCAGTGGAACAACCATGTTGGCCGCACAACTGGGTGTTGCAGAAAATGCTGTGGCATTTCCGGAGATGCAGTTTATTTTAAATTTAGCCAGTCCCGCTTATCGCCGCGCCACCGAAGCGCGCGATGCTTATCGACAAATGATAGGTAATTTTCGTTACCAAGTGACCGGCCTCAGTATCTCAGAATCTCAGTTTACCGAGGCTTACCAACATGCCGATTTGGCCGAGGTCATTACATGCTTGGTTGAATTAAATGCCCACAAAAAGCCTCAAGATAAGCTCGTTTGGATTGAGCACAATCCTAAAAATAGGGATGCGGTGGTCAACCTCGCCAAGGTATTTCCTGACGCAAAATTCATTCATATCGTGCGTGATCCTCGTGCGATTTATTGGTCGATGAAAAGTAATCCTCGTTGGCATATCGGTGATCCTTTAAGCTTTTCGACACTTTGGAAAGATGCCGTAGCATGCTGTTTTTTGCACAGTAAAAACCTATCTGAACGTTTTGTGGAAGTGAAATACGAGGACTATGTAGAAAATTCAGCCCACCATCTGCAGCAGCTTTGTGCATTTGTCGATTTAACATACCAACAACAAATGCTAAACGGTGGCGGCGTCAGATTGCCAAAATTTACCCAACAACAACATGCCTTTACCACCAAGCCAGCCGAAAAAAGCCGGATCCATCAATGGCAAGGCAAAGTGACTGACTACGACCGAGCGGTCATTGAGTTCGAATGTTTTGACTGGATGCAGCATTATGGATACAGCCAAGGTGAACGCTCAGCTTTAAGACTTAAATGGCACGATAAATTGCGGTGTTCTGCAAGGTCAGTAGCGGCAATTGTACAGGCAAAAATCGTGAGCAAATATCAGAATACAAGTCGCTGATGTTTACACAATACTGCGTGAGCCATGGCTTGATGCTTTAACTACTTACGTCAAGTTCTGACGATTATTTTGGGTCTGGTTTGTGCTGCTGTCGTTTTGTCGCGGTGGCAAGCCAAGTGCTCAAGGGGGCATGAAACAGGTATTTCATCCCCAGTTTATTGGCTACGATCATGGCAAGCAAGGGAAGCAGTAGTCCAAAGAGGCAGCCCATAATCAGATGAATACTGGTGGATTGAATGTGTAGTACCGATTTCAACACAATACGTGTACCGCTGCCCGCCATGATATGCAGCAAATAAATCACCATAGAGGCATTGCCGATAAATACCATGATTGGCATGTGTAAGCGTGATAGAAAATGTGCCAAATTGATAATGAAATTGATAGACAGCACAGCCACAAGCAAGGCCCACACCCCCCTATCTTCATAATTGAGTTGCCAACTTACATGAAATAGATACTGTGCAATCACAAATGCTGTGGCACTGAGTAACCAACGTCTAGGGCTATACGCTAACATGTTGTTGTAACGGGAAGAAAACCACACGCCAAACATAAAGTAGACAAAATTTTCTGGGATGAAACGCGCCAAATGGGCGCTATCGATGTCTGCCGTTAGCCAATACAACACAATCGACAACAACAGAACAAGGCTAATCCAACGTTTGTTAAGGGTGCTAAAAATAATGGTGGCTAAGACAAAGATGGCAAACAGCGCATACAGAAACCAAAATTGTGCTCGTGGTGACCACAACAATGAAAATACCTGGGCAAAGCTGATATTGGCACTGGTGTAGCTCGACAAAGTTGCCTCTAATGTGCCTTGCAGCAAAGACCACAAAAGGTAGGGGTAGACAATGGTGTCAACCTTGTTTAATACAAATTGTTTACTGCCGTATTTGTTAAATGACGCGTAAAAAAATAAGCCGGAGAGAAAAAAGAACAAAGGCATGTGAAAACTATAAATAATGCTATCCGCCAAGCGATAAAACGCTTCCGGTAAGGCAATATTGGCCTTGTCTAAGCCACGAGCCACATGCCCATACACCACCAACATTATACCGATGGCTTTAGCGTAAACTACCCACTCTGTTTTGCTTTCCATGCTCATTTGTCACTACTGCGCGCGTCTCACAGAATTTGCCCGACGCCTGAAAATAAAGACCAGAAACAAGCTAGTCAACACAGCACTAAACAAGTTAGGGGCACTTAAGGAAATTGGCTCAGTGGTGGTGGTTTTTGACCATACCGCCCACACACGCTGACCAAAGCTTATGCTGGCGGATTGTGTCGCATTACCCGTGCCCACCAAATCGGCTGATTCAAGTTCAGCGTTGACGGCTGTTGAAAACAATACTCGTCCAGCGGCTGAAATGCCGTAAGCAGTCAAGGCACTGCAACTGGGCGTGGCACTGCACCCTGCCGTATTGGTATACAGCGCGTCATCTGTGCCGGTAAATACTTGGTCAAGGATGGCTTGACTAAACAATGCTGCACCAACAGAGGTCGTTGCAGCAAGACTGGATACATCGCCAAAAATATCGAGAAACGACCCCGTTTTAAAACTTACATCCCATAAGTCACCCGCCACATTCACCTGTTGTGCACCAGATAATTCACCCGCACCGGTGTAGGTTTTAATGAAGGCAGCATGACTGTATGAGCTGAGCAACATCGCCATTAAACTGATGGCTCTGACCTTGTGTTTTAGCACCCCAAATACCTTTTTCATTGCATTATCCTTGTTGCCTGCGCATTACATTGTGTTTACCAATAATGGAAAGCGATAAACATGCCAGTAATTTTTATCTCAATAAAAACAACATGCTGCTCTTAACTTATTTGCTAACTTTACTGTCGTTCGCAACATTTTCATCAGAATGTCGCCAATCAGTAACGGACTGTCCTTCCGACGCTAGTTTGTGTGCTGAAATAAGTTCTGATCATGGCACTGACGCCCTTAGGTTAATCAAACGAATAATTAAACAACGTTATCTCTTCGTGGTAGTAGTCAGCAATAAAATCGATGGTGGCTTGATCAAAGTACTGACTATCATCGGTTTTTTCGCCTTCAATTTTATGCGGCAAATGCATTGGCGGTAGATTTAAATGCACACACAGTCTGGCGAAATCTTCCGCCAAAGACTCAAATTTCAGCACAAAATCCATCGGCATATCACCGGCAAAGTCCTTTAACCAATAGGTTTGCGGGCGCAGGAAACCGCTGCCAGCATGACGGCGAATAAACTGGGCAAACGACAGGTTTGCATCGATGCCGTAATTGCGTTGATGAATTTCATCACGCATGGCATTTTTGTACCACGACAAGGCGCGCTGCCACGGGTTTCTCACGATGGTGAACTTGTAATACTGCTGATATTGCTCAGGCGTTACCGTCAAACCATTGTTAGGATTAGCATGTTGACGAAAGCCCTCACGTATGCGGCGTATGTAATCTTTGATGTTTTCCCTGTCTCTAAATACCGCCACCTGCAAACCCGGCTGCTGAATCATGCGAATACTGCGATGATCTTGGCCACTGCGTCCGCTATGACCGTCAAAATGCCCCAGTACATTTTCAATACTGGTACCGGCACATTTAGGAATGTGGATGAATATGCATTTATGTTGATGAGAAATCACTCGTTGTCCTTAATGAGTTGTGTTGGTCGATATGGGCCGATTCTCGCTTGGCTTACCTTATTCATTGTTCACCGCTGAGGTGGTCGCAGCTTGATCACTGAATCTGCCAATTTGAATGCTGGAAAAAGTGTCTACATTATTCTGTGATGAATAATAAAGCCCTGCCTCATACACTTTTAAGTTGCTGATTGTCATATGAGCATTGGCTGTGCGTGGCTCATCATTGTCGTGCACAAACACTAAACGGTCGATGGGGCCAGAGATGCGCTCACCGGCTCTTAATACAACGTGGGTCGACTTCTTATTACCAACGGCATAATCATCATAACCCCAACGTTGTGTACCTGTGATGAAGTAAGTGCGGCTGATTGTTTCTTGATTGTCATTCTCAAATGAAAGCGCCGCTATTTCTTTACTACCAACGGTTTGAAAGTCAAATTCTACAACGGTATTTGCGGTCATATCGTAGTCAAACAGCATGGCTAACCAACTGTTGTTTGCGATGGTGATACTCTGGCCATCCTCGCTAATTTGATAGTCATGGTCTTTGTCCTGTTGGCTAAATGCTTGGTATTCCATGTTGTTAAAATCAATGTAGGCGTCGCTCTGACTTAAATATTGATTTGGTTCCCTCAATTTGGCAGCTAAAGCAGCAGAGACCTGAGTTGAACGAGAAAAATTATCAATGACATACTCGGGCGGTATGTTGAGTTGAAAATGATGCTTGCCGCTTACAATAGCCAGCGCATTGTTTTGATTGACTGCCTCTGGATCATAAAAATCTTGGTTTAAATATGCATCAACGATGACATCTTGTTTTTTGGTATTAAAGATAAAATTGTTGCTGATCACAGATTCGGGGTATTGCATGGTGTCTAATACTCCAAACCCTTTATTTTTACTGTAGCTGCCGTGAATAAAGATATTATTCCTGATGTTGGCCCAGAACGTTGTGTCATTCTGAAATCGAGCGGCGGCCACACCATTACCGTTAGTGGTGACAAGATTTTCAAAAATATTGATGACTCCGCCAGGGGCTGACATCAGTCCGCCCAGTTTAATAGCGGCCCATGTCGCTTGTCTGTCATCCCCTAAGTTGTGAATATAGTTATTAAAAATAAAACTGGGCCCAAGCATGTTGGGCAGGGCGCTTACCCCACAATAACCTTGTTCAATATCGTTGTTGTAAAACAGTACATTACTTTGGCCACCGTCCAGCTCGATAATGTCGTCGTTGGCATACGCCAGGTAATTGTCATAAATGGCCGAATCACGCACAAATCCACCGTAAACACGACCATTCACATTGCTTTCGATGACGTCATTGAAGCGTTTAGCATCACTACCGTAGAAGCGGTTATTGCGAATAATATACTGACCACTAAACGCCTCATTACCATGGTTTGCCGACACTAACATGGCTGTGGGGCCAAATGGATGACCATAACCCCAGTTGTTCGCCCGTCCCACGGGGCTGTGCACTTCGCAGTTTTCAATCACCACCACGCCAGTGCGCATGAGAGAAAATCCAGCATCGTGATTCATTGGTCTTTCGTTTGCATCGGTACTGGCGTAGGCGAGGCCTTTTTTCACAAGTTTTGCCTGACGTCCCCAATTGGATATGTTGCATTGATTGAACCACAAATGATGGGCATTTCTGCTGGCGATACCATGCAGCGACCCACCTTGCACGGTGATATTTTCAAACATGATGTAGCTTTGTGAACCGATTTCTATGGCGGCTGCGTGTTCGTCATCGCCAGTGATAATGACGTCATCACCTATAATTTTTGCCCAGCCGTCCTCATTGCCAGCGATACCCAAAACACTTAAATCAAGCGTGCCGCCTTGATACAAATCACGCAGATAGTAGATTTTATTGTCATCAATGGGTGGGGTATTGGCACGTGTCACAAAGTCCATCTCGATGGTTTTAATGGTCTCTTGATTGTCACTGATGGTGATGTGAACTTGATACGGCGTTGCAGCATCAAGGTGCACGATGCTACCAGATAGGGCACTGCGAATCGGATCCCACTGCAGGTCAAGGGCTGGTTGCCATATAGGGGAATCAAGGGTTTTGAATTTTACCGATGCCGTGTGCGAGGCATGTTGATTAAACAGGGTAAGGCTAGCGGAGTGAATCAACGGTACGATGACATCGTCTAATTGACGACTGGCGGTGGGCTGCATAAACCGACTGGGGTCTAAACCGGCCTGTAAACTCGCAATAATGATGGTTTGCTCGTCGATGTCTGCCTGCTGTGTGAGTAAGTCGGCGAGGCGATAGGCATCAATTGGATACAAGCTCAAGGCAAGGTAACTGAGTGTGCCAATGTGTTGGTTGTGCTGTTCTAATAAAGTCAGAAGGGCGTGGTCAATGCTGGTGCTTGCACCTTTAGTACTAAACGCTTGCAGCAACCATGCTGACTCTTGGGGATATTGCTGAATCGCCTGTTGCGCTGTATCGGGCAACTTTTTTTGCTGCTTGAGCCATGAACTAATCCTGTCAACACCCGATACTTTTTCATCCTGCATTTTTGCCAACAGTAAGGCACCTGGTTGCAATCCGGGGGAGGGTGTTGACGTTTTATATTGCGCACAGCTCACACAAATCAGCATGCATGCTAAAACAAAGAAGTAACGTCCCTTCAATAACTTTTTTGATAAATACTGCATCGTTCTCATTTTTAGTGCCGGTTTACGTTTGCATGTTCAGTGTTACCTTGCAGAGACGTGGATGGGGCAAATCCGCGCACTAGGTAGTTTTCAGAGCTTCATAGTATTGCTGACCAAGGTGACCAACACATGACAAGGCTCAGCCCGTCAGCGTTTTTCAAGATATCGAAAAAGCACAACAGCTCTGGCCTCAGATCTTTATCATGGTTGAAAAAGCAATATTTGTTCCACTACTATTGTTTTGTTTGATTTAGCACAATAAAGTAGTCGCGCGGTGCAAAAGGGTGGCATGGCTTAGCTAAACGTTTGGAACGACACAGGACGCTCATCATTTTTTTCCTAACCACACTACAATGCCATGTTGTGCCATGCATCAGCCAGTGAGCATGTCATGATGGACAATGATCCATTGGTGAGTTGTATCATTACCACCTTCAATCGTCCGCAAGCGTTGGTCAATGCCATTGAAAGTGTCTTGGTTCAATCCTATCAGCATTTTGAAATCATCGTTGTGGATGACAATTCCACTCATGCTTACGACGCCGTGCATGCGCGCTACCAACAGCATGACAAAATTCAATTTGTAGCTAATCCCCGAAATCTGGGTATATCAGCATCCAGAAATCTCGGCATCAGCATGGCAAAGGGCAACTACCTAGCCTTTTTGGACGACGACGATCGTTGGTTGCCCACAAAATTAGCCAGTCAACTACAGTTCTTACAGGACAATCCTGCTTATCTGGCGTGTTCTACCTGCCACATTGACTCGCAACGTCAAATACGGATTGACCGTGGTAAGCGGCATATCACGCTAGAGACTATGTTGGGGGAAAATATCTTAGGTTCGCCGAGTAAAATAATGCTACGCAGAAGCGCATTGCATAAGGCGAAATTTAACGAGCAGACCAATCATGCTGAAGACTGGGACTTTTATTTACAGCTATTACACCATGGCGACATTTATGTGCTCCCCGAGGCGCTGGTTATCTACAATACCCAAGTCTTTGGTCGCTTAACCACTGGATTTGCCGCATTAAGTCTGGAACAAATACAACAAAAAGCTGCCATGACATATGCAAATCGGTCTTTAATAGGCGAAAAAAACTTCAAAACCCGCATGGCGCATTACTACTTTGACAGCTTTTTACAACGTAAAAACAAAGGTAAGTACTTTCAACAAGCGGTGCGCGAGGTCGGTTTTTTTCTGGCACTACGCATCATGTTAAAAGTTATTAGGCGCTCTGTATGGTAAACACTTTGCCTTTAGTGAGTGTTATTGTGACAACGTTTGAGCGCCCGCAATTTTTGCTCGCAGCCTGCAAAAGCGTGCAGCAGCAAAGCTATAAAAATATTGAATTGATCGTAGTTGATGACAATTCAAGCTGCTCTTATGCAAATGTACTGACCCACTTGCAAGACCTCAATCTTCATTACATTAAACGCAGCCAAAATGGCGGTGGTTCGGCGGCTAGGAATACCGGGATCATAGCGGCGAAAGGGGAGTATATAGCTTTTCTGGATGATGATGATGAGTGGGCGGTGAGCAAGATTGAAAAACAAATGACACGCCTGTGTGACAAGGTACAAGCGGTGCATTGCGGTTATACCCTGTTGAGTAGCGGGAAACCAAGAATCGAACAACAAACGTTGATCACGTTTAGCGATTTGTGTGAAAACAATAAATTGGCCAGTACCTCTGGTTTATTGGCCAAGGCGTCGCTACTGCGTGAACTGCGTTTTGACGAAACCTTAGCCCGCTCGCAAGATTGGGACATTTACCTGCGACTTGCACGGGAAACACCCATTGCTTACGTAAATGAGGCGCTGTACATATACAATGATGGTGGTCATTTGCGCATGACCAACAAGCTTGCAAGCCTATCCATCGCAGAGTTTCGTGCCCAGTTGGCTATGGTAAAAAAACATCAAACCAGTTTAGTCAAGCAAGCATATACCCAACATATTGCGAATCTTATTTTACGAAGCATCAAACATCGAAACGACCCGTTCTTGTTGTTGGTCATGTGCATGTCTGAAATTGGCTTTTGGCCAACCCTCTACCACCTAGCTAGGTTAGGCAAAGAAAAATATCGATGATCATGATTGGTCGCTGAATATCGTTGAGTTTTACTGCACCACTGTGTGAGCAGACTATTACGAGCTGGCTGTGTATCGGCCTCTATTAACTCACGGTAACTTTGGGTATGGTTACTGCTTATTGTTTGGTTTCAAAATAAAAGAGAGTGCAGCATGGCGTTGAAAACACTGTGGGTTTTAATTGGGTTAGTAGCGAGTCAGATGACCTACGGGCAAACCGCTGTAAGTCCAAACAATGTCAAAGCCTTCACCCAGCATATGACACACACGGCGGGCTTTTTTGATTTTTATTATGATCAACAACAAGACAAAGTGTATTTAAAAATAGCGCAGTTTGATCAGCCTTTTTTGTTTCAAAGTAGCTTGCCACAAGGCATTGGCTCTAATGACATCGGCTTGGATCGTGGTCAATTAGGCGATACCCGTCTGGTCAAGTTTGAACGCTACGGCAACAAGGTCATGCTCAAGCAACTCAATACCGCGTATCGGGCCAGTTCCGGTAATCCAGCCGAGCAGGCCAGTATTGATGAAGCGTTCGCTGATTCGGTGATTGCTGGCTTAGCTGTGGTGGCCAGTGATGACAAGGCGGTAGTTGTCGATTACACGCCATTTTTGCTGTCGGATATTCATAATATTGCGGCTCAACTTGAAAGCAGTAAACAAGGGAGTTACAAACCTGATCCCTTACGCAGCGGGGTTTTCCTGCCCCGCAGTAAAGCGTTTGTGGACAATACTGAGCTAGAGGCTTTGGTGACCTTTGCGGGCAGTAAGGCGGGAGAGTTTGTCAAGCAGGTTACCCCTGACGCCAACAGTATCTCCGTGCATTTGCATCACTCCTTGATCCGTTTACCTGACAATAACTATCAAAGCCGCCCATTCACGCCCTTTTCTGGTTATTGGAGTGTGGCTTACCAAGACTATTCTGCGCCACTTGAAGACGATATGACTGTCAAAGTGATCCCGCGTCACCGCTTGCAAAAACGCGATGCTACACTGGCGGTGAGTGAGGCCGTTGAGCCCATTGTGTATTACCTCGACCCGGGTATTCCCGAACCGGTGATGAGTGCCCTGCGTGATGGCGTACAATGGTGGGATCAAGCGTTTCAAAAAATCGGTTATAAAAATGCGTTTCAAGTCAAAGTGTTACCTGCTGACGCCGATCCCATGGACGTGCGTTTTAACGTGATTCAATGGGTGCATCGCGCCACACGTGGTTGGTCTTATGGTTCATCCGTCATTGATCCACGCAGCGGGGAAATCATCAAAGGCCATGTGACGTTGGGGTCGCTTCGGGTGCGGCAAGATTATTTGATCGCCCTTGGTTTAACGAGTCCATTTAAGGAAAACAATACTGATACCAGCGCACAGCGTGATATGGCGTTGGCGCGCATCCGTCAGTTGGCCGCCCACGAAGTCGGTCATACTTTGGGCATCGCCCACAACTTTGCTGCCAGTGAATATGGGCGCGAATCCGTGATGGATTATCCTCATCCTGTTATCAGTATCAAAGAGGGTGAAATAAACTTAGACGGGGCTTACGCCACAGGCATGGGTAAGTGGGACGACTATGTGATTGCCTATGGTTATCAAGATTTTGCTGACCGTGCCAACGAACAACAGCACTTAGCCATGTTGGTGCAAAACGCACAACAACAAGGCCTGCGTTATCAGTCTGATCCTGACGCGCGTCCTGCCCATGCCAGCAACCCAGCAGGCAATCTTTGGGACAATGGTGCAGATGCCATTGCTCAACTGCAGCATCTAACGCAAGTGCGGGCCATTGCCTTGCAAAATTTTGGTATTCACTCCCTGCCAAACGGCGCAAATTTGTCTGCCTTAGAAGAAAGCCTGGTGCCTATCTACTTGCTGCATCGTTATCAACTGGAAGCGGTGGCCAAGTTAGTAGGTGGGGTTAACTATGAATATGAGCGCAAAGGCGATTACCCTGAGGTAAAAGGCAATCAGCCGGTGAATGCGGCTAAGCAACAAGCAGCTGTCAACGCTATTGTAGCTAGTATTCAAGCCGATTTTCTGCAAGTGCCAGCGCATATCACTGCCTTGATTACCCCTAAAGCCTATGGCAGTGAGCGCAATCGCGAAAGTTTTCAAGGGCGCAGTGGCGTGAATTTCGACCCCCTCAGTGCGGCAGAATCGGTGGCCAATTATAGTTTGAAATTGTTGCTACGGGCCGAGCGTTTAAATCGTCTAGCTCAGCAAGCAGAACAACAAAAAAATGCTTTGGATGTGAGTAGTTTGCTGCAACAAATCTTGGCAGGCAGCATCATGCACGACAGCAGTAATCAGTGGTCAGCGTTGCAAGGCAGAATAAATTATGTGGTTCTACACACCTTAGTGCAGGCAAAACAACAGGCCATGTTGGCCCCTGAAGTGGCGGCAAAAATCGATATAACATTGCACTCGCTGTATGCGTGGTTGAAAAACAAACAGCGTAACCCTCAACATGCGGTTATGGCGCGTTTGTTGGACCAGTATTTCACCACCGGGAATTGGCTATCACCCTTTAAACCCATGCCGATGCCACCCGGCTCGCCCATCTAAGTCAGGCAGGGTAACGCTATGTTAAATCTGCCTTCAGCTTATTGCCCCCAGTGCGGGGCTCAGGCTTTTCACGCCCACTGTCAAAAATCCCTGATCTGCGCTCTGTGTGGTTTTCGCTATTTCCACAATGTGGCTGCGGCGGTAGGGGCTTTGATTTATTGTCAAGGCAAGCTGTTGTTGGTTGAGCGCGGCCTCGAACCCAGCAAAGGTTTGTTGGATGTGCCGGGTGGGTTTGTTGACTACGGTGAATCCATTGAACAAGCGTTGCGCCGTGAACTCTATGAAGAGTTACAACTCAGCGCCGAGCAGATGATCTATGTATTTTCTCAGCCCAACACCTACCTGTATAAAGATGTGGAGTACCACACCGTTGATAGTTTTTTTCTGATCACCCTAGATCACCTGCCCACCCTCGTCTTGCAGGAAAGTGAGCTCAGTGGCTATTGCTGGCTGAGCCTTGACGAGATCAAACCCCAGATGCTGGCCTTTGCTTCATTAAAAATGGCCGTTAAACATCTTGCTGAATTGCAGGTTTTGCCTGACTGAGCTTGACCGAACTGTTACCCACAAATAAACGCGACAAACTTGTCCAACTCACCAATAAGTGAAAACTCAGGCAACTGAGCAGCAAGGTTGCCGCTGTGCCCACAATGAATTTAAACCCTATGTGCCAATCAAGATCTAACAAATGAAACTGAATCCAAAATAACAGCGGTAGATGCACGATATACACCCAATACGATACCCGTGAGATATAACGCAATACCATGCTGCTGAAGTTCAGCAGGCGTTTGGCGTATAACACTGTGCAAAGGGTTAATACCACTGAAGCCGTGGCTTCAAGTGCGGTCATGC
Organism: Paraglaciecola sp.; assembly: GCA_009993955.1. Taxonomy (GTDB): domain Bacteria; phylum Pseudomonadota; class Gammaproteobacteria; order Enterobacterales; family Alteromonadaceae; genus Paraglaciecola. The sequence goes on from JAACSL010000012.1 coordinate 94,488, forward strand.
CGAGTTTTAGCCAGCCCACTGGTTGAGTGCCCGGTGCATATTCTTCAGGGATCAAACTCTCAGGCAGCAGGGCGTAAAAAGCGGCAAAACTGAGAACACCCAAGATCAGCCAGTAGTGTCGATATGGGTCAAACTGCAATATCAGTTTGGCGTGGCTGAAAAACCCATAACCCAGCGCAAAAAACAGACCGTAAAACCATAAAGCCCATAAGGCGGGAAAAATCCATTCAGGCGCAGGAAAGGGCAGGCTCACCATGTATAGCGCAGGCACCATGCTAATGATCATCGCCAGCAACAGGGTCAGGGGTTTAAGCTCAGTCAACCAGTCCAGTACTTTATGGCCAAGTAAGGTTTTTAAGACGTAGGTCAATACATAGAAAAACAGCAGATGATACAAAAACCATAGATGCATGGTACTCAAGGGCGGTTGGGGAGGTTCGGGCATCGTCATCATCATTTGCACAAAACCTAAAAACGGGGATTTATGGGTGACGTGAGCCAGCGCATCTCCAATTATCCACATGGTTATTACACTGAGGATGGGCAAAAACAGCACCAGTGGCAGGGCAATCCGTAACAGGCGATTTTTGCTAAACGCCAATCCCCCACGTTTTTGCATAAGTAATGCGGCAAAAAAACCTGCCATCATAAAAAATACAGGCATGCGAAACAGATGGCTGCTCCAGGCAAACACATCAAAGCCCCAATGATTAGCTGCATCGGCAGTGGGCCATACGTTGTGCATCATTGGGCTGTAAGCCAAGGCTGCATGAAAAAAGATACCTGCCAACATAGCAAAGGCGCGGAGGTTATCCAAATAGTGCAGGCGCACTGATCTCTGAACGACATTCATGGTCATTTTCCTCTAAATTAAGTCGAAACGGATGCCGTTCCCTTGTTAGCAGTGGAACGGCCTAAGGCGTGGTTTAGCGCTATAAAAAGCTGGTTTTACGTTTTTGCAGGTAGGCGGTGAGCAGCAGTGCTGCCAGACTGATGGCGATCAATGCGGCCAAGATTAGCAGTGAGGTTGGGTTCCAACTGGCACTGGCTGCTTCCATGGTTTGGTTAATCTGCGGCATCCACATTAGCCCAATAATAAAGCCGTTAAGTAATAGGTTGGTCACGATCATCACGGCCACCGTATAACCCTCAGAGTAGCTCAGTAGCGCAGTGCCAAGGTAAAAACAATACGCCATCAGAATGTACATGCTCACCAATACCACAAGGGGAATAACCCCGTTGTAAATAGGGGTGCTTACAATCACCACTAACATGCTCACTAACAAAATAAACCAAGGCACAAAATACAATACCAAGTTGGATAAGAGTTTGGCCAAGGCATAGTCTTGCACGGTGACCGGAAGGCTCAGAATAAAGGGCAGGGTTTGATCCTTTTTCTCATTCACCACCAGCTCAATAGCCGAGCGAGCGCCGATGACAATTAACAAGGTGATCATTAAAATGGCGCCAATGTTAAACGTGTAGGTGGTTGCCATACCCATCAGACCAACGGTGAAAATGCCGGCAATCATGTAAGCGGCGATGGTCTTTTTGGCTAACTCCCAGTCTTTTATGACCAAGCGTTTTATCATCTGTAGGTTAGTTAAAGCAGTAGTCATGTGGCTTACTCCTATCGACTGCGTTTTACGTTGGCAACAAAAATTTCTTCCAGCGACATGCGATGTTGCTCTAACACATGAAAACCGGCTGCTTGCAGCTGTGTGGCGTAGTCTTGGGTCCATTGGTCGGTGATCACTTCGGCGATTTGGCCCTTGCGTTTAATGCTCACTGCGCCAGCAACATGGGCTGAATTGTCCATGGTCACTTGGCAGCGAAAACGCCCCCAACTCTCCAAATAACTCTCTTTGTCTTGCAAGGTTAAGAGTTTGCCGCGGTCGAGAAAGGCAATGTGATCCGACAATTTTTCAATATCGTGGGTATTGTGCGACGAGAACAATACACTGCGCTCATCATCAAGCAAGATGTCGGCTAATTCACTGATCACTTCTTCACGCGCCACCGGATCAAGACCGGTAGTCGGTTCATCCAACACCAATAACTTAGGGCGTCTGGCCAATACCAACAGTAAGCAGGCCTTAACTCGCTGACCATGAGACAAACCTTTGATTTTTTGCTCGGCAAGCAAATCAAAGCGTTTCAGTAAGTCCGCGGCATATGCTGTGTCAAAGGCAGGGTAGATGCTGCGAATGAAATCCATGTGCCATTGTAAGGTTTGTGTTTTGTATAAACGCATATCGTCTGAGGCGAAGCCAATTTCATACTTGGCCGCCACTTGCTGTTTTGGCAAGTCGTAGCCCAGGGCCTTGACCTGGCCACTATCAGGCTTGATTAAGCCCATTAAGATGCGGATGGTGGTGGATTTACCGGCCCCATTCACCCCAACCAAACCCATGACCTGACCTTTTGGCAAACTTAAATTGAGATTGTCTAACGTAAAATGCGGGTAACGAATACTTACGTCCTGCATCTCAAAAGCAAATTGTTGCATTACTTACTCCTAACACGAATCACTACACGACTTACCGTTAGCGCAAGCGTTGTTGTACGACTTGCACAAACTCGTCATCACTGAGCTGCAATTGTCTGGCTAATTCAATGGCCACATCCACTTGCTGCTCCAGTTCCTGTTTTTTTAACTCTTGATTCAAATCAGCGCGAGCCGAAACAAACGAGCCCTTGCCTTGCTGAGTCACAATGACCCCAGCTCTTTCTAGCTCCAAATAAGCGCGTTTGACCGTGATCACGCTGACTTGGGTGTCTGCTGCCAGCTCTCGAATAGAGGGCAATGGCATGTCTGCCGGCCAATCACCAATCAACACTTTGCTGGTGATCTGCTCGACAATTTGTAAATACATGGGTTTCTTGTCCACGGTAGACAGAAACAGTCCATAACTCATAGGGGCGCCTGTAGTGTTTGTTTTCTGTGTATATACAATATACACAGTATATATACAGATATACACAGTGCAAGTATTTTGTGCAAAATAAAGCCTAAAAATATTTGGCATCTTTTAAAAAGATAATTATTTCAATAGCTTAAGGTTTTTGGGGCTTGACCAGCAGACAGTGAGTTTATCGCCTCGCGACAAAAAGCATACGGCCAGTGGCCACTAAGATTATCGCTACGCGACATTGCATGCGCTAACGCTTACGCCATCCATGGCGGTTTTTCAAACCACGTCCCGTGGCTCGAGTGACTCTTTCTTCAACAGCTAAGAAAGAGTAACCAGAAAGAAGCCGCCCCCACTAAACGTTCTGAACCCGATTAGCTTGAATTGACTAAGCCGCTTTGACGTGTTCCCGACACGACAAAGCTAAACTGGCTATCCGTGCCAGTTTACTGAGTCAATTCTGGCGCAACTCGGGAACGTTTAAACGGGGAGGAAAGACAACTTTCTTCGAGAGTGTTCTTTGTTTTTGCTTTGAGATGAAGCTGGATAAATGCATTCTGTGGTGTTAAAAAATAGCCTTTAGGTTTTTCCGCAAGAGTATGAAATTATAAGGGAAAGTAAACTTTAGTCGTAATAAGTCCAGTTCATATTAAATCCAGATTTAACATAAACTCTGGCTAATGAGTTGTTATGAATTATGAGCATGGATAGATCAACTGCACTTAAACAGATTGTCACTTTTGGCCCTGAAAGGGAACTAGCTATTTCAGCATTAGTTAACTTCGGATATGACAGTGATGAAGAGTTATTTGAGATTTCTGAGTCCGTATTAATTGGAGTTCTTAAGAAATACATTGCAGACGAAGTAACTTCGGAAGAACTAGAAGAGTGGGCTAATTTTATTGAGTGCCGAGAAGATTTGAATTATGAAAAGGTGGAAGGGTATATCTATGCTCTGGCCAACCCCATACTGGTCGGAATGATAGATAAAGATAAAATTAAACAAATGCTGAAAACGTTAAATGCTACATAACAAGGAAATCATGAAGTTAATCCCTTACGAAAAATTTCAAATAGACACAGGCTTATCCTCTGCAGAACTTGTACAACGAATTAGTTCGATTACGGGGGAAAATAAATTTTTTAATTTCAGCCCATCACATGAGTTTAGTGGCCAAGTAACTGAAAATGAGTTTGAAATTGTGAAAAATATTTCGTACCGCAATTCGTTTTTGCCCATTATTGAAGGTAAAATTGAGCCCAAAAGCACGGGGGCGCTAGTAACCATCTCAATGCGTCTTCATCTACTTGTGATGTGCTTTATGTCTGTTTGGTTTTCAGGTGTAGGTATCGGCTGTTTACTCGTTATGTCAAAAATGCACGAATTTTCATGGCCGATGTTAATTCCTTTTGGAATGCTATTTTTTGGTGTCGTATTGGTATCTGGCGGCTTTTGGTTTGAAGCGTCAAAGCAAAAAAGAAGGCTTATCGAATTGTTATCCAATAATTAACATGCAAAGGCCACATCACCATGAGAATAGATGGGCTGCCGCCCACTGTTATTTGGGAGGAAGTTTTTTATATGAAATATGCCGATGGTTCAATCATACGGCTTGGCGATAGGGTCATTATTTCTGGTGCCTTTCGAGGTGTCGTTGTGGCGGATATTGATGGTGCCGAATATTCAAATGCGTTTTTAAAAGAACACTGGGAATATCTGAAGTCTGGTGTATTGGTTGATACTGATTTTGGTGGCATTGTTTATTATCAACACCAGAATTCAAATGGCGAAATTTTTGAACGAGAGTTACACCAAGAAAATAAAGTCTAACAAATGCCTTATGCTCACCTGCAAAGTCAGTATTGGTTTTACTGTTTGCAGCTGAGCAGTTTGAAGCGTGTTGATGGGCTGGGGATTAGCCTTTAAAACCAAACAAACGTTGTTCGATAATTTCATTTGCTACGGCAGCCGGTAGGCTCTTTTCCCAATCCCCTCGACCATTTTTCAATTGTTTAAGCACTTCGCGGGAATAGATTTTGAAAAGGTTGATGTCGCTGCTTTCAATCCCGGCCAGAAAACCATTTTCCAGCAAGTGACGGTATAAAAAGCGTAAATGGTCTTGCACTTTAACACTGGTAAATTCACTTAACTCACCGTCAGCATTCAGTTCAGGGTAGATAAACAGGCGGGTATTGTCGGGGAACAGTTTACCAAAACCTTCCAGTATGCCGCCCTCAACACCTCGATAGGTGTCTTCGTCAAAAATCTGTTTGATGTTAATCATGCCCACCACAATACCAATTTGTAATTTGGTGTACTGACGGAAATACGCACGTAACGAGAAATAACGGGTGTAGTCTGAAATCATCACGTTGTAGCCCAACAAATTCAGTAACTGAACTCGCTGGACGATGTCTTCTTCTGGCACTTTGGCATCTTGCCCTTTTGCATCATTGAGGGAGATTTCCGCTATGGCGATGGTATTTTTGTCGTTCACATCTGGCAGGGTGAAAAACGCTTTTTTGCCTTGCTCGATCATATCGACATTCAGATTGGTGACAGGACGAAATGAACCACGAATGGTAAGCACGTTTTTCTTGTACAACATTTCGGCAGGTACGCCTACTGAACCGTCTGGGCGGAACATGATGGCGCGGGTTTTCCAGCTGCGAATTAGGTGCAAGTTTATGGCACGATTGTCTACATCTTCAAAATAAGGGCCGATAAACTCAATTGAATCAATCTCGATGCGTCCGGGCTTCATGTTGTCGGTGAGTGAATCAATCATCATTTTGGGATTTTCAAAATAATAATAGGCGGCGTAAATCAGATTCACCCCTAACACACCCAAAGCTTGTTGCTGGGCTTCGGCATTGTCGTCGAGCATGCGTACGTGAATTTTAATGTTCGAGGGTTCGGCACCGGGATACATTTGAATGCGTACACCACACCACGCATGACATTCATTGTCGCGCCCAAAACTCTTGGCGGCTACCGTGGCGGCATAGGCAAAAAAGCGGGATGATTTAGAACGGCTGTCGCCCACACGCTCGAGCACTAAATCAAACTCTTGCGCCATCATCGCTTTGACCCGTGCTTTGCTCACATAACGGCCGTCTTCTTGCACCCCATAAATGGCATCGGAGAACTTCATGTCGTAGGCCGACATGGTTTTGGCGATGGTGCCCGCTGCTGCGCCGGCGATAAAGAATTGACGGGCCACTTCTTGACCTGCACCAATTTCAACTATGGTTCCGTACTTTTTTTCGTCTAAATTTAAGCGCAAGGCTTTTTGCGAGGTAGTGCGTGAACTGACGTTTTTGTCTTTATCCATGAGATGGCTCCAGTAGCGAGGTTAGCGCAGGAAAGTGGGCATATTGTAGCCTTGATTGGCGCGATGAATAAATTGAATTTTCAGGTAGTTCATTGAAACTTATACCAAAACATCTTCATTTTTTTGGTATTCGCCCCTTTTGTTGCACTTTCTACTGCGCTGCTGGCGCTAACAATGCAAAAACTTGCCGCTGGCGCTAATGGCCAAAATAATGCCAGATTCATCAAAGGCGATGTCGACGCTGTCGCCAAGGTGCAAGTGTTCATCGATTTGATTCAGTTTAGCCAGCGCATTGACGAGTTCTTGTGACACTTTTACTACTTGATGATCGCAGGTTTGTAGCTGCCAGCCATCATCCATGTGCTCAAGCACTGCCTGCTTTGTGTGATGAAAGACCAATATTTGTTGTTGGCTCAGGTAGTCTTGATAGTGTTTAGCATACCGTTCAGATATGGCCTGCGACTGCTTCTGTGGGGCCAACGAGTGTAATTCAACTTCAGCCACGTGCATGGGCTGGTTCAGCCAGCTTTGATGCTGCCAAAAACTTAAGCCCAGCAATAATAGGGTGCCCGCCGCAACGCTTACCATCGTCATGCGTTTGAACCAGTGGCGCTGATTATTTTGCTGTTGCTGGTGGGCCAACAACAAACGACGTTTTATTCCGGCTGGGGCCGTGTGTTGCGCTTTGCGCTGTTGATAGAGGGCGCGTAATTGTTGCTCTGAATCGGATGTGGGTTTAGTCATGGTCAGTCTCGAAGTCGCCACTCAATTGTTGGCGCAAATGGTCTTTGGCGTAACGTAAACGGCTTTTTACCGCTTCCACATTGCTGTGGGTAATGCTGGCAATGTCACTTAAACTAAAATCTTCTTGTTGCAAACAAAACGCCTCGCGTTGGGCAAACGGCAGCTTGAGTAAGGCTTGATCAAAGCGCTGCAGCAGCTTGTCGGGATCCATACTGGCCTCTGCTGCTGGCAGCGTGTCGATTTCATCAAGGTTCGCCTTGCGTGAGCGATATTCATCGATTAGTAAATTTCTTGCCAAGGTAAACAACCAGGCTTTAAATTTTCCCGAGTCACGATAAAGGTGTTTTTTTTCCATGACTTTCAGCCAAGTTTGCTGACAAATATCCTTAGCTAAGCTTGGGTCGGACAGCGTGAGCACAAAGTGATATAGATCCTCACCACAGGCTTCATACAACTTTTCAAGTAGTAGCTGCTCACCGGTATCTGAATAACGTTGCATTAATGCTTCGTTACTCTCAGGAGCAAAAAACCACGCTTTTATCGACAAACCTCTACTCATTGTCGCTCCTTATTGCTGCCTTGCTATCCAACGCGTCTTTGCTTACTGGTTTAACTTAAAATCTAACACCACCATCATGCCATCCTGTGCTTGGGCTTTACCAGCCACAATTTGTGGTTTGTACTTCCATTTTGCCAAGGCCCGTCTTGCCTCACTGTCAAAAACTCGTTTGGGCTGGGCGTCCACTACTTGGATATGTTGCACCTGTCCCAATGCATCAATAGAAAACTGCAGTTTTACCCAGCCCTCAACGCCATTACGTGCCGCCTCGGCAGGGTAGCGTGGCTCCATTCTCACAGCAGGCGTGGCCATGCCACCGTTTTGAAATTGTGGTTCGATAGCAATCTCGCCAGCGTTTACCCGCACCTCAGGTACGTAACGCGTGATCACACTGTCATCATTGGGCGTTTGCTGTAAAGGCACACTTACTTTGGGGATGGGCTGAGGTGTGGGCTTGGGTTTGAGGGGCTGCCGCTCAGTTGTGGGGATTTCTTTGAAATCTGCCAGTAAGGTGATCTGTGGACTAGCTTGTGACGTGATCAGCGGCACGTCATTACTGGCAATCAAAGCTTGCATCAGCACAAACAAAGCAAAGGTGATCAGCGCGGCAAGCAGCGCTGACATGGTGAGTTTGCCCAAGGGCAATGCAGGTGGTAATAGCGTTTGGCTTTGAGTCATGGCATTTCTCCTGTGAATGTAAAGGAGTAACGCCAGAGATGCGTAAAAGGGGTTAAAAAATGTGAAGATTTAACGCGGCGGTGGTTCAGGCGTATTCAATTGAAAATTCAATCGATAATGGGCATAAAAAACCCGGCAGCGGCCGGGTATAAACTAACACTTGCAGTGGTTAACTCTTACGTCTGACTAATACCAAGCCAGCAAGACCAGTCAGAAGTACGAATAATCCAGCAGGCGCCGGAACTGACTGAGTCTGTAACAGAGTATTGGCGGTATAGTATAGAATATTTTCGCGTAATTCGAAGGCATTGGGTGTCTGAAAGTTTGAGGTGGTCATGCCGCCAAACAGCACCAAACCGTTACCCCACACCATCTCTGCCAACACAGCGTCGAGGTCTTCATCTAAAATCAACGCATTTAGCCCTGTTCCACTTACGCTAGCATGTGAAAAAGATGAACCGGTAAAAGCCGAACCGGTCACAGCAAAAGGACCGTTAAAAATTGCGTGAGCAGGATCCGCTGCAGTTACTGCATTGCCGAAATCTTCAAAATTCAGTGATACGCCAAATCCAAACGCCATACCATCGCCTTCGTTTGGTGCGGCGTTTAGCAACAAGCGGCCACCATTGGCCACCCAATTTTCCATGGCAATTTGATTTGCAGCGATAAAAGCTTCTAATTCATCAGCGTTATTGTCACTACCTTCCATGTAGATTAAGTGGTTTACCGCGGAAAAAAGATTGGTGGTGTCAACCGTTTCATAACGTAGGTCACTCCAATTTCCAGCTCCAAACACCCCATCCATTGCCGCTTCGTTAGTTGAAACACCCCAAGGGGCATCCACTACCGATCTCAAATAAATGGGACCGGCAACAGCATTAGCAGAAACGCTGGCCAGTAACACAATAGATAACAGGATATTTTTCATTTTTATTCCAACTCGTTAATAAAAATTAGGCTTTCTCAGCAGGTTATAGGGATATTATGCAGAAAATGAGCCAATATTTATGTCATTGATTTTAAATGAGTATATTACAAAGAGGGACGAGTTATAGCAATGGCTGTAAAAATAATTGACGTTACTTTGCCTTACAGATGGTGCTTAACGAGCGCGTTTCAACGTTCGTTAAGCACGCCATACAAGGTGACTATAAATAAATTATGTCTTGGCGAGTAGGGACCATTTTCGCCAGTAATCTATTTTGTAAGGGATGGGGTACATTGGCTTTATCCATGGCGGCGATAAATAAATCAACGCCATGATTAAAGTCACCTTCGCTGATATTCATGCCAGCATGCACCTGCGCCATGGTATCGCCGGTATAGGCACAGGGTCCATCAGCCAAAAAGCACAGATGCTCATTTAACTTGCTGCGAAAACGATCGATGTCGGATTCGGCGAAGTAAGCAAACATCACTTGGTCATATTCTATTTCGTGAATAAAGTTGTCGACAATTTTGGCTACTGTGGCTTGTCCACCTAATTCATCGTACAAACTTTTGTCGGTGCTTGCACAGCCAGCCAATAGCGCCATTAGAAAACATATCGTTGCGAGTTTTTTCATAGTCTTACCACAATTGTCCGTTGAGAGAGAGATACAAACCGTCTTGTCCCGGCGCACCAGCGATGGTGCCCAATTTAGCCCAAGCGAGGGTGAGATTGAAATCTTTACTGGGAATATAACTGATGAAATAGTCCATCCAGTCATCTTCGCCCAAGCCTAAGTTGTCGGGTTTTTGACGATACTCAAGCCCCACGGCAAGGTGGCGAGAAAACAAAATTCCCGCTGAGGCCTCTAGCATCACTTGGTAGTCATTATTTTCTACGCCACCAAAACCCAAAATGCCCATTTCATTGGCTTTGGTTGCACGAGCTGTGAGGTTCCATACGGCGTTATAACCCGCGATTGCCCCTAAATGCACTTTAGTGGCAGCCACATAAAAATCGGTACCGCTGCTGTTATTTTTTGCACCCACCGCGCCAGCCACGTCACCATCTTCGAGCTTTTTGTGCTGTAAGCCAACGCTTACCTGCGGCCAAGTGTCATACACTACGTCGCCATAAAGCCGGTATTTTAGGCCCACAATATTTTGTTTTATATCAACGCCAGCACCTTTAATTTCAAACCGTTGTTGGGCAATACTCAGTTCAACTTTGTCATATAAAGACAAACTGGCACCCAGCATGCTCAAGCGAAAATCACTGACATCCACACGGGTGACGGTAGCGCCAGCTGAAATTTGATCTCGGCTGTCATAGCCAGAAATGGTGGCCCAAGGCACAATACCGCCACCGCCACTGCCTTCAACTTGCGTGAGACCAGCAGTGGCAATTAGTTTTCCATCCGCCGCCCAAGCTTGCCCCATCATTGAGACAGCTAATACAGCAGTGCCAAGTGCTCTTTGCAGTGTACGCTTTTGTAATATCCTCATTGTTTCTCCAACCAGTTATCGTTTACATGTATCTGATGCCAGGCAATCAAGTCTTTTACCGAAATAGGGCGGCAGATGTGGTATCCCTGAGCGTACTCACAGCCCCAAGATTGCAACATTTGTAAGGTGTCGAAGTTTTCTACCCCTTCAGCCACAACCTCCATACCAAAGCTTTTGGCTAATTTTAAAACGGTTTGCACAATGTTTTGGTCACCTTGCTGGGTATTGAGCTTTAGCACAAAGCTTTTGTCTACTTTGAGCATGTCTACGGGTAGATTCTTTAAATAGGCCATAGATGAGTAACCCGTGCCAAAGTCGTCAATGGCTAGGGTAAAGCCATAGTCGCGAAAGGCACTGAGATGCAAGATGGCTTTACTGGGATCTTTGACTACATCGCTTTCGGTGATCTCAAAAGACAATAAATCCCGTTGCAGCTGCTTGTCTTCCAGCTGTTGCACCACGTAAGGCAATAAATCGGGGTTCATCACATCATGTGCAGATAAATTGATGGCAATGCAGACATTAAGACCCGCAGCCAGCATAAATTCACCGTCTGCAATGGCGCGGTCGATAACCCACGTGGTTACCATATCAATAAAACCTGCTTGTTCGGCAATATTAATGAAGTCCTCGGGTGAGACAAAACCTAATGTTTTGCTATTCCAGCGAATGAGGGCTTCCACGCTTTTAACTTTATTGACACCAATACTTAATTTAGGCTGATAAGCGAGGCTCAACTCATGTTGATTATCGGTTAAGGCTTTTTTGAGTTCGACGATGATGGACAAGCGCCGCTGGTAACGTTTCTCGTAGGCAGGGTCAAATTTCAAGATGAATTGACGAGTAATTTGTGCTTCGTCCAATACTATATTCATGCGTTTAAATAGCGACTGTGCGGTTTGCGCATCTTCCGGACAATGCAAAATACCCATGGCAACACGCAGGTTAATCATAACCCCATCACTGTCTACGGCTTGTTCTAAGCCTCGTTTAATCGCTTCTAACTGCTCAGGGCTTTGCGCTTCATCGGGGATCCACAACAACTCTCCTCCCGTTAATCGAGCGGCAATACCGCCCAGCGCCGAGACACGTCCAGCTAGCTCTTTCAAACACACATCACCACTGTGATAACCAAATATATCGTTGATGCCTCGAAAACCAAAAATGTTGATCCCCACTGCTTGAAAGGGGCTTTGGGTTTTTAGTTTGTCATCCACCAGTTTTTCAATGTGGTAGCGGTTGTTTACCCGCGTGAGTAAGTCATGGTTGGCTTGAAAGATAATTTTCGATTCACGGGCGCGAATATTATCCTGCATCAAGGTAAAGGCTTCGCTTAAGTCTTGTACTTCAATTAGGTCGTGCTGATCATTGCTTAAGGTTTGTTGATAATCGCCATGGGCCATAAAATTGGCCGTCACCGCGAGTTTGTTGAGAGGTTTTGCCACTTTTCGGGCAAAGGTAGCGCCAAATATTAAGGCTAAAAGCATGGCCACAAAGGCAGCGATAGAAATGGTTAACTGTAATTGATTGAACTCAGAAAATACTTGCTCAGCGTTTTCTGACAAAATGACCCACACCGTTTGTTGGTCAAAGTCCGAAATTTGAATTTGTTTTGAGATGTAGGCATGTTTTTTTAAAATGGCGGTATCAAACCAACTAAATTTACCCTCGGCATCATCAATCAGATTGAGCTCAGTGCCCATGCTCAAGGTACTGGTTGAAAACACCAGTAAATCTTGGCTTTTCACCTGTAAGGTAAGTTCCAGTTGGGTAATATTTTTTAACTGGTCGAGTAACTCCTTTTCCAGTTCAAAGCCCACTAGGGTTAAGGCAATGGGGCGCGGCGCATTTACGGTGAGGAGGATCACCTGATAAATTTTATCGTCAATCAATAAAAATGTTGTGCTCCCACCTTCTGTCAGGGTTTCTTGAATCAGTGCTTGGTGATCAAATTCACTGTTGGTGGGCAGTGAATCGGTGGTGCTGGCAATCAATTTTCCATCAAGTGACAATACCGCCATCAAATCAGCTTCGATACGCCGCCCATGATTGAACAATACACTGTCAATGGTGCCCTCATCTTTTGAGGCCACCGCCTGCTTAAAACCGAAATCCGAGGTCAGTACATCAGCACTGTTGAACAGGAGGTGTTCACGATTATCTAAGACTTGTTGTAAAACGCTTTGGGCAATATCTAAATTACGGTCTAGTTGGCGTTTGGTATGGGTAGCAGTGGTGACCCACATACTGACTAACACCCCCACGGTGGTGAACAACACGGTGCCCACCACCAGCCTGAAAATACTCTTGTTTAAGGAAATCGCTGCCATCAATTAAATTTTTTCTTAAATTTAGAGGTGGATTCAGGCATTTTTTCTTCAACCACAGCATTGAGGGTAAATGGCAGCGGCAATACCAATTTGTCTTGGCTATTCACTTTGGGTGTGGTAACCAGCAATTGTCTTAAATCAACCATCTCACGTTTGGTGTTTTGTGCACTCAGATTGGCATGCCAAATGTTAACCTGATCTACGTCGTCGGGTAATACCACTTCGCCGTTTTGGTCACTCTGCAAGGCCACTTCGTTATGACTGACATAGATATAACCCACCATTTGGTCATGAATATTGCAGCCAAGTACCACGATGCCTTCGCGATCAAATAAAATCGGCTGGTTCACTGAGCCTTTAAACAATTTAATTTCAAAAGGTTTGGTGGCAGAAAAACTGTAAACGTGATGACGAATATCATCACTGTTTGGAAAGGTCACTTGCTGCCCTTGTTGGATAATCAGCACTCTGGGTACAAACTGCTTATTAATTTGATCCATCACGGCAACACTGTTGTTGGTTGGGGCTGCTGCAGCACCGGCTGGCAAAGCATAACTCACCACGGCATCAAACACCGCTTGCTGATTTTGATCTACCAAGCGCAGTACTTTAGCGTGTGCGGCAGAACTTGTGCCTAACATCACAGCAAAACTCAGAGCCAACAGTAAAGCGGATTGGATGTGTTGAGTGGCCCTTAACATGCTTGCTTGTAACATAGGATTTGTACCCTTACTTTTTACTGCAGTAGTTTACAGTGTGCACACGAAACATCATCTTACCTGATACAACAAGGGATAGACAATGCTCACTTTCGTGCTAGTTAAAATTGTAAAAAAACGATATTTCATAAGGACTTAGCAAAATTATCAAGCTGCAGTATAGTTAAGCACAAATTCGCTCCTCAGGCATGTCGTAAAAAAGGTAAAAGATGGACTGGCTACTCAATATTATTAGCAACAAACTTTTTCTGACTTTTGTTATCCCCATGTTGGCCTTAACCATTAAATTTATGGCGGTAAAATGGTGCAGACGCCAGGCAAAAAGCAAAGGTGACGACAAACGTGATTTAATTAATAACATCAAAAACTTTATTAATTTTGCTCTTATTGTTGCGCTGTTAGCCATCTGGGGCGCCGAGTTGCAAAAGTTTGCGTTGTCTATCGCGGCGTTTGCGGTGGCAATAGTGCTGGCCACACGTGAATTAATTCAGTGCGTAATTGGCTTTTTTTATCTGGTGTCAACACGACCATTTCGGGTGGGCGACTGGATAGAAGTGGAAAACCAAGTAGGGGAGGTGAGCGAAACCGATTGGATAAAAACCACGCTATTGGAAGTGGATGTGACGGCCTATCAATACACCGGGAAAACCTTGTTCATTCCCAACAATAAAGTCATCACCAACCCCATCAAAAACTATAATTTTTTAAAACGTTATGCCGCCCATGAGTTTAAGATAGTGCGAGATGAAAGTGTCAACCCCTTTGTGTTTTTACCTTTATTGATAGCCAAAGCTAAAGAGCTGTGCAGTGATTTTCATGATATCGCCACGCGCTATCACCACATGATTGAACGACGCATAGACGTTAACATCGCTGGTCCTGAGCCGGATGTAAGCGTGACCACCACAGAATTGGGTGACACCGTGGTGACATTTTTTCTGTTTTGCCCCACACATCGAGCCGCTGAATTGCAACAGGCGTTAACCGCTGAATTCATGCAATGTTGGTTTAACGAATTAGAAAAAACCAAGCATGTTTCACCGCGCTAAATCTATTATTCCACGCCGCTAAAACTCGAGTACCAGCCCCCGTAGGTCAAAACTGAAGCTGGCCGGTTCGTGATTGAGTTCACTCACCTCAACGTCGTCAAAGTGCAATAAAATGAGCGGCCGTAGTGATTGGCCAATGGTTTGTTTAAGCACCCGTAGCGCCTCTGCAGAATCTTGCATGTTGTCTTCATCTACATAAAATTCTGTGAGTTTAGGTTTGTCAAAACGCAAGGTATTGCTCACGGTTTGAATACTTGGGCTGTCTTTGATTAGACCATGGCCAATCAGTTCTTGTTGCTGATAGACAAGTTTGACGTTGATCACAATCTCAAGCTCTTCGTCGAGATATTTAAGCACTAATTTGGGAGCATAGAATGTGGCTTCCACGTCCTCAAACGACCGTATCAGCGGGAACTGGCTAGCAAGCTGCTGATTCAGGGTAGCAGTGCTGACACGAATCGTTTCCCCCTGGGCGGTGGACGTCGCACAAACTAACGCAAACACAGTCAAAAATCGGCTTAGCAATGCAGGGCTTAAACCTATAACTCGCAGCGACATTGTGCTCTCATGGTAGTGGTTCAGATAACTTGAACATAACATTAAAAGGTTGTTTACTGCCAGCCTACGTACACAGGTTTTCACACGAGCGTTGTTGTATATTTGTCCAAAATCTTAGGAGCATTATGAGTAATTCAAACCTCGGCTTAAACGCCCAACGCTCTGAGCAGCATGGGGTCTTGTGGTGTTATATTCTCGAGCCAAAAATTGCTGCGACTGAGCCTTCAGGGGTCGCTGGGCATCAGTGGCAGGCACAAGCGGTAAGTTTGGCTGATGCACAGCATTACCAAGGCTTGGGCTATGTGTGGGTAAATATGCAAAGTGATGAAGCAGGCTCAGCTGACTCCCTGGCTGCGCTGAATCTCAGCACGCCACGCATCGAAGCCTTATGTGCCTTGGATACCCGACCAAAAGCGCAAGAATACAGTGACGGTATGTTGGTTTATTTGCGTGGCATTAATCGCAATCCTGATGCCGACCCTGAAGACATGGTGTCGCTGCGTCTGTGGGTTAATGAGCGAAAAGTGATCACTCTGCGTCGCAAAGACCGCAGTTTGATCAGCGTTGACGAGTTAAAAGCCCGTGTTCAAAAAGGAGATATTCCTACCAGTCCCATGGAGTTGATGGTGGGCTTAATCAATCAGATCACCGACATTATTAGCGAAACAGTAGATGATTTGGATGAACAGCTGAGTCACTACGAAGAACTGGAAAAACCGCAACATCAAGCCCGCATGCAACTGAGTTTAGTGCGTCGCCAAGCGGCGGCCATTCGTCGATTCTTAGCCCCGCAGCGAGATGCGCTAGATGCCATTACTAGAGTGTCGAAACACATCACTGAGGAACAAATTCATGACATTCGCCTCGACTATGATCGCACTAACCGCTACGTAGATGATCTCGATTTAGCCAAAGAGCGTGCCATCATGCTGCAAGAAGAAATACGCAATCAGGTGGCCGAACAACAGGGCATGCGCATGTATGTTTTATCGTTGGTGACCGCGGTTTTTCTACCCTTGTCGTTTTTAACTGGCCTGTTTGGGATGAACGTCGCGGGTTTGCCGGGCACGGAAAATCCTGAGGCCTTTGATAGTTTAGCGCTGCTAATGGTGATCATCGCTGGGGCGATAACTGGCTACATGGTGTGGCGCAAATGGATGTAGTTTGCTCCCAGTGATATTTCATCACTGCTGTGACGATAAAGTAATACCCTCGCGGTAGGCTTTGAGTTTAATGATCGCCGGTTTAGCGGCTTTACGCATGCGGTTTAAAATTTTTAGCTTATCGAGCTGATAAAAACGCACATTATTGACCAGCTGTGAGAAACCATCTAAGCGTTGCTTGAGCATCCACGCTTTTAAGCCAGGTTCTTTTGACCAGAAAAACTGGTTCATCATGTTGCGATAGGTCATTTCAACCCAATCTTCCAAGGTGTTTGGCAAGGGAACCACTTTGCTCAACTGGTTTTTTTTGTCGTTGTTGTCGTAACATAACTCAAGATGGGCGATGAATGATGCGCTAAACGTGGGTTGATAGGCACGCACCATTTGAATTTTTATTATGTCGTCTTGAAACACTGGCTCAATCTTGAGGTTGGTAATGGCACTGGCCGTGCAGTCAATATACAAACTATTTGCCGCTGAGGTTTCAGTGCCCTGGGTAAAGACAATTTCATCAGCACCGAGCTTGATGATGCGGCCTTTGCGTACGATGTTTTTCACCCGCCTTATTTGCTCAAGTTCGAGGCGGGAAATGGTGGCACCGTGAAACATTTGTGGTAACACCTCAGGATCCAAACGTAACAGCACCTCGGCGGACTCAAGTTTCAAAAATAAATCGGTAATGGAATCTGAAGCGGCAATGGCCTCCATTTGTCGAGCTTGAGCGCCAATGGTGTCGTTAAAAAACGCGCTGGTAGGTTGGGTGTTTTTACGGTCAATGAACCAGGCATCTCGCGGCATGTACCAAGTGATGTTGTCGGGGTTTACCTGATGTTGCAATAACCACAAACAGGTATCGATGGCGGTTTTACCGCCCCCCAGCAGGGTAAAGTGACTAAACCCATGTGTGTGTTGATTTAAGATTTGGGGCAAGGCGTTGGGAGGCACCATGGTTAAACTTGCATCGCGTGCAAATTGCGGCGTATGGGTGGCGGGAATAGCGGTTTTGTAATAAGTACTGTCTACCAGTTTACGTGTGTAATGCACCCTAAATTCCTCGCCACTGATGAGGTGTTTAACCCGCCCCTCACCGACATATTCGCACATGGGAAAATAGCGAACCCGTCCACTGGGTAATAGAATTTCACGCATCACATTGTCGAAATAAGCCTGCACTTCAGCACCTGTGGCGAGTTCATTCAAACCTTGATTCAAACCACAGTGGTCGATTTTGCCCTGACTGAGTTCTTTCGAATTTACCCCGTAAAAAAATGAGGGCTGATGCAAGGTGACAAATGAGTAGGCGTCTACCCAATGTCCACCGGGTTTGTGCCGATTATCAACGATGATGACGGTGGCTGCGGATTCGTTAATCAAGGTATCAACAAAGGCTAAGCAACTAGCCCCGGCCCCAACTACCACATAATCGGCGGTATATTCTAAGGTTTTTGCTTCAGACATAGTTGGCTTCTCTTTTTGTGGTGTTTGGCTAAAAAGGTGAATGGTATCAAAGCGTCGTTAGCGACGATGGAAGATAAACGGCGTTTCCACTTTTTGCCCATCTTCTTCAATGACAACAAAGACATGTAACTCGTCTGGACTCACTAAGCGATAGGTATAACCATCAAAGTAAGCCGCGTTTTGTGTTAATTTCACCAAGTTAAAGGTCATCATTTCGTCTTTTTCTTCCCAGCCTTGCAACTCATGGGAAAAATGCTTGAGGCGCAAAACCAAACTGTTTTTGTATTCGCTTAGGGTAATCAGTTCGTAGAATTTGACCTGCGCATTTTTACTGAACTTGACGGCAGCTTGCATGGATCCTGCGGAGGCTGCGGACCAATTTTCTTCCATATCGCCGCCCCAGACCTCACCCTGCCAATAGCCTCTCAACCAATTTACATCGCTGATTTTAGCGGGAGGAGAGCCCTGTTCTGTTTGATAAAAAAGCGTATTGGGGTACTGGCTAGCCAACTCTTCAGCCTTTGCCCAACTGATAAACACTACAATAACCCCAATCCTGTTTAAGAAATTGAACTAAATGCCTGTTCCAAGATCCGATCTTTCGACCAAGAAAGTGGGAA
>JAACSL010000037.1 GCA_009993955.1 Paraglaciecola sp.
GTGGCATATTGCCTCAAGAAAAATAAGCCATCCCTTAATATTAGCGACGTTGAGAGAAATGCGATGGTGGCTGCTTAAACCGATCTCAGGTTAAATAAACTATTATCGCAATAGCAGTATGTTACTTAGACCAAGGTATTACACAACTAGCTGTGACTTTGGGATCTGAGCGGAGACAGATAATTTAGACCTAAGCTTATCTGCGGTAAACGTCACCAGCGCCCGGTTAAACGGCCAGACAAGGATGTCTGGACTGGTTGCAGATCATCAGGGACGTGTTTACTCTGAACTTACAACATCCTTCCATCTGAACTACCAAAATCAGTAAAATCAGGGACCGCACGCGAAGCGTCGGTTTGAGTTCGGCCTTATTACCATAAACCAAACACAACCTTAGCTGCCAATCATTTTTCTTCAGGCACAAAAAAACCGACTTAAAGTCGGTTTATTGTTTACTTGTAAAGTTTGGTAGCAGAGGGTTTAACTGGTTTCTGTAGCGGCGCAGCAGCGCCCGGTTAAACGGCCAGACAAGGATGTCTGGACTGGTTGCAGATCATCAGGGACGTGTTTACTCTGAACTTACAACATCCTTCCATCTGAACTACCAAAATCAGTAAAATCAGGGACCGCACGCGAAGCGTCGGTTTGATTTCGGCCTTATTACCACAAGCCAAACACAACCTTAGCTGCCGCTCATTTTTTCAGGCACAAAAAAACCGACTCAAGGTCGGTTTATTGTTCACTTGTAAAGTTTGGTACCAGAGGCCGGACTCGAACCGGCACACCATCGCTGGCGGTGGATTTTGAATCCACTGCGTCTACCAATTTCGCCACTCTGGCATTGTTCACCACTTTTCAGCTTCAAACTAATGCAATCTTTACAAACTTTGGCTTGGTTTCTTCAAGCAGCTTTGCAGCATTGCTCAAGAGGATGCGCATTATAACTAGCGCAATTAGGCTTGCAAGTATTTTGTTTTAGTTTAGTGACGATACGCTGTTTTTTTACACAACCCATCAACAACCTTGGGCGCTGACTCAGCGCCCAAGGTTACCGACAGCTAATTGTCAAACTGACGAATAATGCTGTTGAGGGTATCTTTGGCATCGCCGAATATCATCCGGCTATTGGGTTTAAAGAACAGTGGGTTGTCTACTCCAGCAAAACCCGAGGCCATGCCCCGTTTGAGCACAAACACGTTTTTAGCTAAATCAGCGTTGATGACAGGCATGCCATAAATGGGGCTGCCCTTCATTTCACGGGCCGCAGGATTGACCACATCATTGGCCCCGATCACCATGGCCACATCAAAGTTTTCGATGCGCTTGTTGATCTCATCCATCTCAAACAACTGTTCATAAGAGACATCGGCTTCTGCTAACAAGACATTCATGTGCCCGGGCATACGCCCCGCCACGGGGTGAATGGCGTAAGCCACTTCCGCGCCATTTGCTTCGAGCAATACTTGTAACTCTTTCATCGCATGCTGTGCTTGCGCTACTGCCATGCCATAACCGGGAATAACCACCACGGATTGTGCTGCTTCAAGCACGTAATAAGCATCGTCGGCAGAGAGTGCTTTAACTTCACCTTCGATGACCATAGTCTCGTTACTCACCGACTGAAAGCCACTAAACAATACATTCAACAATGAGCGATTCATGGCTTTACACATGATTTGAGTGAGAATGATAC
The DNA here is from genome assembly GCA_009993955.1 of Paraglaciecola sp. Lineage (GTDB taxonomy): Bacteria > Pseudomonadota > Gammaproteobacteria > Enterobacterales > Alteromonadaceae > Paraglaciecola. Next base: position 1,694 of record JAACSL010000037.1, read on the forward strand.
CGCTGGCTCCAACCAGTGAACCAGCCACGATTAAGATGTTGTTGTGCAGGGCAAAACCTGCTGCACAAGCAGCGAGACCCGAATAACTGTTAAGCAATGAAATGACCACAGGCATGTCGGCCCCACCAATAGGAATAACCAACATAACGCCAAATAATAATGCCAAGCCCATGGCAGACCACAGGTAGATTGGTTGCTGTGGGAACATCACAAACAATACGCCACAGGCGATAACGGCTAAGACAATCAAGCCATTAACCACGGCCTGCCCGCGAAACATGATGGGGCGCCCAACAATACGTTCGCTGAGTTTGCCCCACGCCACTACGCTGCCTGAGAAAGTGACACCACCAATCAACAAAGCAAGGTAAGTGACGATTAAAATGAAAGGTGGCAGGCTGGTAGGCGTTACCATCGTTGACCAAGCCACAAATAAACTGGCCAAGCCACCAATACCGTTCAGTAGAGACACCATCTCTGGCATCTTGGTCATGGCAACCAAACGTGCGGCAAAAACGCCCACCACTGCACCGGCCATGATCGCGATGACAATGAGTTGATAATTCACAATGGCTAAATCTAGCAAGGTCACGACGATGGCCAATAACATGGCCAGTGAAGACAATAGATTACCCTTACGCGCAGTGGATGGATGACCTAACAGCTTTAATCCAAAAATAAACAAAGCAGCCGCAATGACGTAAACAAAGTTGATCAATACCGCATGATTTGATGTGAGTGTTTGCATGTCGCCCCCTACTGCTTTTTCTTGAACATGGCGAGCATGCGATCGGTAACCAAATAACCACCCACCACGTTAATGGTGGCCAAAAATACGGCAAACGCGCCTAAATACATGGCGTAATCCCCCAAACTCTCGTCGCCTGCTAAGACTAAGGCGCCTACCACGGTAATACCTGAAATAGCGTTTGCCCCCGACATAAGTGGGGTGTGCAAGGTAGCAGGGACTTTTTGAATCAGTTCGAAGCCGACAAATATCGACAACATCAAAATAAACAATAAATAAATGGCGTCCATTTTAGGCCTCCGCGCTGAGTGAGCTGACATGGGTTTGGATTGTCACGCCATGTTGTTGATAAAAATCTAAGATCATCTTATTCACCACCTGACCTTGATGACTGATCACACAGCCTGACAGCACTTCGTCTGCAACATCTAATGCAAAGTGATTGCTGTCTTTGTGCCAAAACTCACTCACCAGATTAAACAGGTTGTTGGCATACATTTGACTAGCATGTTTGGCTACACCATTGGCCCAAGAACCCGTGCCAATGACATTTACGCCATGAATTTCAACGGTTTTGCCCACCACGGAACCGGCGACATTACCGCCATTCTCCGCCGCCATATCGACGATAACACTGCCGGGTCGCATTCTAGCGATGGTCGCGTCATCGATAAGTACCGGAGGTTTGCGCCCAAACAACTGTGCCGTGGTAATCACAATGTCAGATTCGGCTATACATTTGGCCTGCTCACGCTGCTGAATTTGCAATTGTTCAGGGCTAAGTGCTTGTGCATAGCCTTGACTGGTTTCGCTGGTTTGGCCCAAATCGATATGCAAAAACTTAGCGCCCAAGGAGCGCACCTGTTCTGCCACCACTGCGCGGGTATCAAAGGCTGTCACACTGGCGCCCAAACGTTTGGCGGTGGCAATGGCTTGCAATCCCGCTACCCCAGCACCAATGACAAACACTTTGGCGGGTTTAAGGGTGCCAGCGGGGGTCATCATCATGGGAAATACGGCGTCCAAGGTATTCGTGGCTTGCAGCACCATGACATATCCCGCCAAACTTGCCTGAGAGCTTAAAGCATCCATTTTCTGACAACGGCTGATGCGTGGGATCATCTCCATGCTAATGCTGGATATCTGCTGAGTGACCAGTTGTTGAATGTAAAGATGTTCGTTAAAGGGGTCTAAGTAGCTGATCAATAAGCTGTTTGGCCGCAGGTGTGCAAGATCTTCAACGGGAAGTTTATGCAGTCCGAGGACTACATCGGCCGACTGCAATAAAGCTTCGCGGCTGGTCGCAATTTCTGCACCGGCTTGCACATAGTCGTCATCGCTAAAGTGCAGTGGCTGACCAATACCGGCTTCTACCACCACCCTAGCGCCCAGTAAGGTGTAACCTTTGATGTTTGTTGGCAATACCGCACAGCGCTTCTCGCCTGACCTGATTTCGGCCACAAATCCGATAGTTGGCATATCTCCCCTCTTTTCATTAATCACTGAAGCCCTATCCCGACTATGCACTGATGTGTTATCAGCGGATAATTCATATTGTTTATGCAGAGTATTCGACCCTATTCGTCAACGCTGGGAAGGAGATATAAAACCTCAAAATTTACCTATAAACGCCTAGTACATGCGCGTTTCACATCGTAACAATGTGGCTAAGTTGGTTGCGGGAGTATTCAGATTTGAAGCAAACATGTTTGGCATCAATGATGCGTTTATCCTGTTTCGAGACGATATCAACAGCAGTAAATCATGGCTTTTATTATCTTCGGGGTGAAATCCTGATAAACTAGCATCTCCAAGAAGGCAGTAAGTATCCTATGCAAAAAAAGACAGATGACATGCAGCGCGCTGGTTTTTTTAGACGCCTCGCCGCGATTATATATGACACCTTAGTCGCGGTAGCAGTGGCCATGGTGGCGGCGATGGTGTGCTTGGTGACGATGTTATTAATGGTTGAAAATGGTTTGCTCAATAATCAAGGCTATGACAATTTTAGTGACTTTTTTCAGCACACACCGTTGTACCAGCATATTTTGCAGGCTTGGGTACTGGTATGGGTGGTGGGTTTCTTTTTGTGGTTTTGGCGCAACGGCGGTCAAACCATCGGTATGCGTGCCTGGCGCTTACGACTTTTTAGCACGAGGCCACAGCCTTTTGGTTATCGACGCGCGGCCTTACGCCTTGTCGCCTCGTTAGGCGGGTTAGGCACATTGGTAGTGTTATTTGACTATAAAAACAAACTTTCATTGCAAGACCGCATCGCCGGTACAGAGATGCTGTATCTGAGCAAAGAAGCCAATGATCATAAGGCGTGGCAGAACCTGCAAGAGCAATAGAAACTGGTATTGAGGCGCAGCTTATTTGTTGTGGACAGGCCTAGGCTAGCCTCGCCTTTGCAATAAAAATATCGACAATACTGCGAACAACAAACTTGGTAGCACAGCACCGAGTAAAGGCGGCAGTTGATACACGCCGCTTAACGTACCAAACACTTCATTACTCACAAAAAAACCGAATCCGGTTAATACCCCAAGAAATACCCTCGCTCCCATGGTCACGCTACGCAGCGGGCCAAAAATAAATGATAAAGCCAGCAGTAACATGATACACACCGACAAGGGCTGACTGACTTTGCGCCAAAACGCGAGCTCGTAACGGCTGGCATCTTGTTGGTTATTCTCTAAATATTGGATGTAGTCGAGTAAACCTCTGATTGACAACGCCTCGGGCGTTACCCTCACCACGCCAAGCTTGTCTGGTGTTAGGGTGGACAACCAAATATCGCTTTGTTGGTGATGAACTTGCACTTCTTTAGGTAAAAATTCAGTGTAGGTCACCTCACGCAGTACCCACCCTTGGTCGCCGTAATCAGCGCGTTTGGCCGTGGTAATCTGCTGCAATTTAAGCTGTTCGCTGAAACGGTAAATGGTGACATCGCGCAATGAATTTTGATCAATTACTTCACCGATACTCACGAAGTTGTCTGCGTCTTTTGCCCAAACCAAGCGATCCGAAGAAAACAAACTGCCCCCAGAAATCGCTTGGGTGCGAATTTCTTTGGCTTTAGCTTCTGTGACTGGCGCCACCCACTCGCCCATTGCCATAAAAAATATCACCATGAGCACCGCGGTTTTCATGGCGGAGGTAATAATATTAAAACGGCTTTGCCCGGCTGCCTGCATCACCACCAGTTCACTATTGCTGGCTAGAATGCCCAAGCCAATCAAGCCACCCACTAAGGTCGCCATGGGAAAAAACTGTTCCAGTTCCCGCGGAAAGCTGAGCAGAATATACACCGCCGCCACCGTCATATCGTAACTACCACGGCCAACCTGTTTCATTTGTTCAATGAAGCGGATTAATAAGCTTAAGCCGGTCAACACGGCCAAACTCATAGCCGTAGTTGCCAACAACGTGCGCGCAATATACCAATCGAGAATTTTAAACACGGCGTTCTCCGACAAAATAGGCACGCACTCTCACGCCCAACGGCCTGTCTTTGAGCAGTAACATCCCGCCAATCGTCAACAATACGGCATGCACCCACCAAAGGCCGATTTGTGGCGGAATGTGTCCATCTTCTAACGCTTTGCGCCCCGCCATCAACATCAAGTAGTAACCGAGATATAACATAAGTGCAGGAAACATTTTTCCAAAGCGCCCTTGTCGCGGATTAGCCGCACTCAAGGGCACAGCAATCATCACCAGAAATGGCAATGATAAAGGCAAGGCCATACGCCAATGTAACTCAGCTATCGCATCAACACTGGGTTCTTGTAGCAATTGTATGGTTGAATAGGCTGTCAACTTGCGACGTTGTTGTTCAACTTGACGCTCCGCGATTTGAATCTGATATTCATCAAATTCCACCACGCGATAATCCTGTTGGCCGAGGGTACCCTCATATTGCTGCCCTTGATGCAAAATCAACTTTTCAGCGCCATTGCTTTCCGTTTGCACACCACCCGCTTTTGCATAAACAATGCGGATGTCTTGTTCGTCACTTTGATTACTGCGTTGCGCTAAAAACACCTTGCGCAGAGGTTGCTGACCGGCATCAATGTCGTGCACAAATATCACAGCTTGTTGATTGGCGGTTTGTTGAAAGCGCCCAGAAATCAGGGTACTTAAGCCACTTTGTGCACCGGCTTTTTCTTCCAACTGATACTCACTTTCTACGGCTAAAGGGGCTAACCACAAGGTAAGCGCGCCGGTTAATATGGCCATCACCACCGCTACGACGAGCATCACTCGTGTGACATACCATTCACTGATCCCACAGGCGCGCATGACACTCATCTCACTTTCCACATACAAACGGCCATGGGCCAACATGATGCCCAAGAACAAACTGAGTGGTAGAATTAACGATGCCAGCACGGGCATACTAAGGGCCATAAAACCCATCACGAGAGTAGCGGGAATATCGCCATTAGAGGCTTCCGCCAAAACACGGATAAACTTTTGTGTAATGAAAATAGCCATCAATAGAAAGAAAATGGCGATTTGAGACTTGACAGTTTCTGTCACTAAATAACGAAATATCAGCACGGATGATCCAAAGGAAAAGAGGTATTTTTAGTGGCGCTACGAGAAATTTTAAGTAAACTTAGCGTTTTCACAAGTTTAATTTGTAAAGTGTCGTTTTTAAAGGCATCTGACCTGCGTAATCTGCACAGATTGCCTGTGAACTGAATTAATCTTGCAAGCATATCACAGCATTACCTTTTTAATTTTTTAACAAGCAATCATCGCCGATTAGAGCGAGGTAAGTGCTTTCACTGTATAACACCAAAGTCATGGGGAAAGTGTGTGGAATTTAGCATAAAAAGCGGTAGTCCCGAAAAACAACGTAGCGCCTGTATTGTGGTGGGTGTGTTTGAACCAAGACGTCTCACTTCAGTCGCTGAGCAACTCGACAATATCAGTGAAGGGTATATCAGCAATTTGTTGCGTCGTGGTGATTTAGAAGGGCAAGCGGGTCAAATGCTGTTGTTACACCATGTTCCTAATGTTCTCAGTGAGCGTGTGTTATTAGTTGGCTGCGGTAAAGAACGTGAATTAGATGAGCGCCAATACAAACAAATCATCGCAAAAACCATCAAAACCCTAAACGAAACTGGGGCAATGGAAGCCGTCAGTTTCCTAACTGAGCTGCACGTCAAAGGTCGAGATACCTATTGGAAAATTCGCCAAGCCGTTGAAGCCACGCAAGATGCCTTGTACACCTTTTTACAGCTCAAGAGCAAAAAGGGGGAGTTACGTCGTCCCATCCGTAAAATCGTCTTTAATGTGCCCACGCGTCGTGAACTACCTGTTGCCGAGCGCGCTCTAGCCCATGGTTTGGCCATTGCTGCTGGGGTAAAAACGGCAAAAGACGTGGCGAATATGCCACCGAATATCTGTAACCCCATGTATTTACTTGAGCAAGCCCAAGCATTGGCAAACACCTACGCTAATTTGCAAGTGAGCTTCGTGAATGAACAACAGATGCATGAACTCGGTATGCACTCATATTTAGCCGTGGGTCGAGGTTCAGTGAATGAATCAATCATGACCATCATGGAGCATAAAGGCGGTGAACCCGGCCAAGCGCCTATCGTCTTAGTGGGCAAAGGATTAACCTTCGACTCAGGTGGTATTTCCATCAAACCCGGCGAGGCCATGGATGAGATGAAATACGATATGGGTGGTGCTGCCAGTGTACTCGGTACCATGCACACCATTTGTGAACTGAACTTACAGTTAAACATCATCGGCATCATGGCCGGGTGTGAAAACATGCCAGACGCCAATGCTTATCGTCCCGGCGATATTCTTACCACGATGTCAGGACAGACAGTTGAGGTACTCAATACAGATGCTGAAGGTCGTTTAGTATTGTGTGACGCCCTTACTTACGTTGAACGCTTCGATCCAGAATTGGTGGTGGACATTGCCACCCTTACCGGTGCCTGTGTCATCGCCCTAGGCAAATATGCCTCAGGCATCATGAGTAGCCATAATCCTTTAGCCCATGAACTGCTGAATGCCTCTGAGTTAAGTGGTGACAAAGCATGGCGCTTACCACTGTGGGATGAATATCAGGAACAAATTGAGAGCCCCTTTGCCGACATGGCCAATATCGGTGGACGCCCAGCAGGTACCATTACAGCCGCATGTTTCTTGTCACGTTTTACGCGAAAGTATAACTGGGCGCACATGGACATAGCTGGCACCGCATGGGTGAGTGGTAAAAATAAAGGCGCAACCGGACGCCCGGTACCTTTGTTATCTCAGTTTTTAATGGCGCGAGCTGGTTTAACTACCGAAGATTAATTGCGCAAACCGCATACAGGACAGATTGTAAGTCTATGGCTAAGGTCGTGTTTTACCTGTTAGACGAGAGTCCGACAGAGGCAGAGCCGGCGCATTTTGCGTTGGCTTGTCAGCTCGCAGCGCGTTGTTATCGCACCAAGCAAAAATGCTTGGTGGTATGCGCTGACAAGGCCAGTGCTGAGCTGTTTGATGAATTATTATGGCAATTACCTGCTGACGGATTTATTCCTCACAATCTTGCAGGTGAAGGGCCAGTGGGCGGCGCACCGGTAGAAATCTGTTGGCAAAACCCAAACATGACTGGGCGTGTTGTGCTGATTAACTTAGCCGAGCACATTCCCGATTGCCATGGTGTTTGCAAACAAATAGTTGATTTTGTTCCTGCACCTGAAACACTCAAATTACCTGCACGTGAGCGCTACAAGCTTTACCGTGCCGCCGGTCACCAATTAGATACGCTGGCAGCGGCCAGTATTAACGAGAATTAACAACATGGAAAAAACCTATAACCCACAAAACATTGAACAGCAGTGTTATCAGAAGTGGGAATCTAAGGGCTATTTTAAAGCCAGCGGTCAAGGCGAAGCCTACTGTATTTTACTGCCACCACCGAATGTGACAGGCAGTTTACACATGGGGCATGCATTCCAGCATACCATCATGGACGCGCTGACCCGCTACCATCGCATGAAAGGTGATAACACCCTGTGGCAATGCGGCACTGACCATGCTGGTATTGCCACACAAATGGTCGTAGAGCGACAACTCAATGCCAAAGGCCTCACACGCCATGATTTGGGCCGTGAAGCCTTTGTGGAAAAAATCTGGGAATGGAAGGCAGAGTCTGGTGGCACCATTACCCAACAGATGCGCCGTTTAGGCGATTCCACCGATTGGGACAGAGAAGCGTTTACCATGGATGACGACCTAAGTGCCGCGGTGGTAGAAGTGTTTGTCAAACTGCATGATGAAGGACTCATTTACCGAGGCAAACGTCTTGTCAATTGGGACCCTGTTTTGTTGACTGCGGTATCTGATCTAGAAGTGCTCAGTGAAGAAGAAGATGGCTTTATGTGGCATATTCGCTATCCACTTGCCGAAGGTGATGCCTCGTTGATTGTGGCCACTACTCGCCCAGAAACCATGTTAGGTGATACCGCTGTTGCAGTGCACCCTGATGACCCACGTTATCAAGCCTTTATCGGTCAATCTATCCGCCTGCCCATCACAGGTCGATTGATCCCCATTATCGCCGATGACTATGTTGATCCGGCCTTTGGTACAGGTTGCGTGAAGATCACACCCGCCCATGATTTTAACGACTACGAAATGGGTAAACGTCATCAATTGGCAATGATCAACATCTTCACTGCCGATGCAAAAATCAATGATGCCGCCCCTCTTCAGTATCAGGGCTTAGACCGTTTCGAAGCACGTAAACGCATCGTTGCCGACCTCCAAAGTTCATCAGCCTTGGTTAAAATAGAACCACATAAACTCAAAGTGCCGCGTGGTGACCGCTCTGGCGCAGTGATTGAACCCTACCTTACAGACCAATGGTATGTCGCGGTTGAAGCGCTAGCAAAACCAGCAATAGAGGCGGTAGAAAGTGGCGAAATTCGTTTTGTACCCGAAAACTGGAGCAAAACCTATTTTCAATGGATGAACAATATTCAAGATTGGTGTATCTCACGACAATTGTGGTGGGGGCATCGCATCCCTGCTTGGTACGATGAACAAGGTAATATTTACGTAGGGCGCAACGAAGATGAGGTTCGCGCTAAATACCAGCTAAATGCCCAGCTGCCACTGCGCCAAGACGAAGACGTACTCGATACCTGGTTTTCATCGGCTTTATGGCCCTTTGCGACCATGGGCTGGCCAGCCAAAACCCCAGAACTCGACACCTATTTGCCCAGTTCGGTGTTAGTCACTGGTTTTGACATTATTTTCTTCTGGGTGGCCAGAATGATCATGATGACCAAGAAGTTCACCGGTAAAAATCCGTTTAAAGAGATTTACATTACCGGGCTTATTCGTGACGAAAATGGCGACAAAATGTCGAAGTCCAAAGGCAATGTTATTGATCCCATCGATCTGATAGATGGCATCAGTCTCGATGCATTAGTGGCTAAACGCACCGCCGGTATGATGCAACCAGAGCTTGCCGCAAAAATCAGCAAACGCACCCAAACCAGTTACCCTGAAGGTTTTGCCGCTTATGGCACCGACGCCTTGCGTTTTACCTTTGCAGCCATGGCCTCAACTAGCCGTGATATTAACTTTGATGTTAAACGTGTTGAAGGCTACCGTAATTTCTGCAACAAGTTGTGGAATGCCTCGCGTTTTGTCTTGATGAACAGTGAAGATCAGGACAACGGTTTAAACAACTCACCACGTGACTTAAGCCTGGCTGACCGTTGGATTTGGGCACGTTTGCACCTTACTCTGGCTGAATACGAAAAAGCCATCAGTGAATATCGCTTCGACATTGCTGCCCAGTTAGTTTACGAATTCACTTGGAACCAATTCTGTGACTGGTATTTGGAATTAACCAAACCGATCCTCAATTCAGCCACCAGCAGTATCGAGCAAAAACGGGGTACGCGTCATACATTAGTGAATGTATTGGAGAGACTCTTACGTATTTTGCACCCGTTCATGCCCTTTATTACGGAAGAAATTTGGCAACGTGTTGCCCCCTTGTGTCGGGCATTGGGTATGGATGAAAGCCAAAGCATCATGATGCAAGCCTTCCCCTTACAAGACGCGAGTCTGATCGACCAACAAACCCTAGGGGATATTGAGTGGATGAAGAGTTTTGTGCTTGGGATCCGCAATATTCGTGGCGAGATGGACATACCACCAAGTAAACCGTTGGCGGTATTATTGCGCAATGCCAGCCGTTCTGACTGGCAGCGTTTGCAAACAACTCAAGCATTTTTAGGCAGCATCGCTCGTCTCGAAAGCGTCAATCTGTTGGAGTCAGACGAAGAAGCACCACCCTCTGCCACCGCCTTAGTGGGTGAAATGGAAATTCTGATCCCCATGGCTGGTTTAATCGACAAACAAGCCGAGTTGAGTCGTATTGCTAGAGCCCTCGAAAAACTGCAAAAAGATCATGAACGCACGCAAGGTAAACTGAGCAATGAGAAATTTGTCAGCAATGCGCCAGCTGAGGTGATAGCCAAAGAACAAGCAAAATTAGCCGACTTTGTTATGCAGATTCGCAAGTTGCAGGAACAACAAAGCAGTATTGCCGCGTTGTAACATGTAGCCAATTTAGCAAAGCAACAGGATTAAAGCGCATTTCCAGTGGTGATGCGCTTTTTTTTTAGTACACTAGAAGAAAATCGAGTCTTGTGGTCATAGATGCCTTTTACCCTTTTGCGATTGTATGTATTGCTCTTTCTATTTGTATTGGCTAACGCTCAGTCAAAGACTACAGAGCAAAACCAACTGACGCTGGTGTTTGCCGCCAACATGCCCGACATTGCCATCGTTGATGAGGGCTCTTACGCCCAACTGGCTAGTTTGTTAACAAAAGTGCGGCAAGAGAATGAGCTTTCTTTATTTGCCTTTGGTGGTGGCAGTCTGGGACCGAGCCCGTTGGCTAGCCTAGATCGCGGCTCGCATATTATCGACATCCTCAATACGCTCGAACCCGACCTCATGGCACTGAGTAAACGAGAATTCAGCTATTTTGAAGATGAACTTACTTTACGATCGTATGAAGCGGCCTTCCCTTTCATTGCCAGCAATGTCTATGACCCCCTGACTAAAGGTAATTTGGAAGGCGTAGTCACCAACCTGATCATCAAAAAAGGGCCAATTAAACTCGGGTTTATTGCAATATTAGACGAAGATGTGGTGTCCGAATATCTGTTATCTCGTGTTGAAGTTAGCGAACCGAGTCAACTCCTGCCTTTACAAATCAAAACGTTGCGGCAACAAGGTGCGGATTTAGTGATATTAATTTTTTCCACAGCGCGCCCTTACTACCAAAACCTCTTCGACAACAAAGACTTGGATCTTGGTTTACAGATTGCCTCCTTTGACAATGTAGCGGCTGAACACAACACCCTGAATTCTCCTGCGGTCTTTGCCTTTGCAAAAGACCAGATCGCCATCACCGTGCATCTGAGCTTGCCTAAAGATGAGCGACGCAACTTAAGTGCAATTGTACAGCCCAACAGACTCACAAGCTTGCCCGACAATCCCACCACCGCCTTGTTGATCGAGGAATACAACCGGCGTTTAAACCGCTTACTTAATCAACCTATTGGAAAATTAAACACACCAATGTCCACACTCAGAAATACCGTCAGAACCGAAGAAGTGGCCTTTGGTAATTTGGTGGCAGATATTCTGCGTGAAGACAGTGATACCGATATTGCCATGATTAATGGTGGCTCCATTCGCGGCGACCGACGTTATGTGGCGGATACCATGTTGACCCGCGGTGATATTATGCGAGAACTGCCCTTTCGCACGCGCTTGGCCAAACTTAAGTTAAGCGGTGAAGAGCTGTTAGCCATGCTTGAATACGGCCTAAGTGAGGTAGAGTTACAAAAAGGCCGTTTTCCTCAGGTTTCCGGCTTAAGTCTTCGCTACAGCATAAACAAACCGGCCGGCCAGCGTATAACGGAAGTCAAAATTAATGGTAAGCCACTCAGCAGTGAACAAAGTTACACCCTGGCTACTACCGATTACTTAGCAAAAGGCGGTGATGGTTACGCCATGTTACAGACAGCAGAAGATTTAAACCCCAGCTACAGCAATACCTTATTGGTGTCTGATATCGTTATGCGTGCCATTAAGAGTAAACAATCCATTTCACCAACGGTTGAAAACAGAATTGTTGCCACTGAAAAAGGTAACGCCCCATGAATGTTATCTTATCCAAAAATCGTTATTCCTTATTGCCCATCTTCAGTGGTGCCCTTGCCGCCATCATGTTGTTGTTTGTCTTACTCAGTTGGTTAACTTATTCGAGCTTGTTGGAATTCAGGGACTTGTTCAAAGATGTGGCACAAGATGATCTGCCCGATATCGTTTTGTCTAGTCAGTTATATGCACAGTCAACGCGCCTGTTAGAATCCACTGAGCAACTCGCCAATGCCTCATCAGAGGCCGCTAAACGCTTGGCTGAGGAAAAGGTGAGTCTGTATCTTGCCCAGCTTCGATTCCGTTCTGACCAACGTTTTAGCAATGAGTTTTTACGCACCCAGTTAGACGTCATTCAGACTGAAATCAATGAATTTACGCTGTTGATCAGACAGAAGTTGCGCTTAAACCAACAACTGCGTGATACAGAAAATGCCATCTATGCCTTACACAATGCCAGCTTCAACTCAGACCTTGAGGGTGAGAATGGGGGTAACACAAAAAACACTTATCAATGGTCACTACAGTTGGCAAAAACCGTCGCAAAGCTTAGTCAAACCTTAAACATGCATCGCCTACAAGAGGTACGTGGCATGTTTCGTCAATTAAATGATGACTTTGAGGTTTTACGTAGATTAGCTGAGCAAGCAGATAATGCCCCCCAACGTTTAAAAACAACCTCTGCCATGCAAAAACTGATCTTGGCTGAAGACGGTTTTCTGGCCTTAAAAATAGAACATATGCGGATTGAAGGTCGGGTAAATGGGCGGGAAAACTTCGTCCACAATCTTATTCAAGACTATGCACAATTGCTTGAGTACGGTGCCAAACAGACTGAGAAGAAGACCTCAGCTCAATTGCAACGAACCGTGGCTCGGACCCAAACGGAAACTAATAAAATTGGCGTCATTTTAAGTGGCACAATATTATTATTACTTCTGATCATTTTGTTCATGCAGCGTCATGTTATTTTGCGTTTACAGACCTTGAATAATTTGGTTAAAAATCGCATTAGTGGCAAAGAAAGTCATGCCGTGCTGGAAGGCAATGATGAAATTACTGACTTGGCCACTAACTTTAGTGTGTTTGCACAAACCATTGAAGACCAGCGCCTCAAGCTTGAACACATGACACTCACTGATAGCCTCACGCAAATTGCTAATCGACGGGCGCTTGATATTAGATTGCATCACGACATCGAATTGTCGGTGCGCAAGAAATCCCATGTTGCTGTATTACTCATGGATATAGACTGTTTTAAACTTTATAACGATAACTATGGCCACGCCTTTGGTGATGAGTGTTTAAAACGCATAGCCAAGTTGTTAAAGGGAACGTTGAAACGTGCCAGCGACTTTGTGGCGAGATACGGTGGCGAAGAGTTTGTCTGTGTTTTGCCTGATACCTCTAAAGAGGGGGCAGAAGAAATGGCAGAGTTAATATTAAAGGCAATTCGCAGTGCTAAATTAGAACATCGTTTTAGCAAAGTGACCAATATTGTGACCTTGAGCATTGGGATTGCTGTGTCCGGACCTGAGCATATCTTGTTGCCAGAAAAGCTGCTTAGCCGTGCTGATAAAGCCTTATACCGTGCAAAAAACATGGGTAAAAATCGTTATTACAGTAAAACTGATGATCAAGAGCAAGACACGGCATCACCTTAAGTCAATGGTGCTTGGTAGAGTGATGGCCTTGCTCTAGCCTTTGTGGCACGTTTTTATTAATTCTTGGCTGTGTGTTCAGGAAACTCATCATCGAACCAATTTTTTAATAAGTATTTTTCGTTACGTAACGCGGTTGTCAGGCGTTGTCTGTTGTCACGGATGCGAAAATTCTCATCATCTAAATCTACTTCTCCTTGTTTCACTAGCACACCGTCGTAATCAACAAGGGTATAGCTAAACTTCATGCTTGGACGGTCTGTCGCTTTCATCACACGTACATCAGAATCAGCATTGTGAATATTACCAAAACCTAAAAAATTAGCGGGCAACACACGACCGGCCAAATCAATATCGGTTACCGTGATCTGCAAGATTTGTTGATTGGGTAAACGTGCTGCCAAGCTTTGCATATAATCCTGCAATTTCGCAAAAATCTCAGATTGAAAAATGATGTCTCCTTCATCGGTGGGTTCAATATCGCGATAATTCTGCGGATCCTTAAACGTCATTTCAACGGTGGCTGCCTAGCTCGCAAGGGCTAGCGTATTGAGTACAATTGCGGTGATCAATAAAGTACAAGGTTTGATTATCATGGGCATTTCCTTATCTGCAAGTTAATTCATGTGTCGCTAAACCCTGCCCTGTGCAACAGGCGCTGTGCAACAGGCGCTGTGCAACAGGCGATGCTTGGCATCCAACGCGTGGCACGGAATAAAAGAATACCAAGCACAGTCACACTAACACCTTGGTATATAATATCTACCCAGTCAACTAAATTTCGTATTTCCTACGATGCGCAAAAAGGCCCAAAAAAGTGACCTTAGCATGAACCTAGATGTCTTTTGGCATTAAACAATAAAAAACGCCGCAATGAGCGGCGTTTACGTTAGTAAAGTTTAGGCCTCAGTTTTTAGCGGTTAACGCTGGAAATTCGTCGTCAAACCAGCTTTTCAACATGTTTTTTTCGTAGCGCAAATTTTCGCTTGAAAACAAGCGATTGCTTCTATCCATAAATGCCATATCTTTTAAATCTACTTCAGCTTGCTGCAATACTTGCCCCGTTTTATCAAGCAATTGGTAATCAAAGCGCATTCTAGGAATGTCGATACTTTTTACCACTCTTACATCTGAACTACTGTTGCCAAGCCCTACAAACGAAGCAGGCCATACTTGCCCGGCTAAATCTAGGTTCGTGACCGTCATGAGTAGTTTTTGTCCATCAGGTAAGTTTTCAGCAAGTTTTTCCATGTACTCTTGTAAGTCAGCAAACGTTTGCTCACGAAAACTTTTTCGTCCCTGCATGGTAGGCTGCACATCTCGGTATTTTTCAGGGTTTTGCCAGTTAATCTCTACTTCTGCTTTACTGTATGTGGTTTGTGACAGCAGGCTTAGTGTGCCAAGGATTGTAGGTAAAATAAGTTTTTTCATAGCTTACTCCTTCGATGATTGCATTCTAGTATACGGCTACTAACTGAACCTTATCTGAACTCCTGACTAAAGTGTAGCCCTTACTCTATAGACCAACTCACTGTTTGTTTAGTTGCATGAACAGCTAAAGCAAACAAAGGTTGACGATGGTACTTGTGTAAAAAAAGGCCGGATAATCCGGCCTGCTACCACGAAAAACTGAGATACGTGGTAAAACTTGTGAACGATGAACGGTGGCAAAGCGCTAAAATGGACCAATAAGGGAACTATTTTCTTGCCATAAACTTTGCCATAGCTGATTACCGTGCGCGTAAAATACATGTTCGCCATGAATAACACTGCGATCTTCTCCGCCAAAAACGTAATGGTCTGCATCACTTCGTATTTTTAGCTGGTTGGTTAATCTAAGTTGTGCCGACGCACTGCTAGTGTCCACATCCAATAACAACAAACTGGATTGTGGCAACCAATAGTCAAACTCATCTTTAACTAAACCCCATTGCTCCACTGGCATCGCAAATTGATAATGGCCGTTATTATTTAACACCGTCAACGCCCGATAATCGTACTCCACAGGGGTATAAGTTTGTGCCATCACAATACTATTCACTTCGCGGGGATGACTGGGATCTGCAATGTCAAATAAGCTAATTTTTATGCCTTCCCTCGTAGGTGGCTCGAATGCCACTGTGCCATTTTCTGGAATATCACTGCGATTAACCTGTTGGCCAACCCCCAATAAAAAGTTGTTATCCATAGGATGCAGATAACTCGAATACCCTGGTATTTCTAAGGTGCCTAAAATAGTGGGACTGAGGGGATTTTCGACATCGATGACATATAAAGGATCAATTCGTTCAAAAGTCACGATGTAGGCACGATTGCCAAAAAAGCGCACCGCATAAATGTCTTCACCGGGTTTACCCAATACCTCTGGGGCATCTCTGTTGGGGAGAGTCGCCACCACATTAAGACTGTTGCCCTGTTGCGCTAGTACTGACAATTGATGAACTGGCATACTGCCTGTGTAGTCACTGGCGACAATGCGCAAGTAATTATCCTGCTCACTGAGACGCAGTTGCCGCGGCCCATTCCAGCCAATCACGCCATTCACTGAACCTGAGGCCTGATAACTTAAGGTGGCGTCTAAACGGATTTTGTGCAAAACGGTCTGATTGTCTAAGGTACTGACCACGTATAAATTGTCTTTGGACATATACAACAAGTCAGCCATGGTGCTCACGCAGCTTGCACTAATATCATCGGGTAATTCCATGTTCACTCGGATCACAGAGACCAGCTGGGCATAGCCATCTTGTGCAGTTGCTGCCGCAGGAATGGCACAATCTTCCGCTGCATAAAGTGCTTGAGCCACGCCATTGCGATACATTTTGGGCATCAACTCATCATCGGGTGTATCCAAAATACGCAAGTAATTGGCTAGTTGTTCTTGCTCAGTGACGGCATTAACATTCAAACTAGGCACATGTGCCACGTAACTTGTCACCAAATAAACGTAGTTATCGATGCGCCGGCTGGAAACCAGATACCCGTCAAACTCGATATTGGCTAATGCTTGAGGTTGCTGTGGGTCAGTGCTGGAATACAAGTCTAAACTTACTTTTTGGTTTGCATCCGCCCAAGGATCAATAAGCAAACTATCAAAGGTCATAAACACGGTATTTTCACTCAAAACAGCAAGATGACTGTTATGTAAGTAAAGGCCATTGATATTGGCATTTTCACTCTGCAAACCAATTTTTGCCGCCTCAGTCAAGGAGAAATCAGCATTGCGCTGCATGATGCGCACATGTGCAGGGCTAGCGGTTGTGTCTGACCAATCTGGATAAGCAGCGAGGTAAAGTGTTTCACCGTCGTATTCAATTCTATCGGCTTCATCTACCCCCGCTTCTTGGGTCGTAGTCTGGGAAAAACCAGCGTCGACACTGTTTTCAGACATAACCGGCGCCATGCGACCATAATTTGCAGTGGCAGAATAAATGCCATTTTTGATAAAGCGACTGGCAGCACCTTGACTGACTTTGACTAATGCACCACTGAAAGGTTTCGCTTGGTTGATCAAAGGCACTTGTGTCGGCCGCTGATTTTGTGATTCGGTGTTATCACTGCCTGAACATGCAAGCAGGCCTGTGGTCAAAAAACCTAACGCCATTATTTTTGTCAGTGATGTCCGCTTAATGATTGGTAAAGCCATAACAAACCTATGTGAGTGATTGACTTGAAACAAAGTCTAGTCAATGACTTCAGGCATTAATGATTCAAATTGCGTGCAATTGTGAATAATTGTAATCGACAGATATTCCTGAGTTAAAATCTGCTAGGCTTGCCTCCATGATTACGCAACAGCAAATGGGAATGTCTTGCGCGCCTTTAGTTGTCTATTTTTTGTGCTCCTACTTATCACTAGTCGACCAAGTTTCCCTTGCGATTCGACCGAACAGTGTTTGGACGCCAATCAATGGCAAGTGGGGCTTGCCGTGGGGCTTGGTGGCAAGTCCAACCCTTTAGTCGATGGTGATACCATTCCACTTATCTTACTGCCCGACATTGCTTGGTATGGTGAGGCGGCGTATTTTGATAATGGCGAACTTGGATGGCAGTGGACTGACAGCCCTCACAGCGCGTTTGTCAGCTATGTAAGCGTCGATAATGAACGGGCTTTTTTCAGTTTTTTGCATCCCGCCAATATATTTTCGTCCAACGGCACGATTAGCATTTCTCCCGAACCGGGTCTGGGTGAACCAGGCAGAGAGCCTGAAATTAAAGAAAATCTCGCGGTGTCATTGGACGATGTTGCTCGCCGAAACTGGGCTGTGATGGCTGGCGCCCGTTGGTATTTTTATGTGAAGGATAGTGAGTTACACATAGCCATTGAACAAGACATCAGTGGTGTGCACAAAGGTCAAAAAGTGGCAGCGAGCATTCTCTATCCTTGGCAGTTTGCGGATTGGCAAGTGAGCCTGCAAGCACAATTGATCTGGAAGAGTCGTGACCTTATTGATTACTATTATGGTGTAAGTGCTCGTGATGGTGTTGATAGATCACAATTTTATCAAGGCAAAGCAGGCTTTCAGCCAAGTATTGCTGTCACGGTGGTAAACCCCATCAACGAACAATGGCATTGGCTAGCAAAAGCCTCCTATCAACAACTACATACTGGTATGACAGACAGTCCTCTTGTCAATAAAAACAAGGTGTATAGTCTATTTTTCGGTGCGGCTTATCGTTTCTAATGGATTATTAATTTGAGAGTTGTGCTAGTTTTTATCAGTTCACTGTACCTATTCAGCCAAGGACTTGCTGCGCAATTGCCGTTTTGGCATGTGCAACCGACTATTTGTATTCGACCGAGTGACAGCGAATTGTGCCGCCTCACCCTCATTATTCAGCAAGAGGGTTTAGCCCAAGGGCAATATTGCTTGTTTCTCAGCCAACAACAACTTCGATGTGTTGATGACAACCAATTCCCCCTCAGTCTCGAGGTTAGCTTGGCAGGCAGCAACCGCCTACTATTATTAGATCCCAGCGAAAACGTTATCCTAAGTGCCGAACTCGAGGTGAAATCTCAACAAAGTAATGCTCAGCGCCGCCGTTTGCGCAGTCCATGGAGTATATTCTGATGCCCAAAATCCTATTAGTGGAAGATGATGAACGTTTAAGTCAGTTGGTGGTGAAATACCTGCAGGATCAGCACTTCCATGTCACCCGCTTGGCTGATGGCAGCAAATTAGTGCAAACCGTCAAGCAATGGCAACCTGATCTTATCGTGCTGGATGTTATGTTACCCGGTGAAAATGGTTTTGCTTTGTGCCGAGCGGTGCGTCCGCATTTTAATGGCCCCTTACTCTTTATGACCGCCAAAGATGACGATATCGACCAAGTGCTTGGCCTAGAGATTGGTGCAGACGACTATTTAATTAAACCTGTTGAGCCAAGAGTTTTATTGGCACGCGTTAATGCCTTGTTGCGCCGCAGTCAACGTCACAACCCGGAAGGACAAAGCCTTCAGGTACTTGAATTTGGCCATTTGCGCATAGAACGCTCTACCCGTAGCGCCAAACTAAAAGGCCGAGATGTACAACTGACCAGCCACGAATTTGATATGTTGTGGAAGCTCGCCGAAAATGCCTCAACCTTGGTGGAACGCAGCCTGTTATATGATGAACTCATTGGCCGTGAATACGATGGCTTGGATCGCTCAGCAGATGTGAGGATTTCACGTTTGCGCAAAAAACTGGAAGACAATCCTTTGCACCCTTATCGTATTAAAACGATTTGGGGTAAGGGCTTTTTCTTTGTTGCTGAAGCTTGGAATGACTAAGTTCGGTGGCCAGACTTTTTTTTAGTTTGTACATTGTTATCACCTTTGCTTTGGTGAGTTTAAGCGCGGCCCTTGAATCCATCTTTTTACCTGTGGCACAAGAGAGTAATAACAGTCATGTGGCCACGTTGTTGGCTGCTGCAAAACAGCAAGATGTTGATATCATCCAGTTGATCGAAGCCAGTAACCTGCCTCTACGCCGTTTTTCCATTACTGATTTATCCTGGTCAAAGGCTCAATTGGCGCAATTGCAGGCTGGGGCTAGCATCAGCTTGTATGATGAAGCTAACCGAGAACAAATTTACCTATTGAGTGATGACGGAGTGGTGCTTGAAGTCACCGTCACCGAGCCAGGCCTGAGCTTCAGTTCAACGCTGTGGTACCGCAGCATTTTTTTTATTCTATTAGCAGCAGTCATTGCCTTGTGGTTATGGCCTTTGTGGCGGGACTTAAACCTTTTAAAAAAGGCGGTCACAACCACCATGCCGGATGGCAATATTGCTGAAAATGCTATTGGTGCAAACTCATTGGTTGCTCCCATTGCCAAGGCATTAAATTCTATGCGCGGGCAAATCTCACAATTGTTGCGGAATCAGCGTGAATTGTCGGGGGCCGTTGCCCACGAGTTTAGAACCCCGTTGGCGCGTTTAAAATTTGCTTTAGGTATGCAAGAACAAAGCGAGATGAGTCAATGGCAAGATATGCAACAAGACGTAGTGGAGCTTGAGCGATTGGTGCAAGAGATGTTGGATTTTTCTGCCTCTGAAGCCCATCTGCCCACCCTGCATTTTGCTGAAATTCCCTTACTCTCATTGTGTGAAGCGCTACTACAAAAACTGAAAAGCAGTCATTTGCATGCTTTAGACGCAAAGTTAGTCGGCCCGGCAACCCTTTTGCTTGGCGATGATTTATACGTAGAGCGGGCACTGGAAAATCTCTTGGTCAACGCAAGTCGTTATGCAAAGTCAAAACTACGAATCAGCATTGTGCCAACTGACGAGTATGTTGAGGTGTCAGTGGAAGATGATGGCCCAGGTATTGAAGAGAACTTGCGAGCTAAAGTATTTGAGCCCTTTTTTCGACCAGACGAGGGACGCGGTCGCAAACAAGGCGGTGCTGGCTTAGGGTTAGCCATTGTCAGTCGGATCATGCAATGGCATCAGGGCGAGTGTTCTATCAGTGACAGCGAATTTGGTGGTGCTAAATTTATCTTGCGCTTCCCCAACGAAACTCAGGTTTAGGGTTTTAACAACTCTGTTCGTTGCATTTCATTACATACGTATATCAGCGTCGCACCATAAATAAAGGGATTTTTATCATGACCTTCGCAATACATCCGATTAAAATCAGTGACAGAGCTTTTGCCCTGTAACACAGAATTTAGATAATCACTTTGGTAGTCGTTTAAATTTTGCACATGAGGAGCAATCTGAGCTCGAAATGCAGCCAGTTGCTGTTTTTCAGCAACAAGAGACACTTCTAACATCCAATCTGCCAGAATTGTCTGCATATCAGTAAACCAGTATTGCACAAAGGACGTGCGCAACACGGTGACCAAGGCTAACACTTCAAAGGCAATAATAAAGAAACGAAACATACAACTCAGCTTTAGATTTTCATGGCAGTAGTGTAGATGAAGACATTGAACAAAAAAACTACGAATAGGTATGCCAATAAATAACAAGGCATGAAGCTTGACGATAATTGTGGTAAATATAACGGTGCACTTTGTATCATTTGCGCAGCAGTTCACACCAAGTTGGTGTAGATGATATACTCCCCTTGCAGTTTCACCAAAAGAACACTTAGGACATCGCATGAGTGAACGTATTCCCGTAAAAGTTATTTCTCCTGTCAAAGTTCACAAACCAGATGCCAACAAACACGATGACCGCTATACCCCGCGTAGTCGCATCTATGTGAGAGCAGTCAGTGGCGCATTAGACAAATTTCGTCGTTTTTTTGGTTTATTTTTTCTGGGCACCTTTGCCATATTGCCCTGGCTGCAGTACAACGATCAGCAAGCGATATTGTTGGATATTGGCAGTCAGCGCTTTAATATTTTTGGCCTGACACTGTGGCCTCAAGACCTTACCCTGCTTGCATGGATCCTGATTGTTGCAGCCTTTGCCTTGTTTTTTGTCACCACCTTTGCTGGGCGGGTTTGGTGTGGTTTTATGTGCCCCCAAACCACCTGGACATTTATTTATATTTGGTTTGAAGAAAAACTGGAGGGTACGCGGAATCAGCGCATTAAGTTAGATGAACGCGCCATGGATTTGGATAAAGTCCTACGTAAAACGTTAAAACACAGCGCTTGGATAACAGTAGCCTTGTTAACCTCATTGACGTTTGTCGGCTATTTCACACCTATCGACCAGCTGTTTGTGGACTTCTTTACGCTGTCGTGGAGTTTTTGGGCGGCATCTTGTGTGTTGTTTTTTACCTTCTGTACCTACGGTAATGCTGGATGGATGCGTGAGATCATGTGTACTCACATTTGTCCTTATGCACGATTCCAATCAGCCATGTTTGATAAAGACACTTATACCGTTGCGTATAATCCAACACGTGGTGAACAACGTGGTCCAAGGCCGCGTAAAACCAGTCGTGAAGATAATCTAGCCCAAGGCTTAGGCGACTGCATTGACTGTAACTTATGTGTGCAAGTGTGCCCAACTGGTATTGATATTCGCAATGGCTTGCAATACGAGTGTATCAACTGTGGTGCCTGTGTGGATGCTTGTAATGGGGTAATGGAAAAAATGAATTACCCCAAAGGCCTGATCAGTTTTACCTCTGAAACTGAGCTGGCTGGCGGCGTGACCAAGATCTTGCGCCCCAAACTGATCGGTTATGCTGTGGTATTAGTCATCATGGCGGGTTTATTGGTCTTTGAAATTGCCAGTCGTGTGCCCCTTGAAATGGACATTATTCGTGACAGAAATTCCTTATTTAGAGAAACCAGTGAGGGTTTGATCGAAAACGTATATACCTTGAAAATTTTAAATAAGTCTCAGCAAGAACGTCATTACACAATTAGTGTAGAGGGTTTAGAGGGCGTGCAATTTATCGGTAATCAGCACGTGACCGTGGCTGGAGGAGAAGTGCTGACGTGGCCCATTAGTTTGGCGATTGCCCCTGAATTGCTCAAGGAACAGATCACTGAATTTAAGTTTACCGTAGAATCCACCGACGACCCGCTACAAAAAGTACAAGTATCGGAAGAAAGTAAGTTCTTGTATCCCTATTTGTAGAGGTTGCTGTGAGTACATTTGATTTTTCAGGTTTGAGTCCTGACCTGATCTTAGACGCCATTGAAACAGTTGGCTTTCGCGTAGATTCTGGTTTATTGGCTTTAAATAGTTACGAGAACAGGGTCTACCAGTTTATTGAAGAAGATAAACGTCGCTATGTGGTTAAATTTTATCGGCCACAGCGTTGGTCAGTGCAACAAATTGAAGAAGAGCACAGTTTCAGTGTTGAGTTAGCCAGTCACGACATTCCGGTTGTAGCCCCACTGAGTTTTAATGGCCGCACTTTACTGCACTATCAAGGCTATCATTTTGCGCTATTCCCCTCTGTAGGCGGCAGACAATTTGAAGTGGATAACTTAGATCAGTTGGAATGGATGGGGCGCTTTATCGGTCGTATTCACGCTGTATCTAAACGTTGTCTGTTCAACCACCGACCAAATTTAAGTGTACAAGAACATCTTATCGAGCCGATGAATAGTTTGCAGCACAGCAGTTTGGTGCCAGATTACTTGCGTCCTTCTTTAGCGGCTATCTTGCAACCCGTGGTCAATCAAGCCAGTGCCATGTTCAAGGTGGCAGCAAATTCCATGATTCGACTGCATGGTGATTGTCACCCAGGAAACATTCTATGGCGCGATGGTCCCACCTTTGTCGATCTCGATGATTGCCGCAATGGACCAGCTATCCAAGATCTATGGATGATGTTGTCTGGCGATAGACAACAACAAACGTTGCAACTTGACGTGCTCATTAACGCCTACGAAGAATTCGCCGATTTTGATAAAAGCCAATTACGTTTAATTGAACCATTACGAGCCATGCGAATGGTGCATTACATGGCTTGGCTGGCAAAACGCTGGCTTGATCCTGCTTTTCCCCAAGCTTTTCCTTGGTTTGCCGAAGGAAAATATTGGGAACAACAAATACTGACCTTGAAAGAACAACTGGCGGCACTTGACGAAGCACCACTGCAATTATTCTGAGTAAGCTCAGAATAAACCTTTCTTAATATATAACATCTAAATATAATCCCCCCCGATTAAGGTGCCTTTCATTCTAAGCCATTGCTGAATGAGGGATAATCGGGAAGTTGGTGCGCACATAAACGTGTTAAACCAACGCTGCCCCCGCAACGGTAAATAAGTTAACGCTTTGCAGAGATACCACTGTTCGTTTGAATGGGAAGGTGCAAGGTGAATCAAGCAATTGATTGCTTATGAGCCCGGATACCGGCCTTAGTCTGGTGCTGTGCAAGCTTGCTTGTGCAGATTATTTTCATGTGCTCGGGTGGAGCGCATTCACAAGGCTAACTTATTATGCAATCACGTAAAACACGCAAATTATTTTGCGGCGGCTTTTTTTTATCTGCTTTATCACTTACTCACTTCGCGGCTTATGCCAATGACGTCAAACGCTCAACAAACGAACAAGATACTGTCGAGAGGATCGTTATTGTATCAAGCAGGGTCCCCATTCCTAAAGACAAGTTGACCACCAGTGTGACGGTTGTCGACAAATCAGACATTGATAGTCGCGGCAGTATGGCCTTAGCTGATATTTTGGCTTTTGAAGCGGGGGTTGATACGTCTAACTCAGGTGGGCTAGGTAAAAATACCGCGCTAAGGATCCGTGGCGAAGATGGATTTCGTAGCAAAGTCTACTTAGATGGTGTCGAGTTAAGCGACCCGACTGCGCCACAAGCGACACCGATTTTTGACGATATCTCCACCGCATTTATTCAAACTGTCGAAATCCTCAAGGGGCCACAAGGTTTGATGTACGGTGCAGACGCGGGGGGCGTGATCAGCATTACCACTAGCACCGCTGAACAAGGCCTGCATGGCAGCATTCAAGCACAAACGGGGCGATATGCGACACACAAAGTAAATGGCGAACTTGGTGCCGCCAATGAGCACGGTCATATATATTTTGCAGCATCGCATTTAAAAACCGATGGTTTTAATGCGCAAAGTAGCGATGACAGTCATGAAAAAGACGGCTATGACAATCAAACTATGCATTTCAACAGTGCTTATCAGTTGAATGAGCAAATACAACTCAATTTTGTCCTGCGTCAAGTTGACTCTGATAATGCTTACGACGGGTGTTACGATAATCTTACTTTTGCCTTGATCAATCAGTGCCGCACAGAAGGCAGTAACCAAACGGGCCGGCTCACGTTAGACTATCAACATGGCAGTTATTCTCACACCCTTGGCGTGGCACAAACTGAGGTTGAGCGGCGTTTTTTTAGTAATGAGCAGTTTAGCTTTGGTAGCCAAGGACAAATTAACAAATTCGATTATCTTGGCACTTACAAGGGCATAGCCCAACGGCTTGTTTGGGGACTGGATAAAGAAAGTCAAAAAATAATCAGTAGCGACTTACAGCGCGATCAACAGGGTGTATTCGCTGAGTACCAACGAGATTTACCCCATCTCATTTTTCTCACCGCCGGCCTGCGTTACGACGACAATGACACCTTTGGTGAGCATATAAGCTATCGTTTTAGTGCAGCCAAACTCCTGCCTCTCGCCAATGGGCACATGCTCAAATTGCGCAGTGCGATTGGCAATGGTTTCAGGGCACCCAGCTTGTATGAACAAGATTACAATGATGGCAATTTCGCTTATGGCGAAGCAGCGGGACTACAACTGCAAGAGGAGAGCAGTGAAGGTTTTGATGTGGGCATTGAATATTTTAATGCAGAGCAACAACTTGTATTTGAGTTATTTCAACAGCGCATTAGTAACGAAATTTACTTTGATAGTGTGGCTTATCAAGGGTATTTGCAAAATAGTTTGTCCAGCACATCAAAAGGCGTAGAACTGAGTATCCAGCAGAAGGTGCAGGAGAATTGGCAGTTTTGGGGAAATTACACTTACAACCACACAGTCACCAGCGAGGGTGAAGTGCGCTTACGCCGCCCCAAACATCAAGCTAACGTGGGTCTACAAAGTCAATGGCTGGATGAGACACTGCAAGTTGACCTTAGTGTAAAATGGGTCAAAGATGCCATTGATCTCGGCGGTGTCGCTCTGGACGATTATGCCTTGCTTAATGTAAGTGGTCGCTACACCGTAAGTGCCAATGTAAAAATTGACGGTCGTATCGAAAATCTGTTTGATCGAAAATATCAGACAGTCAATGGCTTTAACAACCCTCGCCAAGGGGTGTATGTTGGTTTAACTATCCTATTCTAGAATGACGTGGTGGC
This sequence comes from Paraglaciecola sp., assembly GCA_009993955.1. Classification (GTDB taxonomy): domain Bacteria; phylum Pseudomonadota; class Gammaproteobacteria; order Enterobacterales; family Alteromonadaceae; genus Paraglaciecola. The sequence continues at coordinate 27,570 of JAACSL010000037.1, forward strand.
GTAACAGTTATGGCACGTAATCCATTACTGTTACTGTGTCTATACATTCTATAAGTATGTATATTAATTTATACCTAAAATCGCTAACATCTGCTGCTTTTTCATACCATAATACGCGCGCCAAAAATTCGTGACGCGCGATATTTTTACTCTAAGTAATTATATTTATTAAAAATAATAAATATTGCCTTATGTTTAGGTGCTAAAAGTTGCGCAAAATTTAAGTAAGCATACTATGCTGATTTTGAGGCATAGCCTCCTACTTTTTAATACCTAACCATAGGAACAGTAAAATGCTCCCAAAACGTATTTATAAACCTCTGCTAGCTGCCGTGTTATTGAGTTCGGTGAGTGGCATCGCCAGCGCTGAACTGGTTGTGATTGTGCATCCCAGCAATGCGGCCACTATCGACAGTACTCAGGTGCAAAGGATTTTCTTGGGTAAAGAGAAAAAGTTTGCCGATGGGAATGAAGCTACCCCGATTAATACCGTGGCGAGCAATGCTAGCCGCGAGCAGTTCGACACCAAAATATTGGAACGCAGTTCTTCGCAAGTTGCCGCTTACTGGTCAAAACTGGTTTTTACTGGTAAGGGCATTCCCCCCAAAGAATTGGAGAACGACGCCGCCGTTATCGCTACGGTTGCGGCGGATGCGTCAGCCATTGGCTATGTTGACAGCGCCGCGGTCACTGGCGCAGTAAAAGTTATTACACTCAATTAATCTGGGAACTCATCATGAAAAAAATAATAACCCTAAGTATGTTGACCATGGCGAGCTTTGCTGGACATGCAGAATTACGCATTAATGGCTTTGCCAATCTTGTCGGCGGTTTAACCTCAAGCGATGAAACCTTGTATGGCTATGACGATAAAATGTCATTTAGCCAAGAGAGTCTCTTTGCTATTCAGATCAGTGGCGACATTAATGACAAAATGACAGCTACAGGTCAGTTAGTTGCTCGCGGCGAAAATGACTACAAAGCCGAATTTGAGTGGGCTTACATAACCTATAGCGCAACGGATAAGCTCAACATTTCAGCAGGGCGCTTACGTCTTCCCTTGTTTAATTATTCAACCTCGAAAGATGTCGGTTATTCTTATCATTGGCTGACCACACCCAATGTGGTTTACAACGTGCCATTCAATAACTTAGATGGCGTAAAATTTGAGTATTCTGATTATGCGGGCGACTGGGAATATAACTTAAGTACTGCACTTGGCACTTATAAAGGTGAGTCACTGGGTGCCATCAATGAAGGTAAAAATACCTACCTTCTCTCTGCCGAAGCAAGCTACGAATGGTTTAAAATTCGTGGGGTATTTGGTGCAACCAAAGCAACCTTAGATTTAGCCACATCCGATTCGCCCTCGACCTTGGGTTTCGCCGCTGGTTTGGCAGCCATGCGCGCAGCGGGTTTTGTCGAATTGGAAGATGCGCTGCAAATCAGAGACGATACTGGAAAATTCCTAGGCCTGAGTCTGCAAGTGGATAAATTTGATTGGTTTGTGACTGGTGAAATAACCAGCGTTGATGTTGAAGATTCTTTCGCAGCCAAAGATATCGCCTATTACGTAACGGCCGGTATACGCCATGAGAAATGGACACCTTCGCTCACTTACCAAAAATTCAAAAGTGATCCAGAGATCAAATTTCAAAATCTAATCAACCAGATTGCTACTTCGGGGTTACCTGCAGCGAATATTGCCCAATTAACTGGCTTAGCTATCGGTGGGCAGCTAGCTCAAGATGATGAATATAACGTGTGGTCAGCAACCATTCGTTATGACTTAGACACCAACGTGGCGTTGAAAGCAGACATCAGTAAGTTGAGTGATGACAGTGGTGATGTACGCGATGCAACGTTAGTAAGATTTGCCGTTAATTACGTGTTTTGATGATCTTAAATATTACCAACAGCACGGTTAAGGTGATGTTGGTTAAATATGGCATTACCCATTTTTATTATACGTACTATCGTTAACATATCGCTCAAGCGATACACAAAACATCACACTAGGAAAACACTATGCAAAAACGAACTCTTTCAACCATGCTCATCAGTGCAGTCTTAGGCTGCTCTTTGCCATATTTTGCCAACGCAGAATTGGTATTAGTTGTGCACCCGAGCAACGATGCAGCCATCGATGCCAAAACAGCGCAACGGATTTTTTTAGGCAAGGAAAACAAATTTTCCAACGGTAAGGAGGCTCTTCCCATCAATCAGGTGCCCGATTCCGCCAGCCGTGCCACGTTTGATACCACAACCCTTGAACGCAGTTCCTCACAGGTCGCTGCATATTGGTCAAAGCTAGTCTTCACCGGTAAAGGCATCCCGCCCAAAGAAGTGAATAATGATGCCGAAGTTATCGCCATTGTCGCAGACAATCAAAACGCGGTAGGTTACGTTGATAGCAGTGCAGTCACTGGCGCTGTTAAAGCCATTCCATTGAATTAATTGGGGAGCCACATCATGAAAAAATTAATTACTCTAAGCACCCTTGCCTTGTCATGTTTTGCTGCTAATGCGGAACTACGCATCAATGGTTTTGCTAACTTAGTGGGCGGCTTAACTTCCAGTGATGAGTCAGTATATGGCTATAACGATAAAACATCTTTTAATCCAGAAAGTCTGTTTGCAATTCAGATGAGCGGAGATATCAACTCAAAAATGTCAGCGACAGGACAAATGGTCGCAAGAGGCAGGAACGATTACGATCCTGCTTTTGAATGGGCGTATCTAACTTATCAAGCGAGCGATCGCGTATCGATATCTGCTGGTCGATTAAGACTTCCCCTGTTCAAATACTCTGCATCTAAAGATGTTGGCTACTCATATCATTGGGTAACGGCGCCACGCGCTGTCTATGATGTGAGTTTTAACAACCTAGATGGTTTTCGGTTTGATTACAGCAACTATGCAGGAGATTGGGAGTATAACTTACAAGCGGGGTTTGGCACAGTGAGTAACGATCTCAATACCGCTGTTGGTCCGGCTCGATTGCAGGTAGATAATCTTGCCTTGATATCAGCGGAAGCAGTATATAACTACCTTAAACTGAGGGCATCTTACGTCACGTCAAAAGCATCTATTAGTAATACGACCATAGATGGAACAATCGGTGGGCTAAGACAAGCAGGGTTAGATGCCTTAGCGAACAATATAGCGTTTACTGATGACACAGCAACCTTCACAGGTATTGGTCTAGAGTACGATACTTTCAACTGGTTTATCGGCGGTGAGTGGACTGAAATCAGGATCGACGATTCATTTTTCCCTACTACCACTTCGTTTTATATAACTGCGGGTTTTCGTTCAGGGAAATGGACACCATCAGTAACGTATGAAAAACAAGATGCCAATAATCCCTTTAAATTTATTGATCAAGTTGCCGGGCTACCAACACCAATCCAACCAGTTGCTAATGCTGTGTTAGTGGGCTTGCAACAACCATTTGTTGAAGAAAATAATCTGCTTTCTGCCGCAATTCGATACGACTACGATACCAACGTAGCGTTGAAAGCCGATATTAGCAAATACACTGACGATATAGATGATATGAGAGATGCAACCTTGCTGCGCTTTGCGGTTAATTACGTATTTTAAATTAACTGCTTAGACTTTGACGTGTCAAAACGCTCCTTTGTGGAGCGTTTTTTATGTCAAATCATCAGATATTTTCGTTATAAGTACTTACAATGGGCGGTCGGCAATCCCATAAAGCTATGGTAATCTTGGCCCAGTTTTAGCCTTAAGAGATGGATCACAACATGAAAAAAGTTTTATTTACCCTATTCGCTGGATTGATATTTTCTTTACAAGCCTGTGCGCAAGAGCAATGGCAAGAAGGAACCCATTATACCATCGTCAGTGACGATGCCAGTGCCAAGCCTGAAGTACTGGAATTCTTTTCTTACTGGTGTCCGCATTGTTACCAGTTTGAACCACTGGTAAAAAGCATCAAGGAAAAACTGGCTGCGGATGTTGAGTTTAAAAAAGTGCATGTAAATTTTATGGGTATGGCTGCACCACAAACCCAAGATGAGGCCAGCCGTGCCCTGATGATTGCGCGTGCACTGAAAAAAGAAGAGGCGATGACCAAAGCCATCTTCAACTACATACACGTGCAACGTTCAGCGATTACTGGCTTAAAAGATTTGCAGAATATATTTGTTGTCAATGGTGTTGAACCTGAAGAGTTCACGAAGCTGGCAAGTAGCTTTGGGGTTAACACCATGCTGCAAAAAAACAACAAGTTAATTGAGCAGTTTCGTAAAAACCTCAGCGGCGTGCCTAACTTCATTGTTAACGGTAAGTATCAAGCCAAGTTTACCCGCGACATGACCAATGATGACATCGTCGATTTGATCGTCTGGTTATCTAAGCAGAAGTAAACATCCGGCGACAGGCCATCGTTAAATAACCCCAATCCTGTTTAAGAAATTGAACTAAATGCCTGTTCCAAGATCCGATCTTTCGACCAAGAAAGTGGGAACCAACAGAGGAACAGG
>JAACSL010000013.1 GCA_009993955.1 Paraglaciecola sp.
AGTGTCTCGGCTTTAAGCAACCTGTTGCAGTATTCAATGAATTACGCAAGGCTGCTTAATTTAGCGAGTGGTGCACTTCGGAGTTGAATTCGCGAATCGTTAATAGCTTTTTCTTTTTTCACAATCGATACGCAAATTTACACACCTCATACATAACATTCTTTAAAGCAAGTGAAACTCAAAATAGAATTTACAATTGAAAAATCTTAGCAATTTCCTGTTTTATCTGGCAGCGAAGTCAATATTTTCCAACGCTTCGATTTCACATGTAGCAATACAAATTTAGTCGTTTATACACTTACAGGTATCGATATAACTCGAATTAACTGTCTGCTCAAACGCGACAAGGTGGCTAATTCGAAAAATTTGATTGATTGCTTAAAAATCCACTTTACATTGCATTTTAATAACCTAATTTGGAGATCTAATGACACCTTGTAATTCTTGTTTGGTGCAAAAATTTAGGCTGACGTTCAAATTATTTCTAATCTCGTTCGCAGCACTTATTTTAGCCGCGTGTGGCTCGAGTGACAGTGAGGATGGCGCAGGTGTAGTAAAGTTTTACAACGCCTCGCCGAACTCACCCTCAGTGTATTTAACCTTAGACGAAAACCTTGATTCCGACGAAGACGATGAATTTGAACAAACGTTTTTAAGTATTGGCTATGGAAATGCACTGAAGAATGTAGAGGTGCCAGACGGTCAGTATTTTTACGAATTGGCCTGGAAGGATGGTGATAGCAACGAACGAAGCGAACTGGAAATTATTGCCGAGAGTAACCTTCAAATCCGTAATGAAAGCATTACTCTGGTTGTTTTAAGTAATGACATTGAAACTCCGGAAGTTACGTTGTTCGATATTGACATAATCGATGACGAAAGTGATGTGGACAACGACTTGTTTAATCTACGTTTTTTGAACGTGTCACCCGAATACGCCAAAATAGACCTGTATATGTCGAAATCGGATGAAACCTTCAATCAAGCTGTGTTAATGGGAACCCTGGATTACTTGAGTTTGACGGACAATGTCAAAATTAAAGAAGACGACTACATTTTCTATATAACAGCAGCCGGCGGTAGCGATATTCTATTTCAGTCAACAGAGGTGTCATACCAATATAACGGCCAATACATTATTACTGTGCGACCAAATGATGGCGTTAGCAGCTCACCATTTGTAATAGATAATGTTGGTAATACTTTTGTCGCCACTTATCAAACTGTTGATGCTGAAGCTCGTTTTCGTATTTACAACGGCTTACAAGAAAACGAATTGATGCCAGCATATACCGGTGCTATTGATATAACTGTTGAAAATGGCTCCGCTACCACATCGGTCAACATTCAAGACCTGAGCCTTGGTCAATTTAGTGCCGCGTTTGTTGTCGCTCAAGGTGACTACAGTTTGTCAGTTCACAATGCTGATGATGACGTTAACTTAGTCAACAGCCAGTTATTTAGCTTGCCTGAGAATACTGACAGAACAGTGTTTTTTTACATTATTGAGCAAGATATTGACGAAGATGGGGACGGAGAAATTGAAGAAACTGAAGCAAAGTTGGTTTCTGCCATTGTTGAAAATAGCACCCGTGAACGTATTTATGAACACGAAGTTAAGATGCTTAATTTAGCCTACAATGCTGACATAACGAATGTGACTTTTTCTTTTGTTAAAAGTGATGAGGTGATTGAAACAGCGACTTTGCGCCGTTCAACCACTATTGGAAAACCGCAAGCCCTCGTGTTAGTGAACAACACCTATAATGTTTACGCAATCGGAAAAGTTGACGGGGTAGATTACATTCTGGCCAGCCAACTACTCACCCTTGACGAAACGTCAGGCGAACTATTTCTCTTGTTTGAATCAGATGTTAGTTCAGCAACGGGCTATCAGATGCGATTTGTTCCTCAAGGGGGTGAGTAAGAGTCAGGAGCAATACCGTTTTCTAATTAAATACTTGAGGAAAAGGAGTTGGAAGGAAAATGAACATTCAAATGCCTTGTGCAAAACGATATGCATTTGCGCTGATCTCGGCCATATTAAGTGGATGTTCATTGGTCCCAGCTGCTGATCCACCAGAAATTATTCAAGAAATACGAAACGTTGGCCAATATCAGGGCGCTGAAACTGCGACAAACAATACTACAACGGAGTATAGGTATTGGTGGCTCGGCATTGGTGGCAATGAGTTAGATCAGTTCGTCTCAAGATTGATGCTAAATTCAATCAGTCTAAAAGAGTCGAGACTCAGGGCACAACAAGCCAATCACGCCGCCAGGGTTGCTTTTGGTCAACGTCTTCCTTCGGTAAATCTGATAACCGATATTTCTTCATCCCGTCGGCAGGACCCTACCGGTGAATATGCAACCTCACAGAACTATGCTTCAGCTTTAAATGTTGATTTTAATACAGACATTTTCGGCGGCTTAAGGTCATTCGAGCGTGCAGCGAAGTTAAATGCAATCGCCAGCGAATTATCGGTTATCGCAAATGAGCAACGCGAAATATCAAATCTGGTAAAGAACTGGATATCCGCAGCGACACTTCAGCGACGTCTTCAGCTGGCCATTAAAATTGCAGATAGCTATCAGGCGACGTATCGATTAACCAAAAAAAGATATGAAGCAGGTTCGAACACTGTCTCTGCCACGGACGTGCAAATTGCATTGCAAAATTTTGAAACTGCGATGATAGACATTCCTTCGCTTGAAACGGACTTAACACAACAACTACTCAGTATTGATGAGCAACTTTCGTACTTACCCGGGACTGTTCAGCAAACTTTCGCGGGAAATTTCCCCATGGTTGCAGAAGACTTCATCCCATTAGGTGTTCCAGCGACACTTCTGCGTGCCCGTCCTGACGTTGCAATTGCAGAATTAAATTATCTTGCAGCTCTTCAGGATGTCGGTGCTGCGCGAGCGAGTCTTTATCCGTCAATTTCACTAAGCGCATCGCTGACATTTCAGGCTGACACTCCCTCTGTTCTCTTTGATTGGGACCGGCATGTTGCCAGTTTAGCTAACTCACTGCTTGCTCCTATCTTTCAGGGCGGCCGACTAAGAGCTCAGTTGAAATTTGAAGAGGCCAAGGCAGAAGAGTTAGCACATAGCTTTGGCAAAGCGGCGCTGGCGGCCATTACCGATGTTGAAGTGACGCTTGCTGAAATAAAAGGCCTGCAAGCACAACTTGTGCGACTGAAAACTGCGCGTGACACTGCCCAACTCTCTAACGAGTTAGTGCAGGGACGCTACAATCAGGGCTTAAGTTCAATACTTACAGTATTAGAAACACAGCGTAGCTATAACGCCACTCAACAAAATATACTGCTGACAGAACAAGCGATTGCAAATGCCAAAGTAGACCTTTTTTATAGTCTTGGCGGCAACTGGGCAGGTCAAGCCTCCCCTTCTATTACGGAATTGGAATAATGGATAAGATGCAAAACGTTAACAATAGCCACCAGGCTGAGCCTCGCAAACATCAGGGCGTACTGCAGATAATGTTGGTAATAGCAGTGCTTGCAGCCGGTATAATGGCAAACCACTTACTGTCAAATAACCAAGCAGCTTCCGGGATACAAATTGCCGGCAACCAATCGGCCAGTGTCAGTGTTATTCGACCACAGATTTCTGACGCTCAAATTACTCTGGACGAAACGGGTACGGTGCAAGTGCGAAATTCAATTGAATTGAGTCCGCAAGTTACCGGGAGAGTCGTCTATGTCAGTGAGTCACTGGCTTCTGGTGGTACTTTTAAGCAAAATGAAGTGTTATTTCGTCTCGAAGATACAGACTACAAAACAAACTTAGAAAGAGCGAAAGCAGATCTATCCGCAAGACTGGCAGATCTTCGTGTTGAACAATCAGAGGCTGATATTGCAAAAAAGGAATGGAATCTGATTAATCCAACCGAGCCGGTGCCCGCTAATGTAGCGCGTGAGCCGCAACTGGAACGGGCGCGGGCAGCGGTAAATTCTGCAGAGGCAATGTTGGCTGACGCGCAGCTTGACCTGGAACGTACAAAGTTCTCATTGCCGTTTGATGGCCGGATACTGGCAACAACAATTGAAATTGGGCAGAATTTAATAGCAGGCCAGCCATATGGTAAAGCATACGACCCTGCTAGCATTGAAATATCAGTACCTGTTACAACCACAATGTTGCAGGCACTTTACCCTGCGGTTGGCAGAGATGCGCAGGTTCGGCTAAGTCAAATTCATGGTGCTCAGCGCCAACTGACTTACCCTGCTGTGGTCATTCGTGAAAATGCGGAGCTTGACCCCACCACCCGGCTTGCCAAGTTAATACTTCAGTTCACAGATGCTGTACAAATACTTCCGGGCGAATTCGTCAATGTTGAAATAAATGGCACGGTCGTCGCTGAGACTTTTACCTTCCCAGATATTGCCTTGCAAGAAAACCGCAGCGTATGGGTAGTTGAATCACAAACCCTGGTTAAACGACAACCAGAGATTATTTTTGCCAGGGCTGGAAAGATTGTGACGAGGCGTTTCGATATTAGTGATGGCATTGTGGTTACACCGTTGAATAACCCTAAACAAGGTATGGCAGTGACTATATCAGATAACAATGTCGGCGTAGAGTAACAAAAATGAACTCAAATCATCCCCAGACTGGCATCATTGCCTGGTTTGCACAAAATCCGGTTGCTGCCAATTTGCTCATGTTTGCACTGCTGTTTGGCGGCATACTGGTGATTAAAAATACCAAATCAGAAGTATTTCCGGAAATTGATCCAAGGACAATAACTATTACTGTCGAGTACCCCGGAGCCACCCCTCAGGAAGTTGAAGATGGCATAACCAGACGTATAGAAGATGCAGTTATGGGGTTAGAGGGCATTGACCGCGTAACGTCTGCGGCATCAGAAGGCATGGGTACTGTTACTTTGGAAGTGAGTGACTTCATTGATAAGCGCTCGGTTAAAGAAGAGGTTCAGGCTGCTGTTGAACGATTAAAAAATTTCCCACCAGAAGATGCTAATGAGCCAAGAGTCACCATTGTAGAGTCCGTTTCCCCAGTAATGAAACTCATCGTGTCAGGCGATGTGGGGGAAAGCAAGCTTAAACAAACCGCAGAGCAACTTCGACGGGATTTGTTAGCTGACGAGGAAATCAGCATAGTCACCTTACAAGGTGCGCGCGATTATGAGATTGCAATAGAAGTATCCCAGGATGTGCTCACTGCCTATGGCCTTAAATTAGAACAAGTCGCAGCGGCTGTACGTGCTTCTTCTGTTAATTTATCACTCGGAACGGTTCACACCTCAAGTGGTGATATTCTACTGCGTACAAATGCGGAAGCCAAAACTATTGATGCGCTCGCAGATATTATCGTTCTTAGCGACAGCAGCAGCCAAACAGTTCGGTTAGGCGATATTGCAGAAATCACCGACAGCTTTGTCGAACAGCCTCTAAAAAATACGTATAACGGTAAAGCGGCTGTTTTTTTGCAAGTGGACAGGGCGCAGGATGAAGATTCGTTTGAGGTTAAACAGGCTGTTGCGCAGAGATTAGCCTCATATTCACTACCCGCAGGTGTTAGTGTAACAAGCAGCATGGATACCACTGAAGTGGTTGGAGACAGGGTTAATTTGCTGGTAAGAAATGCAATAATGGGTCTTGCTCTGGTGTTTGTATTCCTCGCATTGACGCTAGATCTGCGTCTTGCCGTTTGGACAAGCATAGGCATTCCCTCCGCATTCCTTGGCGGTTTCATACTTTTTGGCCAATTTACAACGATAAATATGACATCATTGCTTGGCTTGATTGTCGTGTTGGGGATTGTTGTTGATGACGCCATAGTCGTTGGCGAAAATATTCATGAACAACAGACGAGATATGGCAGCGGTATTCTCTCTGCTATCAACGGCGCGCGCGGCGTTTTTATTCCTGTTTTGGTTGGTGTGACCACGTCGATGGTCGCTTTTGGCTCATTATTACAATCTTCAGGCATTATTGGTCAGCTACTACAACCTGTAGCACTTGTTGTGCTGGCAGTATTGTTTGTGTCCCTGGTAGAAGCCTTTCTGATTTTACCGGGGCATCTAGCGCATGGTGGTGATTGGAGTACGGGCCCGATGCTACAGGTAAAAAATGCCGTGGGCAGCGGGCTTAATCGTGTTCGGGATACCGTATTTGTGCCACTGGCCAGTTTAAGTGTCCGATTTCCTTATGTTGTGATTGCTGTTGCATTTTCACTTTTGCTTGTCACTGCCGGAGTGTTAAGCGGTGGGCATATTCGCTTCATATTTTTTCCCACTGTAGAAGGTGATGAAATAAAGGTATCGCTTGAGATGCCTGCGGGCACTCCCTATGCACAAACTGAGTATGCAATGCAGCGGGTTATTAGTGCGCTTGATACTGCTGTTGGTGAGCAAGGCTCAGGGCTATACCGTTCTTTATCGGTAACGGTAGGCGGGCGTTTGTCGTCTAACTTTGGTTCCAGTGGAACTGAACAACGCTCTGAAATTGCTAATGCGACTTTAGAATTGTCACCAGCAGGTGCCAGAGATTTGACATCGGCTGAGATAGAGCGTCGCTGGCGGGATGCTATAGGACAAATACCCGGCGTGAAATCACTGACATTTGAGTCCTCCGGTATATCAAGTGGTGCTGACATCAGCTATAACCTTTCTCATCCACATGATGAATTACTGGTAGCGGCCTCTTCTCAGTTAGTAAAAGACATTGAAGCAATAACTGGCGTAGGTGATATTGAGTCAACGGGACAGCCCGGAAAAAGACAGATTGAGTTTTCTTTGACGGCAGCCGGAGCCGCTGCAGGGCTGACGGTGGACGATCTTTCCAGAAGTATCCGTAGAGCTTACTTTGGTGAAGAAGTCCAGCGGTTTCAGAGGGATGGAGAAGAGGTTGAAGTTTTTATAAGATTTCCAAAAACGCAGAGAGATAGCCTGGTTTCATTAGCCAGAATGAAAATTCCTACAAAAAATGGTGGCGAAATAGCGCTTGGCACTGCCGCAAGTATTCGGGAAACGCGCAGCTTTGTCACTATTGATCGTGTCGACGGGCAACGCGTTATTACTATCAGTGCAGATGTCGATGAAAATATTACGACATCCAATATGGTAAACGAATTGCTGCAGGCTAGCGCGCTCGCAAAACTAAAATCCGACTTCCCGGGCATTAGTGTTACTTCAGAGGGACAAGCACGAAGTCAGAAAGAAGAGATGGCCGTGCTTTTACAAAACTTCCTCATCGCCATGCTGATTATTTATGCACTTATTGCAAGCGTACTAAAATCCTATCTGCAGCCACTTATCATTATGGCAATAATTCCATTTGGGTTAGTGGGCGCTATTGTCGGTCATATGTTGCTGGGTTTTGATCTGAGCTTTTTGTCATTGTTTGGTGTTGTCGCGCTATCGGGCGTCATTATCAATGATAGTATTGTATTAATTGACTATTTTAATGAGTTGGAAAAAGCCGGAGGGGACCGGCTGCACAATATCGTCGAAGCAGTTAGGCGCAGGTTCAGGCCAATTCTGATCACCACTTTAACAACATTTATTGGCCTGGTTCCGATGATTGCAGAAACCAGCATACAGGCTCAGTTCCTTATTCCGATGGCGCTAAGTATTGCATTTGGCATTCTGTTTTCCAGCTTCCTTATTTTGGTGTTGGTTCCAGCATGCATCTCATTAGCAAAACGATATTGAAATAACCGATCAGCAAAAAATTGGCTCTGTGTTAAGACACAGGGCCGAAACTTCTTTTTTAAAATCATATAAGCTAGCGGTTGCAAGGAGAGAAAATAATTGCCAGGTAACTTTACGACGGCAACTATTTTCCTTACACCTTAGCGGCAATAAATTGCCGCTACACTTTTTCATCAATCTCCGGGAACAACTTATTTAGCAAAGCTTCTGGAGCATATTGAGTATCTCGCGAACCAATACTACCTTGTAATTCTTTAAGTCGTTGTTGTAGAGCTTGTGAGCTTGCAATCCCATCACTTTGACCGAGTTTATTCAATATAGAATCAAATGAGTCGAATGATGAGTCCATTCTTGTTGACAGCGAGGACATTATTTTTTGCGCTCTCTGCTGAATCTGTTCAATTGCCTGCTCGCGTTCCTCTTTTGTTATTGCCCCGCTACCATCCTTATCAAGCCTTTCAAATGCGTTCTTTGATAAGGATGAAGAAACGCCTTTATCGGCAAAAATGCTATCAAACTCAGTTTTGCTAATCTCGCCGTTAGAATCACCATCAGCCGTTTTATAGCGCTCTTGCATTGATTGTGAAGATATATCTGAGTTAATACTGAATGATCTAATATTTGTTTCTATCATTTTATTCCACCTTTAATTAGTTTCAGAATTAGCCGCAATTTAATGATCGAGTTTGCAACTAGTTCAATCTCCCTCGAACACAATCTGTAGCCGCTGGCTCAGGACTTAGGGTATTGTTGTGATTTCCTCCGTTTAATGGCATATACCCAAAACAGATTTTATAGATAACAGTAAAATCAACCCGCGGTATTTCATCTTCTAAGCCATGATCTGGAGCTTCAACGTAAATTTTGCTGCAAACCTCGAGGTTAACGTTAGAGCCTTTATGTGTCGATAACAGTTAAAAGTGTATCAGGCGTGCAATTTAGGGAATGAATGGTGTAATGAAGCGCTTTTTACTAATGTCTGGTGGAAGTTTCAAAAACGGCTCGTAAGCTATAGTGTTTCTTCAAAAATATTTCTAAAAGTCAATTTGATACTTAAAATGAGCTATCTCTTATTGCGAATCAGATGTTGACATCCATACCTACAACGGAAACACTTGTGTTTTGAGTTAGATGCCTCAGCTCTTAAGTTGTGAGTTACACAATGATGCTAACCTCCTCTGGGTAAACTTTTGGTTTATACTGCACAAACTAAATTTATCGTTTTCGGCAGTGAAGCAGATGTAACAACCTGAGCTGTTCGCTTTCGCGATAAATGTGGAAGCACATTTCATACACTACTTTGTACGTTTCAGACCTTTTAAGGTGTTCTCAAAGAACCGCTGCTGTTAGCTTATCTGCATTAACGTTAGACGCTGCTGCGTTTACATTGATGAAAGTTGTTAGGCCTCATTGCCCTCGGGTGTTTGTGGAGATAATGATCATGAAATTTGCAAAACTCATTTTTGCTCAAAGTATTTTAGCGTTGTTATTTGGTTGCGCTAACTATACTAAGCAGGAAACTACAACCTTTGATAAAAATTATGATCCTCGCATTGGAGAGGAAGTTCGGCAGCTATGTTTTACCCGGTCGATATCTGGATGGCGTGCTGTCGACAATGACCGCAGTGCCCTGTTGGTTAATATGGGCAGCAACGAAACTTATAAAGTTGCTTTAGTGGGTGCATGTGATCCTGATTGGGCCACTATGGAAATTGCTGTCATCAGCCGTGCTGGTTGCATGAGTGCAGGTGACAAAATTGTCACTGATGCGCAGCCCAAAAGACACGCTGCGTGCACTGTAAGCCGCATTTATAAGTGGAATGATAAGGTTGATTCACCAAAGCAAGTCGAAATGGTATCCGAAAATAATTAAGCGGCTTTTGCTTTCAATATGTTTGAAAAAGGAAATATTTAAAATGAAAAACTTACGCACTTTATTTAGTACATTATCGTTGTGTTTTATGCTTAATACTGCAGTTGCTGAAGAGCTTTCAACGTTTGAGACAGAGTTGTTGCAGACACAAATAGCAACTGCAAAATCAACTCTTAACTTAACTCCTGAACAAGAGCAGGAATTTAATAAGGTTTTGCAGTCAGCGGCAAAACAGCGTCAGCAGACATTAAAAAAATATAATATTTCTATGGGCGATGAGAAGAAAGCCCGGCTCAACCTACGGGAGAAACGTGCTCTGATGGAAGATATGCAAAAGCACAAAGTTAACCTTGAAGAGCAGCTTGAAGAAATATTAACAGCAGACCAGTTGCGTCTTTTTCAGGAGATGCAGGAAAAAAACCAGCAAGTATTCAGAGAGCGACTGCGTAGTAAGATAAATTGATGTTTCATCAATATAGCTATTGCATACTGTATTATTTTATTTTTACGATGTAAAAAACGAGAAAGGTAAGAAGTAATTTAATAATGAAAAAAGAAGCAAAAAGAAAAACACCATATTACCTTGTAGAAAGCCAGCTGCAAAAACTTTCTTTTCTTTTTGTATTTCCTATAGTCAACTGGCTATTTATGAGTTCTACTATTTTTGAAATGGGCGAAATTAATGAAAACGTCATTATTTCTGCAGGCATTAAAATTTGGTTAATATTCGCAATTTCGTATTTAATAATACACTTAACTGAAAAACACCTTTCGGCAATACTAAAGCTTAAACAGTTCTGGCGTAAATTAGCACTTTACAGCTTGGTGGTAATTGCAGTTTCAATGCAGTTTTCACCGATGATAGAATTCGCCGTACAACTGCCGTCACCACGCTCAGTGTTTGGCCCACGTTTAATAATTTTAATAGAGGTCATCCTCTATCTCTGTATTGTATATATTATCAATCAGCAAAAACATGCTTTTGAAATATCTTTAATATTAAAAGAAACCGAGCTAAACAGGCTTAGATCTCAAAGTAACCCTCATTTTTTATTTAACACTTTGAATATGATAAATGCTGAAATTGGCAATAACCCTAAAAATGCAAAAGAAATTGTTTTCGATCTATCAGATTTGTTGCGAAAAAACATCAGAATGGCGCAACAAGGTCATACAACCTTGCATGAAGAGTTACACCTGGTGTCTTTATACCTGACATTACAACAAAAGCGTTTTAAGGATCGTCTTACCTTTGTAATTAATGAATCAACTGAGACAAAAAGCTTTCGCGTACCTGCACTGATATTGCAGCCGGTTATTGAGAACACTGTTAAACATGCAGTTGCTCCTTATGCTTCAAAAGCACATATAACAGTCGAAACATACCGTTCAGTTGAAAATGTCGTTATCGAAATTAGAGATACGGGGCCAGCATTTCGCGATAAAGATATAGTTGAAGGTGACGGATTTCGAATTTTACGCCAAACCTTAGAGCTTCGGTACGGTGACGCCTATTACATGATGTTAGAGTCGACACCGAGTGGAGGTCTTTTTACGCTCTGCCTGCCTGTGGCAAATTAGGTGAACATGTGATGCATGACAAAATACCAGCTAAAACAGTAATGATTATTGATGACGAGCCGGCGGCAAGAAACAATCTTCGTGAAGTTATTGAATCGTTTCCTGAATTAACTATTATCGCGGAAATAGGTGATGGTAAATCGGCCATAGAGGCAATTAATCAACATAAACCTGATATAGTTTTTCTTGATATCGAAATGCCAGAAATAAGGGGGTTTGATGTAGCGCGAGCAACATCACACATCAATTATCAGCTGGTGTTTGTCACCGCTCATGAGCATTATGCATTAGATGCGTTTGATACGAATGCAATCGACTACTTGCTGAAACCCGCACGTCCTTCATTGTTGGAAAAGTGCATCAATAAAATTCTGCATCAAGAAGAGATAGCGCTTGAAGCCCTGCAAAAGCAAAAAACGCCAAGTCATAATCTGGTTTTGTCGGACGGCAATGCTTTAAGAGTGCTCGAACAACGTCATGTCGCCTATATAGAGGGCATAGGGCGATATCGACGCATACACCTCTCCCAGGAAGGGGCAGAATTAAATCGTATGTCGACTATAATATCCGGCACCACACTGGATGAATTTGAAATACAACTTCCAAAGCTAAATTTTGTAAGGTTGCATCGAAGTTACATTGTCAACAGTGATTACATTACGATGCTAAGTACTGAATCAAGACGATACTATGTGAGTTTGAGAGGATTTGGAATAAAAATACCTGTTTCCCGTGAAAAAGTTACCGAGTTGAAACAAAGGTTTCAGTAGCCTTCTAGACCTTTATTTTAGTATTTAAATAATCCGAACTGGAAGTACGGTTTTGCGGCAAATCGGACTTTCGCATGAGCACTATAATGCCGAGATAAATTTCCGCTATTCGCTCTCAGCAGTCTGTCGGTTCAGGGTGAAAGCTATCCACTCAGAGTGGCAACCTAGCTGAGAGTGTCTACACACAATCTGCCCGATACTAACGTGACAGGCGCTTTAATCTTACTTATGTACTTAAAACAATGGCCTGTCTTGGCTTGGGTTGGTGCAACAAAATTGTTACATCAACCTTGAATTTTTCTGATTCATCGCAAAATAAAGACAGTATACTTATTGCTCTTAAACTACTTGCCGCTAAGGATCTCATTTGTCGATTAAACTCGGTATTGTGATGGACCCCATCGCTTCCATCAATATTAAAAAAGACACCAGTTTTGCCATGTTGCAGGCCGCCCAAGCGCGTGGTTACGACATAAGTTACATGGAAATGGCAGACCTATATCTGGACAATGGTCGACCCATGGCATTGATGCGTAAGCTCAAGGTCGAGAATGACAATAAACAGTGGTTTAGTTTTCATGGTGAAGTTGAACAGTCGTTAGCTGAGCTAGATGTGATTCTGATGCGCAAAGATCCACCCTTTGATGGTGAGTTTTTGTATGCTACCCAGATGTTCGAATTAGCCGAGCAAGCTGGCACCTTGGTGGTTAACAAAGCCCAGAGTTTACGAGACTTTAATGAAAAACTTTTCACCTCTTGGTTCCCTGAACTCATTCCTGACACCTTAGTGACACGCAATAAAAAGCTCATCAAAGCGTTTCACCAAAAACATAAAGATATTATTTGTAAGCCCTTAGATGGCATGGGGGGAACGTCGATTTTTCGGGTAAAAGAAGATGGCAACAACTTAGGTGTGATCATTGAGACATTAACCGAACTTGGTAGTCGCTATGCCATGTTTCAGCGGTATTTGCCTGCCATTAAAGACGGCGATAAACGTATTTTAATTGTTGATGGTCAAGTTGTACCGTTTTGCTTGGCGCGTTTACCCAGTGAAGGTGAAAACCGAGGTAACTTAGCTGCTGGTGGCACAGGTCGCGCGCAACCTTTGTCAGATTCTGATCGGCTCTTAGCTGAAAGCATTGCCCCTTTGTTGGTTGAAAAAGGCCTAATCTTTGTTGGCCTTGACGTGATTGGTGATCGCATTACCGAAATTAATGTAACCAGCCCTACCTGTGTGCGCGAAATTGAAGCGGCTTATGATGTTGATATTACCGGCATGTTATTTGATGCCATCGAACGACGTATCGTGCTGCAAAAATCGGAGAAAAACGTTTGACCATGCAAAGCTTGCAGAATCATTTATTGATCGCCACACCCACCATGGATGATCCGTATTTTTCGCGCAGCGTCACCTATATTTGTGAGCACAATGAACATGGGGCCATGGGGTTGGTGATCAACCAGCCCGTGGGCATGACCCTTAAACAACTTATTGAGCAAGCTGACGAAAACGCCATTGTGTTAGATGAAAAAGCTAATGGTATCGTGTTAGCGGGTGGCCCCGTGAGTCAAGAAAGAGGCTTTATTCTTCACACCACTCAGGCGGGCTGGACCTCAAGTTTGACCCTAAGCAGCGAGATCATGGTCACCACATCAAAAGATATTTTATCTTCTTTGGGCAATACCGGCGCGCCAGCTAAATCGTTGGTGACCCTCGGTTATGCTGGCTGGTCAGCTGGGCAACTGGAAGAAGAACTGCAAACTAATTCTTGGTTGATCATTGAAGCAGATTTAGAGCTGCTATTTGATGTGCCCATCCATAAAAAATGGCAGGCCGCTTTGCATAAAATTGGCTTTGAAATCTGGCAACTAGGCCCTGATGTTGGCCATGCTTGATGACCTTTTTATGCAGTGGTGGCTCAGTGACGATTAAAACTGGGCAACGCACCCTATTAATTTTTGATTTTGGTACCAAAAGTATTGGTGTGGCCGTTGGCCAAGAAATAACCGGTACGGCTTCCCCTTTAAATGCCTTAAAAGCGGTTGACGGTATGCCCAATTGGGATGTTGTGGCCGGTCTCTTTGCCGAATGGTCTCCGCAATTAGCGGTAGTGGGCTTGCCTCTGAACATGGATGGCAGTGTTCAAGAGCTTACCTTTGCCGCGAAAAAATTTGCTAATCGACTTAACGCAAAATATCGCTTACCTGTTGAAACGTGTGACGAAAGGCTCACCACAGCAGATGCCAAGGCGCGTTTGTTTGAACTGGGTGGCTTTAAAAAACTCGACAAACAAAAAGTCGACAGCGTGTCGGCTTGTTTGATTTTTGAAAGTTGGATGGCGCAGCAATACGCTGGTTGATCAAGGCCTTAAGTTTTGGGCAAACTTCGCGAGTACCAATAAGGTTAAAGCCTAAGGATTTTTGATCTTTACGCTTTCTAAATCACTTAATATCTGGTATTGTCTTCGGTAAATAGACGTCCAGATGTCTCAATTTTCTACCATAACACAGTAGACCCATTAATTTTAAGTACTGCGGAATTCCTCATGAGCAAAGTGTCGCTGCCAAAAAATAAGATCAAAATATTGTTATTGGAAGGCTTACACCAAAGCACTCTTGATACCTTGAAAGCAAATGGCTATGAAAACATTGAGTATTTGAAAACGTCGTTGCCAGAAGACGAGTTGATTGAAAAGATCAAAGATGTGCATTTTATTGGCATTCGCTCACGCACACATCTCAGTGAAAATGTGATTGCCGCCGCCAACAAACTGGTGGCGGTGGGGTGTTTTTGTATCGGCACAAATCAGGTAGACCTTCAAGCGACGCAGCGTCGTGGCATCCCAGTATTTAATGCGCCGTTTTCTAATACCCGTTCAGTGGCTGAATTAGTGCTCGGCCAGCTTATTTTATTATTACGCGGCATTCCTGCTAAAAATGCTAAAGCGCATCGCGGTGAGTGGGACAAAAGTGCGGTTGGCAGCTACGAAGCGCGGGGTAAAACTCTGGGTATTATTGGTTATGGCCACATCGGCACGCAGTTAAGCATTTTAGCCGAACACTTGGGTATGCGTGTGCAGTTCTATGATATCGAAGATAAATTGGTATTGGGTAACTCCACACAAACTAAAAGTCTTAAACAGTTGCTTAAAACCTCTGATGTGATCAGTTTGCATGTGCCTGAAACCGCACAAACGCAAAATATGATTGCCGAAAAAGAATTTAATATGATGAAAGACTGCGCGATTATTATGAACGCTGCGCGTGGTACGGTTATCGATATCGACGCACTAGTAGCGGCGCTGAAGTCTGGTAAAGTGGCGGGCGCAGCCATTGATGTATTTCCTGTGGAGCCAAAAGCAAATGATGATTTATTTGAATCGCCACTCACCGCGTTTGATAACGTCATCTTAACTCCACACATTGGTGGTAGCACTCAAGAAGCACAGCAGAATATTGGTATCGAAGTGGCTGGTAAGTTAGCCAAGTACAGTGACAATGGGTCCACCCTTTCTGCAGTTAACTTCCCAGAAGTATCGTTGCCTGAACATACACATCGCTCACGTTTATTGCATATTCACCACAATACCCCAGGCGTGTTAACCAAAATCAACCAAGCCTTTGCTGAGAAAGGCATCAATATTGCGGCGCAGTATCTGCAAACCAATGCCAATATCGGCTATGTGGTTATCGATGTTGAAACAGATGATGCAGATGAGGCTTTTGAGCAACTGGCCTTGATTGAAGGCACCATCAAAACGCGGATTTTGCACTAAGACGCTATATAGGCTTAGCAGCTTGATGACACACAGAAGGGCTTAATGCCCTTCTTTTTTATTTAAGGGGGAAGTTAATACTAAAATGCACCCCTTTGCCCAGTGCTGAAATGCAGTCTATGTTGCCACGCAATACCTTCATCACAATATTATTGCAGATGTGCATGCCTAAGCCTGTTCCACCCGTTTCACGGGCCAAGGTGAAAAATGGTTTGTAGATATTTTCGATGGTGGATTCACTCATACCAATGCCGTTATCCAGATAATCTAACTGCAGGTGTCGCTGTCCTCCTGCTTCATGAATGCGGGCTTTAATGGTAATTCTACCCCTGACCCCGTGGGGGAAGGCATGCTGCACGGAGTTCATGATGAGGTTGATGAGGATTTGGCTCAGGGCGCCGGGATTGCTCACCAACATCAATTCGCTTTGGATATCAATACAAAAACCATGGCGACTTGCTTTTAAATGCGGTTTAAGGGTTAAGAGGACTTCAAAGACATAATCACATAAGTCAAAGGCACGTAAATCTTGACTGTGTTGGTCAACCGACAATTGTTTGAAGGTTTTGATCAGCTCTTCGGCGCGACTCAGATTACGCGCAATAATTTTGGACGCTTCGGCGCTGTCTTGAAAATACGTTTCCAATTCAGATTTTTTTAACTGTTCATTTTGCAGCTTGAGAAGGGCTGCGTGCTGCAAGTCAGCCAAGTAGCTTGCTGCGGTGATAGAGATGCCTATCGGCGTATTCATTTCATGGGTAAGACTTGACATCATCGTGCCCAATGAAGCCATATTTTCTAATTCAATGACTTGGCTTTGCACTTCACTGCGCTGAGCCAGTGCTTTTTTCAGTATGCTGTGGGTTTCATCTAACTCATTTTGTTTGGTGGTCAACTGTTGGTGTAATTTAACCCGCTTTGTTAACTCTTGCGTTTTACTTTTTGAGTGAGCAATTAACGCGGCGATGGTGCGTCCCGCTTGTTGCAAAATAGCCAAGTCTTCATTAGTCGGGGATTTTACTTTATTAAAAAATACACTTACCAAACCCACTGCCACACCACCAACCGACACTAATGGCAGTGTCCAATTCGCTCGTATTTCTTGCATTTCGCTGTGTTGTAATATTGCTGGCCAAATTTCAGTCAACGTGACATCCGCGCTGATCACCATCTCTTTATTCAGGTCGTGGTTTTGCGCATTGATGTGTTTAACACAAAAATACGCCTCAATGGCTTTAGTGATAAAGGGATTAAAGTGCACAGCCGCGTGGCCTAGTGGCTTAAAGTGAGGTGCTCGTTTAGTAAGCAGCAAAACCTGGCAGAGGCTACATTCAAGGATTTTATCCAGCGCTAAGGTCAAGCGTTGCACACTTTTATCGAGTGGTTCCCCAGATAAAATGCTTTCCATGGCCAACACTCGGGCATTGTCGAGCATCTTTTGTTTGCTGGGTTGGATTTTTTGTTGGTTATTACTAACTAGCTGTAATGAATGCATATTTATTATTTTTTTAAGTGCAAGCCTTTAAAGTACCAGATTATCTTTACAAGTAAAGCCCGTATTAATTGCATGGTCTTTCTGATTTATAAATCACCATGGATTGTCTGCAAGGCAGTGATAGCAGCGAGTGCCGCCGTTTCGGTACGTAAAATACGCGGCCCAAGTTGCACTGCTTGAAAACCATATTCAGTGGTGGTGTATACCTCTTGGTCAGAAAACCCACCTTCCGGACCGATTAATAATCTTACGCCACTGGCTGGTACTCTGATATGTCGAAAAGCCTGTTCTGCACGGGGATGCAAGGTCAGGCGCAATTGGTCAGTGGATTGATGTAACCACGATGTTAGCTCCAGTACTGGATTGAGCTTGGGAATAATATTGCGACCACACTGTTCACACGCTGAAACGATGATTTTTTGCCACTGTTCATGTTTCTTTAACCAGCGCTCTGGGCTTAACTTTACGCCACAGCGTTCGGTTAACAGTGGGGTAATTTGCGCCACGCCCAACTCAACGGCTTTTTGCAGCACCAGATCCATCCTATCACCACGTGATACCCCTTGACCTAAATGAATGGCAAGAGGGGATTCAAGTTCCATAGATAATTTTGATTCAACCAAGGCGACAACTTTGCGTTTACCCACCTCGCTTAAGGTACTGCAATAATCGCTGCCATCGCCATTAAATAAAATAATGGTTTGCCCTTCTTTCACGCGCAGGACATTAACGAGATGATTGCAAGCGTCATCGCTGAGCACAACGTGTTCATCGACAACCAACAAGTCTGGGTGGAAGATCCGAATAATTCGCATAAGAAATACTACTGCAGTCTTTTGAATATGGTAACAAGTCGTTCTGATGCTTACCAGATGCAATGGCTGCTAGCCACTGCTGTTACGCATAAAAGATACCAATAAAAAACCCGGCAGTGGTTCCAATCTGCCGGGTTCTAAGATGGTTGTGTGTAGTTTAGTTGATTTCTATCACGTTAGTGGTGTTCATGCGGCGTCTAACCTGGGGAAGTTCGGTCAGTGAAGAAGCACCTCGTCTAGCGTGTTTTGTGTTTTTTCCTGTTTCTTTTGATAATGCAAATGCCAGCAAAATAACAATAGAAATGCCTAAAAAGTAGATTAGCAACATTTTCAATTCCTTTAAAAATATTATGCTCCCGAAAATCGGAGCCAATAGTATAGCATCAAGGTTTTTTAAATCTCAAAGTTTGTTTTGCTTAAAAAGTAAACAGTTGTAGGTTTGCCCCCTGTTTACGAGGGGGAGTATAGAGATACAAAATGACGAATTTATTACTTTTGATGTTTAAAGTGAAAGATTAAGGCTGGCAACCCGCCTCGAATTTCTTGTACTCTTAAACACGGAGGCAAGGGCATTTGTTTATCATATAGTTCCCCCTGCCATGTGTATGTTGTTCGTATAACGGAGAAAGTTATGTTTGGATTAGATGCTGAAAAAATTCCTCAGCTTGTGGATACCTACGTGATCCCCTGGTCAATTAACATCGTGATGGCTTTGGCTATCTATATCATTGGGCGGTTTATTGTTGGCATTATCGTCAACGTATTTGGCAAGGTACTTGCCCGCTCAAAATACGATGACATGTTAATCGATTTTGTTAAGGCTATTTTAAACGCGGTGCTCATGTTGTTTGTGATTGTTGCCGCCTTGGATCGTCTGGGTGTTGATACCACCTCTTTGGTGGCCATTTTAGGTGCTGCCGGTTTGGCCATCGGTTTGTCGTTGCAAGGTTCCTTACAAAACTTTGCGTCGGGTGTCATGTTATTGGTGTTTCGCCCCTTTAAGGCCGGCGATTTTGTTGAAGCAGGTGGTACGGCTGGTGTGGTTAAAAGTATCAGCATTTTTACAACCATCATGACTACGCCTGATAACAAAGAAATCATTGTGCCCAATGGGGCCATCTACGGTGGCAACATCACTAACTTTTCAGCCAAACCAACCCGCCGAGTAGATATGGTTGTGGGTATCAGTTATGACAGCGATTTGAAGAAAGCCAAAAGCATACTGCAAGAAATGGTGGCGGCGGATGAACGCATTCTAAAAGACCCAGCCCCTACGGTAGCCGTGGCGGAGTTAGCAGACAGCAGTGTCAATTTTGTCGTGCGTCCTTGGGTAGCATCTGCCGATTTTTGGGGGGTTAAATTCGACTTCACCGAAGCGGTTAAACTGCGTTTTGATGCGGAAGGCATCACCATTCCATACCCGCAAATGGATGTTTACTTGCATAAATCTGAATAGACGCTATTCAAGACTATCGACCCATAAAAAAGCCAGGCACTTTGCCTGGCTTTTTTTATGCGTATCTCAGGGACATTTATTTTTTCAATAAATCCCGAATTTCAGCCAACAATACTTCTTGTTTGGGTGGCTCAGCAGGCGCTGGCGGTGGAGCAGGTGCTGCTTCTTCTTTTCTTTTCATGGAATTCATGGCTTTTACACCAACAAACACAGCAAAAGCGATAATAATGAAGTCGATAACGGTTTGGATAAATTTACCCCATGCCAACACAACGGCTGGTGCATCACCTTGTGCTTCCTTTAAAACAAAAGCCAAATCAATGAAATTTACACCGCCAAGGGCTAAACCCAATGGAGGCATGAGCACATCACCAACAAATGAGGCGACTATCTTTCCGAAGGCGGCACCGATGATGATACCAACAGCCATATCCACCACGTTACCCTTCATCGCAAACTGTTTGAACTCTGACGCAAAACTCATAATGCAATCCTTACTTAAAATGAAATCTGAACACTGCTGACTGACTATTCATCAGTGAATTGAGTCTATCTGATGCGTATTCAGGGCACAAACAGAATTGTTACAATTCTGTTTTGCTTGTCTTATGATTTTGTACACTTAGGTTTAGTACCTGATTTTGCATACATTTTATCTGCTTCGGCCATGTTCTCTTGTAATGTCGCAATGCGAGTACTGGGTAATGGATGGGTTGACAATAATTCTGGTTGACGTTGACCACCGCTAGCTTTGGCCATGTTTTCCCATAAATTGACAGCTTGTTTGGGTTCAAAGCCAGATTCAGCCATAAGCTTTAAACCAATAAGATCCGCCTCCGTTTCATGGGTACGACTGAAAGGCAGTTCTACACCAACTTGTACACCAACACCGATGGCCGCCATGATTAAATTATTGTTGGCGATTTGATTGGTTTTAAGTAGTTGGTTAGTCACTTCCATACCAACGCCGATCAAGGTACTGCTCGACATCCTCTCGTTACCGTGTTCAGCGATAACATGACCCACTTCATGACCAATAACGGCGGCTAACTGTGCCTGATTTTCGGTGACGGCTAACAGCCCGCTGTAAACACCTATTTTTCCCCCCGGCAGGGCAAAGGCATTGACTTGAGGATCGTCGAAGACCACCACTTCCCAAGCGCCATCAAATACTGATTTTGGCACATGTTGGGTAATGGCTTCCGCCACGCAAAGTACAAAATGGTTAGTGACTACCTTGTCGGAGACTTTCTGTTCAGATTTCATGCCATCAAATGCTTGTTGTCCCATGCCAGCCAATTGTTGGCTGGAATACAATTTGAGTTGATTACGTCCGAGGGGGGATTTGGCGCAGCTAGTGCTGAGCAAAATAATGGGTAGCAACAACAAGATTTTTTTCGAAAAAGCCATGACGATCATTCCAGCAATATTTTAGAGCCTGAATCTTACCCTGCAATGCCTGTGTCGTTAAGCGTAAGTTCAGATAATGGCGACTATTTTCCTTGTCATAGCTGGCGAAACACACTCACTACATGGATTTCTTATGACAGCCAAATCACGTTTTTTCATTGCCTCAATGATGGCCTCGAGTTTATTGAGTTGTGCAAGTAATTCACAAGTGGATGTGCAAGCTAGAAACCAATTTGTCACGCAATTTTATGCCTTGGTTACGACGGTGGAAAAAGTGAAATTTAAATCGTATGCGGGAGAGGGGGCGGCCATTGGGGCACTGGATGGCGCATTGAGTAATGCCAGAGGTGATGCCGGCGATATGTTAGCTGGCGCCATAGTAGGTGGCTTTTTTGGCGGCATGCTCACCGCTTTACTTGAAGGCAGTAATATTGGCTATGAGTACCAACTGCAAGCGGTTGACGGTGATAGCGTGAATGTCATTATTGATGAACGTGCCGCTGACATTGGCGATTGCGTTAGGGTAAGAGTGGCAGGTGATGTGCGCATCAGCAAACGACCCATGTACCAATGTGATGATGCAAGCGAGGATGGCGCAGACTAGTGTTTATCTAACAGGCTGGGTTTATTATTCAACCAAAAACGCCCAATCGGGCGTTTTTTACTACTCAGAATTGCTACGCAATATTTACGCGTCAGCGCGCAAGGCTTCAGCTTTATCGGTTTTTTCCCAAGGGAATTCATCACGTCCAAAGTGGCCATAGGCTGCTGTTGCCTGATATATAGGACGCTCCAAGTCGAGCATTTTAATCAAGCCATAGGGGCGCAGGTCAAAGTGCTGGCGCACCAAGGCAATAAGACGCTCATGTGATACGTTGCCTGTGCCAAAGGTTTCAATGTTGATGGAAGTCGGCTCTGCCACGCCAATGGCATACGAAACCTGAATTTCACAGCGCTCGGCTAATCCTGCTGCCACGATGTTTTTTGCTACGTAACGACCGGCATAGGCCGCAGAGCGATCCACTTTGGATGGATCTTTACCTGAAAATGCCCCACCGCCGTGACGCGCCATACCACCATAGGTGTCCACGATAATTTTTCGACCAGTCAAACCACAGTCACCCATCGGGCCGCCAATCACAAAACGGCCAGTCGGGTTAATAAAATACTTGGTTTTTGCGTTTAACCATTTGGCTGGCAGCACGGGTTTGATGATTTCTTCCATCACCGCTTCACGCAAATCAGCGGTACTGATGGAATCACAATGCTGGGTAGACAGTACTACCGCATCGATACCAATGGGTTGATTATTTTCATAGATGAAGGTGACTTGGCTTTTTGCATCGGGTCTTAACCAACTGAGCTGACCATTTTTACGCACTTCAGCTTGTTTTTTTACCAGCAGATGGGAGTAGGTGATGGGAGCGGGCATTAATACTTCTGTTTCGCTGCTGGCATAACCAAACATCAAGCCTTGGTCACCGGCACCTTGTTCTTCTGGTGTGCTGCGGTCAACACCTTGATTGATATCGGGACTCTGCTTACCAATGGCATTTAAGACCGCACATGAATCAGCATCAAAGCCCATATCTGAATGGGTATAACCGATTTCCTTAACCGTTTTGCGCGTTAGTTCTTCAATGTCTACCCAGGCTGTGGTTGTCACCTCACCACCGACTAAAACCATGCCCGTTTTGACAAAGGTTTCACAGGCGACACGGGCTTTAGGATCCTGAGTCAAAATGGCATCTAATACGGCATCAGAAATTTGATCCGCTATTTTGTCGGGGTGTCCTTCAGACACTGACTCAGAGGTAAAAAGATTCGTTGTCATGGTGTTACCTTGGATTATTAAGTGGCGGTATAGCAACCGAAAGTCGCTATTTTAACGCATCAGTTTAAAAATACCAGTCTTTCCGTCTAGACGTCCAAACGGCCGTGTAAACTAATGCGCACAAGTAAAAAACAACAGCCAAAAATCATCTATGATGATACAAAAAGCATTGAAGTTGGCGGAAGCCTAATACAGAATGCAACACTTTTTGGATCTATCACCTTATTCATGTCAAGGGTGATAGTGTTAAAAATTAACCAGTCAGGAGACAACATGCCTTCACGTCAACAACTTGCCAACGCCATTCGCGCCTTGAGTATGGATGCCGTCCAACAAGCTAATTCTGGTCACCCCGGTGCACCCATGGGCATGGCAGATATCGCTCAAGTACTGTGGGGGGATTTTTTGCAGCACAACCCACGCAATCCAAAGTGGCCGAATCGTGACCGTTTTGTGATGTCGAATGGGCATGGGTCGATGTTGGTGTATTCGTTGCTGCATTTGACTGGTTATGATTTGCCTATTGAAGAGTTGAAGAATTTTCGTCAACTGCACTCTAAAACCCCAGGTCACCCTGAATATGGTTATGCCCCCGGTGTGGAGACAACGACAGGCCCATTAGGGCAGGGGATCAGCAACGCGGTAGGTATGGCGATTGCCGAAAAAACCTTAGCCGCGCAATTCAATCGCGACGACCATCAAATCGTTGACCATTTCACTTATTGCTTTTTAGGTGACGGTTGTTTAATGGAAGGGATCAGCCACGAAGCATGTTCGCTTGCGGGCACCTTGGGCCTAGGTAAACTTATTGCCTTTTGGGATGACAATGGTATTTCTATCGATGGCCATGTAGAAGGCTGGTTTACCGACAATACCCCAGCTCGGTTTGAATCCTATGGTTGGCATGTGATTGCCAACGTAGACGGCCATGATGCACAAGCCGTGAGCGCTGCCATCACGGCTGCAAAAGCCCAGACCGATAAACCCACCTTAATTTGTTGTAAAACGATTATCGGTTTCGGTTCTCCGAACAAATCAGGTAGTCATGATAGCCATGGTTCACCGCTCGGGCAGGATGAAATTGCGGCAACACGCGAATTTTTAAAATGGCCACACGCCCCTTTTCATGTGCCAGCCGATATTTATGCACAGTGGGATGCAAAAGAAGCGGGTGAAAAACAAGAAGCTCAGTGGCAGCAAGCGTTTGCTGCCTATAGCCAAGCCTATCCTGAATTGGCAAGTGAATTTACCCGACGTGTGAATGGCCAATTGCCAGCCGATTTTGCGGCAAAAGCTGATGAATTCATCGCCTTGTCACAAACCAAAGCTGAGAATATCGCCAGTCGTAAATCGTCACAAAATTCAATTCAAGCCTTTGCAACTTTATTGCCTGAAATACTCGGTGGATCTGCGGATCTCGCTGGCTCAAACTTAACCTTATGGTCAGGGGCAAAAGGCATATCTGCGCAAGATCCCAGCGGTAACTATGTGTATTATGGCGTGCGTGAATTCGGCATGAGTGGGATCATGAACGGTATTGGTTTACATGGCGGATTCCGTCCTTTTGGTGCCACCTTTTTAATGTTCATGGAATATGCGCGCAACGCCGTGCGTATGGCCGCATTGATGGGTATCCCCAACATTTTTGTTTACACCCATGACTCTATTGGGCAAGGGGAAGACGGACCAACACACCAACCCATTGAACAGGTGGCTAACCTACGTTTGACTCCAAATTTAAGTACTTGGCGGCCATGTGATGGCGCTGAAACAGCGGTGGCATGGAAGGCCGCTATCATGCGCACTGATGGCCCTTCTGCCCTGATTTTTAGCCGTCAGAACCTCGTTGCCCAGGCTCGCGACACAGAGCAAGTGGCTGCGATAGCAAGAGGTGGCTACGTGCTAGTGGATTGTGCGGGACAACCGCAGGTTATTTTGATTGCCACGGGCTCTGAAGTGAACATTGCAGTAGAAGCAGCCAAAACATTGGCGGCAGAAAGCGTGAGCGCACGCGTAGTGTCGATGCCAAATACCGGTGTATTTGACCAGCAAGATGCAAGCTATCGTGAATCCGTGTTACCCAAAGCAGTGAGCAAACGCGTGGCTGTGGAAGCGGCCCACGTGGACTTTTGGCATAAATACGTCGGCTTTGACGGTGCCATTGTTGGTATGTCTACCTTTGGTGAATCTGCACCAGGCGGCGTATTGTTAAAACACTTTGGCATCACCAGCGATGCGGTGGTTGCCGCCGCCAAATCCATCTTGAATTAACAATAAAATGCCTTTAAGTCAGGCACAGAGTTCTATATTCTAAGGCGCTTTTTAGCGCCTTATTTTTTATTTTGACCTTAAGTGAAGTGGGTTTCGGTTTTTCTGACTTAAACTGAAGTAGACCAACTTGGGGCTTGGTATTAGCAGAGAAGATATAAACGGGCACTATGTTAAGAATAGCGATAAATGGGTTTGGTCGGGTTGGGCGCAGTGTGTTGCGGGCCCTGTATGAAAGTGGCCGCAATCAGCGTATACAGGTGGTGGCCATCAATGAATTAGCCGGGCCAGAAGGGATCGCCCACTTACTTAAATATGACACCGCTCATGGTCGCTTTGCTTATCCGGTGTCCCTCAATCAACACACACTTACTGTAGCAGGCGATACCATTAGCTTGTTACATCACCGTGATATTGCCAGTCTTCCTTGGCAGTCGATGGACATTGATTTAGTGCTGGAATGCTCTGGGGTACACGCAGACCGTGCGGCAGGCCAACAACACTTAGAGCAAGGCGCCAAAAAGGTGTTATTTTCACAGCCGTGCACCCCTGATATGGATGCCACGGTGATTTTTGGCATTAATGACAAGCAACTGAGCGCACAGGATCGCATTGTGTCCAATGGTTCCTGCACCACCAATTGCATTGTGCCGGTTATCCAGGTGCTGGATGATGCCTTTGGTGTACAAAGCGGTACGATCACCACCATCCATTCATCCATGCATGACCAACAAGTGATTGATGCCTATCATCCAGATTTGCGGCGTACCCGCGCCGCCAGTCAATCCATTATTCCTGTGGATACTAAGCTGGCAGTCGGGATAGAGCGCATATTGCCTAAATTTGCCGGGCGCTTTGAAGCCATTGCGGTACGCGTGCCAACCATCAATGTCAGTGCCATGGATTTAAGTGTAACTCTCGATGCCGCCGTGAGCATTAAAGACGTTAATCAGGTGTTTAAATTAGCCAGAGACGGCTCCCTAGCCGGGATCTTAGACTATATTGATGAGCCTTTGGTTTCAGTGGACTTTAATCATGATCCACATTCCTGCATAGTGGATGCAAATCAAACGCGGGTGAGCCACAAACATTTGTTGAAAACCCTAGTGTGGTGTGACAACGAATGGGGATTTGCCAACAGAATGTTAGATACCGCATTGGCCATGTTTCCTGAGGCCTAGGTGGGCAGAATTTTTGTAACTTTGATAAGGTGAATTATGACAATTTTAAAGATGGTCGATCTGGACCTAAGTAACAAACGAGTATTGATCCGTGAAGATCTGAATGTGCCGGTGAAAGACGGCAAGGTTACCTCAGACGCGCGTATCAAAGCCGCGCTACCTACCTTAAAAATGGCCTTAGACGCGGGGGCAAAAGTGATGGTCATGTCACACTTGGGGCGGCCAGTCGAGGGTGAGTTCGATGAACAATATTCCTTACAACCTGTGGTGGATTATTTGGCTGCAGCCATTAATTATCCCGTGCGCCTAGCCAGTGATTATCTTTCAGGCCTTGAATTAAATAGCGGCGAATTAGTGATTTTGGAAAACGTGCGTTTTAATCCGGGTGAAGGCAAAGACGACATAAGCTTGTCGAAACAATACGCGGCGCTGTGTGATATCTATGTCATGGATGCCTTTGGTACAGCTCACCGCGCTCAAGCCTCAACCCATGGTGCAGGCAAATATGCCCCCGTCGCGTGTGCAGGGCCATTGTTGGCTAGCGAGCTCGAGGCACTTGGCAAGGCCTTAGATAATCCAGCTCGCCCCATGGTAGCCGTAGTAGGGGGCTCTAAGGTGTCCACCAAGTTGACGGTACTTGATGCATTATCGAAAATAGCTGATCAACTCATCGTTGGCGGGGGCATCTCCAATACCTTTATCGCCGCTCGTGGTTTTAATGTGGGTAAGTCTTTACATGAAAAAGACTTGATCCCCGAAGCACAGCGTTTAATGGCAAATTTAGACATCCCCGACGCAACTGATGTAAGAATAGGGAAAGAGTTTTCTGACACCGCCCTAGCGGTAGTGAAAAATGTTGACCAAGTCGCCGATGACGAAGAAATCATGGATTATGGGCCTCAGACGGCCGAGGCGGTGGCCGAAGTATTGAAAGGGGCAAAAACCATTTTATGGAATGGCCCATGTGGCGTGTTTGAGTTTGAAAATTTCGCCAAAGGCACTGAAGTTGTTGCAAGGGCGATTGCCGCCAGTGATGCATTTTCTATCGCCGGAGGTGGTGATACCTTGGCCGCCATCGATAAATGGGACTTAGCCGATAAAATATCGTACATTTCTACTGGAGGCGGTGCCTTCCTAGAATTTGTGGAAGGCAAGGTACTGCCTGCTGTGGCGATGTTAGAAGCCAGAGCTGCTGGTAAATAAACGCATTTTTAATCCAATAAGAAGAGTTAAAAACTCTCAAACTTTACCTATGTAACCTACCCGTCACACAACGTGGCGACTACAAGAAGGAGTGTTGTACATGGCATCACCAGCACAAATGGCTATGCTTGAGAAAATTCGTCGTGAGCTTGGTTTTATTGCCGCGCTAGACCAAAGTGGTGGTAGTACGCCCAAAGCATTGAAACTCTATGGTGTAGACGAATCTGAATATGCAGGGGAAGAAGAAATGTATCGCAAGGTACATGATATGCGCACACGCATTGTCACTTCACCGGTGTTTAATGGCAAACGCGTACTTGGGGCCATTTTATTTGAAAATACCCTAGATCGTTCCATCGAAGGTTTGGCGTCGGCCAATTACTTGTGGCAAGTAAAAAATGTTGTACCGTTTTTGAAAGTGGATAAAGGCTTAGAAGCCGAAGTAAATGGTGCTCAGTTGCTCAAAGCCATGCCAGACTTGGATGCACTGTTGGCCAAAGCCAATCAACAAAACGTATTTGGTACTAAAATGCGCTCAGTGATCAAACTCGCTAATGCCAAGGGAGTAGAAGCGGTGGTTGCGCAACAATTTGCGGTTGCCAAGCAGATCCTTGCTGCCGGTTTGATGCCCATTATTGAGCCAGAAGTCGATATTCATAGTCCTGAGAAAGCGGCCGCAGAAGCCTTGTTAAAAGCTTCGTTAATCAAGCACTTGGATAGCTTAGATGCTGGCCAGCAAGTTATGTTTAAAGTGACTTTGCCAGAAACGGCAGACTTCTACCAAGAACTGGTTAAGCACCCTAAAGTACTGAAAATGGTTGCTTTGTCAGGAGGTTACAGTCGCGACGAAGCAAACCAACGCCTTGCGCAAAATCATGGCATGATCGCCAGCTTCTCTCGCGCGCTAACGGAAGGCATTAGTGCCAAGCAAAGCGCCGCAGAATTTGACGCTGCCTTAGATGAAACCATTGAAAGCATTTATCAGGCCTCGCGTAGTTAAGCTTGAGGTTGAGCATCAACGACACAACCGGGCCTGGCCCGGTTTTTTATTTTTTACTTTGCAGTGCAGTATTTTACGCTATGATTGAGCCAGTCATTGTGATTGATTTGGGATCGTGAGCTGTTTATATGAGTTTTGAATTACCCTTGCCCCTGTATAAAAAACTGACGGTGACATTTCGGGTTGAGCCGGGATGTTTAGGACCTGACGGCATTGATCATATTGAAGGTTTTTGTAAGTTTGCAAAGAAAGAAGTCGTGAACTTAGATGCTGATTTTGTGCGTTGGGTGATTACCCCACGTTATGATAAAACGCTCTTAGAAACAGAATATAAAACCAACAACAAGCGCCTTGATTACGACAAAGCGCAGAAATACCTGCGAGTGTTTGGTAAAAACCTCGATGAATTTGAAGAGCACCTGCAAGACAAACTCGCTTTGTTAATCGACCAATACTTAGGTCGACTCTAAGCAAAACGAGTCTCTGTCATCGCTTAATTCACCACCAGTTTAATCTCAATATCTTTTAAATAATCCGCTTCTCGCTCGAGGTCAAGGGTGAACACGGGTTTTTGTGATAACCAGCCCTCAGGCAAGGTGAGACTTAATATATTGTCGTTAGCTGCTAGCACCAAAGGTGGCAAAATATCATCCTGACGTTTTATGTTTAATAAAATAGCCAGACGCAATAAAGTCAACAATCGAAAAAATTGTTGTTGCGGAACCAAGGTAAATTCGGGCACTTCACTTGGGCGTATTTTTTTGCGATGAAAGCGCACTAAGTTAGCCAGTATGTTCTGTTGTTCTTGACCAAAGCCCGGCAAATCAATGTTTTGCAGGATATAGGCAGAATGCCGCTGCACACCACGGGTATTAATCTGCAAACCTACTTCGTGTAATAAAGCTGACCAAGCCAACAGACTTTTAAACTCGCCGTCGTTAATTTGCCAACTTTTGCGGGTTTGTTGATACAAATCCATGCAAGTTGCCAGTACCCGTTTCGCTTGTGCTGTATCCACATCATATCGTGCCGCCAAACTGTCAGCACTGCGTTGGCGAATGTCTGTATGAGCAAGTTGATCTTCCATCTCATACAACACTCCCTCACGCAGGGCAGCGGATGAATACTCCATTTCTGAAATATTTAAGCTTTTGAATATGGCCACCAGAATCGCTAAACCCGCGGCAAATAGGGGTTTGCGGTCATCACTGAGACCTTGCAACTTCAAATCACTACTGTTACCGGCAGCACAGCACAAGGCCATCAAGGTATTCAAGTCAGTCATCGACACCCGGTTTTCACGGTTGGTACTATCGAGTTGAGATGCAAGTTCAATGATGCTACGAATGGTGCCAGACGTGCCGATGCAGCTGTTCCAACCAATTTGATTGAACTTCTTGTCAATCATTTCCAGTTCTTGCTGGGCGCAGACGATGGCTTTACTGAAGGACTTGGCTTTTAACTCGCCATTTTTAAAAAAACGCCCAGTGTAACTAACACAGCCCATTTGTAAACTGCGCATTATGCGCGTTTCAAATCCTTCACCAATAATAAATTCTGTTGAGCCACCGCCGATGTCGACGATTAAACGTTGCCCTGAACTATGATTGGTGTGGGCTACACCTTGGTAGATTAAGCGCGCTTCTTCGGCGCCGGAGATCACCTCGATGGGGAAGGGAAAGACTTTCTTCGCCGCATTTAAAAATGCCTTAGCATTGTTGGCTTTTCGTAGTGTATGGGTGGCCACCACACGGACTGAGTTCGGGGCAAAGTCTTGCAAACTTTCAGCAATCACTTTTAATGTATCAAGACCACGTTGTTGGGCTTCCTCAGATAAATTGCCTTCTGGGCTCAGACCGTCGGCGAGACGCACTTTTTGTTTAACTTTATGCAAAATTTGCACAGAGCCTGCTACTACTCTCGCCACCACCAAATGGAAACTGTTTGAGCCCAAGTCTAGGGCGGCGATTTTTACCGACTCTCTGACCTCGGCTGAGTCAAAGGTATTATTGAGGTTTAACATGCTGGGTTTCCAAGGCTTTAATGTAGTCGTAAATTTCAGTTTGTGAACGCAGTTGTCTGCGATTACCTCGGCGCACGTATTTGTTGGTTTGTTCGGCATCGATGACCCGCGCTTTAATGGTATCGCGCCATTGCATGGTCATAATGTCGAGGATTCGGTTTTTCAAATCTGGATCATAAATCGGACAACCCACTTCGATGCGGTGATCCATATTACGCGTCATCCAATCGGCCGAAGAAATAATAACTTTTTTATCGCCGCCATTTTCAAAGACCAAGACCCGCGGATGCTCAAGAAAGCGGTCGATAATGCTGATAATCGAGATGTTTTCACTCAGACCTTTCACGCCTGGAACTAGTGAGCATATACCGCGCACAATTGCCTTCACTTTTACGCCCGCTTGACTGGCTTTGTATAAATCGTCAATCAGCAACTCGTCATCCAGATTGTTAAGCTTCAAGAATATTTCGGCTTTAAGGCCTTCTTTACAGTTCTGAATTTCTTGGCGCACTAAAAGTTGGATTTTGGTGCGGGCATTGATAGGCGACACTTGTAAGTGTTGAAACTTCTCGCGGCGATAAGGCTGTTGAATAAAGGTGAACAAATTTTCAGCCTCATCGGCTAAATCCGGGTTGCGTGTGAACAAACTAAAATCGGTGTAAATCTTGGCGGTTTTTTCGTTGAAGTTACCGGTGCCTAAGTGAGCGTAATTCACCAATTTGCCATGTTCTTCACGGGTGACCAGACACACTTTACTGTGAATTTTCAGAGCGGGCATACCAAATACCACTTTCACGCCGGCATCGGTGAGCATTTTCGACCACTCAATATTTGCCTGTTCGTCAAATCGCGCGCGCAGTTCCACCACCACGGTTACTTTTTTACCATTGTCTACAGCATCGATGAGTGAACTGATGATGCGTGATTTTGAGGCAACTCGGTAAATATTCAGACGAATATGTTTTACCTGGGGGTCAAAGGCTGCTTGGCGCACAAATTCGGTCACATGCAAAAAGCGGTGGTAAGGGTAGTAAAGCAAAATATCTTTGGCCGTGATCGCCTCAAAAACGGTGTTGTAGCCCGCAAAGTCACCAGCAGTTAATGCCGGTAACGGTGGGTTTTCCAAGTATTCTCGACCAATATTGGGAAAGCCAATAAAGTCTTTGAAGTTTCGATACGGACCACTGGCAATTAAACTGTCGTAAGAGGAAATTTTTAAACGTTTTTGTAAATCTTTAACCATCACCTCAGGCATACGACTGTCATATACCACACGCACTGGCTCAGCGATGAGACGTTGCTTCATGCTTTCTGACATCTTATCCACGTAACTCTCGTCAATTTCATCGTTGATGGAATATTCAGAGTCACGAGTCATTTTAAACGAGTAAGCGGCGAGGTGATCAAACTGCACAAAACCTTTAAAAATGCTCTCCAAATTCAAACGAATGATGTTATCGAGCAAAATGATGTATTTCTTTTTACGGCTCTTCTCAGGGGGGATTACCACAAAACGTGACATGGCTTGAGTTGGGACTTCGATGCAAGCGTAAGTCGTAATTTTACCCTCGCTGTAGATGGCCACATACAAATAAGTGGCGGAGTCGTTAAGACGTGAAACTAACTTAGTTTTGCTATCCATAATAACCGGGGCCACATGACGCAAAATTTTATTTTTAAACAAATCTTTTAGCCATTGGCTGTGATAAGGGCTGAGATCTTTTTCGTCCAACATGAAAATCTTATAACGCGCCAAACGGGCAAAGACGTCTTCGTAGACCTTTTCAAAATCTTTGGTCATCTCCAGCACACGTTGTTGGATCTTTTCCATCAAAATCTTGGTATCTTCGGCGCGTTTCACATCCCCTTCATTGAGGTGGATGTAGATTTTCCGTTTAACGTCAGCCACGCGTACGCGATAAAATTCGTCCATGTTGCTGGAATAAATGCCTAAAAAACGGATCCGTTCAATGATGGGATTTTTTTTATCAGCGGCTTCCTGTAATACACGCTGATTAAACGCCAACCAACTGAGTTCTCGTGGGTAATAAGTCGCGGTTTGTAAAGGCATAGCTTGATTCTGAATACTGCTCATAGTGGAAGCCCATGATCCTCAAGTGCTTGTGTGACAATTTAATGACATGGGTCAACTAATTCTCGATTAAGTCGAGGTCAACCATTAAATCATTGGCAATATTTTCAAGGGCTGTGCGCAAGGCAAATAAATCGACATCAGCGGCCACCGCTACTTTGGCTTTGGCGGTAAACAACATACTTCCCCAGTTGGGTGCACTGCTGCAATTAGAATCAAATTTGATGATATTAAGATTAAATTGATTTAGGGCGTGAGTGAGCTCTTGCACGATCCCCGCTTTGTCATTGCCGGTGATCGTCACTTCAACGGTTTGCATGGCTTCATTGGTGGCAGCTTGGCCCTCTACCAAATGGATATGCAAATCGGGATGGCGACTAAATAATTCGAGAAGATCGGCATGGTGCTCAGCGGGAAGGTCGATGTGCACAAAGCCGGCAAAATGTCCGGCCATGTGAGAAAAGTTACTGCCTAACCAATTGCCGCCGCGTTGATACACCGCTTTGGACACGCTGTTGAGAAGCCCTGGTTTGTCAGGGCCGACTAAAGTAAATATCATAGGTTTCATCGACTTACTCACTTTTTTGTTGGGTAGATTGCCCAGCATAGCCTAAAGTTTGGGCAAACTGCTCAAACTTTTTTGTGCTTAGCCACGCCTTGCGATACATCGCCGCGCTTGGCAAGGCAAAGCTAAGATACACAATTGTTGGCAATGGCCAGCATAGGCACGCACAACATGCTCACATAATGCAACATTATGCAGTACTATATATAGCTATGCTTCGCCCGCCATCAATTTGTTAAGGCAAATTTTGCCAAGCATACCGAGATTCTATTAGCGTCGTAACAAAACTGTCTTACTTTTGTAATACAATCCTCGCTAATAGCGGTTTGGTGTGTGTTTATGCTTTGAGCTGGCACATCAATTAACTAACGAGAGCTCACAATTATGCCGATGAATTCGTTTTTAGGTGTGTTTGCAAAATCACCTCTAAAACCCTTAGAAGACCACATTAATTTGGTGCATCAATGTAGCCAAGGCTTGCTGCCATTTTTCGAAGCGGTGTATGCCGAAGACTGGAAAACGGCCCAAGACCGTCAGCAAACTATTTCAAAATTAGAAAAACAAGCTGATGTCATAAAACGCGAACTGCGCATCAATTTACCCATTGGCATTTTTATGCCCATTCAACGTCAAGATGTGCTGGATCTATTGACCCAGCAAGACAAAATCGCCAACAAAGCCAAAGATATTTCTGGGCGAATTTTGGGCCGTCAATTGACTATCCCTGAACAGTTACAAAGTCAGTTTTTGATTTATTTGCAGCGTTGCTTGGATGCCACCGAACAAGCTAAACAGGTCATCAATGAATTGGATGATTTACTTGAAACCGGCTTTAAAGGTCGTGAAGTAAAATTGGTTGAAGATATGATCGAACGACTCGACAGCATCGAAGACGATAC
This sequence comes from Paraglaciecola sp., assembly GCA_009993955.1. GTDB lineage: Bacteria > Pseudomonadota > Gammaproteobacteria > Enterobacterales > Alteromonadaceae > Paraglaciecola. The sequence goes on from JAACSL010000013.1 coordinate 33,950, forward strand.
CGATAAATTGCAAATCAGTTTACGACGCAGTTTATTGTCTATCGAAAAAAATCTTAATCCAGTGGATGTGATGTTTTTATACAGCATAATCGAATGGGTCGGCGAGTTGGCTGACATATCCGAGCGGGTAGGGTCCAGACTCGAATTAATGTTAGCCAACTAAGAGAAGCACAGCATGGATATATTACAAACCTACGGTTTTATGTTGATCGTAACTGCCGCCGTGGTCGGATTTTTAATGGCTTGGGGTATTGGGGCTAACGATGTGGCCAATGCCATGGGTACGTCTGTAGGCTCAAAGGCATTAACCATTAAACAAGCAATATTAATTGCCATGGTCTTTGAATTTGCCGGTGCATATCTAGCAGGTGGGGAAGTCACCTCAACAATCCGCAATGGCATCATCGACCCGACTTATTTTGCTGATACACCAGAACTCCTTGTCTACGGGATGATTTCGTCGCTGTTTGCCGCAGGTATTTGGTTAGCCGTGGCTTCCTACTTGGGCTGGCCTGTGTCTACCACGCATTCCATCATCGGTGCGCTAATTGGTTTTGCCTCAGTCGGCGTTAGTAGCAATGCGGTGGAGTGGTCAAAAGTCAGTGGTATTGTTGGCAGTTGGGTCATTACCCCTGGTATCGCCGGTTTTATCGCTTATTTAATCTTCCAAAGTGCCCAGAAACTCATTTTTGATACCGAAAAACCCTTTGAAAATGCCAAGCGTTATGTGCCGTTTTATATGGCCTTTGCGGGTTTTATCATGTCCTTGGTCACCATCAAAAAAGGGCTCAGCCATGTTGGTCTGAATATCGGAGATGGGATGGGCTACATGATCTCTATTGCCATCGGTATTACCGTTGCGGTAATTGGTAAAATTATTATTGGTCGCATCAAATACGATCCCTCAGCGGTGTGTGCCGCCCACTTCGCCAATGTCGAAAAAGTCTTTGCAGTTTTAATGATCGTCACTGCCTGTTGCATGGCTTTTGCTCATGGCTCAAATGATGTAGCCAATGCCATAGGCCCTTTGGCTGCGGTTGTCAGTATCGTCAATAAAGGCGGACAAATTGGGACTGAAGCCCCCATCAGCTGGTGGATTTTGCCCATGGGTGGTATTGGTATTGTGGCTGGCTTGGCCTTGTTTGGACATCGAGTGATTAAAACCATCGGCAACGGTATTACCCATTTAACTCCCAGCCGCGGATTTGCCGCTGAATTGGCCGCAGCCAGTACCGTGGTCATTGCGTCTGGAACGGGTTTGCCTATTTCCACCACACAAACCCTGGTTGGTGCAGTGCTTGGTGTGGGAATGGCGCGGGGTATTGCGGCACTCAATCTTGGCGTGGTGCGCAACATCGTCATATCGTGGGTGGTAACACTGCCTGCCGGCGCTGGTTTGTCTATTGTGTTTTTCTTTATGATCAAAGGCATCTTCGCGCCTTAAGTCATGGGTAATTCTCAAGGGCAAGTCTTAACCGACTTGCCTTATGAGTGTTTGTCTCAGGGAATGTTGCCCGCGATATTTCACTATCTGGAAAATTAATTTAAACTTGGCCTATTAATCGTTTTAGTAGATGAAAGAATGAAGTGGCCAAATCTCAAACACCTGCATTATTTAGTGGTGTTGCATCAAGAACAGCATTTTCACCGCGCTGCGCAACATTGTCATGTGAGTCAATCAACCCTCAGTACAGCCATTCAGAATTTAGAAGAACAGTTTGGTACTCAGCTGCTTGAGCGCGATCATAAAACCTTTGTTTTTACCCCCTTTGGCCTAGAGTTGGTAGAACGCAGTAAGGTGTTGTTAACAGATGCGCATGAGTTAGTGGACTTTGCGCAAAGTGCCGGGAATTGGCAAGCTGGTAAATTGAAGTTAGGGGTTATTCCCACCATCGCCCCCTTCTTATTTGAAGGTTTAATTGACAAAATTTCGACGCACTTACCGCAAATTAATCTGCAACTCCAAGAAGACACCACCTCGAATTTGCTGGTGCAACTTAACGAAGGGGCTTTGGATCTGCTGATTTTGGCCTTGCCCATGGAAACCCCGGGCTGCAAACAGCTGGTGTTAGGTCACGATCCTTTTCACCTGATTGCTCACAGTGATTTGGTGACAACCTTGCCTTCGCCTCTGGATGTGTCGGCTCTTCCCAAACAAAGTATCTTTTTGCTGCAACAAGAACATTGTATGACGGGGCACGCAGTAAGTGCCTGTGGCCTGAGTTATAAAGAACAGGTAAGTTCGTTGTCAGCCAGCAGTTTGTACACCCTGGTTAAATTAGCCAACAGTAAATTGGGTTATACCTTTATGCCCGAGTTGGCCATTCAACACCACATTCTCGGTACCAGCCAATTAGTGTCCATGCCAGCTGAAGACAAAGCCTACCGTGAAATTGGTTTAGTCTGGCGCAATGGCACAACACGGGTGCGCTTGTTCCGACGTTTAGGGGAGTTATTAGCACCTCTTTTGCCCATTCCTACACTCGAACGTTAACAACATGACGCCCTGTTTGTTGACCATGCGCAGCAGGGCAGAAAAAAAATAAAATTTTTTAAACTTTATTTTTATCACCACCGACTTAATCAACGAACCACTAAAAACCAGGGAACAGACAGTGTTTGAGAAAAGCGACGAACAGCTCATCGCTAAAGCACTGCAAGGCAATACACAGGCTTGGGTTAACTTGCTCAAGCGCTACGAGAAAACTCTGTATAACTATGGCATTCGAATGACAGGTAAACGTGAAGACGCCCTCGACTTAATGCAAGAAGTGTTTATCTCGGTGTATCGCAACCTTGCAAGCTATCACAATGAAGGAAGCTTCAAAAGTTGGCTATTTCGCATTGCTCACTATCGCTGCATTGAATTTTATCGACGTAAAAAACCAATGCAGGGTTTAGATGATGCACCAGAAATTGAAAGCGAAGCGCCAGACAGTGACGACGTCATGGTTAGCCAACAAGAAAACCAACAATTAATCGCGGCGATGCAACAATTGCCTTTGGCGCAAAAAGCCGTCGTCGAGTTGAAATTTTTTGGGCAATTTACCTTTGATGAAATTGCCGAGCAAACCGGCATGTCAGTGAATACCGCTAAATCACGACTGTACGGTGCATTGGAAAAGTTAAAAACCCTGATGGAGGTTGATTATGCATAATCAAAGCAACGAACAACTTCTCGCAGCTTGGCTAGAAGGCCAATTGAACGAGCAGCAAAGACTCGCTTTTGAGCAACGTTGTATCAATGATCCTGAATTTGCCAAACAAGTTGAGACAGCCAATTTGTTCAGTATGCAGGTGCAACATTTTGAACAACAAGAGGTACCTAATTGGGATCGCTTGGCCACATTTGGCGCTGCTCCCAAAGCCCGCTGGTGGCAGTGGTCAGGCTTACCAGCAGCCTCACTTGGTTTGTCGGCGGTGGCGATTGTGATGGCACTCAGTGGCATGCAAATAAAAATGGACGAAGGAGCCATGACCATCAGTTTTGCCGGCAAACAAAGTAGTGCTGAGATAGAGCGACTGGTGAATGAAAAACTCGACAGTTTTGAGCAAAAGCAACAATTGGCCCTGGCGCATTATCGTGACGCCATGCAACAACAACAATTGGACACCAGCACTCAATTAACACAATACCTGTTGACTTCAAGCCGTCAGGAGCGACGTGAAGATTTTGCTGAGCTTATTAAATTTATCAATCAACAACGCAATGATGACCAATTGTTTTATGCTCGGCAGTTGAACGAATTACAACAAGAATACAGTAACCCCGTGCAACCGGGTGTGAATAGCAGCAATAAGTGAGGAAAAGAATATGAAAACTGTAATCAGAAAAACCCTGTTAGCGTTAACGGTGGCTGGACTCAGTATGAGTGCTGGTGTAAGTCAAGCGCAAGCGCCCAGTAATGTCACAGAAGTGCGCAATGAATTGGGGATTATGCTGAATATCTTGCAAGCAAGTTTAAAGCAAAACTCCCGAGACAATATCCGCTTCCGGGCGAAATCAGTGACTTATCTAGCCCAACAAGGCGTGGTCTTTGATATTGATAGTGGCTCAAGTCGAAAGTTCTTTGGCTTCGATTTTGGCAATATGTTCAATAACCTCCCTGTTGCCCCCGTCGCCCCGGTTGCCCCCAACGCGCCAGTGGTATCCGGTAGTGCGCATTTTGACTTCGATTTTGATTCTGAAGAGTTAGAAGATGCCCTGCGTGAAGCCTTTGGCCGCGATGAAGAATTTGCCCAAGACTCACGGGAAAAAATGCGTGAGTTGAGCGAACGTCAACGGGAGTTGGCATGGGAACAACGAGAATACGAACGCAATCGCCGTGACCTGGAATTTGAAAAACGCAACGCCGATGGTGAGCGCCGTAAAGAAATAGAAAAAGACTTGAGTGAATTGAGCGGCGAATTGCAAAAACTGCAAAACAAACGTGCGGAACTCGAGAAATACAGCGCGGATATGGCCGAAGAGCAAAGTAAATTAGCGCAAAAACGTGAAGAGGCGAAAAAGCAACTTTACAGTCAGTCATTGGCCTTGTTTGAAGATACAGTAGGTGACATGTTGTGCCGTTACGGCGCTGGGGTAAAATCACTGCCTGATGATGAAAACATTAACTTTGTGCTTAGCGATTTCACCACCGCAGACAATGACAGTGTGATTGGCACCCATGATAAAGTGTATGTATTTAAAATGAAGGATATTCGCGCCTGTGTGACAGGAAAAATTAACAAAAACAAATTGTTGGGAGAAAGCACCACCTACATGTTTTAAGCTCAGCTGTTGGCTTAAATGCCATTGGTGATGGCCTTAGCAGGGTGCAGTCTAAGCATAAGCTAGGACCCAATAATCATGCCTCAAAAAAGTCAGCCTAGTGCTGACTTTTTTATATCCTTAGCGGCTATTACCCAGCGACTTTTGCCCATGACAATCGCCTTGCAATAAGGTAATCTAGCCCGATAACAACATTGTTGGATCCAACATGACAAAGTCAGTAGTAATCAGTGGTACCGGCCTGTGGACGCCAGAACACAGTATTTCCAATGAAGAATTAGTGGCGGCATATAACGCCTATGCCACACAATTTAATGCCAGCCATCAAGCCGCCATCGCGGCTGGCGAGTTGGCGGAGAAACCCTTATCGAGCGCCGAATTTATCGAAAAAGCCTCAGGCATTCGCAGTCGTTATGCGTATATCAAAGATGGCATCCTTGACGTCAATCGCATGCGTCCACGCATTCCTGTGCGTGGAGATGATGAATTGAGCGATCAAGCAGAAATGGCCGTCCATGCCGCCAAAAAAGCCCTTGCGGCAGCGAAAAAACAAGCCAGTGACATCGATGCCGTCATCGTGTCTTGTGCTTATACGCAGCGCTCTTATCCCGCTTTAGCCATTGAAGTACAACAAGCCTTGGGTATTGTCGGTTTTGGTTTTGATATGCTGGTGGCCTGCTCTGCGGCTACCTTTGCCTTGCATCGCGCCTATGAAATGATTGCTTCGGGCACGGCCAAAGGGGTGTTGGTCATCAACCCTGAACTTACCTCCCCGCAAGCAAACTACTGTGATAGAGACAGTCATTTTATTTTTGGTGACGTGGCCACTGCTATCGTTGTCGAAGCCGCTGAGACCGCCCAGTCTGACAATGTATTTGAAATCCTTAGCACCAAGGCGGTAACGGCCTACTCTAACAATATTCGCTCTAACTTCGGGTATGTGAGTCGGGCCACGGATAGTGATCCCTTTGCCGATGACATGTTATTTCATCAAGAAGGTCGCAAAGTCTTTAAGGAAGTATGCCCAATGGCGGCAGAACACATCAATGAACACCTCGCGCGGCACTCACTGAGTCCAGCTGACATCAAACGTTGGTGGCTACATCAAGCCAATATCAATATGAATACGCTGATCAGCCGCAAGTTGTTGGGTCGCGAACCCGATGCGACGGAAGCACCTATCGTCTTAGATACTTATGCCAATACCGCTTCTGCAGGTTCAATTATTGCGTTTAATTTGCATCAGCACGACCTGGTTGCTGGTGAACTAGGTTTATTGTGTTCGTTTGGTGCAGGCTACTCCATTGGCAGCTTAGTGCTCAGAAAAGTCTGAGTCTGCGTTCAGCGTTTTAGTACAACTATCACACCATAGGATCCATCATGCTGGACATAAGCGGATATGCCATCAGCACCATAGGCTATGCCATCAGTGCGGTTGGTTATGCCCTGTTATTGCTGCTCATCCTTACCGTTAGAAAGTCAGGCTTGCCCAAATACTTATTGATACTTGCCAGTGCGGCCACCTGTGTCTGGTCGTGTGTGCCGTTTTTTGTGAGCGATTGGTCCGTTGATAAATTGCTATTGTTCGACAACCTTAAAAATGTATTTTGGTTGTTGTTTCTGGCGGCGTGCCTAAAAGATAATTTCAAAAATATTCAACAGGTTTTTGCCCGCAAGGAAACGTGGCTGATTCTGTTATTGCCTGTTTGTGCCTTGGCTTTGATCCAGGTAGACAATGTGCCAGATACTTGGAAATATTTGCTACAAACGGTGATTGCCTTGGAGTTTCTGGTGCTCTTAGAGGTTATTTATCGCCAAGCAGGAGAGACCCGTTGGGAGATAAAACCCATGGTGGTGTTTTTGGCCGTGATCAGCATTTTTGACTTTGTGACCTTTGCCAATGCCTTAATGGTGGAACAAATCCACGTGTATTATTTAGCCGCGCGCGGTTATATCTACGCCGCCCTGATTCCCTTACTGGTATTGTCGATTCGACGCGTGCGCAACTGGGGCGTCGAAATTTACGTCAGCCGCGAAGTGGTGTTGCATAGTACCTTGTTATTGGTGGCAGGGGCTTATTTGCTGTTTATGGCGCTGGTGGGTTATGCGGTGAAGTATTTTGGTGCTGGTATATGGGACTACACCATTCAAGTGGTATTGATCTTCTTATCCCTGACCTTGCTCGCTACGTTGTTTTTATCCACCAGTTTTCGTACTCGTATTAAGGTGTTTATTACCAAACACTTTTTTGCCAACCAATTTGACTACCGCCATGAATGGCTCAAGTTGACCCACTGTCTAGAAAACTTCAAAGACAATAACAATGTGTATTTAACGGCTTTGCAAGGTTTTTTGCAGGCCATTGATTATCAAAGCGGTCGTTTATTCAAATTTAGTCACGGTGATTTGACCAAGTTGGCCGAACAAGACGCACCACCCATCAACCCAGATGAGCAACAATTGTTGAGTGCATTGACGGACTTTTTTCAAGACAAAGCGTGGATTGTTGATATCGCCGAGCTGCGCACAGAGCCTTACAACTATGAAGGTCTCAAGATTAATCATGCCTTGCTCAATAGCGCCTCGTTTCAAATTGTGGTGCCGATTTATCAGGACGATCAATTCTGGGGCATGGTGGCGTTAAAAGGCAGTGACAACACCACAAAACGACTAAATTGGGAATTACGCGATTATATCAACGCTGTGACTGCGCAAGTGGCCAACTTTTTATTCCATCAGCAAAGTGCCAAAGAGTTAGCTGAAAACGCCCAGTTTGCTGCCTTTACGCGCATGTCGGCCTTTGTTTTGCACGATCTTAAAAACGTGTTGGCGCAAATTGACCTGATTTTATGCAACGCAGAGCAACATAAAAATAATCCTGAATTCATTGAAGATACCTTTGAGACACTGCATCATACCAAGGCGCGCATGGACAAGATGCTCAATCAGTTGACAGAAAAAAATTCAAGTCCTGAAAACAGCGCATCCCTAGTGGTCTTGTCTCAATGTGTGCAACAAGTCATTGATCAACGTTGTGGCAGCTTTTTACCCAAGCCGAATTTAGTCTTGGTGTCTGAGACTGACGTTGTTCTCGACCGAGAAAAGTTTAGCAATGTCATGTATCACCTGATCAGCAATGCCCAACAGGCGACAAGTGATGCGGGCAAGGTTGACGTTGTCATTGAACTGCCAGCCAGTCAAAAACATGTGCTGGTCAAGGTTGTGGATAATGGTTCAGGCATGAGTGAAGAGTTTATTCAGTCACGATTGTTTAAACCTTTTGATACAACAAAAGGTAATGCCGGCATGGGCATCGGAGCCTTTGACGCTAAAGTATTTATGGATAAAATTGGCGGGCAACTGCTGGTAGAAAGTGAAGTGGGTGTTGGTTCAACCTTCACGTTACGGATTCCCATTTAATCGACAATCATCACTCTTAAGGTAAGCACAACATGGAAAATATTTTAGTCGTGGATGACGACTTAGGTATTCAAAAACAGCTGAAGTGGAGTTTTGCTGGGTATGAAGTGATTTTTGCCGAAGACCGAGCCTCTGCCATTACTCAATTGCGTCGGTTTGAGCCCAAAGTGGTGACCCTCGATCTGGGTTTGCCACCGGATCCGGCCAATGCCACAGAGGGCATGGCTACCTTAGAAGAAATATTAGCCCTGGCACCCCAAACAAAGGTGATTGTGGTAACGGGCAATAATGACAAAAAGAATGCACTTAAAGCCATTAACCTTGGTGCTTACGATTTCTATCAAAAACCCATCGATTCGGACACCATTCAAATATTGGTAAGCCGGGCGATTAATCTGTTTGATTTAGAAAAAGAAAACCGTCATTTGGCTGCTGTGGCGCCGTCAATGGACAAAATCATCGGGCAAAGTGAAGGTATCCTTGCGGCGAGCCGCAAGGCCGAGCGCATCGCGCAAACAGATATCAGTACCTTGTTGTTGGGGGAAAGCGGTACGGGTAAAGAGGTATTTGCCCGTAGCATTCATGAACACAGCTTGCGCAAGGACAAACCTTTTGTTGCCATCAATTGTGCGTCAATTCCAGAAAACCTATTGGAAAGTGAATTGTTTGGTTATGAAAAAGGCGCATTTACCGGTGCCAATAAAACCACCCCCGGAAAAATTGAGACGGCCCAGCATGGTACCCTGTTTTTAGATGAAATCGGTGACATGCCCATTGGTCTGCAAGCCAAGATGTTGCGTTTTTTACAAGAGCGAGTGATAGAGCGGGTGGGGGGACGCAGCGAAATTCCGGTGGACATTCGTGTTATCTGCGCCACCCATCGAGATGTACAAGCCATGGTTGCGGAACAAACCTTTCGTGAAGACTTATATTACCGCATAGGGGAAATCAGCATTGTAATACCCCCTCTGCGTGATCGAGGCAATGATGTGGTATTGCTGGCTCGCACATTTTTAAGTCAGTACAACAATGAATTCAAAACCAAAATTAAAGGTTTTAGTGAGAGTGCCATCAAGGCCATGACTCAACATAAATGGCCAGGCAATATTCGTGAACTGCAGAATAAATTAAAAGCGGCGGTGATCATGGCTGAAGGCTCACATATTCAAGCCGATGATTTGAATTTGCATGTACTGAATGATGAGCCCACCACGAATACCCTTAATTTACGAGAAGTACGGGAATTGGCTGAAAGTCGAGCCATCCGTCATGCCTATCAAGTGGCCGAACAAAATATGTCGCGCACCGCCGAGTTACTCGGTGTGACGCGGCCAACCTTGTATTCGTTAATTGATAAATACCACATGGATGACATTAAAACCGGTTAGTCACTTAAAACCACTGGAAGCATTATTCAAGCCGCTGCCTGTGTCAGCGGCTTTTTCATTTTGGCTAAATGACCAAATAAATGGGTAGCAGATTCTGGCTGACCTTAGCAGCTGGTACAGTATCTGCATGTAACCCGTTATGAGTGTTCAATTTGACTATTTATGAGCTGCTTTCCTGATTTTTTACGCCACCTTGGTCTGCGATTTAGCGCGCTTGCCCTGACACTTTTACTGTTAAACGCCTGTTCAGGTGGGGGCTTAGACAGCGACACCGACGGTCAGAAACCTTTAGTGGTGGTGAACGCCGGAGCGAATCGTAGTGTCGACGAAAATACCACCGTCACCCTCTCAGGATCGGCGGTAGGGCAGAGCGCCACCTTGACGTATCGCTGGCGCGCCGTGCCCAATATTGCAATTGTGCAAGAGGATGTTAACAGTGCCACAGCCAGTTTTCTGGCACCGAGTACGACGGTGCCTTTGACTTATGTTTTGACCCTTGAAGTAAGCGACGCACAAGGCAATAAAGGCACTGATAGCCTCGATATTCAAGTTTTGCCCGTTAATCTTGCACCCATTGCCGACATCAGTGTTGAACCGTTTAAGGGTTTAGCCGTGAATCAGTTTCCAGCTGGCGTCGAAGTCACCTTAGATGCCTCGGGCAGTTATGATCCTGACAATCTAGACGATAATGGCGCGATTGTTAGTTATCAGTGGCAACAATCTGCCGGACAAGCGGTATTAAACGGCATCAGTACTGAGGGGGCAACTATCACCTTTGTTACCCCAATATTGGTGAATGACCATCAATTGAGTTTTGAGGTAACGGTAAGTGACAATGAACAAGCAACCGCCAGTCAAACTATCACCCTCAACATCCAAAGTGCCAGCCATACCTTGCCACAGGTCAATGCCGGCATTGATCATCAAGTATCCAGTGGTGAATTGATGTTGCTCAATGGCATCGCCACAACCACCGTGCCTGCGGCCTTGCCACTTAAAATTCGTTGGTTAACTGATTCCGAACTGGGGCCCGTTATTGTGCAATCACAAGTTAGCCAAACGTATGCCATTGCCCCCGCAGTAAGCAGCGCTAAAACGGTTACTTTTACCCTCGAAGTCACTGATAATTTCGGAAATGTAGTGGTAGATGCACTTAATGTCGGCATCCGTCCACTGCTTATTCGCCCTTTAAACGACAGTGGTGTAACCGCACAAGCAACGGCGAGTGTTGTAGACCTTAGCTATCAACCTGATTATCCCGGACAAGATGGTCAACGTGGTGCCGACATTATCGCCGCGAATGGACAATTGGAAAAAGCGGGACGAGGTGAACAGGGCTTTGATTTTACGCGGCTTGATGCCATTGGTGATGAAGTAGACGACACCGCCTTAGATTGGGCTTGTGTGCGAGATAATGTGACCGGTTTAATCTGGGAGGTGAAAACGCCAGCCAGTGATCTCGGTTTGCACAGTCGTGCCCATACTTACTCTTGGTATCTAAGTGAAGTGGAAGATGACCCAACTGGCACACAAACCAGCACCACCGCCAGCTGTAGCTTAACTGAATGCAATACCACTAACTTTGTTGAGGCGGTGAACAACCAAGGTTTATGTAACTTTAATGATTGGCGCATGCCTAGCCATCAAGAATTATTGTCGTTGGTGCATTTTGGCCGAGCAACGGGGCCGATGTTAGACGATTTTTATTTTCCGAATACGGTAGCCAGTGCATCAGGCGCTGTCTGGTACTGGACAAATCAGTCAAGTGCCGACGGTGCAGCAGGGGAGCAATCATCCACCGCTTGGGCGGTCGATTTTAATAGTGGCAACGATAATTTCTTAGCGAAATCTACGCCGGTCAACATTCGTTTGGTGAGGGCAGGACGATGAACACACCTTCAATTTTTTCGTTACTGTTTCTGTTGTTGAGCACCAGCGCGGTGGCGCAAACTTGTTTAGAGAGCATTGCCCCCACCACACCAAGCAGTAATTTTACCGATAATCTTGATGGTACGGTGAGTGACAAAAAACTCGGACTCATGTGGATGCGTTGCAGCATAGGGCAAACCTGGTCACAAGGTACTTGTTTAGGAGATGCCACTGAATTGAGCTGGCAGGAGGCCTTAAATATTGCCCACGGTTATGAATATGCCAATCAACTGGGTTGGCGCGTGCCCAATGTCAAAGAGTTGGCCACCATCACCGAGGGTCAGTGTGTTCGACCAGCAATTAATGAAACACTGTTTCCCAATACACCAGCCGATGATTATTGGACATCCACACCTTCGGTGACTGATAGCCAAAGGGCATGGGTGATTGCGTTTTTTAATAGCAGCAACTCACTCAAACAAAAAAGTTTGTTTGTTTACACCCGATTAGTGCGCACTGCAAATTAACGTAAGAAACCTGAGGCTTGTCTGATCCATTCTTGCTATTTAGTGGGTATGAGGCACACTAGACTCTCGTCATATTAGTGGAATCATCATGCGTTTAGGCGGCTTACTTTTGCTGTTGTGCTGTAGCACTGCTCAAGCAACCTTAGATTGTGAAGTTGCGTTGCACTACGGTGTAGTGGTGACCAACAATCAGATCCGAGTGATCCAACAAAGTGGCACCGTTTATCAGATCAATGGTGACAATCAATTGTTTGTGGGGGGTAACTGGATAAGCCTCGACGATGCGCAGCAACAACAACTCACTGAACTGTCTAAAGGGCTGCATGTTGTGGTGCCAAAAATGATTTTGTTGGCTAACGAGGGGGTTGAACTCGCCATTGTCACGGTGGAGCAAGTGTATGCCGGTTTGATGGGCAAAGATCATAAAAGCCAACAAAAGCTGCAAGATAGTTTAGAAAAAGTTCAAATGAGCGTGCGCGAAAAATTCATCCATGCCAATGATAATTATTATATGGGGCCGGGGCGACTCGAGAACGTGGATGATTTTGTGGACAGAGAACTCGAAGCGCAAATTGAAGAAGCCATGAACACATCGGTGGGGGGCATTTTGTCGGCCATCGGTGGTTTAGTCAGTAGTGAGCAAAGTACCGAGCAAAAAGTCGAGGAGCTGGCGTTAAAACTGGAAAATATGGGCACTGATATCGAGCAGAATATTGCACCCAGAGCACAGTCTTTAAAACAAAAAGCGGAATGGTTTTGTAAGAAATTTAAACAACTTGATCAAGTCGAAGACAAACTACGTTCGACTATTCCTGAACTCCAGCCTTATAACGTGCTCGCCACCGAATAACACTACGGCAGGGCTGTTGCTTTGTCACTCTCAGCCGGTGTGGCTCTGCCACCCTTAGCCATACATGTTTAGGCAAAGTGACGATAACAAGCACGTCGATAGTCATTACATCTAGCGGCCACCACACAAAACATTGCGCCCCTTGAGTGCTTGCAGAGCGAGCAGAGTTACATCAATGTGTGAAGTTCCAACGCCACGCTAAGTGCAAAACCACCATTAGGCCTGTGTTTCCGACAACCAGCGTTTTCGTATCCAATAATCGACACTCAAATACCGCCCTGCGCCAGTAAAAAATAAGCTGACCAACATGATTAGGTAGGTAAAAGCGAATTCGATACCATTGTTAAGGATCACCAAACTGCCACTTGAGGTCAGATAGTCATAGTCTGCATGCTCACGTACCACATCTTTGATATACGCCAATTTATCTGCGGCATCCATCACGCGCTCGGTGGCAAACGGTGCACCAGGATCGGCGATGGCTTGCCAGCCGAACTCAAGATGAACACTAAAAATAGCCACCACCATGGTGACGATCAAAGGCACACTGATCCAGCGTAAAGCCAAACCCAGCGCTAAGGCGATGGCACCGATGATTTCTGTCCAGGTGGCTAAAAAAGCCAAGACCATAGGAAAGGGTAAGCCGAGGCCGTAGTCGGGATTGGCAAACCAATCCACGGTGCTGTCAAAATGTTGCCATTTTTGCATGCCAGCCATCCAAAATACTGGCACTAAGTAGACACGCAGCAACAGTGGGGCAATAAAGTCGAGGTGCCGGGTTTTATCCAACATGTGTTGCAGTTGGCGAGGGAGATTCAACATCTTCAGTCCTAAAGTGACAAGGTTTAGTCACTAGAACCAAGATCCATCGATAAAATTCCACATCCACGTGATTTTATCCCACAACCCTCAACACAGGTCGCTACCAATCTAAAGCAAACCTAGGGCATCACTGGTCAGGCTTTGCCTCAGGATTGGCGGCAACTGACCCCAGCAACGCCGTGTTGGGATGTGAAATAATATGTAAGTCGCGCTGCGGGAAGGGGATCTCAAAACCATGTTTACCTAACGCTTCATTGATTTGTGAATTGATATCGTGAGTGACAGGCAGGCGTTTCGACGTGCTGTCGACAAATAAACGTAATTCAAAATCTAAAGAACTTTCTCCATGGGCCATAAAAAATACACTGGGGGCGGGAGTTTTTAAGACATCGGGATGCTGTTCAACCACCTCCATCAGTACCTCTCGTACCTTGCGGATGTCGGAGCCATAGGCCACGCCGACTTTGAGCAGCAGGCGAGTTGTGGCATTGTGTAGGGTCCAGTTAGTGACATTTTCCGTGATGATGGCTTTGTTTGGCAGTAATACATCACGATTCTCGAAATCGGTAATGGTGGTGGCGCGAATTTTAATATTGCTGACGGTACCACTGAGGTTACCGATGGTGACGATGTCACCCACCCGCACAGGACGTTCAAACAAGATGATTAAACCCGAGACAAAATTAGCTACAATTTCTTGTAAACCAAAACCGAGCCCCACCCCAAGTGCCGCAACAATCCACTGCAATTTTGACCAGTCGATACCTAATTGGCCAAAACCCAGCACCAGGCTAGTGCCAAAGAGTACATAACTTAAGATAGTGACAGCGGCGTAGCGGGCGCCGGGGTCTAAACTCACTTGTTGAAAGAAACTGACTTCTAAAATGCCCCGTGCATTTTTAGCCGCAATGTACCCACCTACAAGGAAAAACAAGGATAAGAGGATGTTCCATAACGTCACGTCGACGGTCATCTCTATGCCATCAATGTTAGCGGTTTTGTGCCACAACACGATTTCGTCGATAATACCCAGTGCGGGCAGCAGCGGCATCCAGATATACCAGAGTCCAAATAAAAACAAGACGGTAGACACACCGGTGGCGGTGCTGCGCATTTGTTTGATGACACTGGCTTGATCAGAGGGTTGATCCTCAATAAATTCAGGAGCGGCATCACCACTGGCGGCATTTTGCTGATTCTGTTTTGCCTGCTCCAGTTCCGCTTGCATGGCTTGTTCTTTGCGCAGCAAATAACGTTGGTAGGCCACCATAAAACCACGCATCAATATGCCATAAAAAATCGCCACAAAAATTAACACTACCCCAGACTGGAATAATTTTGATTGCAGCTCTACGGCGGTGTCAAAGAAACCGATGAGTGGTAACAGGCCAATTAACAAGGGAGCGGCCACGGTGCCAACAAACGCGAGTATGGTCTTGGCCGTGGTTTTTGCATGGCCGACGATATTTAATACCACGCCATTTTTGGGATTAAAAAAGTTGAAGCTGAACAGGGCAATACCACAAGACATCACCATGAACGCGACTATCGCTATGCCGTAGCGCAATTCCAATTTATTGCTTGCTAGGGCCGAGGCAAAGATAAAGGTGGCTAAACCCTGATACCACACAAACCATGACAGCAAATGGCCTAGCCTGTCACGCGCCATATCACTCCAACCAAAATGCCCAACAAACATGCCGTCACGGCGACACATGGAGCGGAAAAATAACAAGGTCAAACTTAAACTAGACACCGCGGCTAGGCCGGTGGCAATGGCTCTGGAGAAACTGCCAGATTCAGAACCAATGGAGATAAGGGCGGCCAATGAAAAGATTAAAATGGGTAGCGGCAAGGCTAAGATCAAGGTTTCTAACAGTGCCAGTGGGGTGGCCCAATGGGTGTCACGCTCTACTTTGCCGATGCGCTCAATTTGCACATTCAAAGACTTTTTCAATGGGCGTCGTAAACTCACCACCACACTAAATATCACTAAGGCCAGCAAGGCATACAGGGGTTTTTGCTGTATGCCTTGCCACATATCTTGGAATAACCTCAGCCAAGCATCGCCGTCAGCATACCAAGCAACACTACGGGCCAAATTACGCCCAATATTGTCAGATAATTTTGTATAGGAAGGCAACCAAACCAGGCGACGGTCTAACAATACCTTTAATTCTTGAGCATTATTCAACACTTCGTTGAGCAGAAGTTTCTCATCGGTGAGTTTGTCGATAAGAGAGGAGGCGGTTTCTAGCAGTAGCAGCAAGAGTTCGTGTTGCAGTTTATTGAGGCTTTGACTGGTTTGCTGCTCGCCTTGTTGTGTGCGCTTAAGTTCATCCAGCACACGTAGTTTGTCTTGCCAAATAATCAGATTTAATTGTTGGTTAATACTCAGCTCATCCACTTGTTCTAAGCGATTTTCCAGCGGTGCTTCTTTTGGCAAACTCGAACGCAGGCGGAACAACAGCACACCTAACTCATCGGTGATTTGCCCTGTGGCTAACACGCGGTCAACGGTTTGCGCTGATTGCTGCATGTCCTGACGTTGCTGGCGCAGACGAACAATATTTTCATCGATTTGCGGGGCCAACTGAGCCATGTCCGCTAAGGTAGAGGCAAGGTTAATATTGTCTTGAGCCGCCGATTGTAACTCGGGTTGTTCAATGGTTTGAGCAAGTTGCTGGGCATTTTGCAAGGCCAGTGCAGCTTTATTGCTCAACACGTTTTGCAGGCGCTGTTGCAGATAGTCCAACTGTTGTTGCGTTGCCTCAATTTGCGCAGAGGATAAAGCAAGTTTTGCCTCAACCAACGACTGACGCGCTGGTACCGTGGCAATTTCACGCTCATACAGGGTAATTTGTGTTTGCAAACTTAAGCTTTTTGCCTGCAACGCCAATTTAGCTGCAGCATTAGTGGGATCTTCCCCTTGGGCAGGCTCAACTTGGCGTTTTAAATTGTCTAATGCTGCGCTGGTTTTTTCGAGGCTTTCCCGGGCGGCGTTGATTTCACTGGCAATACTGCTGGGCCGATTGGCTAAATCAGACTTCTGTTGTTGCAGTTCAGCAAATTCGCTTTGCAAGCTACTGAGTTTGGCACTGATCACTGGCTCAGCATTCGCCAGTTGGCTGACACTTAAACTGCGTACTGACGCCAAAACTGAGGACAAGGCTTCAGCTTGTTGCTTATTTAAGGTGTTGAGTATTTGCTGGGCTTGTGCGGCATCTTGTTCATATTGGTTCAGTAGGTTTTGGAAGCGTTCGGCCTCTGCTAGGGCGCTACGAGCGCGCTCCAGTTGATTTTTAACGGTTTCTTGCTGCTCAGCAGAGAGCCCTTCACCGTCTACATTCTGACTAGCGGTGGCGATGGCGGCTGTTAAACTGTCTACGCTGACATTTTCATTCAACGCTTCAGCCGGTGCGCACAGCACGAAAAAAAAGACGACAAATAGTGTTCGCGATAACCACATAATGAGCTTCCAGTTGAGTAGGCTTAGACCAACAATTCTAATAAGGTATTGAGATAACGACGACCCAGCGGGGTCACCTGCCAAGTGTTTGCAGTTTCAATGAGTAGGCCTTTATCAATGCCTTGTTGTAAGCTGTTTTGCAAGCTTGTGCTCAGCTCTTTTCCAGTAAAATTAGGGTAATCAGCTTTGGGGCAGGGTTCAAGCAAACGCAAACGATTCATGAAAAATTCAAAGGGTAACTCATCTTCTGCCACAACTTTATAATCACTGCGATAGTCTTTGCTTAAATCCATGTAGCCTTTGGGGTGTTTGACTTTCACCGTGCGCACAATGTGTTGTTCATCGGCCAAGGTAATTTTGCTATGTGCACCACAGCCAATGCCTAAATAATCACCAAAGCGCCAGTAGTTAAGATTGTGCTGACACTGTTGTCCAGCTTGACTAAATGCAGAAATTTCATATTGCACATAACCTGCCTGTTCCAGCAGTTGTAAACCTTGTTCTTGAATATCCCACAGTACGTCGTCTTGCGGCAGTTTGGGCGGCTTTGAATAGAACTGCGTATTCGGTTCGATGGTTAATTGATACCAACTCACATGGGGTGCCTGTAGGGCAATAGCGGTTTGCACATCGCTTAAAGCATCGGCCACACTTTGCTGAGGTAGGCCGTGCATTAAATCAAGATTAAAACTGCCCAAACCAATCTTACTGGCTAATTGAGCAGCAGATTGCGCTTGAGCACTATCATGAATACGCCCGAGGCTTTGCAGCTTTTCCCCTTGAAAGCTTTGTACACCAATGGAAATTCGATTAACCCCTGCCGCCACGTAAGCTGCAAAGCGTTCACTTTCCACAGTGCCTGGGTTGGCCTCTAAGGTTATTTCGGCATGCTCAAGCAGGTTTACGCGCTCTTTTACCCCAAGTAACAAACGCTTAATGCCTGCGCTGCTGAATAAACTTGGGGTACCACCACCAATGAAAATGCTGTGTATCGGGCGGTCTTTCACCAAACTTGCGTCGCGGCTAAGATCCTCGAGCAGATGACTAATGTATTCGGCTTCAGGTAGTGGCTGCTGTTTTTGACCGTGGGAATTGAAATCGCAGTACGGACATTTTTGCACACACCACGGGATATGGATGTAAAGAGACAGCGGCGGGAGTTGTAACACCGCTGGTCTAGTGAGGGCTTCAAGCAAGGTCTTGACTCAAATGTTGCAATAAAAGTTGTAAAGCTTGGCCACGATGGCTGATGCTATTTTTTATCTCAGGGCTGAGCTGGGCTGAACTGCATTGGTGTTCGGCCAGCCAAAAAACCGGATCATAACCAAAACCTTGCTCACCACTTCTGTGTGGCGCAATACTGCCGTGCCACTGACCTAGGCATATCACTGGTGTGGGATCATCCGCATGACGCATGTAAACCAAACAACAAATAAAGCGCGCCTGACGTGAATGCATAGGCACTGAGTCGAGTGCTGTTAACAACTTATCAATATTGTCACTGTTGCTGGCCTGCTCGCCGGCATAGCGAGCTGAATACACACCCGGTGCACCGCCTAAGGCATCTACCGCTAAGCCAGAATCGTCGGCAATGGCGGGTAAACCAGTTTGTTTGGCTGCGTGGCGCGCTTTAATGATGGCATTTTCGACAAAGGTAGTGCCCGTCTCTTGTGCATCACTGACTTTAAAGTGACTTTGCGCCACAACGTCGATGTTGAGCCCAGCCAACATACTGCTGAGTTCCCTTACTTTGCCCTGATTACCGGTGGCGAGCACAATGGTTTTATCCACGCAGGCTTCCTATTTTAAAACTATGTTGTGATTAAACGACGGGGCTTTTTTTGCCACGGCCTTTTTTCTTTTTAGGTGGTTTTTTGCCCAGCGCCTTTTTGACTTTGGCACTGAGTTTTTTCTTTTTCACCACTTTGGCTTCTTTGTGTTTAGGGCGCAGCTCCTCAATCACCCGGCGTTTTAAGGCCTGTTTGGTGTAGCGCTCAATTTTTGCCACTACTGCCATGTCATGCGCTTCAACAATAGAAATGGCGGTGCCTTTTTTGCCCGCTCGACCGGTGCGACCAATACGATGCACATAGACATCCGCGGTGCGCGGCATGTCGTAATTAATCACGTGGCTGATGTCTTCAACATCAATGCCGCGTGCTGCCACATCCGTCGCCACCAGTATTTTAACTTCACCATCGCGAAAACGTTGCATGGCACTGTTGCGTTTGTCTTGGGGCATTTCACCTTGCAACCAGCTAACCGCAAAGCCATCGCGCTCCAGTAATTGTTTGAGTTCATTGAGGCGGTCGCGGGTTTTCACAAATACCACGGCGCTCTCTACTTGATGTTCAAGAATGTGGCACAGCAAGGCGTATTTGTGTTTGGCATCGTCAGCCAAATGCAGCCATTGGTGAATTTTGGCGTGCTCTTTGCGGCTGGGATCGGCGTTAATTTCAACCGGTTCGTTCAGTAGGTCTTTGGCGAAACGAGCGATACCACCACCTTCCAACGTGGCAGAAAACAACATGCTTTGTTTGCGCCAGCGGGCTTCGGCGGCAATTTGGTTGACGATGGCGGAAAAACCCATGTCGAGCATGCGATCCGCTTCATCAAGAATTAAACATTCAATGTCTCGGCAATCAAACTTTTCTGTTTCAATGTGCTCAAACAAGCGACCCGGTGTGGCCACTAAGATATCCAATTGATTTTCCAATAAATCCAAATCGGTGCCGTAGTTGATACCACCGGTGATCACACCGCAGTGGATATGCTCACAATAGCGGCTGATGGCCTTGGCTTGTTCGAAGATTTGCAGGGCTAATTCGCGGGTCGGACTTAATATCAGTATGCGTGCCGAACCAGGCTGGCGACGCGGGTAATCCAATAAAAACTGACACACGGGCAGCAAAAATGCCGCCGTTTTTCCTGTACCAGTGGGGGCTGAAGCAAGAATATCCTTGCCTTCCATTGCCGCTGGGATCACTAATTGTTGAATACTGGTGGGCTCTTTATAACCCATCTCAGCCACGGCGCGACATAGGTCGTCGTCTAAATCGAGTTGCTCGAACATGCTAAATCTTTCTCTGTCAAAATTGCCGGAGATTATAAAGCACTGACGGGACGAAGGGCAGTGTTAATCCGCTTGCCGTGTGCAAAGATGATGACTGTTTTCCTTAAACTACACGAGCCAGATCAATACGTTGCACATAGTGGTTGAGGTGAGCTCGATGTTTTTCAGGTAAGACAGCCTCGTTGAGCTGCTTGCAACACTCATCATAGAGTGATTTTTGTGCAGTATCTAAGCCATCTTGTTCAGCAAGATTGGCCAATACTTTCAAAATGGACAACGCGATTTTGTCATTGTCAGGGCTTAATTGCCGAGCCTTATTCAACAGATTGAGCGCCGGAATATAGCGTTTACCTTTGTAGTGTGCCGAGGCCATCTCGCCGAGCTCTTTGGGTGAATAACGAATATCTTGTCGTTCTTGGGTTTCTTGCGCCAAGAACTCGGCCAACACTTTACCGTTAAATGAGGTATCCAAACCATCTTCTCGAATTTGCTCGAGCAACTGCATCGAAGCCTGCCATTCACCTAATTCATGCAATATTTTCATGTGATCTAGCTTGTCTTCGAACGAAACGGATTTTATGCCACTCGGATGTTCCTTGATCAGTGTTTCAGCCCCTTTTTTGTCTCTGCGCGCGGTGTAAAGACGGGCACGGGCAATAGTAATTTGTGGGCTTAAGAGCTCTGCTTGACTACGTTGAGTTTGCAGTGCAGTGATATCGCGTTCGACTCTAGCCAGTAGGGACTGGCTCTCTTGTTCCCCCAAAGTACTAACTAAGTCCAAGGATGATCGAATGATATTGAGGGTTAATTCCGGTGAGTCATGAATGGAATTTTTGGCGTAACGCGCCATATTACATGTCGCGATATATTGGCCTTGACGATCATGGTTGAGTCGCGCCAGATACCAGCATTTTTTATTCCGCTCTATGCTTCGCGGAGCCAGTTTGCAAGCTTGTTGCATGATTTCATAGGCTTTGACGTAATCTTCTTTGGCAAGATAATGTTCGGCGAGTAAGTCGTAAGCACTGAAGCGCGCATCGTCGCGCTCAACTAAACTATCGATAATTGCCATGGCTTCTTGGATTTTACCCAGGCTAAACAGATTGCGGGTAAGCTCTATATGCACCCAAGCAAAATTATACTGTTCAATTAAACCCCGATAAAACTGCTCCGCTTCAGCATGTTCATGAATAAGAAAAAGGGAACGACCCATTAAACGATTAATCTGTGGGTGGTAGGTTTTGAGTTCTTCATCTGCTATGTGGCGCTGAGCTAAATAAATGGCGGTGGTATATTTTTGCTGATCAAAACAATAATGCAATTTGTAGAGGCGTTGATAGAATTCAACGATATGCTGAATGCGTTTTGCCACCTTAGATTTATCCAAGGGTTTAACCCAGAAGTCATTGGGTTGCAATTCAATAACGCAGTTCACCAAAGTAGGTGAAGTGTCTGAGCTTAAAAATATCACGATGGTATTGCTGTTGATGTGCCCTTTGAATTTCATTTCTTCGAGCAAATTAAAGCCGTCTTTATCGCTTTTTACATCAAAGGCGATGAGTACCATATCAAAATGCATTACTTCACACAGACGCAAAGCAAAAAATGCGTTTTGGGCACTTTTAACCTGCTCAATGCCCAGATCTTTAAGGCTCGCTTTAATCACATCATGGGCATAGGATTGCTCGTCAATGATCAGAACATTTAATTGATTTAACTGTTTTTTTTCAGGTATATACAGCAAGTGCCAATTCCATGGTTAGCCAGTGGTAAAAATAGTTTCACGCTATGTTCAGGGTAAAATTATTTTCAAAGCACTGCAACACTTGTTGCTATCGCATCAAGTGCTAAAAGGCTTTTTTGGTGTTTTATAGGTAGGGTTAAACCTAGTTTCAAACGAAGGCTATCTCAGTTTTGCTGAAATAGCCTCTTAGATAATTAGTACTGTTGCTGCTTGTCTACTAGGCCAAGCATGGCTTGCTGGTTTATATAACGTTTTACATTTTCAACTAACACCTGTCCGGCGGTGTCATTTTGTGTGATGGCAGCAATGTGTGGGGTGACTAAGATCTGCGGGTGTTGCCAAAAAGGGTGATCGTTGGTTAGCGGCTCTTTGTCAAACACGTCTAAGATGGCATAACGCAGATGCTGTTCTTTCAACAAGATTAATAAATCGGCCTCGACCAAATGCTCACCACGACCCACGTTAATGATACTTGCCCCGCTAGGTAACATGGCCATATTACTCAGATTGAGAATGCCTCGGGTATCATCAGTCAGTGGCAGTAAACACACCAGTATATCGGCTTGTTGTAAAAAGGGCTGTAAGCCACGACTGCCTGCAAAACATTGAATGCCTTTTACCGTTTTAACACTCTTACTCCACGCACTTACTGTAAAACCAACAGACACTAAGGCTTGGGCTGCCGCTTGGCCTAGATTTCCCAGCCCCATGATCCCAACGCGGCGTTTGGCGGCACTGCGTGATTTGAGGGGTTGCCACTGTTGTTGCAAGTTTGATTGAGCATAAGCCAAGGTATCGCGATGAATGTTGAGCACTGACATCAAGACGTATTCTGTCATTTGTTGCTCTAAGGCAGGGTCAAGCATACGCACCACGCTGACGTGTTCTGGCACGCTGGCTAAGCCCAGTTGATCAACCCCAGCCCCCACCGAAAAAATGACCTTAAGATTGGGGTAATCTTGCTGGTAATTGCGTGGTGGGATCCAACACACCAGCACATCGATGGCACTTTTGTCTTTAACGTCAGGCCAAGTATGCCAATTGACCTCAGGCAGGTTTTGCGCAAACAATTTTTGCCAGTGTTGTCCGCGTGCGGCGGGGCCACGATACAAAATATTCAAACTCATACAGCGTTAATCCCAGTGAAAATAGTACGGTGAATAAACCCAGAGCCAGAGTATAAACTTAGCGCGGATATCGCGCCAACAGCCCGGAATAAACAAGATCGCTGTAGTCAGGGGCACCCATGTCAAGGCTAGCCAATACTTCAACCAAGTGTTCATTGTCTTCACGACCTTGCCATAATTTTTGATAAGTGCCTGCTTTATAACCATGATCTTGACGGAAAAAATTTAACACATTTTTACCCACATACTGGCGATAGAGTTCGCTGGCATCCATCTCCGCTTGGGCAACGATGGTCATAAATAAACTAACATCAAAGCGTTTTGCTGCGCACAAACCGGTCATCAGTTCGAGGTTGTCGAGGATCCCTTGTTCGGCAAAATGATAGGTCTTGGCGTCAAATGTTAAGGTACTGCGCTGCTGGGCCAATTGTTCAGCAATAACCAGAGCAGACTGGTGAATATCGCCGTTAAATTCGATGATGATGTGCGACAGAGCAAAGTGCCAAATGTCCACCAGCTCCATTTGCAATTGGGGCAAATCTTTATGCTGTGCTTTCCACCACTTCCAGCCATGGTGCTCGATACCTTCGACGGCTTCAATCATGGCGGCGCGCAGATAGCCATAACCTGCGGTTAACCACGCGGGATTAACCTTGATATTCATACCGTTTTGTAAATTGAGCATGGTACTCAGTTGGGTAGATGTAAACATAGTGGGTCCTGTGAGCGAATGGCGTCATTCAGCTGGTGAAAAATGTAAGGTGACTCGTGGCTATGGTAACTGTCTGCTCGCCGCTTGTCAGGTGAAAACTGGTGGCGTGCATGGCGGTCTTGTTAGGCAAACTGTCCATTGATTTAGCGACGGCCATGCAGGGCCATTTATGCGCTGGGCTTGTGTCAATCAGCCTGATGCTCACCATCAGTCTGCTCATTTTTTGGCTGTTGCCACGCATGTTTGAAATCGTCCACAGCCTGCAGGCGCTGAGTTTCCAAGATTTTTTTAATGGCTTCGCCCTTCGCGCCACTGGCAACAATAGCTTTAATGTCGACCTGTAACGCTGCCTGATATGCTTGCCAAATATAGTCACGATTTGGGTAGTCACGTGTTTCAAAACCTGTTCTACCCCGCGCGTCAGCCTCACAACACAACAACAGGTCCATAAAACGTTCGGGTTTGCGCCACACATCACAACGGTTGAATAACTTCAAAATCGTGGCGGGTTTTAAAACAAAGGCTTGGTGCAAGTGGGTATGAAATTCACTCATCAATAAAGCCAGTTCGCGGCAATCATTAGGTACCTTTAAGCGGTCGCAGAGGCTGGTAATTGCAGCAAGCCCAAGTTTTTCATGCCCTCGATGAGACGGCCAATGTGCTGGGGGAGTAAGACCTTTACCCACATCATGGACTAGGGCAGCAAAACGCACGCTGAGTTTATTTGACAACGCCGCAGCTTGCTGCAACACCATGATGGTATGCACCCCGGTATCAATTTCAGGATGCCACTTGGGTGGATTGGGAATACCCCACAATACAGCCAGTTCAGGGAACCATGCGGCTAAGGCGCCAGTTTCGCGTAATACCTCAATATAAACATGGGGATTGGCAGCCATTAAACTGCGTGCTGATTCTTGCCAGACTCGCTCAGCACTGAGGTGCTGCAGCTCCCCTGAGGTGCTGATTTCTTGCATCAGCGCCAAGGTCTCAGGGGCGATGCTAAAACCGAGATGCTGGAAGCGGGCAGCAAACCGCGCCACGCGTAAAACACGCAGAGGGTCTTCAGTAAACGCCGCGGATACATGGCGCAAACGTTTTAACTTCAGATCGGTTTGGCCACCGAAGGGATCAATAATTTCGCCGTTTTTGTCCATGGCCATGGCATTGATGGTGAGATCTCTACGTTGTAAATCCTCTTCGAGGCTCACGTCGCTTGTGGCATGGCAGGTGAAGCCGCCATAACCTGGGGAGGTTTTGCGCTCGGTGCGCGCTAAGGCATACTCCTCATGACTTTTTGGATGCAAAAATACTGGGAAATCTGCTCCCACTTGTTGATAGCCCAAGGCTAACATTTGCTCAGGCGTCGCGCCCACCACTACCCAATCTCGATCTTGTACGGGCAGTCCGAGTAAGGTGTCGCGTACTGCGCCACCCACCAAATAATTTTGCATCATCTACAGACATATTTTGTGAAAATTGACCCAGCTATTATGCATTATTCCCATGTAATACATAAGTTTATCCAAGAAAAAGCAGCGCAGGGGCTTTGTGGCCTTTGACAAGCTCCACATGACTGGGTAGTTTAGCCACGCCCCCTATACTTTGGCTTAGCACTTACTCACTATGTATCTCAGTTATTTTGGTTTATCTGACAATCCTTTTTCTATTGCGCCTAATCCAGACTACTTGTACATGAGTCCACGGCACAAAGAAGCCTTGGCACATTTGATTTTTGGTCTGCGTGAAAGTGGTGGTTTTGTTATGCTCACCGGTGAAGTAGGCACGGGTAAAACCACCGTGTCGCGCAAGTTAATGCAACAACTGCCGAGTAATACCCATGTTGCCATGATCCTCAATCCTACTCTCTCGGCCATCGAACTGCTGGCCACTATTTGCGACGAGTTAGCGATTGAACATCAATCTGACCATCCTAGCCTGAAGTACTTTACTGATTTGATTTTGACTAAGTTACTGGCAAATCATCAACAGGGCATTAATACCGTGCTGATCATCGATGAAGCACAGCATTTGCAACCAGAAGTGCTGGAGCAACTGCGTTTACTCACCAATCTTGAAACACATCGCGAAAAACTCCTCAAAGTGGTATTGATTGGCCAACCTGAATTACAAATCTTGCTTAAACGCAATGAATTGCGGCAGTTAGCCCAGCGGATCACGGCCAGATATCATCTTTTGCCACTCACCGCTAACGAAGTGAAGTCTTACATTGCTCATCGTTTAAGTGTCGCCAACGGTGACATTAATCTGTTCAGCCCCAGGACCTTAAACGCCGCGTTTCAGATTACCGCCGGTATTCCCCGCGTGATCAACTTATTATGTGACCGAGCCCTGAGTTTAACGTTCAGTAAACAATTACCTGTGGTCAATCAACGTTTATTTTATGCCGCCGCAGAACAAATCCTCGGGGCTGATGTAGTGAGTCAACGCGTCGGCAAACGCTGGAATTATCTGTTGGCTGGCGTGTTTTTGGCTGCCGTCGTGTTAGGTTTTTATTGGGGGCAATACCATGGATAATTTGCTGAGCACCCTTGACCTCAAACCCGGCATGGTGATTGTGCAAGTCACCCAACAGAATGGGCCAGTTAAGATCCGTAAGTCAGGGTTAGTGACCAGTATGGCCATGGTGCAGGGACTAGTTGAAATGGGCATTCAACAAGTGCAAATTGACCCCGCACAAACCGTAGAAATTGAGCAAAGTGCAGTGGCGGTTCAGGTGCAAAAATCGCCGACTGTGCAGTTACTGCAGACCAGTTTGGGTTTTAATCAACAAACAGATAGCCACCTAAACGATCAATTCAATCGCAGTCTATTTTTGACTTCAGTGCAAGATATACCGTCGGCTTGGCAATTTTACGGCAAACCTTATGTGATATTGGTGCTGATACTCGTGGGTGGATTAGCCTTGGGTTTTAGTGGCGCCAAATTATTCACCTTATTTCAGCAACATCAACCGGCAGTGCCAAACCAAGTTGTCGAACCTGTGCAAAACGCTGTCAGTTGGTCTAAGGATGATGATCCATCAGGCTTAACCAGCGCTGTGCAACAACCAAGCACAGCAGCTACACAAAGCACTCAGTCAGATCCAAACGTGTTGCCAGCAACCAGCCAGCAAGGCAGTGCAAATGCCCAAGACGTACAGACGCGAACTGCCGAGTTGCAAACTGATGAGTTCCAAACTGATGAGTTCCAAACCACAGGCAAACCTTCGCGAGACAAAGAAGCGACACAAAGCAAACAACTCGCTGCCGACAACCAAGAACAAAATATTGTTAGTGATGCCCGAGCACAGCAACGTGCTGAAGCACAGGATGTGTTATCGCCAGAATTAGTGAAGCGTTTTGAAAAAGTCTTAGACCAAATGAATAATGAAACGCCGTCAAACACAAAGCCAAAGACAGTTAACCCAAAAACAAATGGCGATGAAGGCGTGCCCCGCATTGATCAACTGCCTGCTTGGGTGCTGACAGAGTTACCGAATATGGCCTTTTCTGCCCACATGTATGCGTCTGAACCTCAGGATCGCTGGGTGCGGGTTAATGGCATGCGTTTGGTAGAAGGAGACTTGATCGCTGATAAAGTGGTAATTGATGAAATTCAAGCTCAACGGGTGATCCTAAATTATGCTGGACACCAATTTAGCATGGCGGCGCTTACCGACTGGTAAAAACCGCCAAGTGTTTTGCTTGATTAATGAGCCAAAAGCGTTTGCTGTAAAAACTGGCTCAAGCCCAGATTAAAATCGGCAGGATCAACACTGCCAACTATGGCATCGTCATTAGTGGCCAGGTCAAGTTGTTTAACCATATCCTGGCGTTCAAGCAGATCATAAAAGATCATTACCACTGGTTTGAGAGGTTGATGACGATTCAATCGCATCACTACTGCCAGTTTGTCACTGGCGAGTTTGACTAACGAGCCAACCGGGTGTGCACCCACACATAAGATAAATTGATTGATTAAATCGCTATCTAAACCACTGATGTCCACTGCCATGTAGCGTAGAGCTTCACTGGGTTTCATGGCGTCGCGGTAGGGACGTTGTGAGGTCAGGGAATCATAAATATCGACAATGGCCGCCATTCGCCCGTAAACATTTATTTCATGGCCTTGCAAACCCTCGGGGTAGCCTGAGCCATCTAAGCGTTCATGATGTTGCTCAATCACATCAATACTCACCTGACTGATGGATTCCACTTTGCTAATCAACGACAGCGCATGATCAATATGTTTGCGCATGCTCTTGGTTTCTTTTGCGTTAAACGTATCAAGCTTGGAAGTCAGCAGTAAGGGCAGTTTCATCATGCCGATGTCCATTAACAAGGCACCGGCACCCAAATTCTCTAGGAGCGCTTCGTCGTAACCTAAAAAACGTCCAAATAAAATGATCAGGATGGCACAGTTAATACTGTGTTCGAGAAAGTAACTATCGTTTTCACTGAGCAGGGTCAAAATACTGATGGCTTCATCACATTCAAACACTTTTGCCACCAGTTCTTTACTGATTTGCTGCACGTCTTCAAGGTTGGCGTGTTTGCCTTTACTAATTCTCAACATCAATTGACCATGAATGGTTTTAGCTTGGTCATACACTTTGAGCGCATGGGCGAGTTGCTCACTGTAAGTGAGCCCCGCCGCATTGACTTCATCTAGTGGAGCGGCTTCATCATCGGCCGCTTCTAAACGACTTTTCGCTAAGTCGATTTCAAGTTCGATAATGCCTTTGTCATGTAATTTTTGGATGGCTTCAGGGTTTAAAATTCGACCACTGGACTTAACACGAAAGGTGCCTTCTTGTTTGACCACTTGGGTGACATACATACCAATTTGAAGTTCACTAATGTGGATAGTTTTTAACATATGCCGAGTTTCACCTATCTATAGACAATCAACGGATGTTGATGAGTATGATTTATATTTTTGTCGATGTAGCACCACAGACAACCGTTTAGTTGCACTGCAACAGATTATGTTCACAAGATAGGTCAATCCATGCTGCTTGCAAACTATAAACTGAGCCTTTTAAACATTGATACCACAACGGGATACAGCACTGTATAGTAGCGGGCAATGCTTTACTAGGGCGATAAATCATCCCTTGCAACACTTAATTATTCAATTTACAACTTTTATACTGATCAGCGTATTGGTCTTAGCCATTTAAGCAAATTTAAACTACTCTTTAACGCGATTAATTTTTCCTGCATGGATGATTCGGATGCTTGAACCCACCCTCCCACTTAAAAACTCACATTTTCTAATCATTGTGATGGGAGTCAGTGGGTGTGGAAAGTCAACGGTTGCCTCTGCCTTAGCAAAAGACTTGGCGTTTCGCTACCTTGAAGCGGATGACTATCACAGTCGTGAAGCGAAAAAATTGATGTCAGCAGGCAAACCACTCACCGACGTGATGCGTGAACCATGGTTGCAACGTCTGTGTGATGCCATCTCGGTTGAGCCAAAACGCAATACTGTCATGGCCTATTCTGGCTTGCGCCGTCGTCATCGGCAGCGTTTCCGAGACCTCGGCTTCGATACCTTATTTATTCATTTGGCGGGGGAAGAGGCATTGATTCAACAACGTATGCAAGCTCGGCAGCATTTTATGCCGGTCAGTTTGCTAAGTAGCCAATTCGCCACATTAGAATTACCCGATGCGGAACCAGATATCGTTACATTGGATGTAGGCATTGATATCCAACATATCATTGACCGTGCTCATGCTGCCGTGAGGCTGCGTTTACCCAAACCACTCTTACCGTTGGCACAGTGAGGTTAAGCATAGTATTTGCCGGTGGCAAAACTTTGCCGCCTTGCAGCGTCAGTGGGCAATCGCGACCAAAGTAAGATGGCATCAGGCAGCGCGAATACAATTCCGCCCATGGGTTTTTGCTTGATAGAGGGCATGGTCGGCGCGTTCAAATACACTGAATGCAGAATCGTTGGCCTTAAACTCTGCCGTACCAACGCTGCAAGAAACCTGATGCTTTTGCAACATGTCTGATGATGCAATGGCATGACGAATGCGTTCAGCAATTAGATTAATGTTGTCACTGTTGGTGTCTGGTAACAAACAGCAAAACTCATCCCCGCCAAAGCGGAAGGCAAAATCAGATTCTCGCAAGCAATGCACTATCGTATTGGCGGTGGCCACCAACACTTTATCGCCTTCATGATGACCAAAGTTATCATTGACCTGTTTAAAATTGTCGAGGTCTAAAACCAACAGCCCAAAGGGACCGTGTTGACGTTGTGCCTGATTAATTAAACGAGTGACAGCTTCATTAAAACTGGCACGATTACCTAAAGACGTAAGAAAGTCCTTCATGGCAAATTGTTTGATCTTGTGGTGTTCTAAGGCATTTTTAAAGGGGTTACTAAAATACAGATGCATCTGTTGCAAGACCTGCCAATCCCGCGCAGAAAGGTTACGTTTAAACCCATAGTGCAAGGTGGCAATACTTTGTCCTTGGCGCATGCAGCTCAAGGTTTTGATTTTATAACTGCTGTGCCAATCGCCCAATGATTGTTGCTGATCTTCATATTGGATTTTCAGGGCACTCAAACCCAAACTGGTCACAAGTTGTTGAAAGTACACGTCACTTAAGCGCGATAAATCAATGGTTGAAAGCAATTTATGCATAAACTGATTGATTTGCAGTTGGCTCATTCCCTGACTGAATTGTTCTAGATTAAAGAAGTTATCACTGATACCTTCATCATAAAACGGATTGAGTTGTTCCAAGCTAAGCTCCTGCCAAAAATTTGGCGTGTATCAAAATAAATCATCACTGGTTTAGCTTTGAGCAAATAGTGTGCCTATTTTGAACAGCAAGCTGTTCGTCGCTAGCTCAACGTGTTGAAGTCACCTAATCCAAAGCCAATGTGGGGGAATATGCACGGTAATCTCAGTAACATTTTGATCTTAATGGCGGTGGCCGTTGCCGCGGTTTGGCTGTTCAAACGTATCAATTTACCGCCAATTTTGGCCTATTTGTTTTGTGGTATTTTGGCGGGGCAGGACGCACTGGCCTTGTTTGCCCACCCAGAAGCCATGCAGAATTTCGCCGAGCTGGGCATCGTGTTTTTGTTGTTTTCTCTCGGTTTAGAGTTTTCACTGCCTAAAATGCTTGCCATGCGCCACCTGGTGTTTGGTGTTGGACTGGCGCAAATGCTCCTCACTTCCTTGGTATTTATGGCGATTGCTTGGGGCCTAAATTTTTCTATCCAAGCTTCCCTGGTCATTGGTGGCATGATTGCCTTGTCTTCCACCGCCATCGTCATCAAACAAAGCAGTGACATGGGGATCCTCAATACACCACGTGCGCAAATTGCCGTGAGTATATTATTGCTGCAAGATTTAGCGGTAGTGCCTCTTTTGATCCTCATCCCTTTGCTATCGGGAGACAGCACAGAAAGTCTGTGGTTGGCCATATCCATGGCTTTTTTAAAGGGCATGGTAGTGGTGGCATTGCTGATGTCAGTAGGCAAATGGCTACTGCCTAAATTATTCAGTGAAATTGCCCGTACCCGCACCGACGAACTTTTTGTGTTGACCACCATCATGGTCACGCTCATGGCAGCTGGCCTTGCGTATTGGTTTGGTTTGTCGATGGCTTTAGGGGCGTTTTTAGCCGGTATGATGTTGGGGGAAAGCCAATATAAACATCAGCTGGAAGCGGATATTCGACCTTTTCGCGACATATTAATGGGGCTGTTTTTTATCACCATTGGTATGCGTTTGGAATTACACAGCCTACCGGGTCAACTGCACTGGGCCTTGCTTGGCTTAGTAATTATTATTGTGCTTAAAGTATTGTTGATTCGCCTTGCTGCGGCCCTTGTTGGCCTCAACAAACAAAATGCTTGGGCCACCGGCATTAAACTCTGCCAGTTGGGTGAGTTTAGTTTTGTGCTGGCTGCCTTGGCCGTGGATCATCATATTCTCAGTTCTGAACAGGGTTCTCTACTACTCACCGTGGGGGTGATGAGTATGGCCCTCACACCGTGGTTGGTGAATAAAAGCCAATACTTCGCTCAGCGTATCGCCCCTGAACCCTTGCCTCAGGTAAAAAGTGTTGAGCAAATTTCCCTCGAACATCAAAGCATGCGTGATCATGTGCTGATTTTTGGTTATGGCCGTGTTGGCCAATCGGTGAGTCGATTGTTAAAAACGGAAGCTATCCCTTATTTGGTGGTAGATGCCGATCCGGTGCGGGTCAAAGAAAGTCAAAGTGCTATGGAGCCAGTGTATTTTGGCGATGTGAAACAAAAAGATATCTTACGCGCAGCGGGTATCGACAAAGCCAAACTTGTCTTGATCACCTTTGATGAACACGAAAAAGCCAAGAGTGTGATTGAATTGATAGCCAGTCTTTATCCCAGTTTGCCCATCGTGGTGCGCACCCGCAAAGATTATCGTATGGAAGAACTCTATAAAGCGGGTGCGTCGCAAGTCGTACCTGAAATACTTGAAGGCAGTTTGATGTTGATCTCACAGGTCATGCATCTGTCGGGTGTGCCGATGTCGCGGATCATCAAGAGAGTGCAAAAGGAACGCAAAGGCCACTACGGCAACATGCATGGATTTTTCCCTGGCGAAACCACAGAAATGGATTGCGTCAAACAAGACAAACTGGAATTTATGCATGCGGTTATTCTGACTAATCAGGCTTACGCGGTGGGCAAACCTTTGCAAGACATGAATATTGATCGCTTGCGCATCAAACTAAAGGGTTTGCGCCGGGACAATATTGAATTAGCCGAACCCGCAGCAGATACAGTATTGGCCGCGGGTGATGTATTGGTGATAGTGGGTAAACCACGACGAGTGGAACGCGCAGAGCGTTGGTTATTAGAGGGTAACTAAACCCTACAAAGAAAAAGGACACAATGATGTGGCATGAAATGCAAGCACTTTGGCTGCAGACGCTTAATGCCTTACCGCTGATCGGTTTGGGCTTGGGGTTGTTTTTGGTGATGTATTGGTTGGCTAGACCGCTTTCTCGATTACTCGTAAGACCTTTGGCTTTGGTGACCGATAGTCAGTTGATTTTAGTGGTGGTACGGCGTCTTGTCAGCGTGTTGATTATGTTGCTGGGTTTATACATATTTTTGCGTTTAGCGGGTTTAACGCAGTTTGCTGTGGCCATTGTTAGTGGCACAGGGGTAATGGGTTTAATCATTGGTTTTTCGTTTAAGGACATTGCCGAAAACTTCATTTCAAGTTTGTTGTTGAGTGTGCAAAAACCCTTCAAGCTTGATGATGTAATTGACGTTGCTGGGCAAATGGGGGTGGTTAAACAAGTCACGGCACGGGCCACCACACTGGTGGACTTTGATGGCAATCATATCCAAATTCCGAATGCGGTCATCTACAAAAGCATCATCCGTAATGTCACGGCCAACCCCAAAGTCAGGGGACAATTCAAAATTGGTATTGGTTATGACTCGAGTATTGTTGAAGCGCAAAAGATTGCCATGCAGATCATGCAAGACGCAGACGCCGTGTTAGACGATCCAGAGCCTCAGGTTCTGGTTGCTGAGTTAGCCTCAAGTTCTGTGGTGTTACAGGTGTATTATTGGGTGGATGGACATCAATATGCCCTGGCCAAAGTCTCTTCTATGTTGATGCGTTTAATCATGCGTGAATTTGAAACTAAACAAATTAGCATGCCTGATGATGCCCGTGAGGTGATTTTCCCCCAAGGGATTGTGGTTCACCAAAGCACGGCATCCCCTGAAAAAAGCCCGTCGGTGGAGGCCTCTCATGCAGAACTTCAAGCGACTAGCCTTGTTCAGGATCAAAATACCGCTTCTCAAACCGAAGAACTGAGCAGTGACGCACAGGATATCCGCAAGCAGGCACGGCAAGCGCCAACGCCGGAAGCCGGCCAGAACATATTATGAAATTACATAAATCCTGATAAATCTTAGCCTGAGTAATCGATTCTTTTGCTTAACATATTGAAAGTCATAGTAAATATGTAGTTGTGATAGACTTGGCTTTTGTTTGTTTTTGTCAGCTATGCACATGGAAGGTATCTATGTTTATTATTCCTTATTACGTCGCCGCCGCTGCTGTGTGTTTTTGTTTGGCCGCGCTAAGTGACAATCTTCTCCTCATCATTTTGCTTGATTGGATTGGGGCTTCACTGACCGCAGTGAGCCTCGCCTATGTATTAAAACGCCCACAGGTTTTCAGAAAGTCCCAGAACGGCACCATCCCTTTTTACATTCGTTGGTTGTTTGTGCCATTTTTGCTGGGGGTGCAATGTTACAACCTGTGGGAGCGTAAAAACGACAAAGTCCCACCCATCCAAAAAATCGATGACAAGTTGTTCCTGGCGTGTCGACTTTCCCCCAGTGATATCGCTGAATTACAAAGCCTTGGTGTGCAGGCCATATTAGACGTTACCGCTGAATTTGATGGCTTGGATTGGTCAGCCACAGATGAAGATCTGCATTACTTGAATATTCCCGTGTTAGACCATCAAGCGCCGCGTCACAGTGATCTGCATCACGCCGTAAATTGGATTAACCATCACATTCAGAATGATCGCGGTGTGGTGATTCACTGTGCCTTAGGGCGCGGTCGTTCGGTATTGGTGATGGCAGCGTACTTACTCAGTCAACAAGACAATGTTGAAGTACGAGAGGTATTGGAACGTATTCAAGGTGTGCGCAGCACCGCTGGTTTAAACAAAACGCAACTCAAAGCCTTAGTCAAAGCCAGAAAATCAGCGATCCTCAGATTTGTAGAGCCACTGTGTATCATCGCCAATCCGGTGGCGGGTGGCGGTAAATGGGTGCAGAACAAGGCGTTGGTGCTACAAATGCTCAGCCCACATTACAAAGTTGAAGTGCTGGAAACCTCAGAGACCACATCAGCTGCCAAGCTCACTCGTCAAGCTGTGGCAGCAGGCCATCGATTTATCGTAGCCTGTGGTGGCGATGGTACGATTTCTGAGGTCGCGAATGAACTGGTGGGCGGTGATCTGTGTTTAGGTTTATTGCCCATGGGCACCGCCAATTCCCTTTGCCATGTTTTCCTTGGGGTGAGTACTAAAATATTACCAATTGAGACGGCCTGTGAAGCCTTGATTGATCGGCATGTTCAACGCATCGATACAGCCCAGTGCAATGACGAATTGGTGTTGTTGGTGGCTGGCATTGGTTTGAGTCAAAAAATGATTGAACAAGCCGACCGCAAGCACAAAAACGCTGATGGGCAATTTGCTTACTTGCAAGCCCTGTACGAAGCGGTGGTGCAAAATGAAACAACGACATTTAAGGTCAGCACAGATCATCAAGGTATGCAGGATATCAGCACAGCCAGTTTAGTTGTTGCCAATGCCGCTCCTTTCACCTCAGTATTAGCGCAAGGCGGTGGAGAGCCAGACTTCAGCGATGGTCTGTTGGATATTACTTGGTTACCCGGCGAAGAAGACGTAACCAATCAATTTATTAATTTAAGTACCTTGGCCATGAAAGCCTTGGGCATAGACATCGCCGACAACAGGTTGGGGTTTATTCAAGCAAAAAGGGTAACGATCAGCAGTGATAAAAAAATCAAATACATCATTGATGGGGAAAATCGTGAAGCGGATAAAATCGAGATTTCGGTTAAGCCAAGTTCACTGAATGTCTGTTGTAAGCCTCGTGACACAGACAGCAAAAAAGAGGCGTAAATAGTTGCAGCTGCGCACTTTTGGTTAAGTCTTATTTTTCATAGCTTGGCAAACTAGCAGGCAAGAGATATTGGAAACGCAACATGGCAAACCATCAACAGCGCATAAAAATTGCCATCGACTACATCGATGAGCATCTTGATCACATGATTACCCTAGAGCAACTGAGCTCCCTGTGTAGCTTTTCAAATTTCCATTTTCAACGGGTATTTAAAGCTCAGATTGGCATCAATCCGGGTAAATACATTCGCTTAAAACGGCTCAAGCAGGCCGTGCACCAATTAGCATTTAGACTTAACATGCCGATTGTTGAGATAGCCATGGCCACGGGCTTTGACAATGCATCAAGTTTTACCCGTGAATTTAAAAAAGTAATGGGGATCACACCAAGCCAATTCAGGGCCGCACCAGACTGGGCGCACTGGCAAACACAATATGCACTATACATGTCTAAGGTGATCCCCAATGAAAACGATGGTTCACCTTACAACTCGCTTGCTGTGTCAGCGGTAAAAATAGTTGATTTCCCCCAGACTGCCATTGCCTTAACAATCCATCAAGGGCCGCCACATGAACTTGTGTATGCCTTGCAACGTTTTATTGTATGGCGACAGTCGGTGGGCTTAAGGCCACCAAGCAGTCGCACCTTTAACATCTTGTATGATGATCCAGAGAGTGTGCCCGCCCAAAGTTTTCGCTTTGGTTTGGCCGCCAGCTTAAGCAAGTCAATGCCAACAAATGCACAAGGGGTGTATACGACAGAAATACCTGGTGGACGCTGCGCCTATCTGCGCTATAGCGGCAGCGATGATGGTTTGGCTGATCACATACACTTTTTGTACGGCACGTGGTTAAGCCAAAGCAACGAGACACTGCGGGATTACCCCTGTTTTATTGAGCGCTGCAATTTATATCCCGACGTCAGTGAAGGACAGAGTATTATTGATATTTATTTGCCGATTGTTTGAGCACGCATTTTGAGTTGGCGACTGTACAACCAAGCCATCAGCCATAGCCATACTGCACCAATGGGCACTGTCCAAAATGCAGTAGTGAGCGGCGCGAAGTGCGCCCAAAAGCCAGTGCCAAAAGACGCTATTTGTACGCCGATGGATGAACCAATCACACATACACCGGATAGTACGGGTCCTTTATCACTGTCAATGTCCATGGCACTAGAGAGTAACAATGGAAACAAGCCACCCAATCCCAGACCTAGGAGTAAGTTGCCAACCGACATTAAACTTGGATCACTCGCCAATTTTACCATAAAGGCACCAACGGCCATGATAGACGCCAAGGTCGCCATCAAGCGATGTGGACTAAACCAGCGTAACAAACTGGCAAAGGTTAAACGGCTGATTACCATGCCCGCCGTAAAATAAGCAAACACTAGGCGTGCATCTTCACCAGTAAACCCTCGTCCTTGTTGCGCATAACTGACAAACCAATTTGCTGTGCCAAATTCTACTGCGCCATAACCCAGAGCAGCCAACGCCAACAATAAAAAGATTGGCTGTTTGATGACCTCAGCATAAGAGAGTTTATTCCGCAGTTGAGGGGCGGTCACGGCACTGAATTTTTTGCCGCGTCGAGCCGCATACCAGGCGTAGCCTGCTTGTAAAATTATGGCAAGCGCCAACCAACGCAGAGGCCAGCGCCAGTCTTTTTCGAGTAGATATAAAGCAGAGATGTAAAAAGGCGCGGCGAGGGTACCTAAACTGAACATGAAATCCATCAAGCCCATCATTTTAGAGCGTTTGGCGACATGCAGGCGGGCGATAACGGTATGACCGATAGTGAATAAACTTGAGCAAATCATGCCCATGAAGAGGGCGCCAGCTAATAACCATGCCCAATGGGTAACCATAGACATGGCCATCAATAAACTGGCGATGCCAAGCGACAACGTGGCAAAACTCGACATAAAATCAAACTTTTGAATGTGCTTTCCACCGATAAACGCGCCAATAATGGCACCCACCGAGATTAAGGTGAAAAAGACCCCGCTTACCACCTCACTCATGGCTAAACTTTGCGCGAGGTCCGGTAACAAGATCCCCCATAAAATAAACACCATACCCAGCAGGAAAAAGTTAATAAAAATCACTGCGGTGGCGGTTTTACGGTTCATGGCGTCTCCCTGTTAGGCTGTGCTATTCTATCCCCTTCTAATAGGCCATGAAAGCGCAAAACACTTGGTGTTAGATTCAGTAA
The DNA here is from genome assembly GCA_009993955.1 of Paraglaciecola sp. Lineage (GTDB taxonomy): Bacteria > Pseudomonadota > Gammaproteobacteria > Enterobacterales > Alteromonadaceae > Paraglaciecola. Next base: position 71,650 of record JAACSL010000013.1, read on the forward strand.
ATGCTAAACAAGCATTTCTGAATCATGACGAGGACAAAAGATGCCACCAAGCCCGCAAACCAATCAATGGTGGGTTAGCATTCGTGAGGCCCGCTGTGCCGACGCAGAAGAATTGACGGATGTTGCCGTGGCCGCCAAAGCGTTTTGGGGTTACGACCAAGCGTTTATGTTGGCGTGTCAGGCAGAGTTACAAGTCACAGCCAATGATATCGCACAGGCGGATAAGCTTGTGTTTGTGGCCGAGGTGCAAGGACAGATTGCGGGCTTCTACGCCCTCACCAAGCTAAGCGTAGACTCGGCGGAATTGCATGCTTTATTTATTAAACCAAGGTTTATGCGTAAGGGCATAGGGGCAGCCTTACTCAAACATGCTAAAGCCACGGCCAAGGCCCAAGGATTGCCTAGTTTGCACATTCAAAGCGACCCCAATGCTGAGGCGTTTTATCTGGCCATGGGCGCCAAACGGATTGGCACCCTCCCATCTAGCAGTATCCCCGGGCGGTCATTGCCTCTATTAAGCATTGCGTGCAACACATAACCAAGATTTCTAAGCTATTTTTTACAAAAGCCGTAAACTATGCAGATTCAATCTGGCTGTTGCGAGTTGCAGCAAAGCCGCTTTTTTAGAAACAGGAACAATATGATTAATAATGATGTGATGCGTCGTGTACGCTATATCTTTGACTTTAACGATGCGCAAATGATCGAGGTGTTTGCTCAAGCTGAATATCCTGCCACGGTCGAGCAGTTGCATGGTTGGTTACGTAAGGACGATGATCCGGCCTTTGTGGCCATCACTGATTTACAATTTTCGTTATTTTTAAACGGCTTGATCAATTTAAAACGCGGTAAACGTGAAGGTGTAGAAGCGCCAGTGGAAAGGCGTTTAACCAACAATATAATTTTCATGAAATTAAAAATAGCCTTAAATATGCAAGCTGAAGAGGTGTTAGAGACCATGGCCTTGAGTGGGTTTAAAATTAGCAAACCAGAACTCAGTGCGCTGTTTCGTAAACCAGAGAATCGCCAGTATCGTTTGTGTAAAGATCAAATATTACGCAACTTTCTTAAAGGTCTGCAGATCAAAATGCGTGGCAACGGCGACGAGTAGGATTGAGCTCCATGAAAACCATTGGTTTGTTAGGTGGCATGAGTTGGGAATCAACCGCTAATTACTATCAAGCAATCAATCAAGAGGTGAAACGCGTTTTGGGTGGTTTACACTCGGCAAAAATTTGTCTATTCAGTGTGGATTTTGCCGAGATTGAGAAGTTGCAACAACTGGGGCAGTGGCAACAGGCTGCTGAATTACTGGCAAAAAGCGCACAGGCAGTTGAAGCAGGTGGGGCCGATTTTTTGTTGATCTGTACCAATACTATGCACAATGTGGCGCCGCAGATCAGTGCGGCCATCTCCATTCCGCTGTTACATATCGCCGATGCCACCGCGGAACATTTAGGTAGTGATGGGCTGCAAAAAGTTGGTTTACTGGGCACACGGTTTACCATGGAGCAGGATTTTTATCGCCAACGCATCAGCGATAAATTTGGTATTGAGGTCATCATTCCTAACCCCGCACAACGCCAATTTATTCATCAGGTTATCTATCAAGAACTGTGTTTAGGCAAACTACTAGCCAGCTCTCGCCAGCAGTTTGTTGAGATTATTTTACAGCTACAACAACAGGGTGCACAGGGGGTTATTTTAGGCTGCACAGAAATTGCCATGCTGGTACAACAAAGCCATTGCACTGTGCCTCTATACGATACTACGCAAATTCATGCTATTGCGGCGGTAAAACGCGCATTAAGTTAGGCGCGTTTTGAACGGGACAATACAGCGGAAATATTCATGGCCCGTACATTTCAGGGAAGGTGCTAATCTAGTGTGTCAGGTGGAAGGCGGCAAACACCGAGGCTTAAAAAGTAAAACTCATGCCCTCAGCGGCGGCATAAAGTGCCAAGTCTGCGCCACCAATTTCGATCACTTCTCGGCAATGTTCTTCGATCGCAGCAATTTCATCATCAGTGCGAATATGATCATGGCTATACAAAGCCATACGTTTGGCGCGACTACCCATGGCTAACTTCACTGCTTCTTCAGCTACAGAATGCCCCCAACCCGCCTTGTGTGGCATGTCGGCTAACATATATTGGGCGTCGTGGATGATGAGTTCAGCATCTCGAGCGAATTCTACCCAATCTAGAAAATCAGTGGATTTTTTGTAAGGAGGATAGAGTTCATTGTCAGTGATGTAGGCAACTTTTTTACCATTTTCTTCAATACAAAACGAGCTACCGCTGCCAGGGTGGTTCATTTTCAAACGACTGATGCGGGCACTGCCTAATTGCCAACTATCGGTGCCCACTGGTTTGGGCACAATTTCAATATTTGAGCTCAGGGTTTTATAGTCTACCGGGAAATAGCTGCCACTCATTTGTTCTAAGATCGCATGGTGTTCCACCAGATTAGTTTGCCCTGGGGTGATAAAAATATTTCGCTTTGGTTGGTAAATGGGGGTGAAAAATGGAAAGCCTTGGATATGATCCCAATGGTTATGGGTTAATAATAAATGGATGTCAGTGGTTTTTTTGGCCAATTTTTGACCGAGATTTTTAATGCCGGTTCCGGCGTCAAGTATGATGTCTGTTCCGTCATCCAGTTCAACATGGACACAGGCTGTGTTGCCACCATATTTAATGAACTCTGGGCCTGGCGATGGACATGAACCGCGCACACCATAAAAAGTTACCTGCATAATTTATCTCGTAATGTCAGTGCCATCGTTCTCAACAGTTTCAAAGCTAAGGTATTGTAAAATTTAACATTTTTACTTGGATAAAAACGTATGATTTTTGTGCTTTGGGTATCTCAATGCTGATCAACGTCGACATTCAGTCTCGAATAAGCATAACCTAGTTTGCGACTAAGCCTAGTAAATAGCCAATAAACGGCGTGAATATGACTAGGCTTAGCGGACAGCGTGGACTGACTACAATTGTTTGATGAAATCAGCCAAGTTATCAATGTCCAACATGATTTTCTCACCACTTCGACGGTTTTTGTATTCCGCTTTGCGCTCATCCAAATTGCGCTCACCAATCACTATAGTGTGAGGCACACCAATGAGTTCCATATCATTAAACATCACGCCGGGGCGCTCTTTGCGGTCATCGAGTAATACGTCAATGTTCGCGGCTTTCAGTTCAGCGTATAACGCCTCAGCCACCGTCTGAATGCGGGGTGATTTATGCATATTCATGGGAATAATCGCCACTTTGAAGGGGGCAATGGCGTCAGGCCAAATAATGCCATTTTCATCATGGTTTTGCTCGATGGCTGCCGCCACAATACGTGACACCCCGATACCATAACAACCCATGGTTAATATTTGGAATTTGCCATTTTCATCCAATACACCACAGTTCATGGCCTTGGAATATTTGTTACCAAGTTGAAAAATATGACCCACTTCAATGCCACGTTTAATTTCTAATTGACCCTTGCCATCCGGTGAGGCATCGCCTGCCACAACGTTGCGGATATCCGCGATAACAAAGTTGCTGCAATCACGTTGCCAATTAACACCGGTGAAATGCACATCGTTTTCATTGGCGCCACACACAAAATCAGCCAGTTGCGCTGCATCGCGGTCGACAATAATAGGTATAGTTAAACCTACTGGGCCAATGGAGCCCACTGAGCAGTGCAAGGCGGCTTCAATTTGACTGTCGTTTGCCATCACCAAGGGACTGGCAACCAAGGTTTGTTTCTCAGCTTTCACGGTATTGAGCTGATGATCGCCACGCAGCACCAGGGCGACCAAACCTTGCTCACCGTTTTCATCGGGTTTAGCCAACACAATCAGGGTTTTGACACACTGGGTGGCGCTGACATTTAAGTAGGCGGCAACCTCTTCAATTGTGCGTTGTTTTGGTGTGGCTACTTTGCTTAAGTCTTGAGTGGCCGCGGGGCGCTCACCTTGAGGGGCGGCGGCTTCTGCCATTTCAATATTGGCGGCGTAACTTGAGGCATTGCTAAAGGCAATGTCGTCTTCTCCTGACGCAGCTAAGACGTGGAATTCGTGTGAACCACTGCCGCCAATCGAGCCGTTATCAGCAATAACCGGACGATAATCTAAACCAATTCGGTCAAAAATATTGCAGTAGGCTTGATACATACCATCGTAAGTATGTTGCAAACTCGCCTGATCCATATGAAATGAGTAGGCATCTTTCATGGTGAATTCCCGGCCACGCATTACACCAAAACGCGGACGCACTTCGTCACGAAACTTGGTTTGTACTTGATACAAATTTAAGGGGAGTTGTTTGTAACTGCTGATTTCGTTTTTGACTAAGGCAGTGATGACTTCTTCATGGGTTGGACCTAAGACGAAGTCGCGTTTGTTGCGATCTTGCAGGCGCAGAAGTTCTGGGCCGTATTGCTCCCAACGTCCTGATTCCTGCCATAAATCAGCGGGTTGCACCATGGGCATCAGGATTTCTATGGAGCCGGCTTTATTCATCTCATCGCGCACGATGTCGGCGATTTTATTCAATACCCGTAAACCAGTCGGTAACCAATTATATAAACCCGCCGCCACTTTACGCACCATGCCAGCGCGTAACATAAGTTGATGGCTAATCACCTCAGCATCGGCTGGGGTTTCTTTGAGGGTCGATAGTAAATATTGGCTAGTGCGCATGCAGGTTTAAGTCTCGCTAACTGGATTAAAATACGGATTAAAAAAACGGTCGCCATTCTAGCAGCAGCTGTGCACTGGCTAAAAGGCATAAATTGGCTTAGTGTTATATTTTCGTGATGGATTCCACCACACAGGTGGCAAATACGACACGCCATTGAATATTGTAATCGTATAAGTGCATGCCATAGCTTTTGTTGTTGTCAGTGTTGCCATGATAGGCAGGGCGTGGATCTTGACTTAATACTTGTGTAATCAAGGTTTCAAGGCTTGCATGATCCTGACTAAACCTCGTGAGGGCTTGGCGAGCGGCTGGCAAAAAATCAACGGCCATTAAAGGCGGCGCTTCGTCGGCAAAGCCGCCTCTTGCCGCGACCAGCGCATCAACATAAGGCACGTAGGGTTTGATATCAAAAATAGGGGTGCCATCGAGTAAATCGATACCACTTACCACCAAGCTTAACTTTCCAGACTGCTGCCTGACCTCAACAAATTCCACAACGGATAAACCCAAATTATTGGGACGAAAGGTCGACCGCGTGGCAAATACCCCCAATTTTTTGTTTCCCCCCAAACGGGGTGGGCGCACCGTGGGGCTCCAGCCCTGTGCAGTGGTGTGATGAAACTGGAAAATCAGCCATAGATGAGAAAATTGTTCGATGCCCCGCAGACTATTGGCATCAGCAAATTCAGGGCAGAACTCAATGGAAGCTAAGGCACTTTTCACCAATCCTGGCTGTCTGGGTATGGCAAATTTTTGTTTGTAGGGGCTGTGGATAAAGCCAATAGGTGTGAGGGTGTGGGTCATGGAATAAGTACGTGGCTCAATTTTTTTTAATATAACGCGAATTGCTCATGAGCCAAAGTCTGAAACTTAATTCGCCCAACACCACGTGTTGGACACCAAGTGTTGGACATCACATGTTGGACACCACGTGTTGGGTATCCAGAATCGCATGTGGCACATCGCATGTGGCACATCGCATGTCGCACATCGCCTGTTTGGCCACCAGTTATGGGTCATGGATTTATCATGATCCATTGGGTACACTGCCGCACAAATGTTACAAGGGAAGCTCTGTTGTGTTTGAACGTGTTTTAAGGCCTGCTCAGCTGGCGTCGTCACTTTTTTTACAATCTTTGGTCGAGCAAGATCAAATCAAACAGTTTGTTTTGAAAAACGCTATCTTGCTGAGTCTTGAGCCCAGTGAAGATGCCCAACAAACCGAGCACAACGCCCGCTATTTTGCTTCAGAGGCCCAGCATCACAATTTACTCGTGAGGGCTGAAGGACTGTGTCTAGAGCAAATACAAAAGCTCAGCACCGCCTTAAATGCTTACCTGAAAGTCGCTTATTGGCAAATTGTTAAGGTGGCTGGCTTAGCCGGTTTTGCTTTAAATGCCAAAGTGATGCTCAAAGCAAACCCAGAAAAGTCCGTGTTGGAAAAGCTTGCGACGCAATTCAGCCTGGATGTGTGTTTGTTTCAGCAAAAACCCAAGCTCAGTGAACCCGGTTTATTGGTGATGGACATGGACAGCACGGTCATCGCGGTTGAATGCATCGATGAAATCGCGGCCTTAGCCGGAGTGGGAGACCAAGTCGCGGCAGTCACCGCCCAGGCGATGTTAGGTAAATTAGATTTTGCCAAAAGTTTACGCACCCGGGTTGCCTGTTTGGCCAATGCAGATGAGCGTATCTTAGCCAATGTGCGTGCGGCCTTGCCCCTTATGCCTGGTATCACTCAGCTAGTTCGAGTCTTGAAGCAGCATCAATGGAAATGCGCCATTGCCTCAGGCGGTTTCACCTACTTTGCCGATTATTTACAAGAACGCTTGGAATTAGACGCTGCCGTCGCCAACGTCTTGGATATCAAAGACGGCAAACTCAGTGGCAGTGTGGTCGGGGATATCGTCGACGCCAAAGTGAAGGCACAAACCCTCAGCAATCTTGCCAAGCAGTGGTCTATACCACCGGAGCAAACTGTCGCTATGGGGGATGGTGCAAATGACTTAGCTATGATGCAGGTGGCAGCCTTGGGTGTGGCTTTGCATGCCAAACCGGTGGTGAGAGAACAAGCTGACATCAGCATTCGTCGTGGCGGTTTGGATAGCTTGTTGTATGTCTTGGCCGTGAAGGCTTAGGTTGTCTCACTGGCAGGTAATTAAGATATAGATCCTCGCATCAAGGTCTAGCGTTATGCACATCAAATACAAAAAGCCGTGTTGATCAACGGCTTTTTGCATAGTGCAGACATGGCGACACAAGATGCTAAGTGATTATCCAAAGCTTAGCGGTCAAAACGCCCTGACCAATCGGCAGCTATTTTCACAAAGATGGCCCAGGCAGCAACGTTTTGCGCTAGCTGTTCAGGGTGCACTTTATTGAGGGTATCGTCGGGGGTGTGATGAATATCAAAATATTCACTGTGATCCTGTTCTAAGCCTACGGCAGGCATACCGGCTTCAACCATGGCACCAAAATCGGCAGAACCGCTGGCTACTTCGTCACTGCGCACAATACCCAGTGGCGCCATCAGCGCCAACATGGCGTCAAGGGCAGGTAAGGCTTGTTGACCAATATTGCTAGAGAGGGCCAAAACAGAACCCGCACCACCATCAGACTCTGCACCAATGATGTGGTTGCTTAGCTCACTGTGATGATCCAATGCATATTGTTTTCCTCCATATACACCGATTTCCTCTGCGGCAAACATCACCACGCGAATGGTGCGTTTAGGGCGCTGTTGCTCGGCAATCAGCTTGGCCGCAGCGACGGTGATGGCTATCCCTGCGCCATCGTCCACCGCACCGGTGCCCAGATCCCAAGAATCCAAATGCCCCCCGATGGCAACAATTTTCTGCGGCCTTTCACTGCCGGTGATTTCGCCAATCACGTTATAAGATAGTGTCTGGGCTGCTGTCTCGGTGAGTAGGTCAAGTTTGAGCGTCACCTTTTGCTGCCGTGCCAAAATGCGGTCGAGTTGATCGGCATCAGGGTTGGACAAGGCCGCTGCGGGGATTTTCACCACGCCGTCCTGATAGTTGGTCATACCGGTATGCGGGGAACGTTGGCTGTCGGTGCCAACTGAACGAATAATCAAGCCCAAGGCGCCTTTTTTCGCCGCTTCAGCCGCCCCTAAAAAGCGCCCTGGCCCGACTTTTCCATAGCCACGTCCAGAAGGATGCCGTTCCATTTTATTGGAGATATAAACAATTTTACCGTTGGCACTGCCCGCCGGTGCAGCGAGCAGTGCTTCATAACTGGCAAAGTGAACAATATCAGCCATCAATCCACCTTTAGGTGTACTCACTGAACTGCCAAGGGCAGTGACAGTGACGGCTTGTGGGAAAGGCGCCACGATGGCCGCTTTTTCATGGATACGTCGCCAAACAGGGATCGTGACTGGCTCGGTCCATACTTTGTCAAAACCTAGTTCCTTGAATTTTGCGACACCCCAAGCCACCGCCTTAGCATCAGCAGGGCTGCCAGCAAGACGCGGACCGACTTCAGTGGTTAATGATTCTAATACATCCCAAGCCAGTTCACTGTTTAAGGCTTGTTCACGCAACTCAGCGGCTTGATTTTTAATGGCTTCGCTGACTTGTTGGGCGTTCAAAACACCCATACAAGCAAGATTGAGTAGGGTAGCGCTGGCTAGGGCGCGGGACAGGGTAGAAAGCGTGATTTTCAAACGTTAGCTCCAAGTGTTAATAAGCAGAATCCATGAAATGAGTAGCCATCTTACCCGAGGGTTCAAGGGCTTGAAACAGCTTGTTTAAAGCAAAACGAGGTTAAGTCGTAAGCAAAGGTAATTTTGGGTAGATTTAGGCCTTGAGCAGTTGTTCAATGCCAATTTTTTTGATTTTATGGGCCGCCGGAAATTTATTGTTTTCAGCAATTTTTTCTTCAGAAAATTCATAACGACGCATGACTTCGTCGGTGACATCAATGATGTCGCCAACTCCGGCGACATTCCAGAGTTTTTCCTCCAACTGTTTGGCTTTATGCACGGCATAAACCCCGACGTAGTTTAATTCAGATTGCATTTTCTCAATATCGGGACGCCCTGTTTTGGCAATAAACACTTTCAAGGCAATAAATTGGCCTTGGGCTAGCGCTTGGGCGATAAATTGGCGGCGTTTTTCATGGCGGATAAATTGCTCAGAGACCAAACTTTTTATGCCATCACTCAGCTGTTCTTTGCTCGGATCGAAGGCGACAAATATTTCACGCATCACCGGTTTATCACTGGGTTTTAAACTGCTCATGGCACTTGGAATAAAGTCATGTTTACTCAGGGCGTTGCGGTATAAAGGGTATAAATTCAGGTGTCCAGGCTCAGCTTTGTATTGCAGTAAATTAGTTAAACGGGTTTGACTCGACCACGTGGCGGCGGCATCGGGCACAAAACCAAGATCTTCTTTGCGCAGGAAATACGCGACGTTTAATACGTTGTGGGCGTAAATGTTACGCAGCGCCTCACCAATCCCCGGTACTTCTTCTTCGACATCAAACGCTCGGAGTTTGGAGCGGTTAGACTTGATCAGCGCCTCAAAAAATTGTTTGGCCGTCGCATTCTTTTCATTCACCAATGCTTGCAGATGCAATACTTTGCCATCTTTTGACAAATGCCGAACAAAATATGGCAGGTCAGCGAGCACGTATTTGTTAGTGACTTTTTGTAAGACCGGAAAACTCACCATGATCATGGTGTTGTCGCCTACCGGAAAAGCCTCAGTTAATTCAACCCTTAAACCAAGGGTTGATACGTCTTCTGTCGACCCTTCGAATTGTTTGCCCTCAGAATGAATGGTGACGGGGGAGCGCAGCATAAAACGGGTTTCACGCCGTTGATTAAAGTATTTAAAGCGATATACCGTGACGTAGTCGGGCTGCCGATTGCGCGGATGACCAAAGATCTTTAACTGTGGCAGTTCATCACGTTTTATCTTAATACGTTGATAGTATTCAGTACTGGTTTCATCGGTAATATTGGTTAACAGCGCCACATGAGTTAACAGTTTTAACCGCGACATCAGGCGTGGTGCAGGCTTTTGATTCTGCCTTTTTACTGTGTCGTTGACGTTATTGGAAATCGAAAGCGGGCGATAACTCTGTTCTGGGGAGATATCGGTTAGCTGGAATTTATAGACTCGCCAGCTGAGTTTGCGCGCACCGTAACCAAGAAATAGCTGCTTTAGGTGAGGGGCGGCATTCAGTTCTTCAATGCTGGCTGAATAAAAATACATCTTGTCACCTTTTACATGATGAAAGGTATAGATGTAGGTTTCTTGTTGTCCTTTTGGCAGCGCCAAACAGGTTTTGATACGGCTATCAGTGAATAAATAACCGATTTTTAACTCTTGAATTTCATTCGCCCAATATTGAATTTCTTCGCGGTTACAGTCGTTGGCCAATAAATATTTCGCCCTAAATACCCCTTCTTCTTTTTCGACGAAGATAGGCATAGAGGTAAAATTAGGAATGTAGTATTGCTCGTAAGTTTTGTTTTGGATCGCGTTAAAGGTGTTTTCTAAATTGACTTTATAACGGCGTTTATTGCCATGAATAAAACGCTCAAAAAACTTATCAAAACTGGGATTTGGCACATCATACAAACGCTGCAGATTAAGGCGTTGATCCTCTTTGCTCCGCTCCACGCTGGTGACGCTGTAAGCAATACCGTGGCGTTTATCTAATGAGTACTCTTTTTCTAAACCACGGAATTGGATGGTGAGTTTGTCTTGTGCCTTAATAAGATGTTCTTTACCCACTTTCACTTTTAAACCACTGACAGATACATCAATAGTGGTGGCTTGAATGCTCTTATTTTGCTCGGTAAACATTTCAATATTCACCGCAAAATTCATGCGCTCTTCGCCACGTTGCGGAAAGTTACCAAACTCAATCAGTGGGGCTAAGGTGCTTTCTTTTTTTACCGGTTCGGGTTTTGCCTGAGTTTTGCGGGCTTTGGCGTTTTGCTGCTCTTTTTTATGCATGACCCGGAAATTGTTTTCGGTGTTAGTAACCGCTTCATACACGCCAATGGTGTACTGACCAAAAATCCTAACTTGCCGTTCCAAGGTATCGATGGCGATGTCGTCAAGAAAGTGATCACGCCCCTCGTGGGTATACAAACGACATTTACCATCCACTAAACCACGTAAGTCAATAAGGCGAATACAGGGGCGGGCTAAGCGCTTTAGTTCCATCTTCAGCAGAAAGCGTTTTTGCGCGGGCACATTCGCCGCAACCTGCAACAGCACCTGATTAAACTCAGGTTCGTTGATCATGGGCTTCAGCGTTTCGATTATGTCGTGATATTCTTCTAGGTCTTGGCTCATGTTATCTATTAATAGCGTTGCTGGTTAGCCAATACACGGCGATAAAATGTTATCGGCAGAACAACTAAATAGTTGATCTTACAACTAAATAAGCTTGCGGTAGAGGAGTTCTTTACTTGCTAAAATACGTCATGCACCTGCCTTCAATCAAGGGCAAAACGAGAATTTAACTACCATGGTAAAACGTAAAACCTCTTTTGTCTGTGCCGATTGCGGTGCAGAGTTCCCGCGTTGGCAGGGACAATGTAATGATTGCCAAGCGTGGAATACCATCACTGAATTTGTGGTATCAACCGCCAAATCAAGCCCGGCAAGAACTGGTGGTGGCTACGCAGGGCAAACCTTAGCCAAGGTTGAAACCTTAAATGAGATCGATTTGGCGGCGCTGCCCCGCATTACCTCTGGTTTTAAAGAGCTCGATCGAGTGCTGGGTGGCGGCATTGTGCCGGGCAGTGCCATGTTAATCGGCGGTTCTCCGGGGGCAGGTAAAAGCACCTTGTTATTGCAAGTGATGTGTCTGATGGCTGCTGGTCGCAGTGCCTTGTATGTCACTGGCGAAGAATCTCTGCAACAAGTCGCGATGCGCGCGCAGCGTTTGGGCCTAGCCAAAGACAAGTTAAAGTTATTGGCAGAAACCAATATTGACACAATTTGTGAGTTGGCCTTGCAACACAAACCAGACATTATGGTGATCGATTCTATTCAGGTCATGCAAGTTGCCGATGTGCAGTCGGCGCCTGGCAGTGTATCGCAAGTACGTGAAAGCGCTGCCTACCTCACGCGCTTTGCCAAACAGCAACACATTGCGATGTTTTTGGTGGGGCATGTGACCAAAGACGGCAGTTTAGCCGGCCCTAAAGTTTTAGAGCACTGCATCGATTGTTCCATGATGTTGGAAGGGGAGAGTGACAGTCGCTTTCGCACCTTGCGTAGTCAGAAAAATCGTTTTGGCGCGGTAAATGAGTTGGGGGTCTTTGCCATGACTGAAAAAGGTCTGCGTGAAGTAAATAATCCTTCAGCAATCTTTTTAAGTCGCGCAGAACAACAGTCACCCGGCAGTATTGTGATGGTGGTGTGGGAAGGCACTCGGCCATTGCTGGTAGAGATACAAGCCTTGGTGGACTATTCACAAACCGCTAATCCTCGCCGTGTCGCCGTTGGCTTAGAGCAAAATCGTTTGGCGATGTTGCTGGCCGTCTTGCATCGCCATGGCAATGTACAAATGAACGATCAAGATGTTTTTGCCAATGTCGTAGGCGGTGTCAAGGTGGCAGAGACAAGTGCTGATTTAGCCTTGTTATTGTCGATTGTGTCGAGTTTTAGGAATGCACCTCTGGATCGCGAGCTTATTGCTTTTGGTGAAGTGGGTTTGGCCGGAGAAATTCGTCCCGTACCTAATGGCACAGAGCGCATCAGTGAAGCGGCCAAACACGGTTTTAAACGCGCGATTGTGCCAAAGGCCAATGTGCCCAAACAAAAAATTGCTGGTATCGAGGTGGTAGGTGTCAGCCGTTTGAGTGAGGCCTTAGAAGCTTTATAACACCATACCTACAAGGGTGTAATAGCCGCTACACAGCAAGTGGAATGAATGCTAACACAGGGCTCATGACTTTTTACCTAGGTCTGGCCACACAAAATCTGCACCTTGTTCTTTGCTGGCTGACGCGGGTCGCACACTGAGCTTGTCGGCAACCGGCTTGTCCGCCTCAACGTGACGTTGCGTGGTGGTTTTGGCTTGAGGTTGTTTGGCAATTTCGCTTAAGTACAGTTTCTCTACTTGTTCACGTGCCCACGGGGTGCTGCGTAAAAATTTCAAACTGGATTTCAGCGATGGGTCCTGGCTAAAACACTTTATTGGTACTGCCTCTGCCATCTTTGGCCAGCCGAGTTTAGCCACAAGTTGCTCGATAATGGCTTGCAGAGTCAGGCCATGTAAAGGATTGTTCTGTTGTGTTGTATGCATAAACGAGTCTACGTTGACTTGACTTTTTCTAGCTGTACTGCGCGTTAAGCGTCATAAAAAAGCCCTGAAATCAGGGCTTTAGATGGTTTATTGCTTAAGCGAAGTTGGCTGCTGCAAATTCCCAGTTTACTAGCGCCCAGAAACCTTCTAGGTACTTAGGACGCATATTGCGATAGTCGATGTAATACGCGTGTTCCCATAAATCGACAGTCAACAAAGGTGTCACACCCGCTTCTGTTAGTGGCGTGCCAGCGTTACTGGTATTGACGATGTCTAAACTGCCGCTTGCAGTTTTCACTAACCAAGTCCAGCTAGAGCCAAAGTTGTTCACCGCTTTATCGTTTAAGGCAGCTTTAAAGTCAGCAAAAGAACCCCATTTTGCTTTGATGGCGTCGGCGAGGGCACCTGTTGGCTCACCACCACCATTTGGACTTAAACAGTGCCAGTAAAACGTATGGTTCCAGATTTGTGCCGCGTTATTAAATACACCGCCTTCAGAGGTCTTGACAATTTCTTCCAAACTTTTGTTTGCTAAATCAGTCCCTTCAACCAAGCCATTTAACTTGGTGACGTAAGTGGCGTGATGTTTGCCGTAGTGGTATTCCAAGGTTTCTGCAGAGATATGCGGTTCGAGGGCATTCTTGGCGTAAGGCAGGGCAGGAAGTTCAAAAGCCATGTTGTTTCTCCATATTGAGGTTAGGTTGAGCGTTAAGCAAAGTCTATCATGCGGACGTAAATCCTAGACTTTTATGACCAAGAGTAAAGGATACACGCGTATTAATACTTGAAACAACTTTCACATGATCACACTAGTTCTTAGTTGTTGTGGCAAAGTGATGCCAATTCAAGTGTTTAGTGCACAAAAATCCCTGAAATTATGTCACACAGATTCCCCCTTCACTTGAAAAAAGTTAGACTAGCACCCACTTATGGGCGAAGACTTTAACGAGGCAAACCAATGGACACTATTGAAAAAATTCAACAACAGATAAAAGAAAATCCCATTCTGCTTTATATGAAAGGCTCACCGAAATTTCCCAGTTGTGGTTTTTCAGCACAAGCGTCACAAGCCTTGATGTCGTGTGGTGAACAATTTGCCTATGTGGATATTCTGCAAAACCCGGATATCAGAGCTGAGTTGCCCAAGTACGCGGATTGGCCAACGTTTCCACAACTGTGGGTGGATGGCGAATTGATTGGTGGTTGCGACATCATTTTAGAAATGGTGCAACAAGGTGAGCTGCAGGGCATTATCAAAGAAACCGCAGCTAAATATGCTGAAACTAAAGCTGAATAATTGTTGGCTTAGTTGTATAAAAAAATAGAGCCTTAGGCTCTATTTTTTTGTCTGGTTATTACCTGTGGTGCCTACGCTAAGGCGTTGTAGTCGCTGGTGTTGGCAGGGCATTGATGCGTTTTTCCAGTGCCTTAATTTGCCGATTCAGATCTTCAACCTTGTTAGTTAGATTATTGTTACCCAATGCACTGGATATCAATTTTTCCTGCATACTGGCTAACTGCTGTTCATTATTCTGTGCCGCTAACTTGGTATCAGCCACGGTATCTTGCAGTAATTGTTGACTGGTACTTTGCTGTGCCAATTCAGTTTGCAAGCCTTGCAACGATTCTTGTAATTTCGTTAACTGGCTACTGGTTTGTTTAAGTTGTCCTTCGGCAGCGCCTTTGTTAGTGGTCACCACTTTAGTTAAGTCAGCAATGTCTGACTGATTGCGTCGCCAAGCAGAGGCCCACAGCTTATCCATTTGTTCCCACAACTCATTGGTTTTCTGAGTTAATTCAGCGACTTTGACCTGCAAGGCCACGGCTGACTGATCCATTTCCTCACCTGTCGCCGATAGACGGCGTTCAAGGTCGGTGATCCTTTGTTGAGCTTGGTTGAGCACCTCGTATTGTTGTTTTGACCAATACACGGCCGCGCCACAGATAACGGTGAGTAATAACAGTAGCATTAACCACGAGGGACCGCGGGATGTGACCCCGGCGCTCTCTGTCGTGTCTTTATTTTTGCCGGGTGTTTTGAGATTCTGCGCTCGGGTGCGTTGAAAACTCTCTACATCGTCTTTTTCTAAGACTATTTTAGGTATGTCGTCCAAAGGTTTATTGACCATGATGAATCGCTATTTCCTGGTTATGATGCTGTTTAATTGGTGGCGCTCGCTGACTGAATAAGATATCAAACTTATTGTAGATTGGGAGACTAATTCGTCATGAATAGACAATTTATCGCACTTTTTTCCGTAATATTCGTATCCGAGCTCACATAAAATGCTGTGAGAGAGTCAATTGCCCGACCATCCATTGGCTCAAGAGTGTGAACAATGACAGGCAGCCTATGTAAATTGCTGTTTTACAACAGTTATAATTCAGCATACTCTAGCACTAGCCCAAGGTACTTGATTAGTCCGTTGCCAGAGACATCGTCGGCTAAAGGTAAAATTCACGTAATGAATAAAATAAGAGAAAAATTTGCGCGACCTTTAAGCAATGCCATAATTTTGATAGTGGACGATGAAGAAATAAATCGCACCATTATTGTCGAGATGTTGAGCCCCTTGTATCGGGTTTTGACCGCCTCATCTGGCGAAGATGCCATTGCAGCCTGCCTACAAACTAAACCTGACATGGTGCTGATGGATGTCATGATGCCGGGCATGAGTGGTCTTGAAACCTGTCGCCAGATACTCACTCACGAAGACATCGCCTACACACCCATTATTTTTATTACGGGTCTGCAAGCGCAGGAAGAACAAAATAAGTGTTGGGAAGCGGGGGAGTGGATTTTGTCAACAAACCTGTCAGACAAGAAGAATTGAACCACCGTGTACGGGCTCATTTAACCCACAAGTTTCAAACCGATTTATTATTGAAATTAACCTACATCGATAAACTCACGGGGCTGTACAATCGTCATTACTTGGCCGAAGAATTGATGAAATTTGAGAGGCAAGCCATGCGCAGTGGCCTTGAGCTCAGTGTCTTGATGATGGATATCGATTGGTTTAAGCCCTACAACGATAGTCTTGGTCACCTGCAAGGCGACATTTGTTTGCAACAAGTGGCTGACGTTATCAGTGGCTGTCTTCACCGTCCCGCTGATGCCGTCTTTCGTTTTGGTGGTGAGGAGTTTTTATGTTTATTGCCAGACACAAATATTCACGGCGCAAAACACCTCGCGGAAACCATGAACAAAGCCATCGCTGACGCGGCGATTGCACATCCTACTTCTCCACTGGGTAGGGTATCAGTCAGTATTGGTTTGAGTTGTTACCCAGAAAATACCAAACAGTCGTTGCAAGCGACTATCAAGGCTGCAGATGCAGCGTTATACCAAGCCAAGCAAGGCGGTCGCAATCAAGTATGCGGTTGAGCGCAACGGCATCTTTGATGTGTTGGCGGCCCATGTATGTCTACTTATTTGTCTCGAGCCTGATTAATCTGCCAAGCTCAGCCCCCCCATCAACTCGCCATACTGCCTCGCTGGCTGACTCCATGTTTGTATCATAAGGGAAAAAGATGAGCTCACTTCGCACATTCACCGTGTTTATCACCTGGCTGTTTTGCGTTCACAGTGCAGCGCAACAAGCAAATTTAGATGTTAGCCGCTGGCACAAAACCATGGCCGGTAAACCTACACAGGTGATGGTTCTTGGTAGTAGCCATTTAAGTCAGTATGCCAAAGGCTTTGACCCCGCCAGTTTAACTGCGTTGTTAGACAAGTTAGCAGCGTTTAGCCCACAGATTATTACCATTGAAGCCTTGTCTGGGCAGTAATGCGCATTTTTAAAACAGGCCTCGGCGGAATATGTTGGGGTGGCGAATCAATACTGCATGGACAATCACCTCGCCGCCCAAGCAACTGGTTTGTCTGAGTCACAAGCCGCCATCAAAATTTACGAAATCCTCGACGCTTGGCTTCTATCACCCAATACAGCGCCAAGCCCTGCACAACGGCGAGAATTGGCGGCGATATTCTTAGCTGCCAATGATTATTACTCAGCACAGGTGCAATGGCTTAGATTGCCAGTCGCTGAACGGAAAATCGATGCCAATATAAACCAAGCGCTTTTTGATCAGCTAAACCGCGACGGTAAAAAACCTAATGAAAATTTTGAGATAGGCGTGATGTTGGCTGTACGCTTGGGGCTTGAACGGGTATATGCCATTGATGATCATACAGCAGATAGGATCCAAGTATTTGCCGAAGAAGGTTTTGGCCAAGCCATTAATGAGGCGTGGGCTCAAGTGGTATCCTAGGCACAACGCCCTAGCCAAGAGGATAAAATCAAACACGGCACGGCCTCAGCAGAAGATGTACTGGCGGTCTATCGGTATTTTAATGATATGAATAATTTGAATCACTCGCTGGATGCAGATTTTGGTGCTGCCATCGCGCATAAAAGTCCCCAGTTATTTGGCCGACAGTACCTAGCGTGGTGGGAAACCCGCAACTTGCGCATGGTGGCGAATATCCGCGAGGCCTTGGGCAATCAACCAGGAGCCAAGGTGCTGTCCATCGTCGGTTCATCTCACAAACCTTACTTCGACGCCTACCTCAGGATGATGCATGACGTTATCGTGGTGGATAGTTTGCAAGTATTAAAGTAATGCCCAGACCATCGGAGACAGTGTATTTGCCTTTTTAGAGCGAGTCTGACTCGATGCACGTTTCCATGCATTTAGCTGGTTTAGCGTTAGATCAAATTTATGGTCCATGCTGTTAATTTGCCTTAATTATTGCTGGAACCATAAAAGTTGGCGTTCACTGCATTTTGTAGCAGTTTAGCCAATTAGGCCTGTCGTGATTCTGTATAACATCGAATAACAAACGTGCTGGCTGCATAGTCCGCAGCATTAAGTGGGGGGATGGCAATAGATGCAAACTCAATAAGGTGAATTAACGCCATAGGTTTGATAAATGTCACTTTCAATGGTTTTCGAAGAATTTTGGCTAATTAACACTGTGTCGCCAGTCAATGAAAAATGACCTACTTGGCTGTTTAAGGTAGCCACAGGTCTGTCTGCACCAAGTTTATAAATCTCAAGTTGTTGCGCTTGCCACGCATAAAAAGCTATATATTCGCCACTTTTTTTAAGGTTGAATTGTCTGCCATAAAAAGCCGAAAGGTTGGGACTGGGCGGTGTTAATGGCTTTGCTTGGGCACCTTGATACCAATGGCCTGCTTGGTCTACCCACAACCAATCATCTGGCTCGATGTGGTATTGCACACTTTGCCAGCGGGGGTCGAGACGCACCATGGAGTTATCCAACAAATCAAATTCTACAACTTGCCAGTTTGCGCCTAATTGCATGCTAAATGCGAGCTGATGCGATGATTTAAATGACATGCCGCGAAATTCTTTTTCGGGTAAGGGCAATATTTGGGCTTTACCTGTGCGCAAATCGATGAGATGGATAGCATTTAATGAAAGTGCGGCCACTTTCAACTCATCCGGCGACCAAGCCAAATCAACATAGTGCCGACCATCTGCAAATTGGGTCACTTTTTTCTTTTTGTCTGTCTCACGATCATATAGCCACAGTTCTTCGTTCCCCGAGGATAAACTGATGTAAGCCACCTGATTTCCCTGAGGTGCCATCACCGCCAGATTTTCATCAAAAGTGTCGTTTAACAGAGAGCGTGTTTGTTGCTTGGTTATACTGAATTCATCAACGTTTAAGTCATATTTAAAGGCCGTGAAGGCATAGTCAACACCGTTGCTGTGACGCTCTGGTCTGTGCAATGGTAGCGCGCTGTCAAATAGTACCGTTTTGTTACTGCCATCAAGCGCATATTGCACGATTTCATGAGCTGGGTGCTCGCCCATCAGTACTACGTGTTCACCATCATGCGACCAAATCCCACAACAAATGTAAGAATTAAGCTTAAACAACAAGCGTAATTGTTGGGTGTCGAGATCCAACTGATAAAACTCTTCCCACTGTTGTTCATTTGGCGAGGAGATCAGTACCTTGTTTTGCTTAGGGTGGATGTCAAACTGGCTGTTGCCGCCCAAGTGAATATCGGGCTGCACAAGCCACTGGATTTTGCCTGTTTCACGGTCAAGGGAATACAGGGAATAAGGTTGTCCTGTTTCCGCAGACTCAGAAAAAATAAGCGTGTTGTCATCATGGGTGAATTTGATGGCGCCATAGCTGCCCGGTCTGCAGGTATGGATTAGTGTTGGCTCTGACATGAGCAAACCATTAAACTCGCGAATAAAGTACTCACAACTTTCCGCTGTCGCCACCAGATAAACAAGCTGGTTGCCTGCATCGTTCCAATTGCCTGGCCCAGTGCTACTGCCGCTTCCATGAGAGACTTCAATTTGCTCACCAGAGTACATATTTTTCACGTACAGCTTGAAATTTTCACCCTCATTATTCATGTAGGCGAGTCGAATCCCATCAGCTGCAAAACTTGGCAGATATTCAGCGCCTTTATCCGACGTTAAGGCCTTGGCCGACAAAAAGGGGGTGGGAGAGTCGTTATTGTTTAAGGCAAACCATGTCAGTGCAACAATCGCCAGTAACACACAGCTGAGTACGATAATTTTTTGAGTGAAGTGCGATGACGTTGACGATGTACTCGGTGCAGTCGTTGCAGGCGTATCGTGTAGAGCTTGGATCGCCTCGACAGCAGTAACAAAGCGATAACCTCTTTTGGGCACAGTGATGATAAATTCGGGGGCGCGTGCATCATCTCGCAACACTTTTCTGAGTTTGGTGATAAGTTTGCTGACGGTATTAT
Source organism: Paraglaciecola sp. (assembly GCA_009993955.1). Classification (GTDB taxonomy): domain Bacteria; phylum Pseudomonadota; class Gammaproteobacteria; order Enterobacterales; family Alteromonadaceae; genus Paraglaciecola. The sequence continues at coordinate 91,433 of JAACSL010000013.1, forward strand.
CGCTCACATAACGGCCATGCCATACATCTTCAAGTAATTGCTCTTTACTGAGGATCTGGTTTGGATGACGGCAAAAATACGCTAATAGATCGCTCATCATGGGTTCAATGCGTAGCGTGTTTTGTCCTATCACTACGCTTTGTTGTTGCTCGCAAAATACCAAGCCTTTAATTTTCCAACGCATATCCATCCAATTATCTTTTACGCAGCCCAGTAAAATTAAGGCAGTCATAAGAAGTCACAACTTGTCATCGGTTTGTCAGGACTTCCCACGTTCAAACTCATACTGTGTCAACACAATTTATTACACTGCTTATACATGGAAACACAGATGAAAAAATTGAGTCTAACGTCAGCGCTTAACTTGCTGCTCATCATGATACTAAACTTCTTAGCCAATACCTATGCAGCAAACGGTTTTGAGTATGCAAAACCCGCTAGCATCGTTAATGGGAACCTAGACACGGTGCAAGGCGCGGATAGTGTTTTGTCTTCTGAACAGCTCAAACGTGAGATCAAAGACTTTGCCTCTTCATTGACAGAACAAGACATTGCCGAGCAAAACATGTTCAATAAAATGGCCTTACTGTCTTTACGTGACGACCTAGCCGCTATTGCAAATAACATTAGTCAGCAAAGCAATACATTGAAGTTTTTGCACTATCAATTGTTTCAGCAAATACGCCTTGCTTTAAACAGTAAAAATGTCGGGGAGCCACTTGATACCACCAGTGCCGTTAATTTGATACGACAAAATTTTGCACTACTTAGCGATGAAGCCTTTGTACAAATGTCTTTGGCGCTGACTTGGTCAGTGCCAGACGCCAAGGACTATGTGCTCAATGTATATAAGCAGTTGCAGGATAAAACAGTGTTGTCCCACCAAGAAATGCTCAGTCTGGTGGCGAATACACATCTATATCACGTATTAGCTGCGGTTATGCCAATCGCGAATCAAGTGATAGAAGAAGAGCAGCAACGGCGCTTCATCATCCAAGCGGATGTGCTAGTCAAACTTAAAAACGGCATAGAATTGTCCACGACTATCGTGCGCAGCCGCGGGCAAAGCAAAGCACACAGCACGGCATTACAGTTTACTATTTACGCTAATGAAGCTTCACACATCAAAACCGCCATGCATGCTGCAGCCCATGGTTATATTGGCATAGTCGCTAACTCACGGGGTAAACGTTCAAGCCATAACAAAATAGTACCGTGGGAGCATGATGGTGAAGATTCTGCACAACTCATCAACTGGATCAGCGAGCAAGTATGGAGTGATGGCAAGGTAGTGATGTACGGAGGCAGTTACAACGGCTTTACCCAATGGGCAACAGCAAAGCACATGCCAAAAGCATTAAAAGCGATGGCCCCCTATGCGGCCGCTAACCTTATCACTGGCTTACCCTATGAGAATAATATCGCCTTAACCGGTAATTTTGAATGGCCATTGTTTGCCACCAACAATACTACCCTGGATGATAGTGTTTATAGCGATTGGCAACGTACTGAGCAGATAGTAAATGAACTGTATAAAAGTGGGCTGCCCATCGTTGATATTGACAACATAGCCAAGCAACCCAGTCCTTGGTTACAAAAATGGCTCGCACACCCAGAAGACGATGCCTACTACCAAAGCATGGTACCACACCAACAAGAATACCAAGCAATTAACATTCCTGTGCTCACCATCACTGGCTATTTTGATGGCGGCCAAATTTCAGCGCTGCACTACCTACACGAACACTACAAGTACAATGCACAGGCCAACCACACGCTGCTTATTGGTCCTTATAATCACTTGTCAGCGCAAAATAAACCAGGTTCACACCACAGTAATTACGCCTTAGATCCTGTGGCTCTTGAGAAAGATACAGAAGAAGTAGTGTTTGCGTGGTTTGATCACGTGTTAACGGGTAAACCGCAACCCAAACTGCTGCAGAATAAAGTGAACTACCAAGTTATGGGCGCTAATGAGTGGCGTTTTAGCCACTCGCTGCAAGCACTGAACCAGCAAACCGTCAGTTTTTATATTCAAAATACACAAGGCAATGAAGGGCAGAATTATACCTTGGCGCGAACACCATCAACCCATGCAAATGCTTTTATCGAACAAACCGTCGACATGGCAGATAGAACAGAACAACGTAACCTTGCCCCATGGCCAATTATTCAAGACAGTATTGATCAACAAGGCGGCATCCAAATTGAAACTGCTGCCATGCAGCAAGATATGGAACTGACTGGGTCGATCACAGGTTTTTTTGACATTGCCATCAACAAAAAAGACGTGGATATTGGCTTTAACTATTACGAAATAAATGCGAGTGGAGAGGTATTTCATTTGAACAATTACCGCAGCCGCGCCAGCTACGCGGATGATATGGGACAGAGGCATTTATTGCTTGCTAACGAAAAACGTCGCGTGCCCATCGTTAACGCGCGTTTTACTTCTAAGTTAATTAAAAAAGGCAGCAAAATAGTGTTGGTCTTAAACGTGAATAAAAACGTTGAAGCCCAAGTAAATTTAGGTACAGGGGCGCCAGTTAACCATGAGCACATTAAAGACGCGGGAGAAGCATTGAGCCTAAAATGGTATTTGTCTTCACAAATTAACTTACCCTTAAAGGCTTATCATCCGGCTAAGCAATAGCCAAACGCTTAGGTAAATCATGGTGTCTAGCGAGCTGACAATCTACTGCTTTAACCCAAACCAGTGGAGAGAAAATATTAGCGCTAGCTTATTTGGTGTAATTTTTAAGTGCGATTTATATCCACTAAAATTTTTATATATCAACAGGTAAGAGAGCTCATACCGCGGTGGTGGTCCGGCTCAATACGCCAGTTCAACGTTGATAAAACCATATCCACCATGGTGAAAGAGCAGCTTAGCGTCAACCGTTTCGGTTGGCGAGCTGTCCGTTGAACGATACCAAATAGCAGAGAGCCGACGGTCAGAAGTTATCACCCAATAACTCACGAGTTTACCTACACGCGTAGATGCGAATACAACGTCCATGAGCCGATAATTATTACGATAATGCCTCCAACCGCTTCAGCCTTTTTCCCGACTAAGACTCCCAAGCTTGTTCCTAGCAAAGCTCCAATAGTCACCATGATAGCCGTTGCAAGACCAATTAATGCGGCAGCCACAACAATGTTTACGTCTAAAAATGCAAATGTAACACCCACTGTCATTGCGTCAATACTTGTGCCCAACGCAGTTAATATTGTGGCAGCTAGCGCTCGTTTTTTACTTGCAGGACTAACAGATATTTCTGTTTCTCCAGGTTGGAAACTCACATGTAACATATGCAGACCAAGTGACACCAAGAGGATAAACGCTATCCAATGGTCTATTTCCTGAACGTAAGAAGAGCCTGCCGAACCGAGTGCCCAACCGATGATAGGAGTAATCCCCTCAATAACACCAAATATTAGCCCCATTTTCAAGGCATTTAGAATACGTGGGCTTTTAAGTTGTGCTCCTTTACTAATCGAAGCGGCAAACGCATCACTAGACATAGCTAAGGCGATAAGAATTAATGCAAAAACACTCATAAATGATGACCCTTAAACCAGAAATCTAAGCTCGACTACCGACTCTGACTCAGATTTTATTAACTTCGATAGTTAAGTGAGACAGAGCAACATGACGACGAATAATGTCTTTAAAATCATCTGGGGTTTTTTCTAAGGGGGTGGCAACAGAAACAATTGCACTGAGGTGTTTACTCGATAGTTTCCATACATGTAAATCGGTTACTACTGACACGCCATCTTCTTCTGCATACGATACTATTTTGTTACCTGTAGATTCACCAGCTGCTTTATCAAGTAATATTTCGCTACTGTCGGTCAACAAATTATAGGCCCATTTGGCAATGATAATGGCACCGACGATCCCCATCAGAGCATCAGCCCATAACCAGTTAAAATACGTACCCGAGACAAGCGCAATAATAGCAAAAAAGGATGTCAGTGTGTCGGCAAGCACATGAAAGTAAGCCGCTTTTAAATTATGATCGTGATGGTGGTGACTATGGTCTTCATCGTCGTGGTCATGGTGTGCGTGCCCATGATGGTGGTGATTGTCATGAAGGAGAAAGGCCGATACGACATTAACTATTAGTCCAATTATCGCTACGCCGATAGCTTCATCGAAGCGTATTGATTGTGGAGAAAAAAGTCGGCCTGTAGACTCTATAATCATCATTAATGCAACAGTTCCAAGCGCGACGGCACTAGCAAATGCACCTAGGGTATTGACTTTGCCAACGCCAAAAGAATACTGCCGATTGCTTCGGTGCTTTCTTGAATACCAATAAACGAAAATTGAAACAGCAAAAGCGGCAGAGTGAGTGAACATATGCCAACCATCAGCCAATAGTGCCATTGAACCAAACCAGGTTCCTGCCACTATCTCTAACACCATGGTCAATGTGGTGATTGCAAATACAATTGTCACTTTCTTCTCAGATTGTGCAGTATCAATGGCAAAATGATGGGAATGCCCCCACTTTTCTAACGCTTGCTTGCGCATTTCAATATCTCTTAATTATTTACCATCTTTGATATACTATACCCCAGTATACTATATTGAACAATTGAGGATTGTATGGCTCATATCGAAAAGGATAAAAAGGCCTTACTGACCAGGATAAAAAAAATTCGTGGTCAGACTAACGCACTAGAAAAACTATTGGAGCATGAACCTGACTGTATTGTTGTATTGCAACAAGTCGCTGCGATTAGGGGAGCGGTCAACGGTCTGATGAACAAGATATTGGAAGATCACATAAGACATCATATTGGTTTGGCCGAATTGAGTAATGAAGAACGAGCCAATGAAAGTGAAGAGCTAATTACGATATTAAAGTCTTACTTAAAATAAATCGAACATGCGAAGTACGACTTAAATTGAAAGACAGACAGAAAGACTGGTAGGTCAATATCAAAGTTAATTTCTGAATCTTCAATAATACACGAACCACAACGGGGCCTGCGGGCGATGCAGGTATAGCGCCCGTGCAGAATTAACCAGTGTGTTGCAGCCATCGATTGATTTTACTGCTCAAAGCCGACCTTGCTACTCTGTCTTATCTTTAAACTCACACAAATCTTCAATAATACACGAGCCACAACGGGGCTTACGGGCGATGCAGGTATAGCGCCCGTGTAGAATTAACCAGTGGTGAACGTCTACTTTAAATTCTTTTGGCACGACTTTGAGCAGCTTTTGCTCTACCTGATCGACATTTTTGCCTGGTGCTAACTTCGTTCGGTTTGAAACACGGAAGATGTGCGTGTCTACGGCGATGGTGGGCCAACCAAAAGCGGTATTGAGCACTACATTGGCGGTTTTACGCCCAACACCTGGCAAGGCTTCTAGGGCTTCACGACTCTCTGGTACCTGAGAATTATGCTCATTGATCAATATGTAACAGGTTTTCATCACATTTTCGGCTTTTGCATTAAACAAACCGATGGTTTTGATGTAGCTCTTGAGTCCATCCAACCCTAGGTCGTAAATCGCTTGTGGGGTGTTTGCCACGGCGTAGAGTTTACTGGTGGCTTTGTTTACACCAACGTCGGTGGCCTGAGCCGATAAGATCACCGCAATTAGCAACTCAAAGGGGCTGGAATAATTCAGTTCGGTTGTGGGGTGAGGGTTTTCATTGCGCAATCGGCTGAGTATTTCTATGCGCTTGGTTTTATTCATTTGGCTAGTCTTTTTGTTGAAGTTTGCTGCTTGCTTAGGTTTCAGCGGTAACACGGGCGCGCTGCACATTTTTAGGTTTTGGTTTTGCAGCAAATACCGCTTCCATTTTGTTGTCACCTAAGTTTTTCAAGGCAATAAGTAAACCCATGCCTAAAAATGCCCCAGGGGGTAAGATGGCCACCAAAAAGGGACTGTCAGTGGTGAAAACTCGGATTTCCAACTGGCTTGCCCAATCACCAAAGAGCAAATTAGCCCCACTGAATAGGGTGCCGTAACCCAAGATCTCGCGCATGCCGCCCAAGGTCATTAATACCAAGGTGAAACCCAAGCCCATCATTAGGCCATCATAGGCAGCGAGACCCACGGGGTTTTTCGACGCATAGGCTTCTGCACGGCCAATGATGGCGCAGTTCGTCACAATCAGCGGAATAAAAATACCCAAGGATTGATATAGAGTGAAGGTATAGGCGTTCATTAAAAGCTGCACCACGGTCACAAAAGCGGCAATGATCATCACAAAAATTGGAATGCGGATCTCATTAGGTACCCAGCGCCGAATAGCCGAGACAGCCGTATTCGAACCGATTAACACCATGGTGGTGGCTAAACCTAAACCTAAGCCGTTGATCAATGTCGCGGTGGTGGCTAGCAGAGGGCAAAGACCAAGAAGTTGCACTAAGGCTGGGTTGTTTTTCCACAAGCCTTGCCAACTGAGTTGTTTCAATTCATGCATGGTCTTATTCCTCCGCGGTTTTGAGCGTTAAAACAGTTGGTTTGTTTTGCAAACAGGTATTGCTCGCGGCAAATATTTGTTGTTGGTATTGCTGATAAAATAAGGCACTACGTTTTACAGCATTCACCACGGCACGAGGGGTGATGGTAGCACCAGTGAATTGGTCAAACTGACCGCCATCTTTTTTAACGGCAAAGTATTTGAGCTTATCTGACTCAATGGTTTTGTCGGCAAAACTTAAGATCCAGGGGCTAACACGCAGGTCGATTTTATCTCCCAGCCCCGGCGTTTCATTGTGTTCAAGTATCCGCACCCCTTGAATATTCACGTTGTTGCTATTGTCGGTGGTCAAACCCACCACCAATTTTATTTTGCCGCTGTAACCGTCTGGAGCGGTTGTTTCGATGGCTACACCCACCGGCTGCGAATTTAAGGTGGCACGGTATATACGCTGTGCATCATGACTACCTAAGGCAGGTTGATCGCTAACCACTACACAGTCGTGCACCAAGTTATTGTCATACAATTGACTTGGCATAATGGCGTTGAGAATACCCTGAAGTTTGGCTTGTTGTTGCTGATTGATCTGCTCAGCTGTGCCGAAGTAGGTTAGGGCAATCAATCCTGAAGTCACCAAGGCGAAGGCAGATAAAATTAAGCCATTGCTGGCAATCGAGCGCTTCATTCTTTGGCTTCCTTCTTATTGCTACGCTCACGGTGTCCATAAACCCGAGGTTGCGTGTAATAATCAATCAGTGGCACGGCCATATTCATGATCACCACCGCAAAAGCCACAGCATCGGGATAACCGCCCCACGTACGAATAATGTATACCCATAGACCAATGGCCGCGCCAAATACCAGCCGACCTTTATTGGTGGTTGAAGCAGAGACTGGATCCGTAGCAATGAAAAATGCGCCAATGATGATACTGCCGTTAAAAAAGTGGAACAGCACCGAGCCAAAACGGTCACCGTCAACCAAGGCCATGAATAACGTGATGGCAAATAGACTGACTAACATGCTCAGTGGGATATGCCAATTGATGACTTTTTGCCTGATCAACAATAAACCGCCCAGTAGGTAAGCAAAGGCAATCCACGACCACGCTACATTTAAGCCACTGACTGTGCTATCAAAGATAGGTAATTGTAAGCTTTCATGGTAAGTCAGGCTCTGCGCCAAGCTGGTTTTGACGGTGTCCAAAGGGGTAGCCATGGTGGTGCCGTCTATTCCCAAGCGCAGTTGGCTTAAGCTAAAGCCATCTTGGCTATAACCGGTAAAAATCGTGTAAAAGGCGTCAAGCCAATTATGACTATACTGTGCCAACGACTGGGCGGGCAGCCATTGGGTCATTTGCAAAGGGAAGGAGACCAGTAACAACACGTAGGCTGCCATAGCAGGATTAAATACGTTAAAACCCAAACCACCATAGAGTTGTTTGACCACCGCAATGGCAAAGAAGCTACCAATCACAACTAACCACCAAGGTGCAAACGGCGGCAAGCTTATTGCCAATAATACCGCCGTTAACACGGCACTATAGTCTTGCAAACTGCGTTCAAAATCACGTTTGCGTAACTCAAGGATACAGGCTTCTGTGACTAAGGCTGTTGACACGGCGAGGGCGATCTGGATGAGCGTGCCAATCCCAAAGAACCAAGTTTGCATGGCAATGCCCGGGATCAAGGCATACAACACCAAACGCATAATTTGCCCAGTCGTGCGCTTATTGTGTTGATGTGGTGAGCTGGCAAGCAATAGATTCATGGTTTGTTATTCACCCTTTTCAGCCGCTTGTGCAGCTTTTTTGGCCTTGGCTTTAGCAACCGCTGCGGCTATCTGTTGTTTCTTGGCGTTTAAGGCATCACTTTGGGTATCGTCTTCGCTGCTGTCGATTTGCTCAGCAGCCCTCACTGACTCAGCCTTGTTTTCATCGGTGTCTGGCTTGGCAGCCTTGGTTTGACTACTCTCAGCCTTGCTTGCGTTGTTAAGGCGCTTCGCTTTTGCTTTTGCCACCGCAGAGGCAATTTTTTGTTGTTTTTCGTCTAGCGGATTGCTCACTGAAGCCTTGGGCAGCGCCTCGTCGGCAATGCCTTCATTTTCCACTCTATTGGTGTTTTTACTAGCGTCTACCCTATTTTTAGGTTTCTCTTTGGACTTTTCTGCACTGGCAGCTTGAACAGCAGATGGCTTGCGAGCACTGGCAGATTCTGTAGGCAATGGCGTTTCAATGTTTTGGCTGCTTGGCGCATTGGTGCCTGAGGCAGGCAAGGTTGCTTCTGCATTGAGCTTGTCATTGGCAAGGGCGGCACTGGCTTTTTTGGCTTTAGCTCGGGCGATCGCCGCTTGCACGCGATCATTTGCACTGGCTCCTGTGGCGAGCCTGTCGTCAGCAGAACCTTGCAGTGTAGAGGGGGTATCGCTGGGCTGTTGCTCAGGGGTGTTTGCTTGGGTGACAGCCGCTGACTTTGCTTGATTGGCTGTTGTGTTTTGCTCTGTGTTGTCAGCCAATTGAGCCTTTTTCGCTTTTGCGCGGGCAAGGGCAGCGGCAATTTTGTCTTTTGCGTCGTTACCCTGTTGCGCCATGGCTTGTTTGCGTGCTTCAGCCGCCAAACGGTGTTTTTCTTCTCGTGCTTGTTGTTCGTCTAATAAGCGTTTTGCACGGCGTTCAAAGCGTTCTCTGGCTTTGTCGCTTTTTTGTTTTTCTTGCTGTTCTATGCGCACATCAGCTTTGGCAATGCGATAGTAATGCACCAGTGGAATTTCACTGGGGCAAACATAAGCACAGGCGCCACATTCTATGCAGTCAAACAAATGATAGTCTTGCGCCTTGTCAAGTTCTTTTGCCTTGGCATGCCATAGCAATTGTTGAGGTAATAAAGAGGCCGGACAGGCATCGGCACACGCGCCACAACGAATGCAGGGCTGCTCTTTGTCGCCGGTGATACTGCCCCCTAACTCGCGATCTGCAGGCACCAAAATGCAGTTAGTGGTTTTCACCACCGGCACATCGTTGTTGCGCAGCGTAAAGCCCATCATCGGCCCACCCATAATGGTCACAGGGTGTTTTTGTTTGATGGCTTTGTAGTCACTGTGAGCAAGTAAATGAGCTACTGGTGTACCTATCAAGGCCCAATAATTACCGCGCTTGTGCACTGCTTGGCCCGTTACCGTTACCACTCTTTCAATCAGGGGTTTACCGCTAAAGATGGCATCAGCAATGGCGAAACACGTGCCCACATTGTGCATGATAATACCCACATCAATGGGCAATCCACTGCTGGGTACTTCGCGATTGGTGAGCACCTGAATAAGCTGTTTCTCGCCGCCCGCTGGATATTTTGTAGGAATGCTGCAAATTTGATAACGCGGGTTTTCCCGACACGCCACATTCATTGCCTCAATGGCTTCTGGTTTATTGTCTTCTATCCCGATTAACACTGCTTGCGGTTCGAGCAGGTGACACAACACGTCGATGCCCTGGCGAATTTGCCAAGCATGCTCGCGCATGAGGCGGTCGTCAGCGCTAATATACGGTTCACATTCAATGCCGTTAATGATTAAAAACTCAACCGTTTTCTTGGGTGATGATTTGATGTGAGTAGGAAAGCCAGCGCCACCCATTCCACTGATACCAGCATCACAAATGGCACCCAGAATCGCCATTTTACCGCGTTGTTGATAATCAGGCATGGGCTGCAAGGGGATCCATTGGTCTTGCTGATCGCTGGCAATTTCAATACTTAACTCAGGTAAACCAGAAGGGTGGGCTGCCACATGCGGCGCAATATTAATAATCGTGCCAGAGGTTGGCGCATGCACAGGCACCGCAAAGGGGTTCATGCTTTTAGTAAGAGGCTGACCTTTTAATACATGCTGGCCAGGTTCAACACACACATGGCCTTCCAGCCCAATATGCTGTTTGAGTGGCACATATAAGCGCTCAGGCAAAGGCAATTTATCAATGGGGGTTTGATTGGAGAGCTGTTTATGCTGCTCTGGTTTAATGCCGCCGGGAAAATCCCACAGTTCTTTGGCATTCAATTTGGTCATGACGTCTTCAAAAGCACTTTGCATGGTCGTCAACTTAACTCACTTGTTTGATGTCGATGGGTGTCAACTGCCACCGCCATGCGGCACTGCTATTTGGTCTGGGTAACATGTCAATACAATCCACAGGACAAGGTTCAACACATAAATCGCAACCTGTGCATTCGTCAGCAATGACGGTATGCATTTGTTTGGCTGCGCCGACGATGGCGTCGACTGGGCAGGCTTGAATGCATTTGGTGCAGCCGATGCACTCATCTTCGCGGATCACCGCTACTTTTTTAACATCTTCTTGACCGTGGGCACTGTCTAGACTGGTTGCCTCAACCCCCATTAAATCCGCGAGTTTCTTGATGGTGGCATCACCACCTGGTGGGCATTTGTTGATGGCATCACCCTCTGCAATGGCTTGCGCGTATGGTTTGCAACCTGGGTAGCCACATTGCCCACATTGAGTTTGCGGCAAAATGGCGTCAATTTGTTCCACTAGAAGGTCGCTTTCTACTTTAAAGCGGATGGCTGCATACCCGAGGATGGCACCAAAAATCAGGGCGAGGGCAGCCATTGCCAATAGTGCAATACTGATGCTCATTACATTTTCACCAAGCCACTGAAGCCCATGAAGGCCAAAGACATCAAGCCAGCCGTGACCATGGCGATGGATGCACCTTTAAAGGGTTTAGGTACGTCTGCCACGGCTAAGCGCTCTCGCATGGCAGAAAACAGCACTAACGCTAACGAAAATCCTACGGCGGCCCCAAAACCATAAATAACCGATTCTATAAAATTATGCTGTTGGTTGATGTTGAGCAAAGCCACACCGAGTACCGCACAATTGGTAGTGATCAAGGGTAAGAAGATACCGAGCAAGCGATAGAGGGTCGGGCTGGTTTTGTGCACCACTAACTCGGTAAATTGCACAACAACAGCGATGACTAAGATAAAGCTCAAGGTACGCAAATAACCAATACCTAAAGGTAACAAAATATAGTGCTCAACCAGGTAGCTAGACAGTGAAGCGAGGGTCAGTACAAATGTAGTAGCCATCGACATGCCGATGGCAGTTTCGAGCTTGCCAGACACACCCATAAAGGGGCACAAACCAAGAAATTGTACCAAAACAAAGTTATTCACCAGCACGGTGCTGAGCAACAGCAAAAAAAATTCAGTCATGCTACCTTGATGTGTTTGATGGCTATTTTAGACAGACGGTATTATCAGTATTTCAAGGGGTATTAACAACTTACAACGCAAAACTTTATGGCTGATTTGCCATTATTATTGAAATCCACAGCTATAAGCCTTACTGATAGTCCAAGGACTAAGCGATAGATCACAGCGTGTCGAAGAAAATACGCACAATAAGGTGAGGGTAATGCAGTGTTGCCTAGTTGGCTCCCCCTCCCCGACTCGAACGGGGGACCTGCGGATTAACAGTCCGTCGCTCTAACCAACTGAGCTAAGGGGGAATCGTAGAACTAGAAGAAAAGTAGAGCAGGCTTTGATGGCTCCCCCTCCCCGACTCGAACGGGGGACCTGCGGATTAACAGTCCGTCGCTCTAACCAACTGAGCTAAGGGGGAATCAAATTATGTGTGTTTCACTCTGCATAAACAGGGTTAGACAGCCGTTTTTCAACGGTGGCGAATGTTAATGAGCCGATGGCCCACTGTCAACACTCAAAACAACAAAAACACTAAACTTTTTGGGATTTGTCGGCCTACTGTACAAAAGCTGCTGCTAATTTAATCACTTGCAAAAAAAAGCCTAAATATGCGGAAAAAACCCTTGCTAATCGGCAGAATTTCCAAGGTAGTAGTAGCTGAGAGATTAGTTATCAAAGATTGAAATAATATATTAAAAAGGTATTAAAAATTTATTGATTACTGTGTATTTGCACAGCATTTAACAAAAATGTAACCTAAGCAGGGGAACTAAATGGTTAGTGATTGCTAACCAAAGGTTTTTGCTCAAATCCAGCAAGCTCACGTCCTGTCTGCATCTTGACTAGTTATCCACGAAAGCTGTGGATAAAGCTGTGGGTTAATTGTCAGAAAGCCAAATAATGTGGCTTGCTTACTTGTCAATAGTTTATTCGTTAGATCATTGAAATATAAATAAATTCAATAAAAACAATGGGATATAATTTGTTTAATCTTTAACTAGAAGAGACAGTATTTTGTTTGCTTACGATCTTTGCGCTTGTGTGTTGTTTTACAAGGAAAAAATGAAATCGTTTCAATTTTACGATAATTCGAATTATTAGAATGGAATTTGCACCCTTGAATTTTCTTCACTTGCAAACTGCAAAACCCTTATTTTTCAGCTAACTAAGCCTTATTCGGCGCATGGGTGTAGCAAATTAGTGACGTTTTTGGTTTTTTTTCGTGACACAAAGAGATTGCGCTCAAGCTGCTAACTTATAGGACTAAATTATGAACTCAACAGAGCAAAATTCGCGTATCATTGGATTAGTCAAAATATGATGCACAGCGCTTTTTTGTATTCATCTTCGACCGCCAATACAGGTCTATTTTGTGAATGATAGATAAATGATGATCGATTTGGTCGCTACGAAGTAGTCGCCACGACGTGGTCGCCACATAAACTGTTAAGTGAGAACAAAGTTTGAAGAATTCCCCAACAAAACGCCCTGATTTATTAAATCAAAATATTGCTAACACACTCAAATCCATGACCTTGCCGATGATACTGGGCATGATCATGTTGATGACTTTTGGTTTGGTTGATACCTTTTTTATCAGTATGTTGGGTACACAAGAACTGGCCGCTATCAGCTTTACCTTCCCAGTCACCTTTACGGTAATTAGTCTTAATATTGGTTTGGGTATAGGCACATCTGCGGTGGTGGCGAAATTTCTCGGGGCTGAACAACATGACAAAGCCAAAGAAACCGCCACCGGCGCTTTGATGTTGGCCTTTGTCTTTGCGGTCATCCTCGCCATTGTTGGTATCAGCAGTGTAGAACCGATTTTTACCCTGATGGGTGCCAGTGAAAATTTGTTAGTTTATATCAAAGATTACATGTATGTGTGGTACGGCGCAGGCGTATTCTTAGCCATGCCCATGGTGGGAAATAGCGTCTTGCGCGCATCTGGAGATACCAAAACACCCAGCTACATTATGGCCATGGGTGGACTGAACAACGTGATCCTCGACCCTGTGTTGATTTTCGGTTGGGGGCCTTTCCCTGCTATGGGCATGCAAGGTGCGGCGCTGGCAACACTAATTGCCTGGGCGGTAGGTTTGTTTTACATCATTTATTTATTGGCGGTGAAACGCCAACTAATGGTAGCGCGACTGCTCAATTGGACAGAGTTACGCCGCAGCAGTGGTGGCATCTTAACGATTGGGTTGCCCGCTGCGGGTGCCAATATGCTAACGCCTATTGCGGCAGGTGTTGTGACTTCGATAGTCGCAGGCTTCGGACCAACGGCTGTGGCTGCCTGGGGCGTAGGTGGCAGACTAGAGTCCATCGCCAGTATATTGGTATTGTCTTTATCGATGTCGTTACCCCCATTTATCAGCCAAAACTTTGGGGCGAACAAACTGCTTCGGGTACAAGAAGCCTACCTCCTATCCATTAAATTTGTGCTGGCCTGCCAGTTTGGGGTGTTTCTGTTGGTTGCCATCGGGGCGGGTGGTTTGGCGGCCATCTTTACTGACGACCCGAAGGTGGCAGAGCTTATTCAACTGTTTTTAATCATCGTGCCTCTAGGCTATGGACTACAGGGTGTGGTGATCCTCACCAATTCTTCTTTTAATGCTATCCATCGGCCAATGTCAGCCTTAGGGCTGAGCATCATCCGCCTGTTTGTGGTAGTGGTGCCTTTTGCCTTCTTAGGTAGTTATTTGGATGGATTGCGCGGTTTGTTTGTTTCGGCAGTATTGGCTAATTTGGTTGTCGCCAGTGTGGCCTATTTATGGTTTAAGCACGTACTTCGCACGCAAGTAGCCCTCATGCCCGTTGCAGCGACACAGAGTTAACCATGGACAGACCTTTTGATTTAAACGCTAAATATTCCCCCGCAGGTGATCAACCGCAAGCCATCGACGCCCTTGTCAGTGGCTTGGAAGACGGACTGGCTCGGCAAATTTTATTGGGAGTAACTGGCTCCGGTAAAACGTTCACCATGGCAAACGTCATCGCCAAGGTACAACGCCCCACCTTGATTTTGGCGCACAACAAAACCTTGGCTGCCCAGCTCTACGGCGAAATGAAAGAATTTTTTCCAAATAACGCCGTGGAGTATTTTGTTTCTTATTACGATTATTATCAGCCAGAGGCCTATGTGCCCTCCAGTGATACCTTTATCGAAAAAGATGCCTCCATTAATGCCCACATAGAACAAATGCGTTTGTCGGCCACTAAGTCATTAATGGAACGCCGCGACGTTATTATTGTTTCCAGTGTGTCGGCTATTTATGGCCTGGGTGATCCTGAGTCGTATATGAAAATGTTGGTGCATTTTCGTGTAGGGGACGTGATGGATCAGCGTGATATTTTGCGCCGCCTCGCTGAAATTCAATATACCCGCAACGATGTGGCCTTTGAGCGCGGCACGTTCAGAGTGCGTGGCGATGTGATTGATGTATTTCCTGCCGATTCTGAGCGACATGGCATTCGTGTTGAGTTGTTTGATCAAGAGATTGAGCGCATCAGCATTTTTGATCCCTTAACCGGGGCAGTGGAAAAAACGGTGGCTCGCACCACCGTCTTCCCCAAAACTCACTACGTGACGCCGCGGGAAAAAATTCTCGACGCCATCGAAAAAATCAAAGTTGAGCTACAAGAACGCAAAACCCAGTTGTTGTCGTTGAACAAATTGGTTGAGGAGCAGCGTATTACCCAGCGCTGTCAATTCGATATTGAGATGATGCAGGAATTAGGGTATTGCTCGGGCATAGAAAACTACTCTCGGTATTTATCGGGGCGCGCCCCCGGCGATCCACCGCCAACCTTAATTGATTACTTTCCTGCAGACGGTTTGTTATTCATTGATGAAAGCCATGTCACGGTATCGCAAATTGGTGCCATGTTTAAAGGAGACCGTTCACGCAAAGAAACCTTGGTTGAATATGGCTTTCGTCTGCCCTCTGCACTGGACAATCGCCCCCTTAAGTTTGATGAGTTTGAACGCATCGCGCCACAGACTATTTATGTGTCAGCAACGCCGGGTAAATTTGAATTGGCCATGGTGCCAGATGACATTGTTGAGCAGGTAGTGCGGCCAACCGGCTTGGTTGATCCACAAATCGAAGTGCGTCCAGTGGCCACCCAAGTAGATGACTTATTGTCTGAAATCCACAAGTGTGTGGCCGTTGATGAGCGGGTTTTGGTTACCACCCTCACCAAACGCATGGCGGAAGATCTCAGTGATTATCTGGATGAACACGGGGTTAAGGTTCGCTACCTGCACTCTGATATTGATACCGTGGAACGCATTGAGATCATTCGTGATCTGCGCATTGGCAAGTTTGACGTATTAGTGGGAATTAATTTATTACGTGAAGGTTTGGACATGCCAGAAGTGTCCTTGGTTGCCATTTTGGATGCCGACAAAGAGGGCTTCTTGCGCTCTGACCGTTCGCTCATTCAAACCATTGGCCGGGCGGCGCGGCACCTTAACGGTCGGGCCATTTTGTACGGTGACAAAATTACCGGCTCGATGCAGCGTGCCATTGAAGAAACAGACAGACGTCGCGAAAAACAAATCGCCTACAACTTAGCCAATGGCATTACACCAACCCAACTTTATAAATCCATCACTGACATTATGGATGTGGGTGATGGCAGTGATAATGGCAAGGTCAAACTGCGCAAAGTTGCTGAAGCAGGGCGTAGCTATCAGGCAATGAACAGCACGCAGTTGATGCAAAAAGTGAGCGAGTTGGAAAAGCAAATGTTTAAATTTGCTAAGGACCTGGAGTTTGAAAAAGCCGCCAGTTTACGTGACGAAATCGAAGCATTGCGTGTGCAGTTAGTCAAACTCGCTTAACACTGGGTACTGGTGGATTTTGGGGGGAGTGCCTTGCCCCCAAAATTTCTGTTGTAATCTGCCTATCTCTTTTCTAAGATGTGGTTTAGTATCAATAAATATACCTATAAGTGGTGCTGCCATGTTAAACCGTTTACAAGAATCCGATATCAAATTGCTGCGGGTCTTTTATGCTGTTGCCTCGTGTAATGGCTTTACTGCGGCAGAGCCAGTGTTGCGCATGCAACGCCCGAATATCAGCGCAGCCATCAAGAAGCTAGAAGAGCGCTTAGACTTGGTATTGTGTCATCGCGGTCGCGGTGGCTTTCAAATGACCAAGGAAGGGGAAGTGGTCTTTCAAGAAACTAAACGTATCTTTAACTCCTTCGATAACTTTGTATTCAACTTAAAAAGTTTGCATGACGACTATTCGGGGCATATTACCCTAGTGATGATGGCAGGTTTGCCTTTGTCTTATCACCTAGCGGTGAGTAAAGCCGTGAAGAGCACCATGAAAAAATTTGCCGACATTCACGTGAATATTCAAACGCGTTTATACAACGAAGTGGAGCACGTGGCTTTATCCGGTGAGTGCCACTTAGTTTTGTCGATGTACGATATGTTGAAACCAGAGTCGGTGACCTTTCATGCCACCGATGTGGTGTGTAAAGGGCGCTTATACTGTGCACCTTCTCATGCGCTGGCCAAATATCGTGACGGTTTACCCAGCAATATTCGTATTGAAGATTATCCGGCCATCGGTATTTCGGGTTTGTCATCGGCCAATTACATCGCCGACGATAGACGCATGTCTATTCAAACCTTTTCCGATTCCTACGACGCCTGTTTGTCGGCCATTATGACCGGTGAATATGTAGGCTTGTTACCCGATTACGTATTACTAAACCAAGGCAGTGGTTTAGGTCTCGTGCCAGTGGGTGGCAGCATGTTTGAATTTAAACATGAGTTGTTCATGATGAACGGTAAAAATACGCGCCTGAATCCGGTTTTGCGGCATTTAATTAAAGAAGTGAGTTATTTTATCCAGCAGGTAGAGAAGCAGTAAGTGATTGGCGCGCTACATGCCACGAGTAAAAACCTACAACAAAAAGCCCTCAATTGAGGGCTTTTTGTTGGTATGCGTTTTAGTCTGATTGGGTTTGTCATCTATAGTGCGAGTTTTAGCCCTCGTATTGCAGAGGATCGGTTACCCCATTGTGTGCAAAGGCTTCGAGTCGCTCTTGGCAGGCCCCGCATGCACCACAAGCCAATTCTCGACCATTGTAACAGGTCCATGTCTGACCATAATCAAGGCCTAGGGCTAAGCCAGCCTTGAGAATGGCAATTTTACTCTCATGTAAAAAGGGCGTGACAATCTCTACCGCCTCATAGTTGGCGATGGCGCAGACATCATTCATACGCTCAACAAATTCGGGTCGACAATCCGGGTAGATGGCGTGGTCACCTGAATGAGCACCGTAAAACACTTGGTTTGCACCAAGTGACACGGCATAACCAACTGCCATAGACAATAAGATCATATTGCGATTTGGCACCACAGTAGACTTCATGCTCTCTTCGGCATAATGCCCTTCGGGTACAGCCATATCGCTGGTTAACGACGAACCACCAATTAATTCATTGATAGCAGAAATATCGATAATTTTGTGACTGATGCCTAAGTTTTTGCAGACTCGACTGGCGTAGTCCAGTTCTTTGCGATGACGTTGTCCATAATCAAATGACAGGGCATAGAGTTCCTTACCTTGCCGATGTGCTACATTTAACACGGTAAAGGAGTCCATTCCTCCGGAAAAAATAACCACCGCTTTTTGTGCCATAATGTTTCGCTTCTTTATCCACTGACTATTGGGTAAGATCTTACGGTATCAGCTCAGCAATACCAAGTTGTATTGGCAGTGTGCAGTGCTCAAGAGCCTGCAAGTTTTAGCCTTAAACTAGGCTAAACAAAGTGAGCCAACTAATAGGAAGGGCAGTGACTCAGTATAAAATTAATGAAATTTTCGAATCGATACAGGGCGAGGGGAGTTATACCGGCGTGCCCGCTATTTTTATTCGTCTGCAAGGCTGCCCGGTAGGTTGCTCGTGGTGTGATACCAAACATACCTGGCACATCGATCCAGAACTTGAACGCAGTGTTAAAACTGTGATGGCTGAACAGGGCGAATCGGCGCATTGGTTTGCATTGTCCAGCGAGCAAATTTTACAAGTATTCAGCGAGCAGGCTTACACTGCCAAACACGTGGTATTAACAGGCGGCGAGCCTTGTATGTATGACTTGCTTCCTCTATCCTCGCTCTTAATTGATCAAGGTTATTCGGTGCAAATCGAAACCAGCGGAACGTTTGAAATTAACACCCATGCCGCGACGTGGGTCACTGTATCGCCTAAGGTTAACATGCCAGGGCGTTTGCCTGTATTAGCCAGTGCCATGCAACGCGCCAATGAAATCAAACATCCGGTGGCGATGCAAAAGCACATCGCTGAACTGGATGCCTTGTTACAAAACTTAGTAGTAGACACGATGCCGCTGATTTATTTGCAGCCCATTAGCCAGCAAACCCGCGCCACCCAATTGGCGATAAAAACCTGCATTGCGCGTAATTGGCGTTTATCATTGCAAACTCATAAATTTATTGGAATAGAGTAAGGAACGTCACGCCACCATGTCAATTTTAAACCCCGCTGTTTTTTTAAATGCGTATGCCCAGTCACTCAATAACCAAGACGCCGTGCAAGCTGCCAGCTTTTTTATGCTACCCACGGTCATCATGAGCGACCATTTACGCCGAGTGGTGAACGAGCAAGAAAAATTAGAACAATTATTGGGCACGTTTATCGGCAAGCTAAAGGCCGGTGGCATTAGTCAGTTTAAACCCATGATCAACCAAACGATGCGTTTATCAGACACCCTATTGTTCACCAATATTCGTTGGCAATTATGTGATGAAAATGGCTTGTCTTGTATTTCCTGTGCGGCTTCTTACACCATGCAAGAAATGCCAAATGAGCAGTTAAAAATCATCATTGCCGTCATCGACGATGATAAAAAACAGTTAGAACACATTTTTCCTGTGAGCCAAGGACTGTTATGAAAGCGTGGCGCTGGTTAGCCTGTTTAAGTGTATTTTACGGTCTTACCTGCGCCGCTGCCTCGTGGCGGATCAACTACCCACGGCCCTTATCAGACAATGATAAAGGCACCGAATACCCCCTAAAATTACTGTCTTTAGCCCTCGATCAAACAGGGGTTAATTACCGTTTAATTGCCTCAGAACGCATCATGACTCAAGGCAAAGCAATACAACGTTTAATGGCCAACCGCGAAGTAAACGTGGTGTGGAGTATGACCGACGAACAGCGCGAAGAACAAATGCTGCCCATTCGCATCCCCATCTATAAAGGTTTAATTGGTTGGCGTTTATTGGTGATCCGGTCAGACATGGCCTCACGCTTTCAATACATCCAATCCCTTGAACACTTGGTTAAATTGTTCCCCTTACAAGGCAGTGATTGGCCTGATACACGTATCTTGCAGTCTAACGGCTTTGATGTCATCAATGGTGCTGATGCTGAGAGCATGTATGGCATGTTAAGTGGCGCGCAGGGCGATTTTTTCCCGCGCTCAGTAGTAGAAATCTGGGATGAAATGACCAATTATGATGGCCATGACAAGCAACTTGTGATTGAGCCAAAATTGGGTTTACGTTATCCCTCAGCCATGTATTACTTTGTAAATAAAAAAAGCGTGCCCCTCGCGCATCTCATCAACACCGGCTTAGAAATGGCGATTAAAAACGGCAAGTTTGATGAGTTATTTATGCAAGAACACCAACAACACTTGACTGACGCCAAGATTAATGAACGCACGTTTTACCCGCTATTGAATGGATTTTTGCCCATCAAAACCCCCTTACACCGCAAAGAACTGTGGTATGACAATCCACAACCTCAGCAAGACGCAAAAACCGCTGAGGCTGTCAGCGCGCAATAGTCAGCATTTTTTTACAACTTGTTGTACTAAGTAAAAACCAAACATCGTGGTGTGACAAAGAGGATGCACGGAGCAACGTGAGTCGAGTGGACATGGCCTGCGGCCACTAGGATTATCGCTACGCGCCACAGCATACGCTTCGCTTACGGCATCCCTGCCGATTTTTCAAACCACGTCCCGTGGCTGGACTTACTTCTTTCCAACAGCTGAAAGAAGTAAGCAAGAAAAGCCGCTCTCCAACCAACTTACTATG
>JAACSL010000069.1 GCA_009993955.1 Paraglaciecola sp.
AAGTGTCCTGGGCACAAGAGCCTTATCCGTTGTCTGACGAGGACAAAAAGATCGTCGAAATGAGCCGCAGCATTTTACAAAGCGCTGTGGATGGTTCATCTGAATTTATCGAGCCTTTTGCACCGGTTGAACAACCTGTGTCGCTCAAACACAGCGATGAATGGTTGATATTTGCATCGTCCTCATTGGGTGATTCGTCACTGAAGCAGCTATTTAAAGAGGCCAGTGCTACCGGCGCTATTGTGTTGTTTCGGGGACTTCCTGAAGGAAAGACCTTGGGGGCGGCTATCCGTGATTGGCATAACCTGATGGCTGGACTTGATCCTGTTCCTCAGGTTCGAATCGATCCGAAAGCCTTTGTGCACTGGCGGGTGACTAGCGTGCCTGCCATTTTTCGCATAGACGATGACAAGGTGACTGCAAGTGCACTAGGGGTTTACAGCAAGGACTGGTTGCAACGCCAAATTGAAACCGGCAATACCGGTTCATTGGGTCAACGCGGTCCGATTCATTCGATTTTAGAACCGGATTTGATGCAAGTGGCGATGCAGCGTTTACAGTCGCTTGACTTGGGCGCGTTAAAGAAAAAAGCCATTGAGCGTTTCTGGTCTCGCCAAACATTTACTGACTTGCCTAAAGCCACGCAGTATCGGATAAGAACGGTTGATCCTACTATCGTCATGCAGCGGTCACTATTGGATGCCAATGGCCGAACATTGATCCCAGCAGGAACGCGTATTCACCCGCTCAAAGCCTTGCCATTTACTCAGCAGCTTGTGGTGTTTAATGCGTCGAACGCTGAAGAAGTGGACGCAGTTTCGCATTGGCTTGAGGGCCAAGATAGGACACTGCGGCGCATTACGCTTATCACCACGCAGCTCGACCGTGCTCAAGGTTGGAATAGCCTCAATGCGCTCGAAAAGACATTGGACAGTCCGGTTTACCTTCTCAATGCCTCGCTAAAGCAGCGCTTTGATTTGCAAGTCACCCCGTCGTTTGTTCAAGCAAAGGGGCTCGCGTTTGAAATAGAAGAAATTCCAGCAAAGGAGCTTGTTCATGAAAAAGCTCAATAATACGTATCGTCGGTTGCGTACTCTCGTTGTCATTCTTGTCCTGGGCGCATCTATTCCTGCTAAAGCCGAACTGACCTGCCCAGACGCGGGTTTATTATCGGGCAAGTTGCTGACGGATGTTTGCTGGTCATGCATTTTTCCTATCCGGGTTGCAGGGCTTCCTCTTGGCTCTGGCAATGTCCCAAGCGGCGCATCAAACAAGTCATTTTGCTTGTGTGAAGACAACTTAGGCGTGCCAAGGCCAGGTATTGTTACCAGCATGTGGGAGCCAGCGCGTCTGATTGAATTGGTCAGAACGCCGGGTTGTTCGCCTTCCCTGGGAGGGATTCGTTTACCGTTAGGTGATAGGAGACTGCAAGGTGGTCATGGCGAAGGTGAATACGATACCGGTGATCTCGCTTTCTACCATTACCATTATTACGCCTTTCCGCTTTTGGTCATGCTCGATTTGTTCATGGATGGCAATTGCAATGCCGATGGTTACATGGACTTTGACTTGATGTATTTGTCGGAATTGGACCCAACATGGCTGAACGATGAACTGGCCTTTTTTACTCAGCCTGAAGCGGCTGCCGTTGCCA
>JAACSL010000038.1 GCA_009993955.1 Paraglaciecola sp.
ACAAAAAGCCTTTAAATTCAGTACGTAGAGATGTGATTGTAGTGTGCAATGAAAGGTGGTTTTAAGCGTTGAAAGGCTGGGCGGCATCAGGATGCGAGATGATAGCAAAAGTGCGCCGCTTGGCGACTTCTTGCAAAAAAGGGGTATTAGACATGAATGAACTACTTCTATTTGCCGGCACAACACAACGTCGAGCCAACTATGGCAACGCTTGCAATGCGCGATTAATCTTAAAATTAAGCTGTATTTTGAATGATTTGGCGAGGATAAACAATCTAAGCTTCACCTATGTGTGCAGATAGTCCATCAGGGTGCAACACAGTAGCGTGACAGGATTATTTGATTTACTGATTTTTACCCATAACTTATAGTGTCCACCGATCACGTTTTCGCCATACCCATTGTTTTTCATACTTCTCTCACTCGCTTCCATAGGTCTCAACATGTCACGCAGACAGAAATTTAATGGTTTTCAACGTAAAACATTGCATAGCGAAGCAGGGCTCAACCTAAAAGAATTTGGGTCACAGATAAGCTTGAGTTGCGAGACAGTATCAGCGATTAAAAATGACAAAGCTGAAAGAATGACAAGTAGCAGCGTTGATTTTGTAAAAAAGTGCTGGTCTGTCAGCGGTCAAAAGGCTTCTCAGCCAAGCCGAGAATCCTGTTTTGTCGATGTCAGACACTTTTGCGGTTTTGATCAGCATTAATGCTACTTCGAGCATATTTCCCACAAGTCGTGACCACAGTTTTGGCTGGTATTTTTATTGCGCTCGGTATTTTTTCCTTCGGCAAACCGGCATTTTTTGACCGACTTTTTTTGTGTGTCCTCATTTTTACAGCGGTAGTGTGTTATCAAAGCATTAATATACTTAGCCTGCTTATTCTGTTGATTATCGCCCGAAGTATTGAAGAGCTCGCTTGGTTGGCATTTTATGACTCGTACCTGATTAGCGTGTTCATTAACACGCTCACTATTGCTGTGTTAATCTTTCTGCGTTTTGACCCTTTAAGTAAGCTAGGTTTTTTAATCGTGACTCTGGCCATGTGCGCCGAGATTTATTGGATGATCATCGATTATCCCGCTCCCGAACTTTATTGGCACGTAACGCTTTTGCTCATCAGTTTTTCGATGCGCTATCTAAGCTTTATGCGATTTAATATTGTCGACCGCTTTTTTCCCGGCAAGTCAAAACCGACCCATCTGGATTGGGCGATATACAATACCTATGGATTTGCGATCATTATACAATCGGCGGTTTTACTTGAATATTTGGTCAGGCATGTATTGGGATATTCACAAGTGTTGGTGGTGTACAATGCCTACGTTTATCTAGTGCATGGGATTGCCGTGTATGTTGTGTTTGCCATTGTTAACGAAATACATCGCGACCTACTTCAACGATTACTCAAAGCCTAAATAGCTTGATTGTGAAAATAATATTAAAAAATCTCGAATTCAGGCTCAGTGTAAAAATATTATCTAATACAGATCAAATACTTACCTCATCAAGCCAACTATTTTTACCATGTGGAGCGCAATCCACATTTTTTACCTTACTATAAGATGGTTAAAAAAAGTGACAGAGCGACATACAGACTGAGACCGTAGCTCTGTCTTAGCGTTCATAAAAATAAAAAAGGAAAAACTATGTATATTTTAGGTAGTGATTTAAGAAAAATGCGCTTAGATGCTGGCTTAACCACAGTTAAAATGGCTAAGTTAGCTGAAGTAAAAACGCGTAAAACCTATGAAAATTGGGAAAAGAATGTGGGCAGCCCAAGCATGAATCAGTTTATCGCCATGTGTGTTGGTTGTAATTTTAATCCTTCGAAATTTGTAAAACTAGCTATCGAAAGAACCGATAGTGCTGAGCCCTTAAACATAGGTTCCGCTCGCCGCTAATTACCAGCCGGGTCAAGATAGTTGTTGCTGGTATATCTTGACCCATGTTTTACTAAATTCCGCTGTCCAACTTACCCCAATCAAGCTTCTTTTTGCGGCAATATCATACACTGCATGATAATGGCCGACTCTGTTCCGTCAGGTTTTAGGTAATAATTTTTACGGGTCTCTACCACATTGAAATACGCGTTGTGGTAAAGTTCGATAGCGCGTGTATTTGACTCCCTGACTTCTAACCAAGCTTCTGTGGCACCCCGTTTTTCACATTGACTGATAAAATGCTGCAGTAGAATTTTACCGTAGCCTTTACCCTGTTGAGTGGGCTCGACAGCAATATCCATCAAGGTCACTTCTTCAAGCACTTGCATTGCCACATAGTAACCAAGCAATGTGTTCTCAGCATGCAGGCTAAAAGCAAAATACGGTTTGCTCAGACAATCTGTAAAAATCTTCGCAGACCATGGACTGTATTGCACTTGTTTATGCAAGGTAAAACAGGCCTGATAATTATCAGCGCGCAGCGCATGAAAGCTGTATTGGGCTTGGTTCAAGATTAATTATTCACTGTACTGAGTTTGCAATAACTGCCACAGAGCTTTTTTATGCTGAACTTGCAGCAATGATGTGAGTGAGGGCGTCGTCAAACAATGGGCGCTAAGCTGACATTGTTCCCCCATACACCAGGCAAACACTGCCGCATCTGACTTTGCCGCGACAGAACTGCGGTTAACATCCCCTGAATACTCAATAGGTAAGCTGCTGTGCCCTATCGCCAGAAGTATATCTTGCACTATGGTCGTAGAGGTGTTGTCAGCCTTAAAATCACAAACTACACGTTGAGGGGCTTGATTTGTTGCTGATTTTTGATTCAACTCACGGAGTTTTTCAATTGTTGCCGCAGGTGAAGCGCTGCTTATGTTTTGCGCGCTTTGCTTCGCTTCGGGCTGTAAAGCAACGGGTTGATCCGTGTTTGCACTCTGCCCCACCCAATCGACAATGCCTAATTCTGTTAGAATGGCGCTTTGATATACGGTTAGATGAGATGGTTGCGACCTTGTCATGAAATTTCCTGCGAGTCACTTAAGGTTTACGCTAGCAGATATCGTAACGACAACCAAGTTTGCATAAGCGATGGAAATTGGCAGGGGTGGAGGGATTCGAACCCCCAGCCATCGGTTTTGGAGACCGCTGTTCTACCATTGGAACTACACCCCTGCTGAAGCGCTGAATTATACTGAAGGGGTGTCAAAGGTAAAGGCCTTTTATAGGGCTTTGCCATGAATGGCTAACGAGTGCTTATTTTTCAAACAGGAATTGACTATTTTGCGCCAAGTCCCCCATCGACTTTGCCCAAAGTTCATTTGTTTTGTGCACTATCGCTAACATATTGAGCACTTTTTCATGCACCCACAGCTCGTCTAAGCCACGTTGTTGAGCATAGTGTTTGATGACCAATGCACCTTGCTCAGTATTTAACTGATTAATGGTAATACTGGCGGCCACATCAAAATATGGACTACTCATCGCGCTGTACTCCCAATCGATCAATAAGGGTGGCGAGCACTGCATGATATGCGCAAACGCCAAATCATTATGGCACAGCGCCGTCTCGGCCCGACATTCGCTGTCAAAATACGCCAACAATCCTTCTAGTTCAGCTTGTTCAACAGCCGACAACTGCTGGTGGTTATCCGCCAAATAAAAAGCCCAATCGTCGCGCAGGTTTAATGACAACCCGGTAAAAGGCAGTTGATGAAGATGTGCCAAGACTTCAGCCAGTCGCTCACACTTTTCATTGAGTGTTGACATTCGTGCTGGCAGCGCATCAACCGTCACCCAAGTATCCAGCTGAAAATCGTTGTTGTTCGCGAGATACAGCGGCCGTGGAGCAAGGCCCAATTCCGCTACCTTAGCTTGATGCTCAAACGCTTGTTCTCGTTTGATGGGGATGGACGAGGCAGAGGCAAACTGTTTAAGAAAGTAGGTTTGCTGATCAACATAGACACAATGGCTAGTATTAACCATGCCACCAGGAATTGACCTAACTTGAATGTCTTGCTTGGCGAAAAAACAGCGAAGCTCCTCGATGATGTGGGCAGCAATGTTGGGCATCGCGCTTACTCAGCCCTCAACGCAGAATAGGCCGATGGCTGTTTACCCCACTGTTGATAACCATAAATGGCGAACACGGCATACACCACAAACAACACAGCCGTTAGCAACAGACCGTTGGCGTAATACAAATACGCTGCAAGCATATCGATAACAATCCAGTACAGCCAGTTCTCGCGCACCTTGTTGGCCACCAAAAGCGTGGCAAATACACTGAACACCGTGATACCAGCATCCAGGTGTGCATAGTTGTTGTCAAACCAATGCGCTGTTAGCTGGGCCAGCAACAGAGTAACGAGCGCCAAGCTAACTATAGACAGAATATGCTGGTTGACAGACCAACTGAGCACTGCCACATGCTCCTCTTCCCTGCGCCGCCATTGTCGCCATCCATAAAAAGCCATCAGCATATAATAGAGGTTCAAGGCAGCCTGAAAAGGTAGTGTGACCTCCCAAAATATGTAGCTGTATATGGCGGTACTCAACAAAGCACACAGCCAACAAGCTATATGTTGTTTGGCCGCTAACCATACATAGGCGAGCGCTAAAACAACGGCAATCACCTCTAAGCTAGATTGTTGCTGAGCTTGCAAGATGAGCGGGTCGAGCATGTCAAACATCAGCGCCACTGTGCATTTTATCGCCATTCAAGAACTTGCAAACAAACACGGCTTGACCAATCTGTTCATGGGTCTTTTGCATCTCTTCAGCCAGTATCTGCATGGTGGATAAATACTCGCCGCTTACCAGCGTACTGGTGGCCGATGTCTTGACTTTCAGTTGGCTAAAACGATGCAAACGATCAATAAAATCCTTGATCGGCGGTATGTAATCGCGATCCAAGGGGTACAATGAAATTTCAACCACTAGCTGCATGTATATCCTCCAGCAGAATAAGCGTATTGTAGGGTAATGAGTTCCGATATCAGGCCTAAAATTCGTATTGCAACGTCACACCAACGCGACGCGGCTCACCAAATTGTTCGTAGGTATGCGGTGCGTATTCATCACGTGGATCATTGCCAAAAAAGAAGCCACGGTTTGCATAGGTTTGGTCAAAAAGATTCCGCACGTACAAACTTAATGTCCAATTATCAACCACATAATCTAGATTGGTGTGCACAATCGTTTGTTGGTCCGAGCGCTGATCATGGTTAAAGGAATAATAAAACTCATCTTTTGCATCCACTTCCAACATGTAACTGACATGTTCGTTGAGCTGCCAAGAGAACCCCAGATTCACTTGATAGTTTGGCGCATGAGCCTGCTCTCGGTTATCAATCATCGAACCGTCTTGGCGAGTTATGCCCGCAATGCGCGTTTTTAACCAACCAAGGTTAACAAATACATCCACGTTATCGCCCAGCATGGCTTGCAAATTGAACTCGGCCCCGTAATTTCTGCCACTGGCAGCGTTATTGTAAAAATCGACAAAAGATTGGTCGCGTACAATGGAGTTTTTGTATTGCACATTGTCTCGCCACTGATAAAACACACTGAAATCAAGACTTATGCTGCCTTGTGGATTTGCGCCTTTTATCCCAAATTCTGTGCCAAGCAAGGACTCAGGTGAAAACTCACTGTTGTCCAATAGAATTTGGCGAAATTCAGCGAGTCCCGGATCATCAAGCTTACTCAAAGCTTGGCCGTTTACCCCACCCATTTTGTAACTGCGTAGTACACTAAAATACAAACGGCTAGCAGCGCTGATTTGTTGCTGATAACTGAGTTCGGCCCCCCAGTCATTATGGCTTAATTGGCTGTCTGTGTTTGCACTATCTTGATACGCAAAGTCTTGAGAAGCCAAGCGTAAACTGCCCTCGAGCCATTGACTCTGCGTCAAGGCAAGACGGTATTGAGCGAACAGAGCCATATCTTCGCGCTGCACAGAGCTGGCGAACAAGGCATCTTGATATGCATCAAAATCAAAATAGGCTCGGTCTAGATCTTCATCTCGTGACGCAACATAAATGCCCATTACCCAACGGTTAGTGGCATCGCTTTTACTCAGCCATTTGCCTTGCACACTGAGGTCTTGACGATCACGCAAATACTGGTCTGTTGATGAATATTCCCAGTCAGGGGCAATGCCCACATAACTCCAATCCTCGTCATAGGCGTAGCCTAAATCAGCCTGCAAAAACGTGACTTGCCACTGCATATTCGCCCAACTTAACCCACTGTAATTTGCGCTCAATGCTATGGCTTCGCTTTGTTGACGATCAAAGCCGGGTTGGTCAGACAAGGTTTGGCGATTTCTATCCAAAGAAAACGCATCGTAACCGTTATCCACATCAATAATATGCACCGTTGTGTTGAGGCTGAGGTCTTCATTGACCTGCCAATCTATTTTGCCGCGAGCGGTCAATTCATCTTGGTTATTGGTGTCTGAGCGTGCTAAGAAGGCATTTTCAATAAACCCGTCGCTGCTGTTTTGATGCACTGAAAAACGATAATACACTGAATCTGACCACCCGCCTCCCGCAGCGGCGCCAATACTCCAACTGTTATAATTCGCCAGACCAACCTGCAGATTTAAGGTCTGCTGGCTTGCAGTAGGGGTGCTGATGACATTGATCATACCGGCTAGGCCATCTGCGCCAAATCGCGCACTGTTTGGCCCTTTGAAAATTTCAATTTGCGCCACATCAAAGGTGGATGCCCCCGCCAACATGCCAGAGTAATTAATCCCGTCGACTAAAAACCCCACTGAAGGATTGACCGGATCAACAAATTGGCTGCGTTCCCCTATGCCGCGAATTTGCACAAATCGACCACGACTGGCTCCCGTCGCAAAATTAACATTGCCAGCTTTATTGAGGATCTCATCAAGGTGCTGAGCATGCCGTTGCTCGATGGCAAGCTGACTGATGACATCGATGCTACTAGGCATCTCGCTTAATGGTGTTGTGCTTAGCGCACCGTACACGGTGACGCGCTCAATGTCAGGAATATCATTAGCATAAGCCGCTTGAGTCAGCGCACTCGACAGGGCTAACACACTATATTTAATGGAGGTATTTAACATATGGATCTCTTCAATGTGTGTGAAAAGATCCGGTTTAACGGCAGGTAAATGGGATTGATTGTCTTACCATTCCTACGCCGGTATTATCCGGATCAGGTGTAAGGGTTCTTGCCAATCACGTATAAAATATGGCAAATCTCAGCCTTTCGGCACCCCTTGGTTGAGCGCTGTGGTGTTCACAGCGCGCTAGGAGTCTAGCAGGATTTTTACATGAACAAAACGATGATTAAGGGTTTTATGTTATTAATGTAGACGTAACTTGGCGAGCTTGTGGGTAGAAAACACAGAGGATTCCTGACTGATCCAAACATCGCCTTGTGGATCCACACACACCCCCTCCACCTGATTAAAACCCGGTAGAAGCCAAGAAGACAACACACTATAATCTTCATCAAGCAAGGCCATAAACGGACTAAAGTTGCCAAATCCTACGATGTTGTAGCCAACCACAATAAAATGTTTGTGACGGCTATCGTAATCCACCCCAGTGATCACACCCGGTAAGCCTCCTAATAATTTTACCGGTGTAACACGCTGTTTTTTATCGCTTTTATTTAACTCATAGATGCGAGCTACTTGGGTTTTCCAGCTCTTCGAAAATAATACCAACTTTGCGCCGACACTCACCAAGGCTTCGCCGTCAAAGTCGTGTTTGAGGTACTCATTTTTGTCAGGATCATTGCCATCGTAAGAAACTTTTAAGGTGCGGACGACTTTTTCAGACGCACTGCTTTTGTCAACCACTTGGATATCTACACTGCTGCGCTTACCTTTATTGTTGCCGATGTCACCTACATAAAAAAACTGCTCGTCACCGGTAATTGATTCCCAATCTTGGTTTTTCTGCAAACGCCGTTGGTGCATGATCTCGCCGCGTTGATTTAACTGATAAATCACGGGGTCATTGCCAGAGTCGTTGATACTGTAAATCGAATCTGCATCAGGGCAATATAAACCCGAGGTCTCATTTAGCTCAGCTGGCAAGCTATATTCCACCACAACCTCATAATCTGGATATTCAGAGGTACTTGATTGGCACGCACTGATGAAAGCAAATGCCAACAAAGTACAGATTTTTATCAACATCGCGGTATTGGTAAGGCGCATTGTGTTTTTCCATTTTCATTGTAGGACGTTGATCTATCGATGATCCAAGCGCCTGTCGGTTAGCGAACTTAGCTAGATTAACTTACTGATTTCCGTTTGTGTTTGGATTTCTAATTCTTCTAAGGTTTTGCCATGGGGTATGGGTAAACGGGATTGTGGATCCACTTTGACAAAAACAATGTCATCGGCAAAACAGATGGTTTTTTTAGTGATCTTATTGCGCACCAAACAACTTACGGTAATCGATGTCACCCCAAGTTTTTTAGTCGCCAAACCAAATTCCACTACATCACCCACCATGGCAGGCGACTCAAAGGTGATTTCGCCAATGTGTTTGGTCACCAGCACGTTGGTCTCGAGTTGACAGATTGCATAAATTGCCGCCTCTTCATCAATCCATTCGAGTGCGCGACCGCCAAATAGCGAGTTAGCGTAGTTCAAATCATTGGGCATGACTAATCGACGAGATAAAAAGCGCATTGGTATTCCTTGTTAAACTGCATACACTATTGGCACTTATTATACATGGTAGTGCTGTAAAAAAGTGAATTTATACCAACACTTAGGTCTTTGGCTTGAAGCGAGACAAGGGCAAATTTGCCATCGTCAGCTACTGCTGGTGAGCGGGCCGCAAGCGTGGACAGAAGACCAAGCCATAAAACTGACTGAAGGCGCTGGCTCCTCATTATGGCTGGGTGAAAAACGTAACACCCGCAGCACCATAAGTAATCAATCTTATCAGGGGTTTTTAGGCCAAGAAGTAGCCATGGTTGTTTACAATGCCCACAGTGGTTTTCGGGCAAATGCAGCCATGGCAGTCAGTGGCATGGTGCAAGCTGGGGGCTTGATGGTGGTGTTGTGCCCTCCCCTCGACACTTGGCCATCAACACCTGATCCAGAGTGGCAGAAGCGTATTTCCTTTGGTTTTGTTGAAAAATTGCAACAAAGTTTATTTATCCAAGCCCTCATTAAACAAACTGCCAGCGACCAATCTGTTGCGGTGCTAACGCCCACCGCGTTTCGTGGCACGATATGTACGGTCAATCAGTGCTCAGACGATACGCATATTTGCACTACTAACCAATACACCCCTAGCGCCGAACAACACCAAGCCATTCAGCGTATTTATAGTGTTGCAACTGGCCATCGACACAGACCTTTTGTTCTTAGCGCTGACAGGGGCAGAGGTAAATCTTCCGCCATCGGCATGGCCGCTGGGCAACTCATCCAGCAACGTGGTTTGCAGATAGTGGTGACGGCTCCTGCACTGAGAACTGTGGAGCAAGTATTCAAACATGCACAGTTGTTGTTGCCAAAGGCAGAACGATCTCGGTCAGCCATCACAGCTAACAAAGGGTCACTGCGCTTCATTGCCCCAGATGAACTATTGCTCAGTCGGCCAACACTGGATGTATTGCTTATCGATGAAGCGGCAGCCTTACCGACACACGTGGTGATTGCGCTGCTTGAACACTATCCAAGAGTCGTGCTGTGCACGACCTTACATGGCTATGAAGGTAGCGGTCGTGGTTTTGAATTACGCGTAAAAGCCTATTTGCAAACACACAAAACCCAGTGGCGCGCCTTGCATTTATCGCAGCCCTTACGCTGGTGCGCCGACGATTGCCTTGAGGCGTTTTGGTTTGATCTCATGTTGATGCAAGAAGAACGACAC
Organism: Paraglaciecola sp.; assembly: GCA_009993955.1. Taxonomy (GTDB): domain Bacteria; phylum Pseudomonadota; class Gammaproteobacteria; order Enterobacterales; family Alteromonadaceae; genus Paraglaciecola. The sequence goes on from JAACSL010000038.1 coordinate 9,829, forward strand.
GCCCTGCCTTGCTCTACTGACGCGCTGACCGTGGTGGAAATACAAAAACAACAACTGTTGGATGACCGCAAACTTGCTCGACAGATCTTTCAATTGTTAGTCAGTGCACATTACCAAACCAGTCCAGATGATTTAATGAGGCTTTATGATGCCCCAGAGCAACATTGTTTTACATTGATGCAAGGCAAGCTAGTCCTAGGTGTAGCGCTGGTGTTAGAGGAAGGTGGAGAGCTACTAACACCGCTAGCCAACGATATCGCCGGCGGCAAACGGCGTGTAAACGGGCATTTATTGGCGCAACAATTAAGTTTTCATGCTGCCCAAGCAGACTATTGTCAATTCACACAATGGCGTATCAGTCGTATTGCCATCGCGCCTGAACATCAACGCCAAGGCCATGGCACACGTTTGCTGCGGGCAGTGTTAGAAAAAGCGGCATCATTAAAACGTGATGCAGTGAGCACGGCGTTTGGGGCAAACTTGGATTTATTATCGTTTTGGCAGCGGGCTGGCTTTCAATTCGCCAATCTTGGCCTACAGGCAGAAGTATCAAGCGGCGAACATAGTGGTCAATGGGTTTTCCCTCTTTCATCTGCCGCGCAAAAAAGTGTGCAATATATTCAACAACAAGGCATTGCAGATGTGGCATTTCACAGTGATAAATCGCTTTCAAGCCTAGCACCAAGATTGTTAAGCGAGCTGCTACGTCAACATCATCAAACGACAGAATTCACGCAATTAAACTACGTTGAACAGTTTATCGCTAAATCTAGGTCTTTTGGACATTGCCAACGTGTGTTACGTGAGTTTATTTTGCAGCGTATGCCGCAAGTCTGTCATTTGCCATCTCAACTACATGATGTGCTGGTATTGGTGTTACTGCAGGGTAAACCTTATCAATATGTGGGCGATTATTTGCGCCTCACTGGCAAACAACAAATAGAACAGTGCATGCGTGATGCGCTGCTGCAATTAATACGTAGCTCAGGTGAGTAAATTTGCTATTATTGTAGCCAGCATTTGGCAAAACAATGACCCTAAGCGCGGCACTGGATAAAAACAGCGCGCTAAAAACTGCGCATTTCACATCAAGCGTTTTGGATCTATGTTATATGTTCGCCTGCATGGTGTGTGGTCAACACAGTTGGACTTAGCCTACCTCTCTGAATTAGCAGAGACTATCCGAGGCATGCGGGGGCAATCTTGGTCGATGATCGTCGATATGCGAGAGTGGGTTGTACCCGAAGCAGCAAAAGATCCTAAATACAATGTTGACCTTGATAGTCGAAACCAAAAAGCCGAAGTTTGGTTAGTTGATCATATTGATGCACAAACACATTTGTTAGTGCACTTTGAAAATAGACCGCTACAACCCAAGCGATTCACCGAGATGGGGCCTTTAGAAGCGTGGTTAACTACTCTGCAAATTAGCCTGCCCGCAGAAATTCACGACGACATCAAGCTGCACACACAAGCAAACAGCCATGAAGTGAAAAAGTCGGAGATATAAAGACTCACCTTATCGCATTGATTAATCAACGAGCTTGGAACAATTGGCTGATTATTGATATTTACCGCATCAACCTCGATGATTTTTACCCATAAAAAAACCGCATCATTGCTGATGCGGTTTGTTTATATGGCGTCCCCAAGGGGATTCGAACCCCTGTTACTGCCGTGAAAGGGCGGTGTCCTAGGCCTCTAGACGATGGGGACAAAAAATCTTTAATCAAAAGCAGGGCTTTTTGCGATTTTCTGACAGTCTGCCGAAACAAACCCGTCTAACTATTTATCAACTCATCTAGGCACAAGTTGACTTTCCTTGTTTGACCTTGTTAGGTCTCAGAACACTATCCTATGTCCTGTAATATGGCGTCCCCAAGGGGATTCGAACCCCTGTTACTGCCGTGAAAGGGCGGTGTCCTAGGCCTCTAGACGATGGGGACAAAAAACCTTTACCAAAAGCCGTGCTTTTGCGATTTTCTGATAGCTTGCCGAAGCAAACTCGTCGTAATCTTTTCATATTAATATTAACTAGGCTTAATATTAATGTTCCCTGCGTTACCTATTAAATTGGTGGAGCCAGGCGGGATCGAACCGCCGACCTCTTGCATGCCATGCAAGCGCTCTCCCAGCTGAGCTATGGCCCCAACGTTTTTACAAAGCTTTCGCTTTAAAACTCGTATAGGTGTCGTTCCTTGACAGCGGGGCGCATTCTAGGCATCTGCACTTTTCCTGTCAACGCTTTTTTCAGGAATTTTCTCTGTTTGCTATATATTCGAGCGCTTTGTTTATACGTTGTTCAATTTGCTCAGGTTTTAACAAATTTAAGGTGAGATCTAAGGATGGTGAATTGCCACTTCCTGTCACCGCAACACGCAAAGGCATCCCCACTTTCCCCATACCGACTCCAAGCTCTTCTGCTGTTTGATTAATCGCATGATGAATGGATTCGGTATTCCACTCTTTCAATCCTGACAGTTTGGCTTGCACCGCAATCAAGGCGTCTTTGGCCACGGGGCGTAAATGTTTTTTCGCCGCGTCAGCATCAAATTCTTCATATGCTTCATAAAAATAACGACTAATTTGCGCCAATTCTTTTAAGGTTTTCACCCGCTCTGCCTGAATAGTAATGACTGCTTCTAGCGCCGGCCCCTGTGTAAGGTCGATCTGCTGTTGTGCAAAGTGCCACTGGGCATATTTTGCCACCTCACTTGGCGGGAGACTGCGCATGTAATGCTGATTTAACCATACTAGTTTTTCTGTATTGAAAGCGGATGCGGACTGGCCGATGTTGTCCAAACTAAATAAGTTAATCATGTCTTCTTTGGAAAATATTTCTTGATCGCCATGCGACCAGCCCAAACGCACTAAGTAGTTGAGTAAGGCTTGTGGCAGGAACCCATCATCACGGTATTGCATGACACTTACCGCACCATGACGTTTTGATAGCTTCTTACCATCGTCACCCAAGATCATCGATACATGGGCATACTCAGGAATGGGTGCACCCAGTGCTTGAAGTATATTAATTTGTCGTGGTGTATTGTTGATGTGGTCTTCTCCTCGCACCACATGACTCACCCCCATATCCCAGTCATCAACAACCACGCAAAAATTATACGTTGGTACGCCATCAGTGCGCCGTATGATCAAGTCATCGAGTTCGCTATTCGCTACTTCAATATCACCACGAATGTGATCTTTGACAACCACAGAGCCAGTTTGTGGTGTTTTAAAACGAATGGCGTAGGGCTGGCCTTGTGGGTGATCGGTGCGGTCACGCCATGTGCCTGGATAACGAGGTTTTTCACCCCGCGCCATTTGAGCCTCACGAATGGCATCTAACTCAGCCGCAGGCATAAAACATTTATAGGCTTTGCCTTGGGCCAATAACTCATCAATCACTTGGTTATAACGATCAAAGCGTTTGGTTTGATAATAAGGACCTTCATCCCACTCTAAGCCAAGCCACTGCATACCCTCTAAGATCGCATCAATGGCTTCTTGAGTTGAACGTTCAATATCGGTGTCTTCGATACGTAGAATAAATTTTCCACCCTGACTTTTTGCATAAAGCCAAGAATACAAAGCGGTGCGAGCACCACCGACGTGGAGAAAACCGGTGGGGCTGGGGGCAAAACGAGTGACCACTGTCATGAGTAATTAAATATCCATTGCATTAACATTGCGGGCATTTTACCAGTCAATACCACTGAATAAAAAGGCAATCGTTGAATTAAGCAAAATGCCTGAAAATTTGTATGAATAAGCACCAAAACAAGGTGATGTGACGAGAATTTAAGCACTTAAAGATTATTTTTAACTTTTGTGTTGACAGTCTTTTGTGCCTCCCTATAATAGCGCCCCACTCACCTTTGAGGCGAAAAACACCAAGTTTGTAGCGTCAAAGTAGAGAGAAATTTGCACACTTAGCTTAGTTGGAATAAAGAGAAAACATCGCCACTCTTTACTCAGTACAGGCAGGGGTCACAGGTTCAAACTACTGGTTTGATCATGTGTAGCAGATTAAAAACGAAATTTGGACGCTTAGCTCAGTTGGGAGAGCATCGCCCTTACAAGGCGGGGGTCACTGGTTCAAGCCCAGTAGCGTCCACCAAATTTTGTTTTCAAAAATCAATATCCCGGACGCTTAGCTCAGTTGGGAGAGCATCGCCCTTACAAGGCGGGGGTCACTGGTTCAAGCCCAGTAGCGTCCACCACTTCAGAATTATCAATTCCATTGAAAAGAATACTGGTTCAAGTCCTTCAGACCGAACCACAGTAGCGTCCACCACTTCCAAATTATCAATTCCACTGAAAATAATACTGGTTCAAATCCTTCAGACCGAACCACAGTAGCGTCCACCACTTCCAAATTATCAATTCCACTGAAAATAATACTGGTTCAAGTCCTTCAGACCGAACCGCAGCAGCGTCCACCACATCCGAGTTATCAATTTCACTAAAAAGAATACTGGTTCAAGTCCTTCAGACCGAACCACAGCAGCGTCCACCACTTTCGAATTATCGTTCCACAAAAACACGTAATATTCCTTTCCTGCAACATCGGTAGCGCTAGCTAGCTTTATCCAAGTGAGCTGCCTTTTTCTACACTGTTAAAAAATAACCTAGATAGCCATCTTGTTTATAGCCCATTGATTCATATAGCTTTTGCGCACGAGTATTATTTGGAGCAGTTTGTAAAAACACGCCTTTTGCCTCGGTTTGTCGGGCGAAGGCACTTGCTTGATTGAGCAATAACGAACCAACGCCCTGCCCTCTATACTTTTGCTGAACGTATAGGTCGTTAAGGGTCCAAATTGCTTGCGCAGAAACAGACGAAAAACCCGGGTACAGTTGCGTAAATCCGACAAAGTCTTGACCACAACTCACCGCAAAAACAACCGATTGGTTCTGCGAGATACGTGCACTTAAAAAATCCAGTGCCAACTTGACATCACTATTCTGCGCGTAAAACTGCCGATACTCATCAAGCAAAGGCGCAATCACAGACACCTTATCTAGCCCAATCCGCCATAAACCAAATAAATCAGTCTGGTCTAGCACTAATGAAGTCTGGGAGTTAAAAAACAATCGACTTGCCCCTACCGCTACTTTCTGACCCAGCATCCACTTTACCGTCTTTTACAATAACCACGTGCAAATCACCAAAGCGACTGCCATTTAGGTTATACCCCATGGTCTCTAACTGGCTGAGCACCTCAGGGTCAACACCCGGATGATGGCGTATTTGATTCTCAGGTAATAATTGATGATGGAATCTTGGGCTATCTACCGTTTGCTGTGCGCTCATATCAAATTCAAGGGCGTTTAAAATAGATTGATAAACTGAACTCATAATTGTTGTCCCACCCGGTGAACCAGTAATCATGCGGATCTTGTTATCTTTGAGCACCATAGTTGGGGTCATTGAAGAGAGCATGCGTTTTTGTGGTTGAATCTCGTTGGCACTTCCGCCGACCGCACCAAACACATTAGCCACCCCAGGTTTGGCGCTAAAATCGTCCATTTCATCATTTAATAAAAAGCCAGCCCCGGCGACAACGACAGAATTACCAAACCCCAAGTTAATTGTAGTGGTATTCGACACGCCATTTCCCCATTTATCAAGAACAGAAAAGTGGGTAGTTTCTTCACTTTCTTTTAGGCCTGGTTTAATTTTTGCCGTAGCTGAAATATGGTCGAAAGAAATATCAGCGCTACGGGCTTTTAGATAATCATCTGCCACTAAGCGTTCCACCGGCACATCAATAAAATCAGGATCACCTAGGTACTCAGCGCGGTCAGCAAACACACGTTTTCCCACTTCAGCTAAGGCATGGATGTAGGACACTGAATTATGCTGCAGCGGTGTATGTTGACTAGCCACCAGATCATACATTTTTAACCACTGCAGTATCGCCACGCCACCAGAGCTTGGTGGTGGTGAGGTTAAAATTTGCATTCCTCGCCACTCACTCACCAACGGTTGGCGAGCCACGGCTTGATACTTAGCAAGATCTTCTTCGTCGATTAGGCCTTTTTCAGCCCGCATGAAGTCGGCAATGATTTTAGCTGTCTCGCCCTGATAAAAACCATCCATACCGTGATCACGAATACGTTTTAAGGTCTCGGCTAATTCAGTTTGCTTAAACAGTGCATTAGATTTTGCTTGCGCAAAGTAATCTTTAAAGTTTGTCTCAAACCCCCGGCTAGCCAATCTTGCAATATGCCGTTCGATATAGCCCCCCAACTCTGGCGGTACAATAAAACCTTGCTCTGCCAAATCGACAGCTGGCTGAACTAATTCTTGCCATGCTAAAGAGCCATATTTTTGGTGGGCTAGCCACATACCTGCCACTGTGCCCGGCACTCCTGAGGCCAAAATACCTATCACAGACTGATAAGGGATCACCTCGCCACTTTCATCTAAATACATGTCGCGATGGGCTTTTAAAGGCGCTTTTTCTCGGTAATCAATAAAATCATGCTGCCCATCTTTGTGCACCAACATAAACCCACCGCCACCAATATTACCCGCTTCAGGCAAGGTCACCGCCAATACAAATTGTGCAGTAATTGCAGCATCCACCGCATTGCCACCTTTTTCCAAAATGGCCTTGGCGGCATCTGCACTAAAACTATCCGGCATTGCCACAGCCGCTTGAGCAAGGCTTGATGTGGTTGGGACAGTTTGGATAGGTTGTACATCAGAAGAAAAGGGCTTACATCCAACAACAAGACTCAAGCCAAGAATGAAGAAGGGCAGCAAGCGCCCCGCGGTTTTTCGCTGCAACATGATTATTTTCCTTTTAACCAACGTAAACTATTTATAGCGGTAAGGCAGTAGTGTACTTTATTTGCTCCATGGCAAAACTCGATGTAACGTCAGACAAGTCTACCCCGCTGACTAATTGCTTATAAAACACATCGAAGGCCTGCATGTCAGTCACCATAACTTTCAACAAGTAGTCATATTCTCCACTCATGCGATAAAACTCAACCACTTGATCAATTTTTGCTGCATGTTCAGCAAATTTAGTTAGCCAATTTGAATCATGTTTGCCTGCTTTCACTTGCACAAACACCGTCATGCCTAATTTAAGCTTGCTGGCATCCAGTAAGGCCACACGCTGTTTGATAATGCCCTGTTGTTCTAAGTTTTGAATACGCCGCCAACATGGTGTGGTGGTGAGCCCAATTTTATCGGCGATGTCGCTGACCGACTGCGTTGCATCTTGTTGCAACAGCCTTAATATTTCTCTATCTAATTTATCCATGCATTATTTTTCCAACATTTAAACCATAAAGACAATATATTTCTATCTTATCTGCATATAACAGTAAATACGAAAAATATTTCTCCGGTTTTTTCGGCATACTACGCACCATTCATACTACTGTTTGGAACGTTTCATGCCCTCTTCTTCTATTGCCCTTGTTGTTGATAATGCCACTAAACCCAGTAGTTTTCGTTCAGCACCTAAAATTTATGATGACATCACCCAGACGATTGGGCACACGCCTCTGGTGCGTCTGAGTCGGATTGCGCAGAAATTTCATTGTGCGGCAAATTTGCTAGGTAAAGTTGAATATTTTAATCCTGCTGGATCAATCAAAGATCGACCTGCCATGGCGATGATTGAAGCATTGATGTCTTCACCTTCGTTTAACGACAATACAGAAATTATCGAAGCGACCTCTGGCAACAATGGCGTAGCTTGCGCTTGGTTGTGTGCCATCAAAGGCATCAAATTAACCATCGTGATCCCAGAACACATGTCTATTGAACGCCAAAAGTTGATTAAACATTACGGTGCTGCAGTGGTCACCACGCCCCGAGAGCTCGGTACAAAAGGCGCCATTGACCAAGCAAAAAACATGGTGGCCGCTAACCCCAATGCGGTCATGTTGGATCAATTTGCCAATCAGGCGAATCCCGATACGCACTTTAATAGTACCGCTCAGGAAATTTGGCATGATACGGCGGGGAATATAGATGTATTAGTAGCTGGGGTTGGCACCGGTGGCACAATCACAGGCATTGGACGTGCGTTAAAAGTTCGTAATCCAGCAATTAAAATTGTGGCGGTTGAGCCTGCCTCCTGCCCGGTGTTAAGTGAAGGGCGCTCAGGGGTGCATGCAATCCAAGGATTGAGTTCAGGCCACGTGCCAGACGTACTCGATTTACAGGTTATTGATAGAATCGTCACTGTGTCTAATGAAGATGCCATCGAGTATGCTCGACAATTAGCTCGAACAGAAAGTTTACCTGTAGGGATTTCGTCTGGTGCTGCGGCGTGGGCTGCGTTAAAACTGGGGGCGGAAGCTGAGTTTCAAGGTAAAAATATTGTGGTTATCTTGGCTGACACAGCGGAGCGTTATTTTAGCACTGATTTATTTGAGTAAAGTTTACTTGAGTAAAATTAACTGGCGCAACAGCGTTGGAATAACTGGCTTGGTGTTTGGCTGTGTTATGTAGTTGATGGCTAGAATCATTCCACCATTATTCCTTCGTGTTGCGATACACATTTGGCTGCCATATTTCCATAAAAGTTTGTGGCTGCGCCAACCCAGTAAACTGGTATTGGGCATACAAACCATGAGCATCACGGGTCGCCAACAGCATTCTTCGTAAACCCTGCAATTGCGGATGGGCCATAATGTTTGACATCAACCACTTACTGAGACCTTTACCTTGATGTGCTTCGCTAACATAGACATCAGCTAAATAGGCGAATGTTGCATAGTCGGTGATCATTCTCGCAAAACCCACTTGTTGTTTTTCCGCAGTAAACACGCCAAAACATAAGGAATTGTGCAGGGCTCGTTGAAACACGTCTAAAGGAATACCCGCCGCCCAATAGGTTTTGCTGATCTGCGCATGAATGGCAGAAATATCCATGTCTTTTTGTTCTGCACTGATAAAGTAGCCCGCGACTGCCTTGCTCATGTTTTTAACTTTAACTGTTGAGTTCAAAATACAAGATAATTAGGCTACTCAATGCAGTAAACATCAGCACATAGCCGTTAATGCCATAATAGTCATGTTCACGACGATTACGGCGACGTTTAAGAAACAACACGGTGAGGCTGATGACAACACAAGTCACCAATAGGCCTATCAAATACAGGGTGAGCATTGGCGCCCATTCTTGTCGACCGGTGATCCCCCAAAACGCTTGTAAACCAGACACAAACTCTGGTCGTGCATAATGAAAAACCACTAAAGCGCTGAGGAATACCAGCCAACCCAGTACATTGATGCCCACCAGAAATCTAAACAGGCGATCACTCTCTCTCGGATGTTTCCGTCTGTTTTGCATCAATTTAGTGTGTTCACCGGCGTTTTTTTGATCTTGCATGGCTCCCCATCAGCAATTTTTCTTGAGTCTGCGCGCTACCTGAGTAAGATTACACACCTTGTAAATTTAGCCAAGTTGTCGTTTAACAAGTTTGTGCTCTCAGCCGGAAAAATAAGGGTTGATACGCACTGACTTGAGCAAGTTCATTTCGGTGTTTTTGTGTAACATGTTAAGCATGCTCATACATAGTCATCATACGCGTATTAATACGACACTGCGTCACAAAATGCTGGGTACGTCGAGATCTCAGTCCAACTGAGTTGGTGGGTCTCAAGTATAAGGTAAATAACATTAATTAATTTGGGTTGCCTAATAAAGGAAAGACCCCAGTCTGGTTGGAGAGATACACATGGCACATGCCTCAGTGGCAGATATATTTGCCGGTAAGTTTGCGGTTGGCGAGCATGTCACGGTAAAAGGCTGGGTAAGAACAAAGCGGGATTCTAAAGCAGGCTTATCGTTTATAGCCTTACATGACGGCAGTTGTTTTGATGCGATACAGGTCATTGCATTGAACTCGTTGGCTAACTACGCCGACATTCAAAAACTCACAACAAGCTGTTCGTTGGTAGTTAGTGGCGAGTTGAAGCCCTCCCTTGGGCAAGGTCAGGCCTTGGAATTGGAAGCCACACAATTTGATATATTAGGCTGGGTTGAAAATCCAGATACCTACCCTATGGCCCCCAAACGCCATAGCATGGAATATTTGCGTGAACACGCACATTTACGACCACGTACCAATGTTATGGGTGCCGTTACTCGTGTGAGAAACTGTTTGTCCCATGCAATACATCAGTTTTTTTACGAGCGTGGTTACTGCTGGATCAGCACACCAATCTTAACCGCCAGTGACACCGAAGGCGCTGGAGAAATGTTCCGAGTGTCAACGTTGGATATGTTGAACTTGCCCAAAACAGATCAAGGTAAAGTCGATTACAGTCAGGATTTTTTTGGCAAAGAGACGTTTCTTACTGTTTCTGGCCAGTTAAACGTTGAAACCTACTGTACTGCTATGTCAAAGGTATACACCTTTGGTCCAACTTTTAGAGCAGAAAATTCCAATACCTCTCGCCACTTGGCTGAGTTTTGGATGATAGAACCAGAAGTGGCCTTTGCTGACTTAGCCGATATCGCTCAGTTAGCTGAAGACATGCTCAAATATGTATTTAAAGCCGTTTTAACTGAGCGCGCCGATGACATGGCATTTTTTGCAGAGCGCATTAAACCTGATACCATCAGCCGCCTCGAAAAAGTCATAGAACAAGACTTTGTGCGTATGGATTACACCGACGCCATTGAGATCCTGCAAAACTGTGGCAAAACCTTTGAGTTTCCGGTTTCGTGGGGCGTTGATTTGTCGTCAGAGCACGAGCGTTATCTTGCCGAAGAACATGTTGGTGCCCCCATCATCATGCAGAATTACCCAAAAGACATCAAAGCGTTTTACATGCGCATTAATGACGACGGTAAAACAGTGGCCGCCATGGATATTCTGGCCCCTGGCATTGGGGAAATTATTGGTGGCTCTCAGCGTGAAGAACGCCTTGACGTATTCGACCGTCGCCTCGAAGACATGGGCCTAAGTCAGGAAGATTATGCGTGGTACCGTGATTTACGCCGTTACGGCACTGTGCCTCATGCAGGTTTTGGACTCGGTTTTGAACGCCTCGTCGCCTATGTAACCGGTATGCAGAACGTTCGTGATGTCATTCCTTTCCCCCGAACACCGGGTAACGCAAATTACTAACAATACACCGTTTCATTGTCATAAAACGCCATCTAATTAGATGGCGTTTTTTGTTTTGTCTGGGGTATATTGCTTAACCAAGTCGAGGCCAATCACAAATAAAAGGCGAGATAGTTGAACATGAACTCACTGCAACAAACACTCAGCGCACAACTGCATGATAAAAGCTTACACTGCCAAGCCCAACAAGCGGCGTTTGACTATTTAGATGCCCTGGCATGCCGTCGAGTTTTTCCTGATGAGCAAGCCCTCAAGGCGCTGTCGGTGTTTGAGGAAGACCTACCTGAGCAACGAGGCGACGCGCAGCATGTTATAGCGCTCCTCGCCAAAGAAGGGGCAAACGCCACCGTCGCTCAAAACGGCGGGCGCTATTTTGGTTTTGTTAATGGCAATGCACTGCCGGTCACCCTAGCAACAAAGTGGTTGGCGGATGTATGGGATCAAAACTCAGCTCTATACTTAATGTCGCCCATCTCAGCAAAATTAGAAGACGTGTGTCAACGCTGGCTTAACCAATTACTGGGTTTGCCTATGCATACTGTGGCTGGCTTTGTGAGTGGCACCTCGGTGGCTACCTTAAGTGGTTTGGCGGCAGCACGTTATCGACAACACCAAAAACTCGGATGGGACATCAATCGCCAAGGTATGTTTGCGGCGCCTCGATTGCGCTTGATTTTGGGACGCCAAACCCATGGCACGGTAGCCAAAGCCATAAGCCTGTTAGGATTTGGCAGTGACAACATTGAATGGGTGGACTGTGACGAACAGGGTCGTTTGTTGGTGGCGTGTTTACCCAAGTTAGATGAACACTGCATTTTGGTGCTGCAAGCGGGCAACGAGAATAGTGGCGCCTTTGATTATTTTAGCCAAATTTGCCCCTTGGCCAAAGCAGCCGGCGCTTGGGTGCACATTGATGGAGCATTTGGTCTGTGGGCGGCGGCATCTTCTCACTTTGCTGCATTAACCCATGGCTTCGAGCAAGCCGATTCCTGGTCGGTAGATGCCCATAAAACCCTCAATACACCCTATGATTGCGGCATTATCCTGTGCCAAGATGCCCAAGCCTTAACGGCAGCTCTGCATCAGCAAGGTAGTTATATTCAGTACAGTGAAGAAGCCGTGCAGAAACGTGATGGCATGGTTTTTACCCCAGAAATGTCGCGTCGGGCGCGTGGTACAGAGTTGTGGTCTGCACTCAAGTTTTTGGGTCGAGAAGGTGTCTGCGAATTAGTTTTTCAACTGCATGATCATGCGCAATATTTGGCACAATGCTTAAGTAAAACTGATTTTACGGTGCTCAACGACGTGGTCTTTAATCAAGTCATTATTTGTTGTGAGAATGACCTGCTCACAACGCAAACCTTAGAATTTGTGCAACAATCAGGCGAAATTTGGTGTGGCCCATCTCGTTGGTTTGATCAGGCAGTGATCCGCCTGAGCATTTGTTCTTGGGCGACTGAACGCAGCGATATTGACCATGCTGTAAGCACCTTACTTGATTGCAAGACCCGCGCTGTTGATGCCCTTGCCAACCGATAAATAGGATGCAATCGCCATGAGATTAACGTTACTATTTGTTTAACGCAGATAAAACTCATCGAGCAACTTGTTATCTTTATGGCCACCATGTATGTTCCACATCCCGATAGTGCAACCTCAACGCCTGTGGCAGGTCAAACGGTTATCTGTCATGAGTGTGGCTTGCCCGTGACTGTACCTCTATTGATATCGAAACAAAAAGCTCACTGCCCGCGCTGCAGTTTTCACCTGACCACTTATCGTGATCACGCCCATCAATGGGTATGTGCTTTAGCGCTTACTGCATTGTTCTTTTTTATTGCTAGTTTGCCGTTTGAATTCTTGGCCTTTACTGTGAATGGACAGAGTCATCAAATCGCCCTACTCAACAGTGTCGAAATTCTCTTTGCTGAGGACTTTGCTGCCTTGGGTCTTATTCAAGCCATTGCCATCTTGGTCTTACCTGGCACCATTTTATTGTCAGTTCTGTACCTCACCCTTCCCCTGCAGTTTGGTAAGTCTTGGCCTAATTCAACGTGGGTAGCACGCTGGGTTTTTCGTCTGTTACCGTGGGCAATGGCAGAAATATTCTTGATTGGCACCTTAGTCAGCCTGATTAAAATTAGTTCATTGGCTGACATTGATATTGGGCCATCGTTTTATGCTTATGTGCTGTTTACTTTGAGTATGACCATCATGTTAGTTTATCTCGACCAACATCAATTGAGCGTGGCCCTGAAAATCAATACCAAACATCACATTAAACCCTTGCAACGTTCAAGCAGTATTCAAACCACGTGGGCCTTATTGTTTACGGCCATTTTGTTGTACATTCCGGCTAATTTTTTGCCAATTATGATTACCACAACCCTAGGTCAAGCCCAGCCCAGCACCATTATAGGCGGCGTAGTTGTGCTGTGGCAGATGGGCTCCTATCCCATTGCGTTGATCATCTTTGTGGCGAGTGTGCTAGTACCGGTGGCGAAGTTAGTTATATTATGTTGGTTGAATCTGAGCGTTCAACAAGGACACACGGCACATCACCATGAACGCATGATCCTCTATCGTTTCACAGAATTTATCGGACGTTGGTCAATGATTGATGTATTTGTTGTGGCAATATTGGTCAGTTTAATTCAGTTAGGCAACGTAATGAGTATTCAGCCAGGGTACGCGGCCCTTGCCTTTTGTGGCGTAGTGATTACCACGATGTTTGCCGCTATCAATTTTGATACCCGCTTAATTTGGCAACAGGAAGTGCAAGCCCATGAGTGACCAACAGCAGCCCCCAGCCAACATACTTCATTCATCTGATCCGGTGGAATACAAATATGACAGGGCGGTGGTGAAACCCGTGCGCCATATTTCGAAAATTTGGCTGATCCCTTTGTTAGCGCTTGGTATCGGCATGTGGATGATCTACTACCAGTGGAGCAACCAAGGGCCACTGATCACCATCGCCTTTCCCATCGCAACGGGATTAGAAGCCGGCAAAACAAAAATTAAAACGCGCAACGTTGATATTGGCTTAGTGAAAAAAGTGGAGTTGTCGGAGGATTTAACTGGCGTCACTGTAACGGCCAGAATGAACGGCAATATTGAGCCACTTTTGCGTAAAGACAGTCAATTTTGGATCGTGTCACCACGTGTCAGTCTCAACGGTGTTTCTGGCCTGAGCACCTTAGTGTCTGGTCCTTTTATCAATATGGCCCCAGGCACGGTATTTGAAACTAGTGATAAATTTGTTGCCTTAGAGGCACCGCCCGTCACCCCCGCGGGCACACCAGGCTTACACATAACCTTGAACAGTGATGCAGAGTTCGCTTACAAAGAAGGTGACCCAGTTATTTATAAGGGTTTAAAGGTGGGTGAAATTGAAAACACCCATTTTAATTTCGATGAACGCATGGTGTATTACAATACCTTCATCACAGCGCCTTACCACAAGCTGATTACTGAAAACACCAAGTTTTGGGATACCAGTGGCGTGAAAATTCAACTCACCGCCCAAGGGATTAAAATTGACACCGGCAGTATCGAGAGTCTGTTAACCAATGGCGTGACGTTTGGCATTCCAGAGGGCAGCCCTGCAGGACAACAGGTCACCAAACGCAGTTTTTTCGACATTTATCGTTCCTATGAACAAGCCTCTGAACAACGTTATAAACTGAGTGCAGAATTTGTCATTTTTGTTAAGGATACCGTACGAGGATTGCACATTGGTGCTCCCGTTGAGTACCGTGGTTTAGAAGTGGGTAAGGTGCTAGGCATTAATCCGCCGCATATCAAACCACCACAAACCAGTGTGTTGGAAGAGGGCTACGATATTCCCGTTATAATCAGCGTGCAGCCAGGACGAGTTCAACAACCCGATAATCAACAAGGCTTAGCATTTGTTCGTTCGCAAATTATCGGATGGATTGATAAGGGCTTACGGGCTTCGCTAAAAACGGGCAATTTACTTACGGGGGCATTATTTGTTGATTTACAACACTACCCGGATGCGGTGGACGTAGACAACATCAAGGTGTTTGATTTCGATGTTATTCCAACCGTGAGCAGTGAGTTTGCGCAACTGAGTGCTAAGTTATCGGCTGTGCTGGATAACGTGAATCAAATTCAATTTAAACAGCTGTCAGACAATACCGCTGACATGCTCAGTCGTTTATCTAAAGCTGCAGAATCCATTCAAGTGACCAGTGAACAAGCAAGTCAATTTGTTGACGACATTGAGATCAAGCAGTTGCAACAGCAATTGTCTACCACCCTATCGAGTGTCAATCGCTTATTAAACGACTTCTCCGCTGATTCCGAGAGTTATCAGGAACTTAACCGCACCATGCGCAGCATTCAGCAAAGTATCAATACCTTGCAACCTTTATTTCAACAACTCAATCAGCAACCTAACAGCCTGATTTTTACCGAACAACGTGGTCCAGTGCTGGAGCCTAAGGCAAAAGCAAGCAGAGGGAAAAAGGATGCAAGTGCTCAACATGACTAAAAAATTAATTACCGTTTTGTGCACAGCGCTGCTGACATTTGGCTGCACAAGCACCAGTGTGGGCTTAAATTATTATGTGTTTAATGCCCCAAGTAGCGCGCTTCCAGCAGCACGAGAAACAAACCAAACCGTGGCAGTAGACGCCATTGTGTTAGCAGACTACTTACGGCAAAGCAGTTTGGTGATGCAAATCGATGAGCATAAGTTATATTTTTCCAGTCAAGATCTGTGGGCTGAAGGTCTACAGGGCGCCATGCAAAAAGCCTTACTCGCTGACCTCAATTCATCAGGCACGACTCTTTTTATTGCTGGTGGTCGAGACACTCAGCCGACATATCAAGCATCCTTGAGTGTGCAAATCGATCATTTGTTAGTGACAAATAACAGTACGGTGATGCTGTCTGGCCATTATGACGTCGCTGACCTCAGTGATAACACCTTAATCAATCAAGCATTTTTTGTTGAGCTAGCGCTTGAGGAAGATGGCTTTGCCCATGCCGTAGTAAAGCAGCGAATGTTGGTCAGTCAGTTGGCTAAACAGATTCAAACGGCCGTTAGTGCTTTGGTTATTCAATAAATGTCGTTCAAGCAGTTTGTTAGTGACTACCTCAATAAAGGTACCGCCCCCACACATGATCGAGAAACTAAACAAAAAATCCAAGTGGCCAATTTGTTTGGTTTTATTGGGTATAGCATCACCTTTTGTTTGGCGCTTAGCGCCCTAATCAGGGCAGACCATACGCTGGCTGGTGTGCTTTTTTGTGCCAGTTGCCTATTTTTTTCGTCCAGATTAGTGTTAAGTAGCCAACGGCTGCAGCAGCCCTACCGTGTTTCAGGCGCGATGGTCACTACTTCACTCATGTTATTAATGGTCTTTTTAGTGTATTCAGGTGGTGTATTAGGTACTGGACCTCTATGGACTTATGTTGTCCCACCTGTGGCGTTGTTTTTTGGTGGTTTGCGTCAAGGCACTCGGATCCTTGGTCTGTTTATTCTCAGCATTGGCGTACTGATGTTTTTCCCCAACGATACTTTGTTGGCCACTCACTACAGTTTTGCCTTCAAGTCACGCTTGTTCTACTCGTTTTTAACGGTCTGTGTTCTCTTTGCTTTTTATGAATATTCACGGCAGAAATCGTATCGCTACAGCCAAGAAATGAGCCGCAAATATGAAAATCAAGCACGCTTTGATCAACTATCGCAATTATTAAATCGACGGGGTATTCGCGAGATACTCGAGGCAGAGTTTGCTCGGCAGCAACGTTATGCAGGGGCACTGAGTCTGGTGATGTGCGACATTGATCATTTTAAACAAATCAACGACCGGCACGGGCATCAGGTAGGTGACAATGTCATTAAATACCTTGCCACAATATTTAAACAAGCTTTGCGGCAACAAGATAAAACCGCTCGCTGGGGCGGTGAAGAATTCTTAATTGTTTTACCCGAAACAGACAATCAACAAGCCCTTGTATTAGCGGAAAAACTGCGTGCCCAAATCCACGACCACTCGTTCAGTACCGATAGCCAAACATTCCAGATAAGTGCAAGTTTTGGCATCTATCAGGTGAAATCAGGTGATAGTATTGACCAAGCGGTTAATCGTGCCGATCAAGCCTTGTACGAAGCCAAAGAACAAGGTCGTAATCAATGTATGTTAAGTCCTTAAATTAAGCAGTGATCCACGCTTGCATAGTTTGCTTAGCGTAATCCAATGCCATTTCAACATCACAGGTAGGTCATGTCGTCCAGACACGCAAAAAACTTCAATGAAGGCCCCATCAACTGGGGGATCTTCAAACAGCTGTGGCCATATTTATTAGAATTTAAACAGCGTGTAGCCCTGGCGCTGTTGTGTTTAGTCGCTGCAAAAATTGCCAGTATCGGCCTGCCCTTCATCCTCAAACATACCGTAGATGAGCTCAACAGCAAATCTGTCACCGACACGGTGATTTTAGTGCCATTTGCCTTAGTTGCCGCCTACGGCTTGCTGCGCCTAGCCAATGTATTGTTTGGTGAAGTTCGCGATACCTTGTTTGGTCGCGTCACGGAGCGCGCCATGCGGCGCTTGGGCTTACGTGTGTTTGAACATTTGCATGCCTTAGATTTAGATTTTCACCTCAATCGCCAAACTGGTGGATTGTCACGCGACATGGAACGCGGCACCAGTGGCGTCAGTTTTTTAATGCGTTTTTTAGTGTTTAACATTGTGCCAACTTTGTTTGAAATTGCCGCGGTGATTGGCGTTTTGTTTTACAACTATGGCTTTAGTTTTGCGTTGATCATTTTATTGTCAGTTGCCGCCTACGTTGGGTTTTCCATCAAAGCAACGGATTGGCGCACGCAATATGTACGCGAGGCCAATCAAGCAGATTCGAGCAGTAGTTCCCGCGCCATTGATAGTCTGCTCAACTACGAAACCGTGAAATACTTCAACAATGAGCAGTATGAAGCCACACGTTATGACCAAGAATTAGCCAATTGGGAAACGGCAAGACGTAAGAATCGCCTGTCATTGTTTGCACTCAATGGTGGCCAAGCGGCAATCATTGCCCTTTCCATGACCAGCATGATGGCCTTGGCGGCCTACCAAGTCGCCCATGGCACCATGACCATAGGCGATTTTGTATTGATCAATGCCTTTACCATGCAAATTTTTATGCCTCTCAATTTTTTAGGATTTGTCTATCGAGAGATCCGCAGCTCACTCGCCAATATCGAAAACCTGTTTAATTTATTGGCAAAAGCGCCCAAGGTAGACAGCCCTAGCGATGCTCCCCTATTGGCCATTAGCCGCGGAAGAATTGAATTTAAGCAAGTTGCTTTTCACTATCGCCCTGACCGACCCATTTTAAAAGACATCAACTTTGTCATTGAGCCCGGTCAAAAAGTGGCAGTGGTCGGTGAAAGTGGCGCGGGTAAGTCGACCTTAGTAAAACTACTATTTCGTTTTTATGATGTCAGCAGTGGTGGCATTTACATCGATGGGCAAAACATTCGTGACGTGCAGCAACATACCCTGCGTAAGGCCGTGGGTATTGTGCCGCAAGACACCGTATTGTTTAACGATTCCTTATTAGAAAATATCCGTTATGGGCGGCCTGAAGCCCATGATGAAGAGGTGCAAGAAGCGATAAAATTGGCGCATTTAAGTGAGTTTATCCAAAGTTTACCAGACGGTGTGAATACCCAAGTCGGTGAGCGGGGATTGAAATTATCAGGAGGAGAAAAGCAACGGGTCGCTATTGCCCGAACCATCCTCAAACGCCCACCCATCATGGTGTTTGATGAAGCGACATCATCCCTAGACAGCCAATCAGAGCAGGCCATCCTGCAAGCACTGCGTGAGATCGCCAGCGGACACAGCAGTTTAGTGATTGCCCATCGACTTTCCACCATTGTCGATGCCGATAACATCGTGGTGATGGCCCAAGGCGCAATCGTAGAACAGGGCAATCACCAACAATTGTTAGCCCTAAATGGCGCCTATGCGCAGCTGTGGCATACCCAACAAAAAAGCCAAAAACGCGCCATGAGCATGGACAGTTGAGATGGATGAACAAGCCTTAGTCAAAGCCGTGAACCAACGCATGCCATTTGGAAAATACCAAGGGCGAAAATTATTGCATTTACCGGAGCCCTATTTAGTCTGGTTTCAGCAAAAAGGCTTTCCCCCTGGACTGCTAGGACAACAACTAGCGCTGATGTATGAAATAAAACTCAATGGCTTGGAGGGCATGCTGGCTCCCCTGTTGGAGGAAAACATATCGACAAGGGTTGAGAGGTAAACAGCGTGCGAACTACCCAAGGCCCGCGACGTCAACGCCAACAGCGTGAACGAGGCATCAACCATAAATTAATTGATCGACAAATATGGTTGCTTCACCAAGCAATGGTAGAAAAAATACTACGGCAACCTGCCCTGTTGGAACAGGTTAAAACCACCTTAGAGCGCCGATATGCAGAGGGCACTATCTATTACGGCGCTTATTTAACTTGGCACTGCATCGTTGAACAAGTTAACCAGCCTGAGCTGTTTAAACAAAGTGTTTTGGAAGATTCAATGTTGATGCGTAAATATCGACGTGTGACCCCTTTTATTGGGATTTTGAGTGAAGAGGAACGTCAACAGGCTTTAGTTTGAGCCCGATACCAACAACAAACACAAACTAGCGTAGTTTGGCCGCACAAAAAAAGACGCCGAAACGTCTTTTTTGGGTTTTGAACTGCTCGATTAACGACGCAGACCTAAACGCTCAATCAGAGTTTGATAACGTTCAGCGTTTTTGCTTTTCAAATAATCAAGCAATTTACGACGCTGACTCACCATGCGCAACAAACCACGACGTGAGTGGTGATCTTTCTTATGCTTGGCGAAGTGACCTTGTAACTTGTTGATATTGTTAGTTAACAATGCAACTTGTACTTCAGGTGAACCAGTATCACCTTCTTTTGTTCCAAAATCAGCTAGGATTTTTGCACTTTCAACGCTATTTAGTGACATAGTTTTCTCCAATGTAGACCAGGTCGAGCCCGGAAGTTTTAAACAGACTTGCCAATCACTAATTCAGCAAGCCAAAAATGAGCGCGTATTATAGCGACGAAATATAAGATAGCAAGGGTTTAATACGCAGAAGCCCTTGTTAAACGGCGTCTATACACAAGGCTGGATTTCATTGATTACTCAGCTTAGGATTAAGATGTTGATCCGTATTAATGTGGCGCCATATGAACAAGTCAATCGCGTTAATTTTTGTGCTTTTCACCATGCTTCTCAGTGCTACTTTTTTCAGTATAGCAGCAACGAGTGCCGAAGAACCTGCCCCACCACCACCTCTTGATCCCAAATACATGGGTATTCATGGCATGGTGTTAGTCGCCAATATGTCGAGTATGTACGCGTCACATTTACCCATGTATCACGAGCCCCATAATGTGCAACTCATCTACACCATCGAAAACAAAAACCTGTCACTCATGCGTTTAGTTTTGGATGCCGATTTGGTCACCATCAAACCCAAACCGTTTAACTTGCAACATTTAATGCGGGGGGAAAAATTCACGGTTGTGGCAGATGTCTATTTAGGGCACTTTGAGCGAGGTGGTATGCCTACCTTCAAAGATTTACCACTCAACTTTGAAAAACAACTCTATCTACGTAGCTTAGATGATCCAGAAAAGTCCCACATTCGGCACAAATATGACACCGTGGACTTACCCAACAATAAGCGTTTATTGGTGCATAGAATACAGACTGCACCAAGTTATGATCAGTTGATCCTGCTCTTTGATAACGTCAGTTGTATGACGGAGTTCGCCACCGCGACAGCGGTACCCAGTGAAAGTGAAATCTATCATAAATTGGCTTTTTGTGGGTCGATGAAACCCCTTTATTATGAAACCTATGATTTTCGTCAGTGAACGCATCACCTAATGCGCAAATTTGAAATAAGCACGAGCACTACCTTGTAACAACGACTGGGCATTTGTTCGTTTAAAACCTTGCAATTTGACGACTTTACCCCAAGCTCTATACATGGAACGAAGAGCCAACTTGTCTACATAGACACTAGGTCGAACAAGTAAACAACTCGAACCATAAAAAATTTATTTGCCAAGAAGGAAATCCGATGAAAATAAAGCTTTCTGGTCACCACGTCGAAATGAGCGACGCCGTTAAACAATATGTCGATGAGAAGTTTTCCAAAGTATCCAGCCATTTTCCCTCCCTGATAGCAATGGACATCATCATTGCCAAAGAACACGGTGAATTTAGCGTAGAGATCCGTACTAATTATGAGGGCAGTAAAATATCTGCGTCAGGGGCTGACGCTGTGATGTATCCCGCTATTTCTAAGGCTGCCAAAAAACTCGATGCCGCATTGAGCCATCGTAAAGGCCATTTAAAAGGTAAGCTACACGAAAAACCAACATCCACTACACCTGAGATTGCCCACGAGATTATCCAGGGCATGGATTTACACTAAGTTAATTGAAAGCGCGGTTTTTGCTCAGGTGTTACATTGAGCAGAGGCTGCGCCTCACCTGATTTATCTTTTAAATGTACCCCTGAAATCTTCAACTTTTCTGACATTTGTATCAACCAAATGAGTCGTTCAATAGCGTGTTGGCATGACAAACCCCTAGCATGAATATTGGATATGCAATTACGTGATTCATCACTCATGCCTACCCGAGGTGCACGAGTAAAATAAATGCCAAGGCTTTGTGGTGAACTCAAACCTGGGCGCTCACCGATAAACATTACCAGCAAACGGCTACCCAACAATTCAGCCACTTCATCGGCCACCGCCACGCGACCTTGCTGAACAATGGCGCAAGGTCCATAACTTAAACCAAGTGTCGACAAGCCTGAAGAGAGTAAAGCCAACAAACTGGCCGCTTGATTTTGCACCGCGTTGGCAGACAAGCCATCCGCTATCACAATGCTCACCTTGTTGCAGCCATGCTGTGCACGCCAACGTTTCAACTGACTTGCCGATTCAGGGGCAAGTTGCCGGCCTAAATCTGGACGTTGCAAATACATTTGGCGATTGACGGCTTGGCTATGCAATGGCAAAACCGTCAAACCTTGTTCAAGCAGTTGAGCCTGCAGTGCCACACTGTCAAGGGGCACATGCACTGCATCACGAGCACGCGCATGATCAAGCTGAAACGCTAAGTGGGCGTTGGTGGGTAAACTGTTTGCGACACGACCTAGGGCAATACGTGCGTCGGTGAACCGCTGCAGGCTCTGCCAATTATTTGAGATGACAGGTTTGTCACCTTTTTTGGCTATGTGTTTCTCATCTAGGTCTTTGTTGGTGCTCATAGAGATACTCGATTAAAGTCGAGGAGTAAGGTGCTGTAAGCTTGGCGGCAGGGTATTGGCAACTTGCAGCGTGCCACGCGCATCAGCAATCCCCATTTTTTCGAGCCATACCGCAAATTCAGGGCTTGGCGATTTATTTAGTACCTTGCGCAAATAAAGAGCATCGTGAAACGACGTGCTTTGGTAATTCAGCATGATGTCATCGGCACCTGGCACGCCCATAATAAAATTCACCCCGGCAACCCCTAAAAGCGTCAGTAAACTGTCCATGTCATCTTGGTCGGCCTCGGCATGGTTGGTATAACAAATGTCACAGCCCATTGGCAAACCCAAGAGTTTGCCACAAAAATGATCCTCGAGTCCCGCCCGTATAATTTGTTTGCCGTCATACAAATATTCAGGGCCAATAAAACCGACCACCGTATTCACCAACAGAGGCTGGTAACGCCGAGCCACCGCATAGGCACGCACCTCACAGGTTTGTTGATCAACACCATGATGAGCATTAGCCGATAGAGCACTGCCCTGCCCGGTCTCAAAATACATGACATTGTGTCCGAGCAATCCACGTTGCAGACTTAATGCTGCAGCATGCGCTTCATCTAACATGGCCAAGGAAATCCCAAAACTGCGATTGGCGGCTTGCGTACCAGCAATAGACTGAAAAACTAAATCCACTGGTGCGCCATAGTTGATGGCTTCTAAGTGGGTAGATACATGGGTCAATACACAAGCTTGGGTGGGAATGTCATAGCGCTGAATAACATCATCGAGTAGTTGCATTAAGCCCATGACGGCGTGAATGTTATCTGTTGCTGGATTGATGCCAATCACCGCATCACCATTTCCATACAACAGTCCGTCGAGCAGCGACGCCGCAATCCCCGCTGGATCGTCGGTGGGGTGATTAGGCTGTAAGCGTGTTGCCAAACGGCCTCGTAGACCAAGCGTTGAGCGAAATCGACTCACCACTTCAATTTTTTGACTGACTAAAATGAGGTCTTGGCTGCGCATTATTTTGGCTACTGCTGCAACCATTTCTGGTGTTAAGCCACTTGCAATAGCACTTAAGCGGCTGGCTGTGGCCTCATCCGATAACAACCAATTGCGAAAATCTCCCACTGTCATATGCGCAATACTCAAAAAGGCGGCAGGATCATGGCTATCGATTATTAAACGACTCACTTCGTCGTCTTCGTAAGGCACCACCAGTTCTTGCAAGAATTGCTTAAGAGGCAGGTCTGCCAAACACATTTGTGCAGCCACGCGCTCCGTGGCATCAAGGGCGGCTACGCCAGCAAGGCAATCTCCCGAGCGCAAGGGTGTGGCTTTTGCTAACAGAGTTTTGAGATTTGCAAAACGATAGCGCGTGCCGCCTGCATCTGATTGATAGACCATTAGTTTTTTATGAGAGAAGGACTGGTTGTTTACTTTCTAAGCAAAAGCATGGATGCAGTCAACTGAATTTAGTCACAACCTGAGGGTTCAAAAGCCTCAACCACTTATTTCCAGCCTTGTAGCCATAACCTTGCATCGCGCAATTCGTGCCACTGAATGGCAAATCTGCGTTTGCTCATCACCGCTTCTATTTGGCAATCAATCACATTGTTGTCTTCGTCAAACGCTAACTCAACAATCATGAAATGTTTCTCTTTGCGGCGAGGCTCAATGGCCGTCCACTTGCTGTTTAGCAATTTTTTAGGATTAATCGCGTTTAGCTTGACTTGCTTAGTTGTGCGGTGAATCTTGTGATCAGTCTGCATAGCCACTACCAATGGCACGAAACGGCAACTTGAGGCCAAGTTCAGGTACTTGTTTTCCGATCCAGGCAGGGAAAGTATTGCTGTTTGGACCTGGAAATAAGGTGTATTCATCCGCCCAAGGATAACGGGCAATAGCCGCTTCCACCTTCGGCAGCAATTCACTGGCCTTTTCACCCACTATGCTCAAGAGTTTTTCAGGTTTAGCGCCATACCAATAACGATCTGGCGTCGCCGTTTGATAGGAATATAGGGCGGGTAAACCACGCTTCACTCGCCAGCCTACTACCTCATAGACCGTATATTGCTCGGCATTTTCGGGCTTGACCGCTATCCAGCAATGCACAGCAAACCATCCACGCCAGCTGTACGCATCGGCGGCATACACTTCAATAATGCTTTCAGCGTGCTTTGCAGGATCACTGGCAATACCAGCAGATTCGCGACTCGCGGTACGCCAATCATTTTTGGCACAGCCACACAGCAGTACTATCAACAACAATCCAAGGGTTAAACGCATCTTATCATTCCTATATCTGAGATCACTTGTACCGTGGTTTTGCTGCAAAGGCTCAAAAATTTTTAAAAGCATAGGCAGTAGCCATGCTAGCTGAATAGATTAAGCGCCACCTTCGGTTGTTATATGTAAAATTTGACCACAATGTTTACAGTGCACCGCATCACTATCATGGCGATTTAGACCACAACTGGGGCATTCATACTTAACCCTAACCGGCCGGAAAATAGTTTGAATGAGCCGTAAAAAAAGTGAATGCCAAACACCATGATCAACACCGCGAGTATTCGCCCTTCAGTGCCTAGCAAGGTGATGTCCCCAAATCCTGTGGTGGTGAGGGTGGCAATCGTAAAGTACAAGGCATCCACGTAGTTGCTGATGCCAGGGTTTCGATCAACTTGGCTGACAAACACCACCGCAGTGATCACAAAAATAAACACAAGTAAGTTGATGATACTAAACAACACTTCTTCATGAGTGCGCACAAAACTGCTTTGTGCACCCAGTGTTTTCAGCATGTGATACGAACGCAGCAGTCGCAAGGCTCTTGCTACACGCAAAAAGCTATAATTTGCCGCCAAGCTCGGCGCAAATAAAGACATTATAACGATCAAGTCAGCCAAACTGGTGGGATGCAGTATCTCGCGAAAAACCAGTTTGCTGCTCCAAGTACGCAGGATAAATTCGATGAGATAATAGATACCTATCGTGACTTCTAACCAATGCCACTCAGCTAAAAAGTGTAAAAATGTCGACACAATAAAATAACTGATAGTCAACGCATCGATGCACAATAACAGCCAGCGAAACTGATTTGCCGAACGACTTTTGCCGTGATAGAGATGATTAATAGTTTGTTTTAATGTGCGCAAATTTCGTTTCCTGTCAGGTGTTAGTTGTTGTGGCTCTCAATAGAGTGGCTCTCAATAGAGTGGCTCTAAATAGAGTGGCTTTCACAAAAGTAGCGCTCAAAAGTCTGGTGCTGATTACGTTGACGGATTATTTTTCGCGTTAATCCTATTCTTTTATCTATCAAGCTTGAAGTTCGTGGCAACAACACCACTATAGTATGCAGCACAGAGGGAAGAAACTGATCTTTTCCCTCCGTTTCAACGAATTGCTTTCTCTCAATATGATTAATCTGGAGTACTCAACGTGAAATTTTCTTATGTAAATCCCACCCAAATTCAATTCGGACAGGGCCAGATTGCCAGCATCAGTGGCTTAATTCCAACAGATAAAAAAGTACTCGTTATCTACGGTGGCGGATCAATCAAACGCAATGGCGTTTACGACCAAGTTAAATCTGCATTGAGCCAACATGATTACTCAGAGTTTTCCGGCGTCGAACCCAACCCAACGGTGGAAACGTTGGACAAGGCCGTGAAAGTAGTCAAAGAACAAAACATCGATTTCATATTAGCGGTAGGTGGCGGTTCTGTTATTGACGGCGCGAAATATGTCGCTGCAGCAGCTAAACATAACGGTGATGGCTGGGATATTCTACTGGGCAAACACAAGGTAACCGAAGCCGTGACCTTAGGCGCTATTCTGACGATCCCTGCCACTGGCTCTGAGTCAAATGGTGCGTCGGTGGTGACAAAAGCAGCAACCTCTGACAAATTGGCCTTTATCAGCCCTCTTGTACAACCCGTGTTTGCTGTATTAGATCCAGATGTCATGCGAACCTTACCTCAACGTCAACTCGCCAATGGCGTTGTGGACGCATGGGTACACATCTGTGAGCAATATTTAACCTTTCCAGCGGGTGCCATGGTGCAAGATGGTTACGCAGAAGCCTTACTTAAAAATTTACGTCACCTAGCGGCAACCTTTTCCCAACAAGATGATGCTTGGCGTGCGAATTTAATGTGGACCGCCAACCAAGCCTTAAATGGTCTGATTGGCGCTGGCGTTTCCCAAGATTGGGCAACACACATGATTGGTCATGAGTTAACGGCCTTGTACGGGGTTGACCATGCGCGTTCACTTGCGATTGTGCAGCCGTGGTTATTACGCAATCAACTTGGCCACAAAAAAGCCAAGTTAGAGCAAATGGGGCGCAACGTTTTTGCCTTAACAGACGGCCCTGACTTGGCTGAGAAAACGATTCAAGCCATAGAAAGTCTCTATCATAGCTTAGATGTAGCCACACAGCTGACCGAGCATGATGGTGATAAAGCCGCGGCCATTGAGGCGGTCATTGGCCAGCTTAAAAAACACGGCATGCTAAAATTGGGTGAACATCAAGCCATTACATTAGAGCAAAGCAAAGCGATATTGGAGGCAGCCGTCGCCTAAAGCCTTTAATTCTGGAAAGATTTCCATGCTCAAACGCCCTAGCGCCGCAAAGCCTAGGGTGTTTTTTTATGCTGACTGTCGGACATAAGATATTTTGTTAGTGAGAACAATTATCATTTGCATTTGATCAATTTTATCTGGTAAGCTCCTCCTCGAACTCAATAACCGCACTTTATCGACTCAGGGAGCAACAACGTGTCAACCAAGCATCACCCCCTTCTTAGCGTTAATCACAAAAAATTGGCAAACCCCACCACACAACTTGGCTCACATGCCATCATGATGGCCTTGGCTTTTAGTTGCAGTAGCGTGCAAGCTGATGAAGCCTTATGTAATGAGCAAACAAATCAAGAACAGCGTTGTATCGCTGAAAAAAACAACATAGAACGCATTAAAATTCATGGCGTTCGTGATTCGTTATACAACGTGAAGCAGAGCGGCGACTTACGGCATTTAGCTCCTTTAGCCGATACCCCCCAAACCATCACGGTATTGACTCAAGACCAAATTCAAGAATCTGGCCGTACGGATTTAAAAGAAATATTGGCAACACAATCAGGGGTAACCTTGGGCACGGGTGAAAACGGCAACGCTTTTGGCGACCGCTATATTATTCGCGGCCATGAAGCGCGCAGTGATGTGTTTGTTGATGGTTTGCGAGACCCAGGCATGACCACTCGCGAAAGTTTTGCCACGGCACAAGTTGAAATTACCAAAGGGCCGAGTGCCACTTTTGCAGGTCGCGGCTCGTCAGGTGGTGCGGTGAACAGTATTACGAAAACCGCTTCACCTTCCTACGATTTTGGACGTGTTGATGTCAGTGTAGGCAGTGATGACTATCACCGAGTCACAGTGGATGCCAATAAAACCCTGAATCAACAATTTGCCTTACGGGTAAATGCCCTTGATGCACGAGAAAATTCACCAGGGCGCGACGGTATAATAAGAGATCGCAGTGGCGCCCTGCTCTCTGCGAACTACCTACCCACTGATCATTTGTCGTTTAATTTAGATGCCTATTATTTGCAAGCCGATGACGTGCCTGACCTAGGCAGTTATTTTGATCGCACTAAACGTGAACCTGTTAAAAATATTCCGGTCTACGCTCAAAACGAAGACTTCTTAAACAGTGAGGTCTTTGCCCTAACCCTACGCACTGATTATCAAATTGCCGACAACCTGCGTTTTTACAATGCTACTCGCTTTGGCAAAACCGAAAATGCCTATTTAACCACTGGTTTGAGTGGCAGCACGCGCGCCGCAAGTGATAGCGTTGCTCCGGGTGAAAACACCAATGTGCTGAGCACGCATCAGGGATGGCAAGAGGTGGATTATGTCGCAAGTCAATTCAACCTCTATTGGGACAAACAATGGTTGGCACTCAAGCACAAATTTGTTTTCGGTTTCGAATATTCAGACGAATCAGTGGACAACGGAGTATATGAGGTTAATTTTAATCAGGCGCCAAATTGCCAGGTTGATGGTCGACGTGGCCTTAGCGATGCCTACTGTATTGTCGGCGCCAATCAAACAGTGCTGCCAGGTATTCGCCACTTAATGGATCGCAGTGTCAGTAAGGGGGCGAGTGATGCATTATTTGACATTGAGACCTCGGCTTTTTACGTCATGGATACGGTAAAAATCAATGCTGCATGGGATGTGTTTTTCGGCTTACGCCAAGATTCTTTTGATTACAGCAATGACACCACTAGCCGCAGTGGCGAGCAACTGTTTAGCTATTCCGATACGCTCTACAATGGCCATTTAGGTTTAGTCTTCAATTTGAGTGAAGATGCTAATTTTTATGCCACTTATAGTACGGCCACGAATATCAATGGGGGTGAATCTGATTTAGGGGCAAATTGTGGTTATGGTGGTTTATGTGGTGATCCCGAACAGGCCCAGCGCTCCGATCCAGAATTTGTCGAAAACCTTGAAATAGGCAGTAAGTGGCAGTTTATGGACGATGAACTGCTCGCCACTGTTGCGTTATTTCGCATCACCAAAAGTGATGTAATGGAGAGTGTGGGAGACGCCTACTCTAGCCTTGGCACCTTAAATACGGGGAAAAATCGGGTGCAAGGTATTGAACTGGGTCTGTCTGGCGAAATAACTGAACAGTTGAGCATTCAAGCCAGTGCAGCCGTGATGAATTCACAAGTGCTTGAATCTTTTATTACTGACAATATCGGCCGTGATTTGAGCAATTTTGCTGATCAGAGTTACTACTTGCAATTGCGTTACCAAGCCACTGAAACCTTCGCATTTGGCGGTGACTACACGTACAAGAGTGAGATGTATGGTGGTCAACCCGATACCGCAGCGGGATTTGATAGTAGCATCAATGATTACACCATTGTTGTACCTGCTTACTCAGTGGTTAACTTATTTGCTAACTACAGCGTTAACGATGCGCTGACACTGCGCCTCAATGTTGGTAACGTGTTTGACAAAGAATACTGGACCGCAGCATACCGCTCTGGCAGCTTCATGTACCTTGGTGATGGACGGAGTTTGCGGGCTAGTATGACCTATGAGTTTTAAGTGTGGAGCGTCATTATGTTGATCATTGATAGCCTGCTAGAGGCAGATGAAGTGCAGTCTTATCGTCAGATACTTGCAACGCTTCCGTGGCAAGATGGCAGTAAAACGGCAATGGGCATGGCTGCGGCGGTAAAGCGCAATGCGCAAGCAGACACTAATGACGCGACCTTGCGCCAACTGGCTAACCGCCTGTTGGCGCGTTTAGGCGAAACCAAAGAGTTGGTATCAGCGGCCTTGCCGCTGCATATTTTTCCACCGTGTTTTAATCGATATCAAGATCAAGATGAATATGGTTGGCATGTGGATGCAGCGATTATGCGTTTACCCAATAGTCATCAAGTGATGCGCAGTGACCTGTCGATGACCGTATTTTTGAGTGAGCCAGAAGAGTATGACGGGGGTGAATTGCTGATCACCACTGAATTCGGTGAATTACCTGTAAAACTCCCCGCCGGTCATGCCGTTTTATATCCCTCGAGCAGCGTGCATAAAGTGTGTGCGGTGACAAAAGGTACACGTTTTGCCGCTATAACGTGGCTGCAAAGTATGATTGCTGATCACAGTCTTCGCCAAACCTTGCAGCAACTTGACCAAACTATCCAATCTTTGATGGTTAATCAGCGGGCAAACCGCCAAGAACTTGACCAACTGCACAATGTTTATCACAACCTTGTCAGGCAATTTTCACAACTCTAATATCGCTATTTTTCGATTGGAAAGCTGTGCTTGCTAGGCAAATTCAGGTCATAGGCCCCTACTCTGTGGGCCAAACCCTGCAATTAAACTGTAGCGTTTTCTTTACTAACTATTTAGCCAGCTTATTGATCTGACAAGATAATAAAGCAGACGAATAGTCATTATAATCACAAAAGACTACTCATCTGCCCGTATCTGGCTCAATGTCGGGGCTGATGAAATACCGATAAACATAATAATAAAAATAAAAATCAGCAGAGGACTCTACCCTATGACTCTACAATCTTTAATTGCGCAACTGAGTGACTATGGGTTAACGCACATCGATGATGTGGTCCACAATCCCTCTTACGCCACTTTATTTAACGAAACCACACGCCCAGGTTTAAGTGGTTATGAAAAAGCCACCATCACAGAATCCGGGGCAGTAGCAGTGGACACTGGTATCTTTACTGGGCGCAGTCCAAAAGACAAATACATCGTATTGGATGATGTCACCAAAGATACCGTATGGTGGTCAACCCAAGGTAAAAACGATAACAAACCCATCTCCCCTGCCATTTGGTCTTCCTTAAAATCTCTTGTCACTCACCAGCTTTCGGGCAAACGTTTGTTTGTTGTCGATACCTTTTGTGGTGCAAACCCAGATAGTCGTTTGAAAGTACGTTTTGTTACCGAGGTGGCGTGGCAGGCTCACTTTGTAACGAACATGTTTATTCGCCCAAGCGCTGAGGAGTTAACGCAGTTTGTCCCCGATTTTGTGGTGATGAACGGCGCAAAAACCACTAACCCTGATTGGCAAGCACAGGGACTTAATTCTGAAAACTTTGTGGCCTTCAATCTGAGCGAGAGAATTCAGTTAATTGGTGGCACATGGTATGGCGGTGAAATGAAAAAAGGGATGTTCTCGATGATGAACTACCTGCTGCCGTTAAAAGGCATCGCGTCAATGCATTGCAGTGCAAATGTTGGTAAAAAAGGCGACGTGGCTATTTTCTTTGGCTTATCAGGCACCGGCAAAACCACCCTGTCTACCGACCCTAATCGCCAACTCATCGGTGATGACGAACATGGCTGGGACGATCAAGGTGTGTTTAATTTCGAAGGTGGTTGCTACGCTAAAACCATCGACTTATCCGAAGAACAAGAACCGGATATTTATCATGCCATTCGCCGCGATGCGCTGTTAGAAAACGTTGCAGTAGATGCTCATGGCAAGATTGATTACGCAGATAAATCGAAAACAGAAAATACCCGTGTTTCATATCCGCTGTATCATATCGACAATATCGTGAAACCGGTGTCTCGCGCGGGTCATGCCAATAAGGTTATCTTCCTAACGGCTGACGCCTTTGGGGTGCTGCCTGCCGTGTCTAAATTAAGCCCTGAGCAAGCGCAGTATTATTTCTTGTCTGGTTTTACCGCAAAACTAGCCGGTACAGAACGCGGCATTACCGCCCCTACACCAACGTTCTCCAGTTGCTTTGGCGCTGCGTTTTTAAGCCTGCATCCCACCACCTACGCTAAAGTGTTGCAGCAACGTATGCAGGCCGCCAACGCGCAGGCTTACTTGGTTAATACCGGCTGGAATGGGTCTGGCAAGCGCATATCCATCAAAGCCACACGGGCCATCATCGACGCCATATTAAATGATTCCCTTGATCACGCACCCAGTAAAATGTTGCCGATTTTTAACTTGCTCATCCCTACTCAATTGCAAGGGGTAGAGAGTCATTTATTGGATCCAAGACAAAGCTACCATGATGAGGCCGATTGGCTAAGCAAAGCAGAAGAACTGGCGGAGTTATTTGTGGATAATTTCCAAAAATTCACTGACACCATCAACGGCAAAAAACTGGTGTCTGCCGGCCCCACATTGCTCGCGACGATTTAACGAAGCTGATCCCGAGACTATCAATCTCACCACAAAAAAACGGCGCCTAGTAGACGCCGTTTTTTTATGCTTCACATCAAGCGAACGCTCATGAGTGCGTTAGTTATTGTTAAGCTTTTTCGCCAGTTTAGCTGCTTGAATGGCTAAGCCTTCACACACTGAATTAAACGCATCACCCTCGATAAGTGGCAAATGGGGCAGCATATTTTCTTGCAGTGCGTGTTGCACAATGGGCGACAAACTCATGCCTCCGGTAATAAACAACATTTGCGGTGGTTCACTGGTTTTGTCCAAACATTCCGTCACCAAACGCTTCACTTTTGTCAACCAAGACTGCATAGATTGGAACAGATCATCAGTGGAAATACGCACACCGTAATCTGCTTCAACGTAGTGCAGAGGTAAAACAATATCGGGTTTTGACGACAACAACTCTTTAGCCAGTCGCGAAGAATTGACCAAACGAGCTGAGAGTTTTTTCTCTTGGACCAACAATAATCGTTCTAACAATTGTGGCTCGTTAACAATAGACTTAGTTTGCATAATTTCTAAGCCATATTCTTCCGAAAAAAACCGATTCAGACGAGGAATATCATCCACCGCGCACATGTCAGTAAAAAATGCCGGAGGCACTGGCAAACCACTTTGAGTTAATAAACCTTGCCCCATGGTGGGGGCGATGGATTTCACGATGAGGTTTTTATCACATTCCATGCCGCCTAAACGTGCACCCGTCACGGACAACACATCTTGCTGACGATCGTGGCTGGTTAGTTTTTCTGGAGACAACTTAATGCAACAAATGTCGGTGGTACCGCCGCCTATATCAATCACTAACACATTGGTGGGTGTGGCTAGGCTGCTTTCAACTTTGTAAGCAGCAGCGATAGGCTCTTCGAGAAATTCCACATGCTTAAAACCGGCCTGTTGAGCCGCTTCACTCATGATCTCAATGGCTTGTTGATTACCTTCTTCTCCACGTGAACCGTGAAATTTAACGGGACGACCAATAACAGCGGTATCAACCTGTTGTTGCAACTGTTGCTCAGCACTTTGGCGGAAAAAAGCTAATTGCTTGGCCAATATACCGACAAATGCGCGATGTTGACCGGCAATTAAATTAGCCCCCAGAAAATTTTTGGGTGAGTAAATTAAGCGGCCCTTTTCAGGGGTATGCAAATAGCGTTTAAAGCCCTCCTCGCCAAATGCAAACTGCCCGGTTTCTACTAAACGATGCAGCGGAATGTCTTGCACGGTCATGTCTTCTGACAAAATTTCAATGGCACGAAGTTGCAGCGCCGAGGTATTGTGCAGTTCAGCCCGCAGCTGGTCGATTTTGTCACTACACTGCTGCTGACGTTCGGGCGTGAGTGCTTCGTAATACCCGTCTTTGGCTTTATCTATCTGCTGAGAAATCATGCCTTTGAGTTGCACCACTTTTGCTTCAATCAGCGAATTTTCCGGTCTTGGCAACTCACCATCATAATAAATAAACACCGAAGAGCGGATTTTATTGGCTGATACTTGGCTAGGATCTAATTTAATCACATGGTGCTGCTGCCCATCAAAATAGATCGCCTCTGAGTTCGAGGTGCCGTAGTCAATTCCAATTGCTGCCATATTTACCGCCCGATAGCCTTAAAACAAAGCCGCGGATTGTAAAGTAAAAACGCCTTGAACTCATTAGCTGATTTGTATCGAATACGGATTATATCCTTCACTTATATATAACGGCGATGCTCCGCCAAATATCCGAGTAAGAGGAACACGCCAACAATACTGATCCCTCGATACAGCACAGGGATCATGTTTAATCCCAGCTTAACAAAAGGTGTGGCATAGACCGTCAACAAACCGTAACCAAAGGCACACACCAATACAAACACCGAGGTGCGAACAATAAAATGCTGGGCTCTAAGTCTGAGGGATCCCCACGAAATTAATTTTATATCGCCCCATGCCAAGCCTCATCTGCGTTGGCATGGAACAGGTTTATTGCCCGTTT
>JAACSL010000051.1 GCA_009993955.1 Paraglaciecola sp.
GAACGCATCTAACCGTTCAACATGGTAGGTAGGTTGGCTGTTTGCAACCTACCCTAAGAAACGGCCGCGCTTGCGGCCGTTTTTTTATGCCTTGAAAAAGGTACCGTGCTCTAACGATTACTGTCTGTCACACAGCTATAAAAAAAGCCGTTCAGTCACCTGAACGGCTTTGTTACGTCGGTTTAATGCCGCCTAATTAGGCAACAAGCCAAGCTTATTCGTCGTTGTTAGACACTTCACCAGCTGGTTTTTCGATCAAATCTTTGATACTCAAACGTACACGGTTCTGACGATCAATTTCGACAACTTTCACGTCAACGATTTGGCCTTCAGATAAGAAATCGGTGACTTTATTCACACGCTCGTGGGCGATTTGTGAAATGTGCACCAACCCTTCTTTACCAGGTAAGATTTCAACAAAGGCACCAAAATCAACAATGCGAGTCACTTTACCAGAGTACGTTTTACCCGCTTCAACTTCAGCAGTTACCTGCTCAATCTTAGCAATGGCAATGTTGGCTTTGGCCAATTCGGTCGCAAAGATTTTGATGGTGCCGTCGTCTTCGATTTCGATATTACATTCAGAGGCTTCAGTGATCGAGCGGATCATGGCGCCACCTTTACCAATGACATCACGGATCTTATCTTGATCAATTTTCATCGTGTAAATGCGTGGTGCAAATTCAGACATCTCTTCACGGTGGCCAACAATCGCTTGATCCATTACCCCAAGAATATGTAAGCGTGCTTCTTTAGCTTGTTTCAATGCAATCTGCATGATTTCTTTGGTGATACCTTCGATTTTGATATCCATTTGCAACGCAGTAATACCTTTTGTGGTACCCGCTACTTTGAAATCCATATCACCCAAGTGGTCTTCATCACCAAGAATATCTGACAATACAACAAAGTTTTCGTCACTTTTCACTAAGCCCATGGCGATACCAGCCACTGACGCTTTAATGGGTACACCGGCATCCATCAATGCCAACGAAGTACCACAAACAGAAGCCATAGAAGAAGAACCGTTAGACTCAGTAATCTCAGATACAACACGCACTACGTAGGGGAATTCTTTTTCAGTTGGCATAACCGCTTGAATACCACGTTTCGCTAAACGGCCGTGACCGATTTCGCGACGTTTAGGTGAACCCACCATGCCCGTTTCTCCCACACAATAGGGAGGGAAGTTGTAATGCAACATGAAGCGACTATTTGCGTTACCGCTAAGTCCGTCGATCATCTGTGCATCACGTTCTGTACCTAATGTAGCCACTACGATAGCTTGGGTTTCACCGCGGGTGAATACAGCAGAACCGTGAGTACGAGGAAGTACACCCGTCGCTACACTCAATGCTCTGATCATCGCAGGATCACGTCCGTCAATTCGCGGCGAACCGGCTAGAATTCGTGAACGAACTACGTCACTTTCAAGCTCATGCAGCATTTCTTTGACTTCTTTGGCATCTTGCGTCTCGTCAGCAGCAACAATTTCGGCCACTGCTTTTTCTGTCAAAGCGACGATGGCATCTTTACGCTCCATCTTGTCAGAGATTTGATACGCCTCAGTCATGGCCGCTTCAGCCACAGCTTTAACCTTAGCCTTCAATGCAGTATTTTCTGCAACTGGCTGCCAGTCCCATTTTGGCGTATTAACTTCAGTGGCAAACTCTTTGATTGAGCTAATGACAGTTTGCATTTGCTCATGACCAAACATCACCGCACCTAACATCACCTCTTCAGATAAGATGGCGGCTTCTGACTCAACCATTAATACCGCGCCTTCAGTACCAGCAACCACCAAATCCAATTGACTGGTTTCAAGCTCAGATGTACGTGTATTCAGAATATATTGACCGTCAGTGTAGCCAACCCGTGCAGCGCCAACTGGGCCATTAAACGGTAAACCAGAAATAGCGAGCGCCGCTGAAGCACCGATGAGAGAAATGATATCAGTGGGGATTTCAGGGTTAGCTGACATCACTGTTACGATGATTTGCACTTCGTTCATGAAACCGTCGGGGAATAATGGACGGATTGGACGGTCGATCAAACGAGACGTTAAGGTTTCGAATTCCGAAGGACGACCTTCACGCTTAAAGAAACCACCTGGGATTTTACCTGCCGCATAGGTTCTTTCTTGATAATTTACCGTCAAAGGGAAGAAGTCTTGACCAGGCTTCATTTCCTTTTTGCCCACTACAGTGACGAGTACACAGGTATCGTCCATGCTTGCCATGACAGCTGCGGTGGCTTGACGAGCGATTACGCCCGTTTCGAGAGTGACAGTATGCTGACCATACTGAAATGTTTTTGTAATAGGAGTCATCTTTTTCCTTTAATTTGCTTTATTTTCTGTATCGCTTTCAAATGCGGCGCACAGTATAGCGGGTCAAACACCTTAAAAACAGCAAATACCGTGAATAAAGCTCAATTTCACTAAGCAATATCCTGCATAAAAAACGATATTTTATTATCTGCAAAGCCATCATCAAGATTGAGTTTCAATTAAATTCAGCCAACTAATGCATTTGCATAAAAATTAATCATCAAACAAAGCCTTGTTCGGTGATTACGGCAAGGTAAACTGCACCAAGCTCTATTTACTCAAGGAATTATGATGAAACTGTGTTTTGCTTTGCTATTTGTCTTGTCTATCACTGCCTGCCAAGCGCAATCCGGTAGCCCCCAAAAACCGCTAAGCACACCTGAATCCCAGGGTTTTTCAAGTCAGCGATTAGCGCGTATTGAACCTGTTATGCAAAGCTATATTGATGCCGGAAAATTAGCGGGAACCTTGACGTTGGTGGCCCGTAATGGCCAAGTAGTGTTTGAAAAAGCACAAGGGATGCGTGATAAAGAAGCTGGCATTCCCCTAAGCACTGATACTATTTTTCGGATCTATTCCATGAGTAAACCGATCACTGCAGTGGCAGCTACGACCTTGTGGGAACAAGGTAAATTTCACATGTTTGACCCCGTTGCTAAGTATTTACCTGAGCTAGCAAAGATGAAAGTGTATGTCAGCGGTTCAGGAGAGAACATGGTTTTAGAGGATGCCACAAATCCAATTCGCATCATTGATTTGTTTATGCATACCTCGGGTTTTAGCTATGGTTTTACCAACAGTGAGGTAGACAAACTCTACCAACAACTTTTTGCTAAGCCCGATGAATTAACACGCAGTAATATTCTGGCAAAACTCGCCGCCCTGCCCCTTGTCCATCAACCAGGTAGCGCCTGGAATTATGGTGTTTCTATCGATATTCTGGGATTTCTGGTGGAAAAACTCAGTGGCCAGCGCTTAGGTGACTATTTGCAAACCACCGTGTTTGCGCCATTAGGCATGGAAGATACAGGCTTCTATGTGCCGGCTAATAAGGTGAATCGCTTTGCTAAAGTCTACACTGCCGACAAAACCGGCAGCACTGTGGTGATGAATAACGAACCCTTGGGCAACTTTCTGATTGATCCGGCGATCCATAATGCAGGTGGAGGTTTAGTATCGACCCTGCACGATTATTTTGTGTTTGCGCAGATGCTGCTCAACGGTGGTGAATACCAAGGCAAACGGATTTTAGGGCGCAAGACCGTGGAATATATGCGCGCCAACCACATGCCAGACAAGATGATCCCATATAGTCCTACTGCACAGGGTGAAGGTTATGCGCTTGGCATGTCGGTAACAGTCGACACAGACATGCTTGGTTTTATGGGTTCCAAGGGCAATTATGGGTGGGGCGGCATGGCCTCGACGTGGTTTAGAATTGATCCAAAAGAAAACATCATCATCATTGGCATGGCACAATTTATCCCAATAGGTTTCCACCGGTATCAGGATGACCTACGCAATTTAGCGTATCAGGCGCTAATTGATTAACACGACTGCTTTCACTATTTCTAACCAAGCGCCCACAGTGGCGCTTTTTTTGACTTTCACCTCTCCTGGTTGGATGGCCTGCTGCAATCGCAATTAAGGTAGTTATACAGTACCTTGCTGATTGTTAAAAAGGGATAATATGCTATGTTGCAAGCACTCAAGATGAATAATGATTGATTGGGCGTTAACAAATGGCAACGGATCAACAAATTGCTGATTTACAAAATGAATTAGCCTCGACTCGGCTACAATTCAATCAACGTTTACAACATCTAGAGGCAAAATTACAAGCTTTGACAAACGTTTATACTGTTGCCAAGTCTGCACAAACAGATCTAATGTCACCTCCCTCATTTAGCGCCCATACGCCGATTTTTGAAAACCCTACTCAAGCCTTAACGCCCCCCCCAAAAATATCACGAAGAAAAACCCATTCCAGAGGCGATACGGTTTGATACACCGAATGCAAAACAAGACGAGGCATCAACATCATGGCTTGATGCCTTGACGGATATTATTAGTTCGGCGTTTTCTCCATTTATCAAAGTGTTATCGCCATTAGCGAGTCTATATCAGCATTATCAGAGCAAAGGCCAAGGCCCGATATTCGTATTCAGCTTGGTGGGTATTGCTTTATTAGTGGGAGGTTTTGGTTATTTGACACAATTATTGGTTGGCAAATTGGGTGCAGGCAGTCGGTCCCTGTTACTGCTTTTTGTCAGTAATGGTGTTGTATTTGGGGGACATAAGTTAGCATCAAAAAATAGGCTAGCGGATCTTGGCTCGGCTACTATTGGTTTGGGCTTACTGCTGAATTTTGTCACGGTTTACATCGCTGGCAGCTATTATCATCTACTGACTGATTGGCTGGTGATCTTTGCTTATATTGCGATTGGCGTGGGTGGTTTTGCGTTGTCCAATCGCCACGACGCTAGGGTCGTTAGTGCCATATCTCTAGTAGGCGCAGGTTTCGTCCCACTAATTTTGCCACTTGATCAAAGTGGGAGCATTTTTTATCTAAGTGGTTTGGGACTGTTAACGCTTGGTAGTGTTTATCAAGCGCAGCAAAAATCTTGGATGTGGTTATATTTTCTCAGTGTCTTTGTATGCAGTGCCAGCCTGGAATACATGCAAGTGTTCAGTGACATAGGCCTAATTATAGGGTTGTTTGCAGAACTTTTTTACATCATTTATCTCTGGTTGAGTTATCACCTATTTGCTATTCAGGCTCAAACCAACAAGACATCATTGGGATTTTTGACTTTAGCTGTTTTCAGCACAATCGGTTTGTTGTGTCAGACTACATTCCCAGACTCGTGGATGCTGCCGGTTTTTGCCTTAGGCAATTGTTTAGCGGCAATACTTGTTTGGCAACGCTTGCACTTGGATTCTCCCCTCGCTCGCACCATCATGCTAATGGTGGCGAGCATTTGGCTTCTTGTGGCTATTTTCAGCAGTTTGCAAGCTGATTATTGGGGCATAGCCGTCGGCTTGGAGGGCTTATTTGTATTGTATGTCGCCTTAAAATTGGGTGACAAAACTTTGCGATTTGAAGCCTACGCCTTATGGATCTTTGCCATCGTGCATGGACTTACTGCCCTTGCACCCCATTTTCCAATTCCAGCCCTTGTAAATCCAAAAGGTTTGCTGCTTGTAGTGAGTATTGGTGCCTTCTTGTTCGTCGCTCGTATGCTTCTGCAAACCAATGCAAGACAAAATATCTCAAGGTTTGTTAGATGGGAACAGAATATAACCATGCAATTACGTGCAGCTGAATCTCTTTGGCTCAGTATCACTGTAATAGCCTTTGCATGGGCACATTTAACTCAGTGGTCTCTACTTGTTTTTGCTCCATTGCAAGGTTACCTACTTTATCGGAGTCACCGTCAATATTGCCAAACTAGCGAAACATTGGTGTTGATACTCGGCTCTGTATTAGCTTTGACAGCAGTTTTGACGGCAATAACTCTGCAATCTTGGTCATTCCGTGACTTGCCCAGCTATGCACAATACGCTTTTACAGTATTTTTTATTGAACTTTGGGCCCTGTGTGAATTTTACCGTTTTAAGCAACGTAATGATGCGTTTGCCAAACTCGCAGAAGAATTAAGATTATTGGCCTATCTTGCTTTACCCTTTGCTTACTTGCCGTCTGTAACCAAGCATTATAGTGAATATTTACCTCTTGCACTGTGGCTTTCAGCCGCCATTGCCTATGTATTAGCGAGGACCGTAAAACATCCCCTGCTTCGCACAGAAGCCTTACTACTAACCATTGTTGCAGCCGTCTTTAATAGTGCTTACATGGTTGATCCGCCTAAACTTTTATCGCTAATCGGACTAGCCAGCTGCATAATTGGTATAGCTTTAAATGTTTATATTTGGATGTTAGTCGGTCTTAGGCATCCGCTTCTCTTGGATAAAAAAATTGCTTCTGTAGGTTTGTATTATTTATTTGCACTTTTCTTTATTGTGGTTTGGCATACAAGTAATGTGTATTTGGCTTCAGCTTTGTCGGGTATCGTCACCTTTTGTTTAGTCGGACTACATCACTTTCATCCCAATTTGCAACGTAATAACCCTACATTGCAATTGATAGGCTATATCAACGTCGTCATGGCCTGTCTACTGACTGCGGCAATAAGCGCCAACTACCAAGTGAGTGCCGCTAGTGTTAGTACATCGTTATGGCTCCTAAGTACATCCGTTTTACTTGGTTATATGCTGTTTGCTGACAGTCGAGATAATCAGCCATTACTAGGGTTGATTAAAGCCAGTCAAACGCGCTATGCAACTCATAACTTGATGCTCGCTAGTAGTCTCTATTTTCTTTTAGACCTATGGCATCTCAGTATGTTGATTACGCCTTGGTTAATTGTACAAGGCAGCTATGTGTTTTTTGCTCGACAACAAAGTACCATTATCAGTAAGTTAGCTCTGGCATTTATGTTAGCGGGTTTACTGAAACTCGGATTCATTGACGCCGCCAATGCACTATTATGGCAAAAAGTCGCTCTGATGATTGGGATTGGCGGCTTTATGTTAGTGGCAGCATTTGTCTATCAAAAACGTTTAAACAATGCTTCTTGAAAGATAAATAGCTGCAATAGTTGATTGTTGTTGATATGTTTCCACATATTTGACAAAACGAGGCGAGCCTGATTTTCTTTTATCTACTTGTTTTTAAGCTCTTTTATCAATATTCATTGAATATTAAGTATTATCTGAAATACCTAAGTATCGCCCTGTAGATTTTTTAATCACTTCCTTTGCGCTTTAATAGGGTCATCGAAACGCGGCACACATCACGCAGCGTTTTACCCCTAACCA
>JAACSL010000014.1 GCA_009993955.1 Paraglaciecola sp.
CCCACCCACTCGCTCACCCGATAAACCCGGTAAACGCGATAAGGACTCAGCAATCGACGAATCAGGCAACTTACCAATGTCTTCCGCCGATAAGGCTTCCACCACCGACGCGCTGTCCATCTTCACCGCTTGTGAACGCATCAGTGAGCCACGAATACCCGATACCGAGATAACTTCAACGTCACTCTCTGCTTCCGCGGGCATGTCTTGGGCTAAAACGGGGCTACTTAAGGCAACGATGACCGCCGTTGCCAGTGTATTTCTTTTAAACAGTATGTGCATGGTGTTCTCCAAATTTGGATTACAGTGACGAGTTTGGTAGTAGCGCCCTGAACCCTCTATTGTTACTCACGCCCTGACCACTATTTAGGTGCGTGACCTTACGATGAATCGTTAATCTCATTAGGCTAACGCTAGTTTGTCGCTTAACAAGGCACTCAATAGGTGTAGACAGCTTGTTGAAGCACTAAAAAACGACAAGACTTAATCGATTAAGAATAAAATTAGCAAACAAATAGCAATATGTAAATATTTTGTACAAAATATTTACATATTGCTTGTAAGGCTCTATTAATTGTTAACACAAAAGCATAATATGCTTTCTTAAACGTATAAGTTAAATGGTGATATATGAACTTAAGTGTCGAAAGTCAGCGCACCTTACAGCGGCTGAGTGCAAGTTTGGATTGGTCTGTTGTCAACAAAACCGAGGGCAAGGTGTTCGAAGCCCGTTTAGCGCAAAATTTTCCACAGTTATTCACTTTGTTGCATGGTTTATATGGCCATCGCTATGACTTTTATTATCATTTACAACAAACTGTCACAACTTTACTGCAAGGATTTGCCCAGCGTAGCAAAGCCCTCAAACAAAAAGATACACGCCGTTTAGCCGATCCCCATTGGTATCAGTCTCAAAATATGCTGGGCATGGCTTGT
The DNA here is from genome assembly GCA_009993955.1 of Paraglaciecola sp. Lineage (GTDB taxonomy): Bacteria > Pseudomonadota > Gammaproteobacteria > Enterobacterales > Alteromonadaceae > Paraglaciecola. The sequence continues at coordinate 937 of JAACSL010000014.1, forward strand.
TACGTAGACTTGTTTGCTGGCGACTTAGCCACGTTGCAAGAAAAAATTCCTTATCTGCAAAAACTCGGCATGACCTACCTGCATTTGATGCCGCTCTATGCTGCGCCCTTAGGAGACAGTGACGGTGGTTATGCTGTGTCGGATTATCGCAAAGTTAATCCAAGCCTTGGCGATATTGACGATCTTCGCGCCCTTGCCGCAGCGCTCAACAAGGCCGGCATAAGTCTAGTCCTTGATTTTGTTTTTAATCATACCTCTGACGAACACCGTTGGGCCGAAGCAGCTAAATCGGGGGATAGTGAGTTCGCCGACTACTACCATATGTTTGCAGATCGAACGATGCCTGATTTGTATGAACGCAATTTACGTGAAATTTTTCCACAAGTTCGCCGGGGTAATTTCACTTGGAATGACCAGGCTAAGCGTTGGGTTTGGACCACCTTCAATAGCTTTCAGTGGGATTTGAACTACGCCAATCCCGCGGTATTTACTGCCATTACGGATGAGATGTTATTTTTAGCTAACGTAGGTTGTGAAGCTTTGCGTCTCGATGCTTTAGCCTTTATTTGGAAAGAGATGGGGACAAACTGCGAAAATCAGCCAAAAGCCCACAAACTGATCCAAGCGTTTAACTGTTGTTTGCAAATCGTTGCGCCAGCTGTGGTATTTAAGTCAGAGGCTATTGTGCACCCTGATGAGGTAGTCAAATACATCGACAAACAGGAGTGTCAGATTTCTTATAACCCATTGCTCATGGCATTGGTGTGGGAAAGTTTGGCAACACGCCAGACCAACCTTCTCAGTGCCTCGATGCAGCGCAGTTTCGCCATTTCGCCGGACTGTGCGTGGGTCAATTACATCCGTTGTCATGATGATATTGGTTGGACCTTTGACGACAGCATTGCTCAGCATCTGGGCATTAATGGCCAAGATCATCGACATTTTCTCAATCAGTTTTATACGGGGCGCTTTCCCGGATCATTTGCCAAGGGTGTGGCTTTTGCCGAAAACCCTAGTACTGGCGACTGCCGTGTTTGTGGTTCGCTGGCCTCTTTAGCTGGCTTAGAACAAGCGTTGGCGACCCAAAATCCTCAGCATATTGATCACGCCATTAAGCGAATTTTATTGGTCCACGCTATTATTCTGAGCATTGGTGGTATTCCCCTTATTTACTCAGGAGACGAACTCGGTTTACTGAATGACTACAACTATCAGCAACAAGCTAATAAACAACATGACGATCGATGGGTTCATCGCATCGCAGTGACAGAGCAAGCTTTGCAACAAGTCTCAGACAAACACACCGCCCAACATGCCATTGCTCAGGGTCTTGCCAACCTTATTCAGATTCGTCAGCAGCACAGTATTTTTGGTCAGTCTGACACCCAGATATTAACTGTCGATAATCAACATATCTTTGCCTTCACCCGCCATACCAAGCGGGGACAGGGTTTGCTAGCCCTATTCAATTTCAGTGAATTTGTGCAAACATTAAGCAGCGCCGATATGGCCTTGCTCAATAGCCATCGTATGTATGATTTGATCAGTCAAACTGACATGATGAATGATGGCGCTCGTGTCGTGTTGGAGCCCTATCAAATTATGTGGTTACTACCCACCGACGTGTCATAAACATGAATCCCTGACGACTAGGCGCGTTTCTAATGTGATGCTAGTGGTTGGGTTGCCCTCCAATAACATTTGCGCTGCAACACGTCCTTTTTCCAAACTCTGTTGGCAGACCGTGGTCAGTGCAGGTGTGCTGCGTGCGGCTTCTGGTATGTCATCAAAACCCGTGACCTGTAATTCACTGGGCACACTGATCCCTAAGCTTTGCGCCACTCGAATAGCGGCAAGAGCAATGACATCGCTCATGCACAGCAGGGTTGTGGGCCTTGGCAGCGAGGTCAGGGCTTCTCGCGCAGCTATTTCTGCTTGTGCAGGTGAGTTAACAGGAATGTGCCAGATGCGTTCTGGGCTGATTGAGCAATGCAGTCCTTGAGCGGCTCTAAAATACCCAGCCAAACGACTGCGTGAGATTTCACCGCTGTGAGTCGTGATATCAGGCGCAGTCAAGCGACAAACTCGCCCCGCATCAATTAGGCGCAGCCCCAGTACCGCCACCTCGGGATGCTGTTGTTTGGCCAACGCATGGTTGGCAATAGTGAACGCACCTTGCTCATTGTCAATATTGACTGAGGCGGTGCCAGAGGATTCAAAATCAACTGTCACCACTGGCTTTCCTGTCCTTAAAATTTGATTGAAGGCATTTCCGGCCAAAGCACCATATAATACAAAACCATCGGGCAATGATTCTGCACTACTTTGCTGAGCAGATACCACCCCACTTGACAGCAACAACAGCTGTTTTTGTTTGTCTACCAATACTTCAGCTATGCCCTGCAATAATTGATTAGCCACGGGGTCTGAAAAACTGTAACTCAACGAATCTGCCAGCATCACACCAATTACCCCAGACTCACCACGGCGCAAAGAACGTGCGGCTAAGTTAGGACCAAAATAGCCCAATTCGGCCGATTCTTTTAAAATGCGATCACGTAAAGATGCCGAAAGTTGATCAGGACGATTAAAGGCATTCGACACAGTGGCCGTGGACACCCCAAGTTGGGCTGCAACTTGTTTCAAATTTAAAGGCTTTTTAATCGTGATATCCTCTTCCAGATAGCCTAACAAGTTCATCTAATTGCTTCTAACTTAACGCGGGTTGTTGTTACAAATCTTGACCTTGTTTGTCTCCACAGACTGCATAATAAAGTGACTTAATGAACAACAGCCCTCGAGAAATTTCCCAAGTGTTTGGCCATAAGACAAACAACATTGTCAAGCTATCATCGCCTTAAAACATTGCAGAGTAAACCTTGTGACAAATGAAAGCTGCGGTTAGGATGATCAAAAAACCTAGGCCTACGTAAGCCTAAATTAGCAGAGGCCATTCGGGCTTTCGATACACCATTGAAGGGCGTCTGTTTTGCATCGACTCTACATTTTCAAGGACCGCGATATGTTAGTTTTACATGGTTTTGCCGTCAGTAACTATTTCAACATGGTGCAACTAGCTCTGGCTGTTAAGGAGCTCGATTACCAAACTAACTTAGTTTATCCCAATCAAAGCCCTGAATATTTAGCACTCAGTCCCATGGGCAAAGTACCCGTTCTGCAAACCGAGTTTGGTGTATTAACCGAAACTAATGTGATTTTGGAATACCTCGATACTTATGCTAGCTCCCAAGCACTTTACCTAGGCTCTGCTTTTGAACAGGCAAAAGTGCGCGAATTGGTGAAAATCTGTGAGCTATATATCGAATTACCAGCACGACGATGTCATGCCGAGGCATTTTTTGGTCAGCCCGTTGATGAATTGACCAAAAAAGAAGTGAAACGTGCTTTAGTTAAGGGTGTCGAGGCGTTAAAACGAACCGCTAAATTTTCGCCTTACTTAGCCGGCGATAAGTTCAGCGCAGCCGACATCGTTTTTTTATATTCAATGGAACTGGCGAGTGCAGTAGGTAAACGTTGTTTCGACATGGATCTACTCGCTACCTTGCCTGTAGCAAAAGACTTATTAGAAAAATTAAATCAGTTGCCTGCCGTACAGAAAATTACAGAAGAGCGCAAAGCGGGCAATGCTGAATTTAAAAAATACCTTGCCAGTTATAAACGTTAATCGATGATTTGGTCTATGTTGAGAATGGACGATGTGTTTTGTTCTCAATCAGTTGCGAATAAAAGGATATGTTATGAGCTTAACCACCAATGCCGAGTTTAGTTGTCCTTATTGCATGGAAATCAATGACTTAGAAATTGACCCAGATAATGATTTGAACCAGCAACAAATTGTTGATTGCCAAGTTTGTTGCAGTCCTATTGAAATAACTGTTACCACTGGCTTGCATGATGAATTTAATATTCTTGCTAGTACTGACAATGATTGAGTTTGCTCAGCTCAAGTCATGATTTATTTATATCAAGCGACGCCAGCACTGCAAAACCAAATGCGCCAACTGAACAGTGAGCGAGAGTTGTTGAGATTGGTTATCGACAGCGTCGGCGAGTATGAGTTTGCTTGCCAAGTTGCCATTGATGATCTCGACCTCGCCTTTGTCAGCGCAGGCGGTGCTTTGCCTTGGATGGCAAACTTTTCTGCAGAACTACCAGCCATTCCAGCCATTCAACGTCCCATCGATTACGGTGATATTTTGATTGAACAGCCAAGTGGCTACGTTAATCTTGCCACGCCTGCTGGCTTCATCCCTCTGGTTGACATTATTTTTCAGAGCGGTCAGCTGCACAAAAAGCAATTCAATTAACACATCCAAGCATGAATGTTTTACACTGCTGCTATTGAGTTTGTGCAGTATTAAGTGGTGTTGATGGAAGCGTTATTGGTTGAAATTTCTCAGTGGATCGCTTTACACAAGAGTAATTTAATTGCTACCTGTGTGGCGCTTTGTGTCTATATGTTGGTGATTAGAATCACCCTGCCTTTACTTGAAAAAAGTACCGGTGATAGTGGCTTTAAAAGCGAGCAAGTGGCCAAAGCCTATCATATGGTGAAGTTAGTCGCTGCCCTTATTTGTACGGCCATCATACTGCTATTTTGGGGCATTGATTTCAGTGGTTTACTGCTGATGTCCACGTCTATCATCACCTTACTCGGTGTCGCTTTATTTGCCAGTTGGTCGATACTGAGTAATGTCACATCCTTCTTCATTTTGTTATTTCACAATTCGTTTCGACGTGGCAATTATATTCGCATCATTGATGCCGATAACTACATAGAAGGGTATATACAAGAACTTGGCCTTCTTAACACCAAGTTAACCACCAGCAACCAAGAGCATATTATTTATCCAAATAATTTATTGTTGGCTCGACCCATTTTTGTCAATCCCAACAGACGTTTACAAGAAATGGGCAAAATCAATGATCAACCTGCCGCCGGGCTTCAGGTTGATGGTCTGGGCTTGGATAAATCAACAACTAACCCTGCCAATACTGAAAGTGAAAAAAGGTAAGGTAATGACGGGTGAATACCTACTCAACAAAGGTATTGTTTGCGCAAGTTACCGTTGGTTATGGTTGTGTCTCAGCTTAACAACGTTTACCAGTCATGCCGAGCAGCAAAGCTTTAAGCAACTAAAGCTAGCTGACGCTACCGAATACAGTTACGACTGGCAAGATTCAAATGCTCAAGCACACAGCCTCAAATTTTTGTTACCTGCCGCGCAACACAATCAGCCTCTGCAACGCAAGTTTGTTGCCAATATGGCGCAACAATATGTGTATATTGAATTACATAAGGCAGCGAGGGCCATTGACCCTCGGCAAGCAACGGTGGACATCAAAAGGCAAGGTAAAAATATCCAGGTTGAAGTAAGTAGCCGCAGTCAAGAGTTGGCCAATCGTTGGCAAAAAAACATGGAGAAAAGCCAGACTCAGGCCTTTGATCGCTACCTGCATGAGCACTATTTCACGCGCTTCACCTCATTTATGGGGGAAGAAGCGGTAAAACCTGATCACCTGCGCTACATTGATGAAAACAAAATCCCCTTACTGCCCGTGGCACAGTCCATTTACGACATGTTACCAAGTGGCAGTGAAAGCCGATCGTATGTCAATTTGCTACTCAGTTGGGTACAGAGCATTCCCTACAACAGTTTAGAAAACCGCCTCACCTCGAATGGCGCGGGGTATCTGCCGCCTTTGGCAGTGATCAACAACAATCAAGGAGATTGCGACAGTAAGGCCGTTCTCATGGCCAGTCTGATTCGCTCTTTGTTACCCGAGGTAAAGATGGTGATGGTTTATCTCCCCAACCATGCGGTATTGGGTATAAGTCTGCCTTTTCGCACTAATGAACCCATTGTCCGACTCGATGGCACCGATTATCTGTTAATGGAAACCAGCGGCCCCGCCATCATGGCCATTGGTGAAACAGGTGAAAAGACCAAGCTGGCACTGGCGCGAGGCAGGTACATTTTTGAGTCTATTCCATGAGAGTATCAGTCTTGAAGCACCACAGTGAGATGGAAAATATGCGTGTTAGTGCTCGAAAAAGTTACATTTTGTAAAGAATTAGCGGCTAAGCTATCAATACCGCCTCTTTTTCGCGATTATTTCTGTATCAAATTCAACTTTAACCGACCATTAAAAATCATTTATTAGAATATTTATCACGTTTTTGGATTTTTAATAAATATTTTTTCCACAAAAAGCCGATTAACCTCAATAAAACAACCTATTTATTCCTTTTTTGAAAAATCTATGACAAATCTACTCCTATTTCGTTACAAATTGCGTAGTATTCGCAGCTGACTTAAAAAAAATCAGAATAGTCAGCGTTAAAACTTCCAGGAGATACACATGAAAACACCAACTTCCGCGCGTCTGCGTCGGTCGTCTTATGCCGTGATGATGGCATTGGGCTGCCTTACTAGCATGGCCGCCTATTCTCAAGAAGCTGCTACTGGCGCACTTGAAGATGAACTTGAAGAAACCGTTGAGAAGGTTGTTGTAACCGGCTCGCGGATCAAAAAAGCTGAATTTGCCAGTGCATCACCTATACAGGTGATCAACGGAGATATCTCCCGTGAACTGGGTTTGTTCGATGCTAATGAAATGTTACAGGGCTCAACACAATCACAAGGGCAACAAATCGACAACACCTTCAACGGCTTTGTTCTCGATAACGGTCCTGGTGCGCAAACTATCGGTTACCGTGGTCTAGGTGCTGAGCGTACCTTGGTATTGGTAAACGGTCGTCGTATCGCACCTGCTGGTGTTGGTGGTGCTCCAGTTGCAGCTGACTTAGCATTAGTACCCGGCGTAATGATTGAACGTGTTGAAAGTTTGTTAGACGGTGCATCTACTGTCTACGGTTCAGACGCTGTAGCCGGTGTAGCCAACATCATTCTTAAACGCGACGTTGATGGCTTTGACGTAGAAGCATCTTATTCTAACCCCTCTTCTGGTGGCGCTGATCGCAAAGTATTGTCTGTAATGTACGGCAAAACTAGCGACAAAGGCTTTATTACCGCCGGTATTGAATACAACGAAATCGACGCTATGTCGTTTGCCCAGAGCGAATTTTTCAGCGATTGTGAAGGCTTCTATTACGAAGACGAACAAGGCAATATCCTCAGCGGAAACCGAGGTTTGGGTCCATCTAAGTCTGGCATTACCAACTGTGATATCTTCCCCTTAACTAACCGTATCAGTATTCCATTTTACGGCAGTGTATATTACACCCCAGGAAAATCTAACATCGGTGTACCTAACTTCAGTGAGTCAACAATTTCAACTGGCTTGATTGGTTTGTTACCAAGCTGGGTAGCGGGTGACAGTAACGGTGATGGCATTGATGACATCGGTTTCATTGATGGTGATGGCGATGGTTTCTTAGACTTTGATTTCCAAGACCCATTCTACAACTTCCAACGTTCAGACTATTTTAACAGTGGTGACTTCGTGCGTAAAAATCGTCGAATCAGTGCCATTGTAAATGGTGAGTACGATTTGGATGATGCTAACGATACTACCTTATTCTTCGAAGGCTTGTATGCTACGCGTAACTCCGATGGCTTCAGCCCAGGCGCACAATTTTTCCCATTCGTAGCGGCGTCCAACCCCTACAACCCTTGTGGTACTGATCCCATTAATGGTATTGACTGCCGCGCTGGCATTGGTTTCCCTTATGGACCACAGGGTGTTACACCTATATTAAATATTAAAGGTGACCGTGATAAAGAAACTGTTGACGTCTATCAATTCCGTCTATTGGCCGGTGTATCAGGTAACATTAATGCACTGAAAAACGTTGGTGAAGGTAACTGGTCATACGAAGCATATGTTGCTCATAGTGGTTCTGTGGGTGAAAACTCAACTTTTGGTATCCATGAAGAGTATTTAGCTAACTCATTGGCCGCCGTACGTAACGAAGATGGCTCTATTACCTGTGGTAATGGCTCTGATGGTTGTGTGCCAGTAAACTTGTTTGCCCCCAATTTATTCCAAGAGGGTGCTGGTAGTTTAACTGCCGCTGAAGCTGACTATTTGTTTGCTGAGCGATACATGAAAACCGAAATTAAACAAACGGTTATCAGTGCTTATATAACGGGTGACATGTACAAATTGCCTTGGAACGACGAAATTGTCGCTGGTGTAGTGGGTTTTGAATACCGCCGTGATGAAATTATCTCTTCACCTAATGATGTTGCATCTGAAGGTTTATTAGAGTTCTTCTTTGCTGACCAAGGTGCTGACGGTCATCGTTTCTTCCGCGAAGTGTTTGCGGAATTTGATGTGCCGGTGTTAAAAGGCAAACCCTATGCTGAAGAATTATCCTTCACTGCATCTGGCCGTTGGACTGACGAAAGTTTCTATGCACCAGCACAAATTTACAGTTTGAAAGGTGTGTATCGCCCGAATGAGTGGTTAACTTTCCGTGGTACACAAGGTACTTCATACCGTGCACCTAACTTACGTGAGCGTTTCTTAAATGGTACAACAGGTTTCAACAGTATTACTGACCCTTGTATTGTGCCTGAAAACGCACGTGAATTATCTGATCCAAATAACTTAGATTCACCCCAGTTATACAATGCTGCTGAAGACACGCGTTTACAACGTGTACTAGATTCTTGTAGTGCAAATGGTGTTGACCCAACTACTCTTGGTTTAGGTGATCCATCTACACGTTCATTACCAGTAACTAACGTTGAAATCAGTACCGGTGGTTCTTTAACTTTGGTTGAAGAAAAATCAAAAGCGAAAACGTATGGTTTTATCTTTGAACAGCCCTTCAGCGATAAATTCGACCTGACCTTGTCGGCGACACGTTTCTCAATTGAAGTAACCGACAGTATTTCTGAACCGGGCAATCAGTTCATTATTAACCAGTGTTACAACAACCCAGAAGTACCAGACGGTTCAAGTGGGTTCTGTGATCGTATAGTGCGTGGCAATGATGGCACCATCGATACCCTTGACGCTTCGTTCATCAACGTAGGTTTAATCACCGCAAAAGGTATCGACTATAACGTTTATTACGACCAAGAATTTGTTGTTGGTAGTAAAAGCCTAGGCGTTGTGTTTGATTTAACCGCAACCAAAACACGGGAGCAATACTTCCAAATTTTGGATACTGAAGATGACAACGTGGGTGAGCCTTCTACACCAAAATGGCGTGCCAATGCACGTTTAGCCTTTGACTATAATGACTTCCGTCTAACATGGCGTACTCAGTTCTTAGGTAGTGGTGAAGCGGATGATCCAGGTGAGTTCGATCCAGACGGCATCCCTTGTGATGGTTTAGCGGCATCATGTCGTCCAGTGTATTACACCAAAGACTATGTTAAACATGACGTAGCTTTGAGTTATGCATGGGACAACATGAACATGACCTTTGGTGTGCGCAACGTGTTCAACAAAGCCCCATCTAAAGTTGATGGTGCTGGTGTGTTCTCGATTCGTAACTTCCCACTTGGTGTAGGTTATGACATCTATGGACGCACAGCGTATTTGAACTTCGCTGCAAGCTACTAATACATAATGTAATGTACTTGTCAGTCTAAAAACAAAGACCCCGATGGTTGCCATTTGGGGTCTTTTTATTTTTTATTTGGCAGGTTTTTATATTGGGAGAATAATTTTGTTAAGAATTAAAAACATACTCGCGGTGTTGCTGCTTATCAGCGCCACCAATACTTTGGCGCAAGAACCGTCAGAAAAAACCACTCCTCCACTTGATGCCTTCGCCATGCTACCCGCAATGACGCAAGCGAGTTTGTCTTTTGACGGCAAGAAACTGGCCATTATCCGGGCGACAAGTATCGATGGCGACTATGTGGTAGAAATTCGTCCAAGCGCTAACTTAAGTGCCGAGCCAGTGACCTTGGGTGCAAGTCGCATGGAAGTGACAGGGATTAACTGGTTAAACAATGAAAAATTACTGGTTAACTTTCGCCAGAATATTCAAGATGGTAACGACAATTACTGGGTGACCAAAGCGGCTATCGTTAATGCCGATGGCAAAGGCGATTGGCGTATCCCCTTCCCCAAAGAAAACCGCGCAAATTACTCAGTCATGGACATCTTGCCAGATGATCCCAACAACATACTGTTGACCTACGATATCAATGACAACCGTATCCCCGACGTCGTTAAGTTTAATACTAATAATGGCTCCACCAAGACCATTATGCGAGGCAATGACAAAATCAGTGGTGGTTTTATCGCTGATACAGAGGGTGAAATCCGCGCTGGGACAGGCTACGACGCCGCTACCAACACCATAAAACAATATGCACGTTTAACAGGTGATGATGAATGGCGGGAAATTTTCAGCAATTCACCGGAAAATCGTGAAAACTGGGAATTCCTTTATTTTAATGCTGCTAATCCTGACGAGGTCTATGTCAACGCTAACTTGGGTAATGATACAACCGGTATCTACACCTACAATATTCGTACTGGCCAGTATTCTGAGCGCCTCTTTGGCCTTGAATCTGTCGATGCGGGCAGTGTTATGTTGAGCAGTAAAAGTGAAGATCGGGGTAAATTATTAGGGTTTACTTACACCGGAAAATATCTCACACGTTATTTTGTTGATGCTGCAGAGGAAGCCTTATATCAAGGCATTGCAGATCTTTTCCCGGGTAAGGAAATTTCGTTGGTAAGTCGCGCAGATGATGACAATGCCATTGTGATTCGTACCACCTCTGCGAAAGATCCTGGCAGCTACTTCTTACTAACTGACAAAAAGAAGTTAGATTTTCTTGGTGAGCGTTATCCTTTATTAAAACCGGAATATTTGTCAGACGTGAAGTATGTCAAATACACCGCTCGTGATGGACGTAAAATTCCAGCTTATGTCACTATCCCACAAGGTAAAGCGCCTTTCCCCGCAGTTGTAATGCCTCACGGTGGTCCTTGGGCGAGAGATGAGTCGGTGTTTGATGACTGGGCACAACTGCTTGCCAGTCATGGTTATATTGTTATTCAGCCTCAATACCGCGGTTCCATAGGTTTTGGTTTAGACCATTGGAAAGCGGGTGATAAAAAATGGGGTTTGGAAATGCAAGATGATAACGACGATGCCGCCATGTATTTAGTGGAGAAAGGCTTAGCCAAAAAAGACAAACTGGCGATTTTTGGTTGGAGTTACGGTGGTTACGCCGCTTTTGCTGGTTCCATGCGCGACAACAATATCTATCAGTGTTCAATTGCTGGTGCTGGTGTGACTGACTTAAGCCGAATCAATGCCACTCTGTTTGGAGCAAACCGTTTTGGCCGTATTCGCCAAGCCCCCACCGTCAAAGGTTTATCTCCTATTGAGTTTGCGGATAAAGTAAACGTACCTTTATTAATTGTGCATGGTGACATTGATCAACGTGTTCCCGTTATCCAAAGTCGTTTGTTTGTCGACAAGATGAAAGATCTCAAAAAGGATTTCAAATATGTTGAATTAGAAGGGGCGGATCACTTTTCCAATACCCTTTATTATCGACATAAAACCGAGTTCTACACCGAATTATTAAATTGGTTAGAGAACAAGTGTTAACACACTCAAGACAGCAAATAAAAACCCGGATGATTCCGGGTTTTTTATTGCACCACTGAAGAAATTAAAGGCCGTGTTACATTTGCTCTTCGGCAAACTCGGCCAACCGACTGCGCACCACCCCATCCAAGTTTATCGTCGCACTGCCGGAGAAATTCTTAAATTTCTCAACCAAATACGTCAAACCAGATGTCACCGCACTTAAATAATTACTGTCAATTTGCGCCAAGTTACCACTACATATCAGCTTGGTGCCTTCTCCACAGCGGGTGATAATGGTTTTTAACTGCGAGGCCGTTAGATTTTGTGATTCGTCGAGAATAACAATAGAATTTTGAATGCTACGACCACGCATAAAATTAACCGATTTAAACTGTATGTTGGCTTTTTCCATGATGTAACTCATCGAGCCTTTTACATTCACATCATGTTTGTGCAGCACCTCTAAACTATCGGTAATAGCCGCTAACCATGGCGCCATTTTTTCTTCTTCCGTGCCCGGCAAAAAGCCTATGGACTCAGCAATTTCCGGGGTACTGCGGGTAACGATAATTTTATCGTACATGTTTTTTTCAATCACCATTTCTAGCGCCGCAGCAAGCGCCAATAGGGTCTTGCCACTTCCTGCGGGGCCAGTGAGTATGACTAAATCAATGTGTGGGTCGAGTAAGGCGTGCAGGCTCATGGCTTGACCAATATTTTTTGGGGTAATGCCCCATGCACGCCGGCCCATCAGGCGTTCAAAACCCAAATCCAATACTTCTAAGTAGTTTTCACTTACCGACTCAACCAAGCCCGCAAACTTACCAGCTTCGTCAATTAAAAATTCGTTCACGTAAGCGTCAGGCAATATTTTCCGGTCGATGGTATGGATGGTATCACGCCCTTCAGTGCGACTTTCCACGGCCTTGACCACATTCCAAAACTCATCATCGAAGGTGTGGTAACCACGGGATAAATACTTGATGTCGCTGATTAACTGATCGGTGCGATAGTCTTCCACTAAAGCCAAACCTGCACCTTTGGCTTTTAGACGCATATTAATATCTTTGGTCACCAACACGACTTGTCGCGGCGCCATTTCTTTTTGCAGAAATAAAGCACTGTTAATGATGCGATTATCATTTTCGTTGCTGGTAAAAACATGCTGTTCAAGGGGTAAACCATGATCTACAAAAATGGACAGGCTACCGGTAGGGGCTGTTTCGCCGGCACCCAACCCACGCATCGACACACCAGACATAAGCTGTTCAGGCGTAGCATCGTGTAATAAATCTTCCATAGCGCGAATCGATACTCTGGCATCACGAGCGACATCTTTTTTACTGTCTTTAATGTAATCGAGTTCTTCCAGTACCGTCATTGGTACCACAACATCGTTTTCTTTAAAGGATAAAAAGGCGAGGGGTTCATGCAGGAGGATATTGGTATCTAACACATAAATCTTTGAATCTAGTGCTTTTTTTCTTGGCATCCGTCGCTCCGTATCTAAAGGACTGTAGTGTCTATCGACTTTGCTGACCGTCGGTCAGGGCAAGGATAAAACGGCCCTCAGTCAGTCAACATGAAACATTGGCTACTGAGCACGGCTTAACAATAAACCACTTTTTACCCACATTCATCTACTTTTAAAGCTAGCACTGAATAAATTTTGTATCCGTTTAGACTTGTTATTATTTATTACGCATAGCTCAACCTAGGCAAACAAACTTGCTACAATGCCGGCCTTTTATTGGCTTAGCGGCATCTAGCAGCCAAACTGCGGCTTTGCATTCCTCAAGGGGAGACACACATATTATGGCGAAACAAAACAACGCTCAAGCAAGTACCGCCTTTGCCTTAGGTCAACGTTGGTTGAGTGATACAGAAACTGATCTCGGTTTAGGTACCATCATCATGTTAGACAATCGCACCGTCACTTTGATGTTTCCTGCCTCGGGCGAAAATCGTGTTTACGCTGCGCAGTCTGCGCCATTGACACGCATTACCTTTGAACAAGGTGAGACAGTTAAAAGCCATGAAGGTTGGGAGTTATTAGTTGAGACAGTAACGGAAAAGGATGGTCAACTTAGTTATCACGGCATTCGCCTCGATACTAAAGCGCAACAAAGCCTGAAAGAAACCTTTATTGATCACCATTTTCAGCTCAATCGCCCAGAACAACGATTGCTCAATGCGCAAATTGACCACCCAAAGTGGTTTGAATTACGGGAGCAGTGTTTATTGCATCAATATACCCATAGTGTGTCAGATTTACTCGGTTTTGTTGGTGCCAGAGTCGACCTTATTCCCCATCAATTACATATTGCGTCGACCGTAGGCCGACGTTATGCCCCTCGTGTATTACTCGCCGATGAAGTGGGCTTGGGTAAGACCATTGAAGCCGCTTTAATTATTCATCAGCAATTGCTGACTTCGCGTGCGCAACGGGTCTTGATTGTGGTGCCCTCAAGTTTAGTGCATCAATGGCTGGTGGAAATGCTGCGTCGCGTGAACTTAGCGTTTTCGGTATTCGACGAGGAACGCTGCGAAGCGATGGCAGAAGATGCAGCCAACCCCTTTGAGGCGGAACAGTTAGTTATTTGTAGTTTAGATTTTTTAACGCATAACAGCCGTTATTATCAACAAGCCGTTGCTGCCCAATGGGATTTGATGATAGTGGATGAGGCTCACCACTTACGTTGGTCACAAGGCCAACCTAGTCAAGAATACCAAGTTATTGAAGGTTTGGCCGAGGCGACCAAAGGTGTGTTATTGCTCACCGCAACCCCAGATCAATTGGGGCATGAAAGCCACTTTGCCCGCCTGCGTTTGTTAGATCCAGCACGTTTTCATGACTACCAAAGTTTTGTCCATGAAGAACAACAATATAGCCAACTTGCTCAAGCCATCGACCCTTTATTGTTAGGCAAACCATTAAGCGCAGATGATGTCAGCGCTATTGCCCAGTTTTCTGATGCGCAGATGTTGGACAACATCAACGCCGCCAGTGAAGATCAAAAAACCAAACTTTTGCACAGTTTACTTGATCGACACGGAACAGGTCGGGTGTTATTTCGCAACAGCCGTGCTGGGATCAGCGGATTTCCTAAACGCATCTTAGCCAGTCACGCCTTAGTTCAACCACTGGAATATCGCATTTTACTTGAGCTTGAGGCAGATAACATCCAGTTGCATCTCACACCAGAACGTCACCCCGACGTCGTGAATACTTGGACAAATTTTGATCCCCGGGTGCCTTGGTTTATTGATCAACTAAAAGCTTTAAAAGGCCAAAAAGTCCTGACAATTTGTGCCAATGCGAGTACAGCATTACAACTCTCTGAAGCACTACGAGTGCGAGCAGGGATCCGCTCGACGGTCTTTCATGAGGGCATGAGCATTGTTGAACGAGACAAAGCTGCCAACTACTTTGCTCAGTCAGAAGAAGGCGCGCAGGTGCTGATCTGCAGTGAAATTGGCAGTGAAGGACGAAATTTTCAGTTTGCCCACCACCTCGTTTTGTTTGATTTACCCCGCGTGCCTGATTTATTAGAGCAACGCATTGGTCGCTTAGATAGGATTGGCCAAAAACATGATGTGGTCATTCACCTTCCCTACTTTAGCGCCACCGCCCAGCAAGTATTGTTGGATTGGTACCATCAAGGTTTAAACGCCTTTGAACAAACCTGTCCGACTGGCATGACCGTTTACGAGGAAACTCAGGAGTTATTGCAACAGTGTTTGCAACAACCCGAGGATGAAACACTGTGCCACACGCTGATCAACCAAACCGCGCAACTGCATCGTGATCTGAAACACAAATTAGAACAAGGGCGCGACAAGTTGCTGGAGCTTAACTCCTCTGGACGCGGTCGCATCGATGGATTACTCAAGCAAATTAACGATGCAGAAGAATCGCCGACACTCGAACTGTTTATGACTAAGCTATTTGATGCCATCGGTGTACTCCAGGAAGAAAAAGATCAGAGCTGCTATCTGCTGCGTCCAACAGAGAGTATGCATAGTCCGCTGCCGGGATTGGATGAAGAGGGCATGACAGTCACTTACGAGCGTTCATCAGCGACGCAACTAGAGCATGTGCACTTCCTCAGTTGGGACCACCCCATGATCAATCATGCCATGGATATGTTAACCACTGACGTACTCGGTAAGAGTTCAATTGGCTTGTGCCAAGACAAAACATTCGCACCAGGGGCATACTGGCTAGAATGTCTGTATGTTCTCAGTGCCACCGCACCAAAAAGCTTGCAGTTAAATCGCTTTTTACCCCCGACTCCTGTCAAAATTTGTTTAAATTCAACTTATCAAGTCGACGACAAACCGTTTTTCAGAATTGAGCCTGTGTCTGCCAAAATGGGCAACCAGCTGATCTCAGCGTTGCGCAATCAAATTGCAGCAGGTTTAGAAAAAGCAAAAATACATGCCGATAAAATAGCGATGGCCATTAAAACTGAACGTCATCAGCAAATGCACAGTTTACTCGGTGATGAGTTGGCAAGACTGAACAGTTTAAAGCAGGTCAATCCTGCCATACGTGCTGAGGAGCTGACTTTTTTAGCCGAGCAGATCGCACAGTTAGATGAGGTTATAGGTGCTGCCAAGCTGCACCTTGAGGCAGTGCGCTTGGTAGTGAATAACCCCTAATGGTGTTACTTCATTATCAACCGCCGCTGGCCCCCTATTTAAACATTGTATTTCAAGACGATCATATCATTGTGCTCGATAAACCCAGCGGCTTGTTGAGTGTGCCGGGCAAAGCCCCGCAACACCAAGATTCATTGCAAACCCGTGTGCAAAGGGTTTTCCCCAATGCCACCGTGGTACATCGCCTGGATATGGCTACGTCAGGCCTGATGGTGATGGCCATGCACAAAGCGGCACATCGCCACCTATCCCGGCAGTTCGAACATCGCCTCACCCATAAAATTTACGAAGCTGAGGTGTTTGGCCACCCACTACAGGACGAAGGTGAAATTGAGCTACCATTGATCTGTGATTGGCCAAATCGGCCCAAGCAGATGGTGGACAAAACCCGCGGCAAGCATGCCTTAACTCGATGGAAAGTCGTCGCTCGGTATCCACGCAGTAGTCGAGTCGCACTCTATCCTGTCACCGGTCGTTCACATCAATTACGCGTGCATATGTTGAGCATTGGTCACCCTATTGTCGGAGACCGCTTGTATGCTCATCCAGAGGCTTTAGACCTGTCGGAGCGTCTACGCCTGCACGCGCAAACTCTCGCTTTCCAGCATCCTCACCATGAGCAAATCCAGACTTTTACCAGTGTGGTACCTTTTTAACTACCCAGGTATCTAAAGCTTCGCTAAAGTCAGACCGATAATACTCATAAGCGGAAAATAGGTAACAGTGTGAAGAGTCAATTGCTCGTCGGAATATTGCTGATTTGGCAACTTTTGTTTGCCCAAAACGCGTGGGCTGCTATTGATAAAAACGAGTTGCTAGCACTAGACATGCGCCGAGCTTTGTTCAGTGATGAATACGTCGTGTTGAATGTCAACGAGCAGCAATTAGTGATGCAATTGCGTGAAAATACCAATGCCATCGCCCGAGGAGTCAGCTTGTTAATCAGTGACTCTGGAGAACTGCTGGGTAGCGACGATGCCAGTAACCCTCTGATTGCACAACTTAATAGCCTTGGCTGGGTCACTATGGTCATCACCGTACCGACCACTGAGATGTTTGCACTAACTAACTTGCCTACAGACAATGCTGACTCACTGTCGGCCAAATTGATGACCAGTCAACTGGACCCCGAACGTTACCAAGCAAACCTCACCTATATGGCAGCATTGATGCAAGGAGCGATGGAACAAGTGCGCAGGTATCCGGGCTTTGTATTAGTGATCACGCAAGGCATGACGGCTGCCACTTTAAGCCAGTTATATGCCGAAGGTACGTTAAATGCGCCAGATGCCATGGTGGTGATCAATCCTTATTTGCCTGATCGTCAATACAACAAAAAACTTGCCAACTATTTAGCCAAAACGCCTATGCCAGTGCTTGATTTATATAACCAATCCGATAGTCGTTGGAGCCAAAGTCAAGTTGTTGCAAGACGCACCGCTGCGATAAAAACCTTGAAGTTGGAGTATCGCCAACGAGAAATTATTGGCGTCGCTTGGCAAGCTCAATCAACACATTACATTGGCAAAGAAATTCAAGGCTGGTTAAAACATATGGGCTGGTAGCAAACAAAAAAATTTTGATTTTCAAACAGATGTCAATTGGCTTGATAGTTTTGCGGTAAATTACAAAATCATAACTATACTTAGGCAAGCCCTAACTCGCCATGAAGACAGCTGTAGACCGTGCCCACCGTCAGAAAATTTGTAGATGAGAAAGCTAAACAACTGGCTTATTTTGTCAGCGCTTATCTAGACCATCAGATACCCTTCAATGAACTAGATTTATTCTTCTGGGACACCATGGAAGAATGGGCGCAAATCAAACAAGGCAAACAGTTACCTTATGCAAAAAATGAAAAAGTTTTTTGGCATTTGATGCATCAAATACATTTTTGGCCACAACACGCATTACTCACCGACACATACCTACGCGGTGAACTTGAAACCTGCGTCGATTTTTTACAAGGCGGCGGTACCTACCCCTTTCCCATCAGTTGTATTGGCATACGCCCTTAGTGATCTGGTGTAATACTCCGAGTTTTCGCCACGTCATGCCACGGTGCAATTTTTATCAGCATCAGCATGCCCGGTAGTGCCACCACAAAACAGATAATAAAGAATTGGGTGTAACCTAAGGCTTCTATGATATAGCCCGTGGTTGCACTAACAAAGGTGCGTGGAACGGCTGCAATACTTGAAAATAGCGCCAGTTGTGTGGCGGTAAATAATCTATTTGTTGACTTCGCCATGTAGGCAATCAGGGCCACTGAACCTAAGCCCACACCAAAGTATTCAAAGCCACTGGCAAAAGCTAAGACTAGATGGTTGTAGCCCACTATCGACAGGAGCACGTAACCTAAGATGGATACCAATTGAAAGCCACCAAATACCCATAAACTGCGATTTATACCCAGCTTAATCATGACAATTCCACCAAGAATAGTTCCGAGTGTTGCCCCTGTGGTCTTGGCAATTTTTGCGATAGAGCCAATCTCCACGGTGGAGAATCCCATGTCCAGAAAAAACGGGGTTTCTAAGGCCGTGGCCATGCTATCGCCCAGTTTATAAAGCATCAAAAACAACAACATCAAAACGGCTTGACGCCAACCTTCTCGTTGAAAAAATTCGTTGAACGGATCAACGATGGCACTTTTGAGGGTTAAGGGGGCTTCGCCAGGGCGAGATGTTTCTTTGATCAATAAGGTGGTAACTAAGCCCACCAGCATAAACACAGCAATACTGAGGTGCGCAAGGGACCAGGGAAAATAGCCAGCCAGTATCATGGCTAACGAACCGGGTACAAAAGAGGACAGGCGATAAGCCTGAGCATAGAAGCCATTCCCCGCGCCTAGCTCAACATCAGGTAACAATTCGCGGCGATAAGCGTCGATGACGATGTCTTGGCTGGCACTAAAAAAAGCGATAGCGCCAACGATAAAAATGATTTGTTTGAGTTGCTGTTCGGGATCAAACAAAGACAAACTGGCCATTAACGCAATTAACCCGAGTTGTGTTATCAACATCCACCCTCGTCGACGCCCAAAAAAGGGCAGCACATAGCGATCCATGGCCGGCGACCATAAAAATTTCCAGGTGTAAGGAAACAGTACTAAGTTAATCAAGCCTATTGTTGCCAGATCAATCTGGGCAGAACGCAGCCAAGCAGGCACAAATTGAATCAATAAATACAGGGGTAGTCCGGATGAAAATCCCGTGGTGATACAAATTAACATACGCTGGTTTAACAGCGCTTGAGACAGAGTTTTAGTCATAGTTGGATAATTTTAATAGGCTTACGGCGAGCATGCACTGTGCATACTCTGCCTCTTATGTGTATTTCAGGGAGCCAGCATCACTTTGTTGCGGCCACTTTCTTTGGCTTTGTATAGGGCCTGATCAGCGGCCTCCAGCCAATGGGTATGTTGCTGATAAGATTGATTAAACCCCGCTATACCAATGCTCACCGTAAACTGAATTTCATGTTCTTCATGAATAACCGTAAACTTTTCCACCAAACGGCGAATACGTTCAGTTAAAAACTCTACATTAGCAACCGGTGTATCGGGCAATAAAATCGCAAACTCTTCGCCACCATACCGTCCACTAATGTCTGTGGCGCGGGTGGCTTTTTGAATAATTTGTGCCAGCGAACGAATAACATCATCACCAGCGGGATGGCCATAGGTATCGTTAATTTTTTTGAAATGGTCGATGTCCAACATCACCACACTCGACGGGGCATCGGTGCGCTTTTCCCGCATAAACTCTAATTCGAATTGCTCTTCCCAATAACGCCGATTATACAAACCTGTGAGGCCGTCTACCCGACTGATCCGTTCTAATTGTTTGTTTAAGGTTTTGATACCTTGGCTATTCATGGCTTGATCAGTGACATCGTATACAACGATACAGATTTGCTCGACGCTACCGGTCAATGAAGCTAGGGGAAAAATCGTCACATTTTGGTACATGAAGTCATTGCTGGACGTGATCGCACGATTTGTACCAAATTTAAACAGGTAAGGGCGTTGTTCCCAAATAATAAACACCGGACATTTCAACGAAAAAGCCGGTTCTGCTTTACGCTTAAACCACGCTTCGTCCACCTCTGGAAAAAAATCAAACAGACATTTGTCCTTGATAAAACCGGGCACGATATTGCTATGGTTTTCCATAAATTGATTCCAAACCTGCACTTCGTATTTGGCATTTAACACCACAATTCCGACTTCAATTGAGCCCAGTAAATCATGTTTCCAATGCCACTCTGCGAGACTTAAATCCACTGCCATAGCTTTACCTTAGGACGCAGCCTTAACTAGTTTATTAAACACTAAATCAATAGCCTGATTTGGAAATAACAGTAACAAGTCAAAATTGATATTTTGACTCTTAATGGAATAGTCAATTTCAATGGCTAAAATTTTGTCTTGTTTTTTGATGTTACTTTTCAGAATGTCATCTAGGTCACAGTGCCTGCCCAGAATAATCGGGTGATTATGGCTAAAGGTAACATGCAGTTGTTCTGATAAGGCATTGAGACAGGCGCCAATCAAGATATTCGATACATCCATTAAGGCTTCAAGTTCAAGTGAGCTGGAATCTAAGGCTTCATCATATTTCAATAGCTTTACCATATTGGTAAAATTCGACTCATTGAAAATGACCAGGGCTTCACCATTAATGCCTGAACCAATAAAACCTTTTGATACAGCTGATACCTGTTCATTGCGCTGAATGTCGGTAATCGCCATATGCAGTTCGTTATTGGTAATGAGATTAACATTAGGAATAGGTAAATTAATGAATTCGCCGAGCAATTTTGCCAAGCTTTCACCGGCTTGCCCCATGGCAACGTTGGCCATTTCGCGATAGGCATCTAACTCATCGGTTTTCGATTCTTTGACAATCGCTTTGGTCACCTGCGCACGTTTCGAGGCGGAAGCATCCCCAGAGTAGAGACCAAACTGATTGAGTATTTCCATCAGCTTGTCGTTATCGATTGGTTTGCGGATGAAGTCGATAGCCCCCAAAGCCATCATGCGTTTGCGCGCTTCAGGCTGCACATCACCAGAAACCACAATCACTAAGGTGGGTAAATCTTCATCACGAATTGCCTGCATGGTTTGATAACCGTCCATAACAGGCATGTTCAGATCTAAAAACATCACGTCGGCTTTGCCAGCGCGGATAAGTTCTAAGGCCTGCTGACCATGCTCCGCATGACTGATGCTGACATCCCAACCATCTGGTATCGACCTTTCCATTTGTCGACGTGCAAACCCAGAATCATCACAAATTAACACGGGTGTTGCCATAAGCGACTCGTTACCTTCTAGATACGTTAAATTGCTACCGGTGCAGGAATGTGGGGGTGTGCTTGGTAATTCAGTAAAACAAAATCATCTATTGAAAAAGCAAATATATCTTTTACTGCTGGATTAATTTGCATTTGTGGCAAGGGAAAAGGCTCCCGACTCAACTGCAACTTAGCCTGCTCTAGATGATTGCTATAGAGATGGGCATCACCAAAAGTATGGATAAAATCACCCACCTGTAATTCACATACCTGTGCCACCATCATAGTCAGTAATGCATAACTTGCAATATTAAACGGGACACCAAGAAAAATATCCCCACTGCGCTGATACAACTGGCAAGACAATCGACCATTCAGTACATAAAACTGGAACATAGTATGGCAAGGTGGCAGCGCCTGACGGCCTTTTGCGGCATTCTCTTTGGGCGGATACTTTGTATCTGGCAAGACACTGGGGTTCCATGCACTGACAATTAAACGCCGTGAATCTGGGTTGTGTTTAATCTGGGCGATCAACTCACTAATCTGATCAATAACTTGCCCATCTAGGCCTGACCAACTGCGCCACTGCTGCCCATAAACTGGCCCCAGCTCCCCCTCTTCCGTTGCCCACTCATCCCAAATACGCACATTATTTTCACGTAAATAGGCAATATTGGTTTCACCTTTTAAAAACCAGAGCAATTCATGAATGATCGACCGCAGATGGCATTTTTTTGTCGTAACCAGCGGGAAACCAGCTTGCAAATCAAAGCGCATCTGATAACCAAAAACACTTAATGTACCCGTACCAGTGCGATCCTCTTTGTAGGTGCCAGTGTCGAGTACATGGCGCATGAGTTGTAAGTATTGCTGCATTCTACTTATCTCTCGTTATCAATTTAAGATTTTTTAGCTTTGGCCGCCGTTTTGGCGGTCGTAGTATCGTTGGCTTGGCGGTAAGCCCAAATGATCAGGGCTAGTCCCCCAAGTACCATAGGCATCGACAATATTTGTCCCCTTGAGATCATGCCGTTGATCAAACCTAGATGCTGATCAGGTTCACGGAAGTACTCCACCACAAAGCGGAAACTGCCATAACACAGTAAAAACAGGCCACTCACCGACCCAGTAGGGCGAGGTATGCGTGAAAATAGCCACAAAATAATAAACAGCAAAATACCCTCTAGAACAAACTCATACAACTGCGAGGGATGGCGAGGCAAGGCCCCAGCATTGGGGAAAATAATAGCCCAGGGCACGTCGGTTGTTCTGCCCCACAACTCCGCATTAATAAAGTTACCCACTCTACCCGCACCTAAACCGATGGGGACAAGTGGTGCAATAAAATCTGTGACCGTGAAAAAACGATTCTGGGTCTTGCGGGCAAACCACCACATCGCGGTAATCACACCTAACAACCCACCGTGAAAGGACATGCCACCTGTCCAGATTTTAAATAAATATAAAGGGTCTGCCATGAAGGTCGGGAACTGGTAGAAAAACACATAACCAATACGACCACCTAAGATCACACCCAAAAACCCCCAGAACAACATATCGCTGAGTTGATCCTTCGACCAGCTTGTGCGATGCAAACGCTTACCTGCTAACCAAAACGCGGCCACAAACCCCACCAGATACATCAATCCGTACCAACGTAAACTGATTGGTCCGATGGTAAAAATCGCCGGATCAATCTGGGGAAACACATAATAACTCTGACTCATAACAACATTTTATCCTAACAACATGCGTAAACTGACCAACAACAAAAAACCCGCAAAAATTCGTTTTAACAACACAGTGTTCAGGCGATGGCTGACTTTAGCCCCAAGATTGGCAGTAAACACCGACACTATCACGATGCCCACTGTGGCAGGCAAATACACATAACCAAAAGACCACTCAGGTAGATGCTGCACTGACCAGCCACTTTGTACAAAACTTAACGACGCAAACACCGCCACAAGAATACCGCTGAAGGAAGCGCAGCCAATGGCTTGTTTGATATTCACTCGAAACCACACAAGCGCCGGTACCAAAATAGCCCCACCACCAATGCCCATTAACGCTGACAACAAACCCGTACCAAAACCAATGGTACTCAGGCGAGGTTTTGATACCCCATGCTGAGATTCTTTTCTTTTGCCCAGCAGCATATAGGCCACCAATACAAGTACAAGCACAGCAAACAATTTCTTCAGGATGTCGCCAGGAATAATGGAGGCCAACTGTGCTCCCAGCAATGCGCCGATAGCGATGCCTATGCCACTGTACACCATGATAAAACGGTTTAAATTACCTAAACGGTAGTGGGCCAAGGTGGCTGAAAAACTGGTGAAAATGATGGTAGATAAGGACGTAGCAATGGCCATTGGCATGGCCAAATCGACACTCATTTGCAACTGATGCATAAACAAATACAACATGGCGGGTACCATGATCAAACCGCCGCCAATGCCCAAGAGACCAGCCATAAAACCCACCACGGCCCCCATCAGCATACACCACAACAAAATCGACAGACCAATATCCACTTAGATCACCCTAATCCGCTTTTCCAGGTCGCTCATGCGAGAGAAGCTAAAGTTCACCCTGAGTAGATACTTATAATCCTGCACGTACTAAGCCTCCCAGACCAATGGTTTCTAAATACACATTAATCTGGCTGCGCACTTCTTTTGGATTATCTAAGACCAGCACACGCTGCAACAGTTTTTCCGCTTCCTTCTGGCTGACATTGCGGATAACCCATTTAACCTTCAATAAATTGTGATTATTCATACTCAACTTGCGGTAGCCCATCGCCAGTAATAACACTGCACCACCGGGTTCACCGGCCAATTCACCACACACCGTAATGGGTACATCCAAGTGCTTTGCTTGTTGCACGATTTGATATAAGGCCGCCAGAATCGCTGGGTGATAACTATCATAGAGATCAGCAACCCGCGCATTGTTGCGATCTACCGCCAACAAATATTGGGTCAAGTCATTACTACCCACTGAGAAAAAGTCCACATGCTTGGCAAACTGCGGTAGTTGATAAATAACCGCCGGCACTTCTAACATCACCCCTATTTTTGGCATCACCAAGCTTGACTCTTGTTGCACAGCTTCTTCAGAGACTTCAAAAAACGCTTGATTTATCAGCCTTTTAGCTTCTTTCACCTCATTCACCGAGGTAATCATAGGCAACATTATGTGGAGATTATCGAGATCAAAACTGGCACGTAACATGGCACGCACCTGCACCAAAAAAATTTCCGGATGATCCAAGGTCAAACGAATGCCCCGCCAGCCAAGAAAGGGGTTTTCCTCGTTGATGGGAAAATAAGGCAGTGGCTTATCACCGCCCACATCCAGAGTACGCATGGTAAAAGGTTTTGATGGTTGGATTAACAACAATGAACGATACAGCTTGGCTTGTTCTTGTTCTGAAGGAAAACGTTCACGCATCATAAAGGGAATTTCGGTGCGAAACAGCCCTACACCATCCGAATATGGGTGGTCATTTTTTTCGGTTTCCAGCGACAAACCGGTATTGGTTAATAAACTCATGCTGCAATTGTCGGTGGTCACGGCTGGCAGCGTATCTTGGCTGCGGATCCGTTCCGAGAGCACTTGTTCTTCTTTTATCAGCAGCGCAAATTCATGACGAATGGTTAAGCTTGGCGACACAATTACGTCACCGGTATAGCCGTCCAAGAGAATTTCTTTGTCGTTAAGCAAACTGAAGGGCACACTCGACAAACCCATTACCGCTGGTACACCCATGGCACGTGCCATGATCGCCGCATGCGAGTTAGTTGAACCGCGCATGGAAATAATACCTACCAGATTTTCACTGGGAAATTCCGCCAGCATAGCCGCTGTCACTTCTTCAGCAATCAATATGGCTTTGTCTGGATATTCGCGTTTTAAACCTCGACTAAGATCTTGATTCAGAATATTAGCCAATACCCGATTGCCCATGTCCTCTACATCAACGGCGCGCTCACGCATGTAGTTGTCGGTCATGGATTGGAACTGCCCCACATAACTCTCTACCACCATCTTCAAAGAACTACAGGCGTCCCAGCCAGCGTTAATTTTTTGCTCGACTTCACGCCCTAAGCTATTGGCATCAAGCAAATGGTGATACAGCTGAAAAATCGCCCGCACATCTTCGGGTACTTCCCCTTGAATGCGCTCTGATAACACCGCTACATCGGCTCGGGTTTTTTTAACCGCATTGCGATACAACAAGACTTGCTGGGCGGCGTCTTTGCTACGGGTGGGCACCTGATTGCGAATATTCACCAACATGTTGATCACGTAACCTGTGCCTTGGGCAAGGCCAGAAGAGCCCGGCACACCGCGCAAAGACTTTTGCCAATCTTTGGGCACGTTTTGCTCTAATAGGTGAACAGAGCCGCGGGCTTGAGCATTGGCAATTTGCACGGCAATTTGTGCCGCCAAGGTGACTAAAAACGCTTCTTCATTCTGCGAAAACTTGCGTTTTTTCCTTTGTTGCAGGGTCAATACACCCAACACTTTACGTTGATGAATAATGGGTGTGCCCAAAAAAGCATGGAACAGATCTTCCTGCACCTCAGGGTAATATTTGAATCGTGGGTGAGCAGGGGCGTTACTTAAATTAATTGGCTCTTCGCGCTGTCCAATAAAACCAATCAAGCCCTCAGAAAAGCCAATGCTGACTTGACCAATGGCCTCTTTTGCCAGCCCTTCGGTGGCCACCAGCAAAAAATGCTGTTGCTCGTAGTTGGCTAAATACAAACTGCATGAGTCAACTTTTAAAGCATCACGCAAGCGACTCGCGAGGCACGTTAAGGCCTCATCGAGATTTGGTGCTTGATTCACCTCTTGGACTATGCGCTTTAATGTCGTCAACATAGGGTTTAAGCCTTGCGCCGTTTCTTAGCACGGGGGGCAACAGCTTCCGAAAAAACCGCCGTTTCAGGCATGGCTGTTGGGGCGAATTCTTTCATCACCCGTCGATAGACGTCACGTTTAAACGACACAACATTGCGCACCGGATACCAAAAGCTGACCCAACGCCAATTATCAAACTCGGGATGAGTCGAATGCAGCAAGTCTACGTCCTCCTCTTTACAAGTAAGTTGCAGTAAAAACCACTTTTGCTTTTGGCCTATACACACAGGATTACTGCCCTGTCTTACCAGTCGTTTAGGCAATTTGTAACGTAACCAATTTTTGGTAACGGCGAGAATTTTTACATCTTCTGGTTGTAAGCCTACCTCTTCATATAATTCACGATACATAGTTTGTTCGGCAGTTTCATTTTCATCGATTCCGCCTTGCGGAAACTGCCAGGAATGCTGACCATAGCGCCTTGCCCAAAATACTTGTCCGAGTTCGTTGCAAATCACTATGCCAACATTGGCGCGGAATCCTTCGGCATCAATCACTTAGACTCCCGAGAACTCAAATCTTTAATTGTCTGGCATTCTTCCATAAACTACAGACCTTTCAAAGGAATAAAAAAGACTGAGTCATGGCAATTTCATTGTTAGCAAATTCTTATGCAAAAACAGTCAGTTAAATGGAGCACTTTTATGCTGCTTTTTAGTTCAACCTTTGTTTTTTTATGCTTGGTGTATTTGCTGTTTGGCGCGCAGATGCCCATCGCCCTCACTGCGCTGAGCAAAGCCACGCCCATCCTCATGTTGGTGTGGCTTGCATGGCGCCGTCTTGGTCAGCATTTAAGCACATGGATTAGCCTTGCCTTGGTGTTTTCAGCCTGTGGCGACCTTTTATTGGCATTGCCTCTGCAGCATGGATTTATGCTGGGTTTGGGCAGTTTTGCCTGTGCTCATATTTGTTATTGTCTGGGTTTTTTTCGTTATCTTAAGTGGCAAAGCCACAAACTAAGCTATTTGTTGATCTTGGCCTTGGGGGTCGGCATCGCTTTGACCTTTGTACTGCCTCACGTCGGCGCTCTGTATTGGCCAGTAGTGGCTTACATGTGTGTGATTAGTCTGATGGCCCTTTGTGCTATTGGCGCGAGTCGCCAGACTTTGTACCTGCCACTTGGCGCCTTATTGTTTGTGCTGTCTGATGCGCTATTAGCCATCAACAAATTTGTTTATGCCCTTCCCTATGACCTCTGGTTGGTGATGCTGAGTTATTATGCTGCACAATATTGCTTGTTGCGCGGTAGCCTGCAACTGGCCGCCTCTTTAGCACAGGACAAACACCATGCGCCTACCTGAGCGCGAACCGCAAAGCCTGGATGAGTTATTAACCAATGCAGCCCAGTTAGCCGGTCTGACTTTGGGTGAAGTAGCCAAAGCAGCCGGCATTGTTGTGCCCGCCCATTTTAAACGACATAAAGGTTGGGCAGGCCAATTGCTGGAACGCGCTTTGGGCGCGGCAGCAGGAAGTAAAAGTGAACAAGACTTTGCCAAACTTGGTGTAGAACTTAAAACACTGCCCATTGACATGTTGGGGCAGCCCCTTGAAACAACCTATGTGTGTTACGCACATTTAACCCACGTGGCGGGTTTGCAATGGCAGGACTCAAACGTTAGAAATAAGCTGAGTCGCGTGCTCTGGGTGCCGGTGGATGGGCGGCGCGAAGTCAGTCCCGGTGAACGTATTATTGCCACCCCCTTCTTATGGTCGCCCAATGCACAGCAAGAAAAACTGTTACGCCAAGACTGGGAAGAATTAATGGCTTTAATCAGTTTGGGCAAAATTGACAGCATCACGGCTCGTCACGGTCAATATCTGCAATTACGCCCCAAAGCCGCCAATGGCCAAGCGCTAACCACCGCCATCGGCCGAGCTGGGCAGCTCATTCAAACCCGTCCGAGAGGTTTCTATCTGCGTAAAGAATTCACCAAAATGCTGCTCAAACAACAATTTGCCTAAGACCCAACGCCGTTTACTCGCGAATTAATGCCAATAATGCATCCACCTCGGCAAACTGATACAGATGACTTGCTTGCGTGGTATGGATATAACGGCCGTCTGCCGTTGCATTGCTAAGACGTTGATAATATTCAGACGCGTCTTGCTGCCACTTTATTAAGCCCTCTCGCTCGTCGCCCACCGGGCTTTGTGTGATGTAAGCTGTTTCAAAATCGGTGTCTACAATGCGCAGCACAATAGTGGCCGGCCATGTTGTGGCGGCTACCGCATCGAGATCTTCCCCGTACATGGCTATTTCACGAAACAAATTGACTTGATTGTTAATGGTTAAACGCGCTGCAAATAGATATTTGGCATAGTCCCAGTCAGTATCTGAATCCAGACTTTGCAAAGCCGTTAATTGTGCCCAGTCGGTGGCATTTTTTTGCTCCACTCGGGGGCTATATTTACCGTCTTGGATGAAGCTGACATAGGCATCAAGATTATCCTTAAACGGCCTTGCATCATTTTTGTAACGCGCGATGGAAAATGGGGTGAGCACATCTGGATCGATCATAATTGCTTTGTCAATCACACCAGCAGCCGGACCATTAACAAGGAGCTGTAAACTGATATTGCTACTGGCAAATGCAACAACGATTGCGCGTTTGATGCCAAGTTGTGGCAATAACAAACTTAAGTCGTGGACAAAATGTTGATACCCGACACGCGCGTCTGGCGTGCCCAACACCAAGCCAGCCCGATCAATTGCCACCACTTCATGACTACTCGCCAACCTCGGGGCCAATGCAGCAAACCACGCAGTGTCGGAGTGCCATGTATCAATGGGGCCAGACAATAAAATAACCGTCGGCAAATCTTGCTGGGGTTTTCCCCAACGAGCAAGGTGCAGGGCGTGACCATCTACTTGCACGGTGTGATGTTGTGCCGTGTTGCTTGGTTCGGCTTGCGCAGAAAAAACCAGTACAACACCCAGCAACAAGGTAAATACAAACACTGGATTCATTGTTAGCCGCATATCTTCATCCTAAATGCGGGCAGCATAGGGCAAAGTGCAGGCGGATGGATCAGGATCTCGACCAGCCCAACAAAAAATCAGACCAAATTCTCCTTGGTTTACGTTATGCTTGGCAGCCACATACTTGGCTCTTATCACCGCAACCATCATGCTCGAGAATGCGCAACTATCCGTCACCGCCAAGGTGGCCTATCAAATTCTGACTGGCTTCGATAAAAGTTATCGATGGCACAGCCGCATTACCGGTGGTGCTCAACAACGCTTTGCCAAGGCCCAATGGTTAGCCACCCAAGCCGCAGTGAAAGAACGGATTGCTATTTATGAAAAAAGTCTCTCTGCGGCGGTTAGTGACATCTATCAAAACGTGTACCCCTTGCAGCAAAATCAAGGGTTTTGGCGTGAATTAAAACAGCAATTCAGTGCCTTATTAGCCGACCATCCACAGTTCGAACTAGCAGAAACGTTTTATAACTCGGTGATCGGCCGCTTGTTCAAACACCAAGTCATTAATGATGAGGTGATGTTTGTGCAGGCTAGCCGTTGCTATTTAGCAGGTCAGGACCGCCACAAAGTCGTGAACAGCTTCAATACCGACGGCACAGTGCGTGATTTGTTAGAGGAAATATTTGCGACCTACCGTTTTGATGTGCCTTTTGCCGACAAAGAGCGCGACCTGAGTTTGGTTGACCGCATCATTCGTCAACACGTCAGTGTGGCGCAGTTGGCCAGTATTCACACGATTGAATTGCTAAAACCAGTATTTTATCGCAGTAAATCTGCTTACTTGGTGGGGCGTTTATGCATGCCGGAGCAAACCCTGCCTTTTGTGGTTGCATTGATGTTGGATGATCAGCAACTAATGACCATTGACGCTATTTTGTTAGAACGTAATGATTTGAGTGTGATTTTTGGCTTTGCTCGAGCGTATTTTATGGCCGACACACAATACCCCGCAGAAGTGGTGGCGTTTTTACAGGAGCTTTTGCCCAATAAAAAACACTTTGAACTGTACATTTCACTGGGTTTGTACAAACACGGCAAAACCGAGTTCTATCGTAATTTTTTGCAGCACCTCAACCAAACTGACGACCATTTTGACTTTGCGCCTGGCATCCGTGGTTTGGTAATGAGCGTTTTTCACCTGCCGTCTTACGGCGTGGTTTTCAAAATCATCAAAGACCACTTTCCGGAAAGCAAAAAAATCACCCGGGAACGAGTCAAAGAATGTTATCGCTTGGTGAAGATGACCGATCGCGTTGGACGCATGGCCGATACACATGAGTATGTAAATTTTCGACTGCCGCGTGATCGCATGTCAGCTGAGCTGATGGCGGAATTGTTGTCAGAGTGTCGTTCTAGCATTGAGTTTGATGAACACGAGGTGATCATCAAACACGTGTATATCGAACGTAAAATGACGCCCTTAAATCTTTATTTAGAGCAACAAAGTGACCCTGAGCTTATTCGTCAGGCCATCGATGAATTAGGGCTGTGCATCAAACAAATTGCCGCTGCCAATATTTTTGCCGGTGACATGCTTCACAAAAATTTTGGCATTACTCGCCACGGCCGGGTCATATTCTATGACTATGATGAAATCTGTTACATGCATGAACGGACTTTTCGGGCTTTACCTAAAAGTGATGATCCTTACGCATTAGATACCCTATCTGTTGGCCCCAGCGATGTATTCCCTGAACAGTTTGAACATTTTATTGTGGGCAAAAAGCACCTGAAACTGCTGCTCAAAGAAATGCATGGTGATTTAATGACACAACAATATTGGCTGAACGCACAAGCCAGAGCAGCGAGTAAAGAAGTCCAATATTTTTGGCCTTACGCGCAGGCAAAACGGCTCATCAACCAAGGTAGTGCGAAGCAGACTCATGCGCTCTGAGCGTGCTTTGCGTGAGTTCATTCACTTTAGCCAGCCAAGTCGACAATATTGTCTACCAAAAATCAGCAGGTACATGGCTGTAAAATTTGTGCACATGGTATATAACTTTAGGCACATTCATACCACCTTGAACACTGGCGCGGCATGCCAAAACGTATCAAAGTAACAGGGTGGATTCTGGCAGTATGTCATGCAGGTAGTATGTATTACATAAAAACAGTAAAAAGGTGGCTGTCTCAAATTAGCAAAATAACCTGCTGTTGCTTGTGGCTACTTGCTGCCACGCCAATATTTGCACAAGAAAAAGCACCGCTACCACCATTAGCCAATGTGACATTTTTTGTGAATTCCTTGCCGGGCACCCCTTTCTGGGAAAGCCAAATTGATTTTGCCCAAGCCGTGTCGAAGGCGTTTAATATCAATTTAACCATTAGTTATATTCCACGAAAATACATAGATCGTTTTGGGGTGACAGAATATATCGAGGATTATTTAGATAAACAGTCAACACTGCCCGACCTCATCGTCAGTTCCTTGTGGCTAGGGGTAGAAGAAAAAGTGCTGCAAATTTTCGCGGCTAAAAATATCGCGTATTTCTCCATAAACAATCAACTTACCGAACCACTTTTGGCCTCACTGGGTACGCCGCGGCAAAAATTTCCTCGGTGGTTAGGTCATATCGCCACCGACGATGTCGCGGTGGGGGCACAACTGACAGAATATCTGCTGCTGCAAATTGACAAGAAAAAAGCCTGCACCAGTGCTTGCCCTATTCATCTTTTTGCTTTTTCTGGTTTCACGTTTACTACTGCTAGCCAGCAGCGCGAAAAAGGTTTGAGTGTAGCCTTAGCCAAACGCAGAGATGTGCAGCTATTTAATGTGGTGCATGCAGCATGGGATAGACAAACAGCCTATGCCATGATGCCCACTATTTTGCAGCGCCACGATGATATAGACGGTTATTGGATCGCCAGTGATTTTATGGCTCTTGGCGTACTACAAGTTTTACGGGAATCGAAACGCCCACAAACCGCAATTTTGGCCAGCATTGATTGGTCGCCAGAGATTATTGCACCGATCAAAAGTGGCGCAGTAAGTGCGTCCTTAGGCGGCCATTTTATGGAAGCTGGCTGGGCCATTACCTTGTATGCAGACGCTCTATTAGCAGGGGATTTTGCCGCAAACTTTGGTACCTTATTTCACTCTGAGTTAGATATTCTCGACGGCAACAACATTGACAAAATTGGTGCTTTTTTAGCCAAACCACACTGGAACAGTGAGGCTATTTTACTTAACAGCCGCTATTACAATCCCAATTTTTCCCACTATTCATTTCAGCCACTGAGCATCATCAACGCGCAGCTTGCCGCCAATGCCCAGGGCGCAGAATAAGGGCGTCTGCGCCACAGGATTCAGCGAGCCATGCTCTGCAGATAAGCTGGCAGATTACGCCACCAGCGTGTTAGCGCTTTGCATCCAAAGCCACTTGAATTTGATCCAGCTCTGCACGACTGAATTCACCCCGTTCAATCAACTGCGTAATCGCGTCGGCATGGCCTTTTAAACGCAGATTCTGCTCACCGCCGTCGATAAAAATTTGCTTCACCATGCGTCGTGATCCAGTGTCCTCGGTGGTGATAATTTGCACCTCGTCGTCGCTGAAATCGATTCGTTGGCCATCACCTTTGTTCATCACAAACACCCGTTCGCTGCGACTGCCAGAGCCGCCAGTGCCGGTTTTAACCTCCTCTAGCGTTTTCAGCACGGTATTGCGGGTGTCCTCATCCAGTTCTGCAAGTTTGGCGCGTAAAGCGTCTTGGTCTAACAATTCATTGGCATCAAGAACAATGGTTTTAGCATCACCGTCTTTTTCTACCCATACGGTCAGATCATGATCTTTCACCGCTTTTATCTCTACCCTTTGATGTTTCACGGCATCATTGGCAGACACCGCACTAGCATGCATGGCGCCAGCCACAGACAAGGCGCCAAATACCGCGCCGGCAATTAAATTTTTACCGAGACTATGCATAACAAATTCCTCTTTGTTGGATAATGATGGGGGGCTTGACCACCCATACCGTTTGACAATGGCATAACCATGCCTTCACCAAAGCTTGATAACAACTTCCGTACCAAGATTAAATATTCTGGCTTTTTCAATACCTTAGCCTAATATTCAAGGCGCCGCTCACTCAGCTAGATAACAAATGTCTGCAAATCGGGATATGATTTCCGCAAATGAGGAAATCATGCCGATTTTATCCCTAGCGTGGAAAATTAATATGATATTTTTCAATAAGATAGCAATCACCAATTATGGCTTGGTTCTTGATTAACCACGTGTTGGAATGAAATCTATGTGGCAGTTTATGTCTTTAAAACACTATCTTTTTGCGATGATCGCGATCTTCGTCTGTGTATTAGCAGGCACCCAGATCTTTTTTATCTATTATGCGCAACAGCAAATGGGCGAAGAGGTGGTACAAAAAAGTCGCACCTTGTCTCGTCAAGCTTTAATGCTCGTGGCGCAAAACCTCGAAAAAGAACAAGGTAGCAGCGTCGAAACCACATACAGGGTGCAAGCCCAAGGCCAAAACCAAGCCCAAGAACAAGAACAAGAACAAGGCAATCCAAGCCTACGGATAACCATCAGCAATACGCCCAATAAAAAGGTGGATCTGGGTTCAGGCATGAGCTTTATGACAGGTGATCAAAGCCAAACGGTTAGCATTTTGCAAACCGAGCCAACGTTTACCCTGCCGTTCAGAGACGCGTTGATTGGCACCATCTCACGCATAGATTTTCGACAAATAAAGGGCACACAAGCCTTCAATGTTGTTGGCAGCGCTATCACCAATACTGACCAGCCATTGCAAGAACGGCATATTGTGCAATTCGATAGCACAGATTCTGCCCTTAAACCTTATTTCGATTGGTTAGTTGTTGCCACGCTGGGATTAATGCTCTTGGGTTTATTGGTGGCCTATGTATTAGCCAATTCCCTCAGTCGCCCCCTAGCAGACCTAGCTCATGGTTTTAAACACTTACAAGGAGGAGAACTGGGTTTTCAAGTCGCCCCTTCAGGGATCGCCGAGATTCGCGCGACCTTGCAACATTTTAATCAAATGAGTGCACGTTTGGCAGAATTGCAGCGCGTCGAGAAACACCTCGGGCAACAGCAGCAATTGGCGGAACTTGGTGAGGTGGCGAGAGGCTTAGCCCACACCTTACGTAACCCAATTAATAGCATTGGTCTGGCGGTAGAAGAACTTTGCAATGCTGAGCTAAGTGCGCAAACGCGCGGCGATTTAGCCCTGAGTATTCGGCAAAAAATCACCCATATTGATAAGACAATCAGAGCTTTACTGCAGTTAACAACTGATGATTTACAGCGTAATCAACAGGTATTTCTCAATCAGATCATCGAAGATGTGATGCTGGAACTCAGTATGCTCCAGCAACCGAATATCGTATTTAACGCGGGGCAAGTCAGCCCTCTGCTTGCTGCGCCAGCAGAAATTCGCGCGATTGCGCATACCCTGATCACCAATGCAATAGAGGCAAGCAGTCAAGGTCAGCTTATCCATATTGCAACCGAACAACAGCAGCAGACCCTCTATTTGATTGTCAGCGACGAGGGCTGTGGCATCCCCCCCGCCATCGAATCCCAACTATTCAAACCCCATGTGACAACAAAACCTGAAGGTGCAGGTATGGGTTTGTATATAGCGAGACGTTTATGCCAACTGCATTATCAAGGCGATATCAGTCTGCGACCCAACCAAAACCAAGGATGTATTGCAGTGGCTACATTTAGTTGTGCGCAGGCAAATGACCAAGAGGTAGTGACCAGTGAGTGAGGCAAGCCGCATTTTAGTGGTAGAAGATGACAGCACCCAACGCAATCTGCTGCAAGGTATCTTGAGTGGTGCTGGGTTTATTACTCATGCCGTCGACAGCGTCGAGGCCGCCATTATCGCCATCAAAGACAGCGAGTTTGATGCGGTGTTTTCAGATTGGAAGTTGGCAGAGTTATCTGGTTTAACCTTGCTTTCTTATGT
The DNA here is from genome assembly GCA_009993955.1 of Paraglaciecola sp. Taxonomy (GTDB): domain Bacteria; phylum Pseudomonadota; class Gammaproteobacteria; order Enterobacterales; family Alteromonadaceae; genus Paraglaciecola. The sequence continues at coordinate 36,345 of JAACSL010000014.1, forward strand.
GCGTCGCCACCAGCCCGCCTTGGGTTTTGCCATAGCTACAGCCTACGGCACCATTGCCCATGCTGTTGAGGCGATTAACGCAGGAGCAGATGATTACCTCGCTAAACCTTTTGGTCGCCAGGAATTGCAACTATGCATTGACAAAATTATCAAAGCCAAGCACTTGCGTACCCAAAACCAAGTCCTCAGTCAGGCCCTTTCTGAGCAACAACAACTGGTTGATTTGGTTGGCAATGCCCCGTGTATGCAACGTGTTTTCGAGCGCATCAGGCGGGTATCCAATACCGATGCTACGGTGCTGATCAGCGGCGAAAGTGGCACCGGCAAAGAGCTCGCCGCCCGCGCTTTACATCAATTGTCTGCCCGCAGTGACCAGCCTTTTGTGGCGTTAAATTGTGGGGCAATTCCCGAGTCTTTGGCTGAAGCAGAATTATTTGGCGCGCTAAAAGGTGCCTACACAGGGGCGCATCAGGACAAAATTGGCAAGTTGCAAAGTGCCCACCGAGGCACCCTATTTCTCGACGAAATCGCTGAACTGCCGCTGGCCTTGCAGGCTAAATTGCTGCGTTTTTTGCAAGAAAGTACGGTCACCCCTTTGGGAAGCCATAACGAGATTCAACTCGACGTGCGAGTACTAGCCGCCACACACCGCGACTTAACTTACATGGTCAAACAGGGCAGCTTTCGCGAAGACTTATTTTATCGCCTCAATATTGTGCCCTTAGCCATGCCAGCGTTACGCGAGCGCAGCGAAGATATTCCGCGTCTATTAGAATTTTTTGTGCAAAAGAACTGTGCCCGCTACAAAATCGACAAACCTCAGTTGAGCCGCCAGGCACTCAAACAATTGATTAATTATCAGTGGCCGGGCAACGTCAGAGAGCTGGCCAATCGCATTGAGCGCTTTATCCTATTAGGTGATGAGCAGGAATTGTTGAGCGATATACACCACAAAAGTGAACGTGCGAATGATGCAGACCAAGGATTTGTTTTGCCTGCAGACGGCTTGGACTGGGACGCCTGGGAAAAGGCCTGCTTATCTCAAGCCCTGCAACGCTTTCATGGCAATCGTACCAAGGCTGCACAATGCCTGAAGCTCAACTACAAAGCGTTTTTGTATCGACTGGAAAAACACGGCTTAAGTGGGTAATGTACAGACAGTATCTCCCTCCCTTGTTAGGCAAGCTGTATTATGTCGTCTTTATTCATTGTGATCATCGCCACATCAATAGCCGGCCTAGCCATGCCTTTAGGTGGCTTACTTGCCCGCGTTGAACACTTCCAGTCGCGCTGGTTAGAAGAAGAAATACGCCATGCTGTTATGGCCTTTGGTGGCGGTGCATTGTTATCTGCTGTCGGTTTAGTCTTAGTGCCAGAAAGCATTCATCATGTGCCCGTGTGGCTTGCTTCTGTGAGTTTTCTGGGGGGCAGTGTTGCCTTCATGGCACTCGACATGTTCCTGAAAAAAAATAAAACACCGGCGAGCCAATTGGCGGCCATGTTGGCGGATTTTATTCCTGAATCCATAGCTTTAGGGGCCGCTATCGCCATCAATAGTCCCAGCAGCTATTTATTAGCCGCGCTGATTGCCCTGCAAAACATACCTGAGGGTTTTAATGCCTACCGAGAGCTGGCGACCTCTCCCAAATATAAGGCCGGTAAAATACTGGCAATTTTTTTCGCCTTGGCCTTGTTGGGCCCCGTGGCTGGCATCAGTGGTTATCTGTGGCTCAGTGACTACCATGTGCTTTTGTCCATCATTATGTTGGCCGCGTCTGGTGGTATTTTATATTCTGTATTTCAAGATATCGCTCCTCAAGTAAAACTTGAGGCACATTGGTTCCCGCCCATGGGCGCTGTCTTGGGTTTTTTACTCGGGGTAATGGGTTTTATGCTGACAAGATGAGCTGCATGATCCTTGCACCGCTTTACAAGGCAGCGCCGCTTTTTCCCTGACATCGCTCAACCATTATGCCCAGCGCAGATTCTTTCGAATTTACCCTCTATTTATTCCTTATCTTCTTCTAGGGCTTATATCGACTGCTATTCTCAGTACATTTTTTGGCAAATCAGACGCCGGGCTTCCGTTTGCACTTAGCCTAAAAGAATTTATCGCCCATATTTTGTTACAAGAAGGCAAGGGCGTGACTTGGAGTATTGCGGTTGAATTCAAATTTTATTTTGTGTTACCCGTCATCATATTCATAAGTTATTGGATAAAAACGAATTTTGGACATCTAGCCGAGATAGTGACACTGATGATATTTGTTGCCCTAAGCCAAATGATCAGTCCGCAATCTGCGTCACTGACCAATGATCCACATTTGTTACCCTATTTATGCATTTTTTTGTTTGGCACAGCCTTGGCATCTATCCAGTGTGAAATAGAAGCGGGCAACATATCGATACAACGTTTCAGAATTTTAATCCCCCTCAGCTACCTTGCAGTTTGCGTATTGATCCTGATGACACCGGCTATTGCTTCGCTGGCTTTTAGCCAAATCGACTACAATTTTTTTCACAAATATTTTATTCAATACGCGCTATTGTGGAGCATTGTACTGCTGTCGATTATTAATTTTAATACTCCACTATCCGTGTTTTTCAGTAGCAAGATACTGTGCTTTTATGGCGGTCTAAGTTTCTCAATTTACCTTTTTCACCCGATATTCAGCTCTATTGCTAGCAAAATAATCGACAATTCTTATGCGGCCGCTTGGTTTGTATTAATCTTTTCCACGGCAGCATCTTACGTGTCTTTCAGACTACTTGAGTTACCCGCATCTAAGCTAAAAATTTCGTTTAAACAGACAAACAAACTTGATTGAATTCCAGTAGTCGAGAGGCTGTTAGCTGCAGTGATATAAGGCCAAGCACTCGCCGCTGTTTGTTTGTTTGTGCCTGCTAGTGTATGTCTGTTATTCGTATCGTATTGAATAACGTTGTGGCAAAGCCTCGTCAGCACAAACCACAGTAGTTACAATGTGATCCTGCAGAGATTTGCGCAAGAAAATCAACAATGGACACCCGCTATGACCAAAGAAATGCTCAGCAAACGATTAGCGCTCACTCTGCCTTCGTCTGAGCATAGACTCGATATTGATTGGCCAGCAGCGACTAATCTGGACATTGTTGTAAAACGTGATGATTTAATTCATCCGTTTATTTCCGGCAATAAGTGGCGCAAGTTACAACATCAATTGCAGCATTTTTTCACTACCCCCCCAGCCCGTGTTATCAGCTTTGGTGGTGGTTTTTCTAATCACTTGCATGCCTTGGCTTACTGTTGCCACCAGCTTGCTATTCCGTTTACCGCGATAGTGCGGGGCAATTATCAACTTAACCCAAGCCCTATGTTGCGAGATTTACGGCAGTGGCATACAGACATTCAGTACGTCGACAAACACCTTTATCAACAACGCGCAGAGCCTGGTTATTTAGCAAAGCTTCACCAGCGTTATCAGGATTCAGTTATCATTCCTGAAGGTGGTTCACAAACTAGTGCTCTCGCTGGCTTTCAGGAATTGCTGGCTGAATTGCAACAAAACTATGATTATATTTTGGCTCCTGTGGCTAGTGGCGGCACCTTGGCAGGCATTATCGCGGCATTAGCGCCACATCATCATACCCAAGTTCTGGGTATTGCCGCCTTAAAGGGCGAAGGTTATTTAGAAAATTTGGTGGCAGCGTTGCTGCCAGAGACCCACAAAAAATCAGCATCCAACTGGCACATCATTCACGATTTTCATTTTGGCGGTTATGCTAAAAGCACTGCTGAACTTAGGGCGTTTTGTCAGACTTTTACCGCACAACACGGTGTGGCCATTGAACCTGTGTACAGTGGCAAGGTATTTTTTGCCTTGCGAGCCTTGTTAGCAGCAGGCTATTTTACCAACAATAGTAAGATCTTGGTCTTACACACTGGGGGTTTACAGGGTGCCCGCAACGCCGTGAGTTAAGGTATAAATGCTCAACAACGAAACTGGCTAATCCATCACAATTCAGACATGATACCAACTACATGTTTTTTAAAAAGTAACGATTATTCATGAACTTACAAGACTGGTTGCAAGGTTTTGCCGGGGCCTCGCCTCTTGAATGGACAGCGACTGTTGCCGGTTTTATCTGTGTTTACCTGTTGATCAAACGCAGTATTTGGAGTTTTGCCTTTGGTTTGGTTCAGGTCAGTATTTACGCTTGGATTTTTTACGAGGTAAAACTGTATTCCGACATGGGCTTACACCTGTTTTATATTGGCTTTCAATTTTATGGCTGGTTTATTTGGCGCCAAGCACAAGATGAGAGTGGTCATGTTCGTGTATTACTGGGTACTCAAAAAGAATACCTACTGTGGCTGATTGCGGTTGTCTGTAGCACCTACATAGTGGGCTTTTTGATGACTCAATATACGGATGCGAGCTTGCCTTACGCTGACGCTTTTACCACCTGCGCGAGCTTGGTGGCGCAGTGGCTGTTGTCTCGCAAAAAGTTGTTTAACTGGGCCTTTTGGATTGTGGTAGATCTGGTAGCGATTGCGGTTTACTGGCAAAAGCAGTTGTATCCAACGTCTGCGCTTTATTTATGTTTCTTAATCATGGCCATCGTTGGCCAATGGCAGTGGCATAAGGCCTGGCAAAATAACCAGACAGCGCAGCAGTCCTGATATGCCTGTCACCGGTTTAACACTTGGCAAATTTGCACCGCTACATCGCGGGCATCAATTAGTGATCGACACTGCACTGTGCCAAGTGGATAAACTTGTGGTGGTCGTGTACGACTGTGACGAACTGCCAGAGTGCCCCTTATCTGTGCGAGCCAATTGGATAAGCACCCTTTATCCTCAAGTGCAAATTGTGCTGGCAAAAGATGCACCCAAACAAACCGGCTATTCACCCGCCATTACGGCTCTACATGATCAATATCTACAAACATTGCTCAAGGATGAACATATTGATTACTTCTTTAGCAGCGAGTCCTATGGTGAACACGTCAGTTTAGCGCTCAACTGTATTGATGTTCGGGTTGACCAATATCGCTTACAGGTACCTATTTCGGGCACAAAAATCCGCAAAAATATTAGCGCTCACCAAGAGTTTTTGTGTCCATTGGTATTCAATGATTTAATAAGCAAAGTTTCTCACCAAGTAGTCGCCAAACTTCCCGCCACATGATTAAAAAAATTGTTTTTTTAGGTGCGCCGTCAACTGGCAAAACTACCTTGTGTGAAGCATTGGCCAAGGCACTAAACACCTTAACCGTAGCCGAGTATGGACGCGAATACTGGATTGAACATCAGGTTGACCGACGTCTTACCCCACAACAATTGTTGCATATTGCCCAAACCCAAAATCGCTGGGAAGATGAAGCGCAGCAGCTTGCCAATGGCGTATTGTTGTGTGATACCAATGCGTTTACCACCTGGCATTTTGCCTTACATTACCATCAACGAGCCCTGCCAGAATTGAATGCCTTAGCAGAACAATGTTGGCAGCGTTATGATCTTGTGGTGGTGTGTGGTGACGAGATCCCATATGACGATACATGGGAGCGCTCAGGGGACGCAAATCGCCACGAGTTTCAACACTTTATTGATCAGTATTTAGCCAAGCAGCGTATTCAACACATGGTGGTAAGAGGCTCTGTTGAACAACGTATGCACCAAGTAATGCAGGCGCTTGAGTCAAGCAAACACGCTGTTGTTGTCTAGATCTAAACTGGCAATAGCCGTGATTATCCCCTATTTTAAAGAGCTTAATATCACTGTCACTTGTGTTAGTTAAATTACCTGATAGCATGCGCGTTTTTATGTAGTCAATCTAATAAGGATCCTCTTATGTCTCGTCGTGTTTTGATCATTGGCGCTGGTGGTGTTGCCGCCGTTACCGTTAAAAAGTGTGCTCGATTGCCGGAATTTTTTGACGAAATTTATTTAGCCAGCCGTACCGTATCAAAATGCGCGGCATTACAAGCAGAAATTGGTAGCGACAGAATCAAAGGTGTGTTTGCCGTTGATGCTGACCATGCCAGTGAAGTTGTAAAAGTCATTCAACAAGTTAAACCCGATTTAGTGATTAACTTAGCCCTGCCCTATCAAGATTTGGCGATCATGGATGCCTGTTTAGAAACTGGCGTCGATTACCTCGACACCGCCAACTATGAACCTAAAGACGTCGCAAAATTTGAATATTCATGGCAGTGGGCCTACCAAGAGAAGTTCCAACAAGCCGGTTTAATGGCCTTGTTGGGCAGTGGTTTCGACCCAGGTGTAACCAACGTTTACACCGCTTACGCGGCAAAACATTACTTTGATGAAATTCATTACTTAGACATCGTTGATTGCAATGGCGGTGATCATGGTCAAGCGTTTGCCACCAACTTTAACCCAGAAATCAACATCCGCGAAATCACCCAACGCGGGCGGTATTGGGAAAACGGTGAGTGGAAAGAGACTGACCCTTTAAGTGTGCGTGAAGACTTGGATTATCAAAACATCGGCGTGCGTGCTTCGTATTTAATGTTCCACGAAGAGCTGGAATCCATTGTTAAACATTTCCCCAGCTTAAAACGCGCGCGTTTCTGGATGACTTTTGGTGAAGCCTATCTCACCCACTTGCGGGTATTGGAAGGCATCGGTATGACCAGCATCGAACCCATCAATTTCCAAGGCCAGCAAATTGTACCCTTGGAATTTTTGAAGGCCGTACTGCCTAACCCTGGCTCGTTAGCACAAGGCTATACCGGCATGACTTGCATCGGGACTTACATTACAGGTATCAAAGACGGGCAAGAGAAAACCATTTTCATCTACAACAACTGTGACCACGCTGCTTGTTATGCCGAAGTCGGTGCACAAGCAGTATCGTATACCACTGGTGTACCAGCAATGATTGGTGCGGCACTGATGTTAAACGGTACGTGGAAAAAACCAGGTGTCTGGAATATGGAACAGTTTGACCCTGATCCATTCATGGAATTACTCAATGTGCACGGTTTGCCATGGCAAGTGATTGACGTGCCACACAGTCCTTTTAAAAAATAGCCAATCTCGGTGTATGCAGTGGGGCGATGCAAACCAAGCATCGCCTCCCTTGACACTCAAGCTTGCCATTTTTACCTTGATCGATGCGCCTTTACCTGTTGCGCTAACAATTTGGATCTGTACATGACTTTTGATACCACCCGCGACCCCATGTTAAACCCCGCCATTCCCTCGCCTTGTTACGTATGTGAAGAAGCGAAACTTGAGGCCAATTTGCAATTGATGCAACGGGTGCAGGCAGAGAGCGGGGTGGAAATCATTTTAGCCTTGAAAGGTTTCTCCATGTGGTCAACCTTTGATTTGGTTAAACAGTACTTGCAAGGTTCCACCGCCAGTGCGGTCTGGGAAGCACGTTTGGGTAAAGAGACCATTGGTAAACAAGTCCACGCCTTTTCACCTGCGTTTAAGCCCCAAGATATTGATCAATTACTTGAGCTTGCTGACCACATATCGTTTAACAGTCTGGGACAATGGCAACGTTACAAACAGCAAATATTAGCCTCTTCGGTGTCACCAGGTATTCGCTTGAATGTGGAACATCGTGAGGCAGAAACAGAACTGTATGACCCCAGTGCACCGGGTTCGCGTTTTGGTATTTTGGCCAAAGATTTAGTAGGGGCAGACTTAAGTGGCTTGCAAGGCTTTCATATCCATAACCTGTGTGAATGCGACTCGTATGCCACTGAACGCACCATCTTGGCCACGGAACAAAAATTTGGTCAGTACTTTGGCCAATTGAAGTGGATCAATTTTGGTGGTGGCCACTTGATGACGCGAGCGGGTTATGATGTTGATCACTTAATTCTTGTATTAAAAGCGTTTAAACAACGGCACCCGCATCTGACTGTAATCCTCGAGCCCGGCTCAGCTGTGGCTTGGCAGACAGGCCCCTTGGTTTGCGAAGTGGTGGATATTGTTGAAAATCGCGATCGTATTGCCATCGTGGATATGTCGGCTACGGCTCATATGCCTGATGTACTTGAGATGCCCTACAGACCGGCTGTGCGCGGCGCCGGTAAGGCTGGCGAAAAAGCCTATACCTATCGCTTTGGTGGCAACTCCTGCTTAACTGGTGATGCCATCGATTTGTATAGCTTTGACCATGAGTTGCAAATTGGTGAGCGGATTATTTTTGAAGATATGATCCACTACACCATGGTAAAAACGACTTTTTTTAATGGCGTAGAGCATCCATCTATTGGCATTTTGCGCAAAGATGGACACTTTGAATTAGTGCGCCAATTTAGCTACGAGGATTTTAAGAACAAACTTTCATAACACTGAGTTAATGCACAAAGCCAGTGAGTACCGCGCTGTTATCACGGTAACACGCTGGCTGGCAGATGTTCTTGGTGTTGAGTCAACACGAAAGTAAAAAATATCCATCCTACATACCCCAATGACCTAGGCAAACGCCGCTTCCTGATTAACACTGTACAATCACTGTTGTGGATCAGTAATTTGAATGTGGCGCACTTCCTGCTTTTAAATAATTTTGATGAACTCTTTACCAAGGAATTTTACGTTGAACGCGTTTAGGATTGTTTATTCTGTGCTCATCCTCACTTGTTTGAGCGTCACACCATGCTTGCAAGCAGAAGAAGATCGCCCAACCCATGCTTTTAATCGACAATGGCTCGAAGACCATGCCAAAACACTCGCAAGCAAACCTTTTGTTGAACAAAAGATCGAAGCAGATAATCCGCTGAGTCAGCTAAATTACGACGACTATAAAAAAATTCAGTTTCAACGTGCGGCCACCATTTGGGCAAAAGAAGATCGTCAATTTCGCCTCATTCCTATGCATCCGGGTTTTTTATTCAAGACCCCAGTTAAGCTTAATTTAGTGGTAGGAGGCATATCGCGGCGCATCTTATATACCAGTGAAATATTCAACTATGACAAAGACTTAGATGCCGCCAAACAAAGCAAAGCCAGTGGCTATTCTGGCTTTCAGGTAACGACGCCCATCAATAACAGCGATGTGTGGGATGAGTTTATGGTATTCCAGGGTGGAAGTTATTTTCGCGCAGTTGGCAAGCATAACTGGTACGGATTATCAGCGCGTGGACTGGCTATAAATACGGCTCGGCCGTCTGGCGAAGAATTTCCAGTCTTCACTGAATTTTGGATTGAGCGCACCAAAGAACGCTCACCCACTTTAGTTATTCACGCCATTATGGAGAGTAAATCGCTGACCGGTGCCTTTACCTTTAAGGCGACCCCTGGCGACAATACTGTTGTTGAAGTTAACAGCCGGTTTTACCCACGACGCAGCATAGAAGTATTTGGCATTGCACCACTTACTTCCATGTTTTTGTTTAACGCCATGGACAGGCAGCGCTTTGATGACTTTCGCCCCGCGGTGCATGACTCAGATGGTTTATTTATTATCAGCAGCAATGGCGAAAAAATTTGGCGGCCGTTGATCAATCCTAAAAAATTACAAGTTTCCGCCTTCAGCGATACGGCACCCTCAGGCTTTGGTTTGTTGCAACGGCATCGACAATTTCATGATTTTCAAGACATGGAGGCCAACTACGAAAAACGCGCTTCTGCTTGGGTTGAACCAATAGGTGATTGGGGGCCCGGTCATGTTGAACTCATTGAAATACCCACCAATGCAGAAATCCACGACAACATTGTCGCTTTTTGGCAACCCAAGGCACCACTGCGCAAGGGGCAGGAATACAGTTTTCAGTACAAAATTTTCTGGGGTATGCAAGTGGCGACGGAAGGCCAGTCAGGTCGTATTGTCGCCAGTGCTTCAGGACGAAGTTTAAGTGATGAAAAAGTGCGTGAATTTGTATTGGACTATTCGGGGCCTGATATTCCCAATAACTTGTTGGTGAATGCCAGTACCAGCGCAGGCAACATGGTGGGTAGTGTGGTGAAAATATTGCCACAAAGCGGCCAATGCCGAGTGGTGGTAAAATTTGCCCCCGGTGATGCAAACATGGCTGAGCTTCGCGTCGGACTGACCAGCAATAATAAACCTTGGGGTGAAACATGGTTGTACCGATGGACACGTTAAACCAGGGTCAAGGTGCCACCCCCGCTGAGAAGCCATTGGCCATGCCAGCGCAAAATTTTAGCCGTAAGCCCAAAGCATATTTTGCCAATCAAACATGGCGCACTTACCTTGCACGATTATTAACCTTTGGCGGCGCCATAACTATGACCAGCTATGCCACTTATCAGATGGTGTTGATTGTGTCACAGGTGGACGTGACGGTTTTGCAATGGGTAATGGTGGTTTTGTTTGCCCTCACGTTTATTTGGATTGCGTTAGCCGCTTGTGCCGCGCTCACCGGCTTTTTGCTCAGGGCCAAACCCTTGGTGTCGCGTAGCCACACAACAAGCCACAAAAAAACGGTGTTATTAATGCCCATTTATAATGAGGATGCCAGTCAAACGTGTGCAGCCTTGTTGAGTATGGCAAAAGCCTTGGTGGCCAAAGGCTGGGGACAACAATTTGAAATTTTTATTATTTCTGATTCCAACAAAGCTGATTTATGGGTGAAAGAAACAGCCGCGGTGAAAGCACTGCAAAGCGAATTAGCGGGGGAGATGCAGGTATGGTATCGCCGTCGTTACCACAACACCGCTAAAAAAGCCGGCAATGTGCACGAGTTTGTCAGTCGCTGGGGTGGGCAATACGACTTTATGTTGATCTTAGATGCCGACAGCTTATTGTCGGCGGAGACCTTGATCACCCTCATGGCAGAAATGGAAACTGATCCGAATAGCGGCATTCTGCAAACCCTGCCTTGCCTTTACAGGGGCGATACTTTGTTTGCGCGCTTGCAACAGTTTGCGGGATCAATATACGGACCCATTGTGGCTGAGGGCATTACGGCTTGGCAGGGTAATGATGGTAACTATTGTGGCTGAGGGCATTACGGCTTGGCAGGGTAATGATGGTAACTATTGGGGGCACAATGCCATCATTCGCGTGAGCGCCTTTGCCGCTACCGCCGGTTTACCCAGTTTAGGAGGTAAAAAACCCTTCAGTGGCGATATTCTGTCTCACGATTTTGTCGAAGCTGCCTTGATGCGCCGTGCAGGATGGTCGGTGCGCATGTTACCTAATTTAAAAGGCTCATGGGAAGAAAGCCCACCCAGTTTATCGGATGTCGCCACACGCGATAGACGTTGGGCACAAGGCAATATTCAGCATTTGGCCGTGTTACGTGCACGAGGTTTACGTTGGCCAAATCGTTTTCACATGCTCACTGGTATTATGGGCTACCTCGCCTCACCCATCTGGTTTGCCCTGATTTTGATTGGTATTGTGATGGCGGTGCAAATTCACTACGTCAACGTGGAATATTTTTCTGACGAAATGAGTTTATTTCCCCACTGGCCGGTCTTTGACTCACAGCGCATGGTGCAGCTGTTTGTCATCACCATGGCTATCCTATTAGTCCCCAAAATATTAGGTTTGGTAAGGGCTATATTCAGCCCTGAGTTGCGCCGACCATTAGGCGTTATTCGCCTAATACTAGGGGCCTGTGTGGAACTATTTTTTTCGGTGTTGTATGCCCCGATCTTCATGTTGATCCACAGTAAACACATCATTGATATATTTCGTGGCCGTGACTCTGGCTGGTCTGCACAACAACGTCAATACAGCGGGTTACCTTGGGCACAGTTATTTCGTCTGCACAGCTGGCATACCATGATCGGTATCAGCATAACCCTGGTTTTATCCTACTACTCGCCACCACTGTTACTGTGGCTTGCTCCTACCTTAGTGGGATTGGTATTCGCCATTCCACTGTCTGCCTTAAGTGGTAGTCAGGGTCTAGCGCGGGTACTGCGTTTTGTGGGTTTACTGAACATTCCTGAAGAAGTAACAGAACACGCGGTGATGCAAAAGCGAGAATCCTATGTTGCGCACTTTGCTAAGGTTGTCGCCGACATCAATATCCATCGTTTACTGAGTGAACAACAACTGCGTGAACAACACTTTTCTATGGTATTAACGGCACCAAAAGCCGCACGCGGCCACCCTCCCATCAATCAAATGGGCGCGGCCTATAAAATAGCGGATGCACATGATGCCGACGAGGCCTTGGAATGGATGCATAATCAAGAAAAACTGGCACTGCTCAGCCACCCAGAAATCTTTGCCGATCTCCTGCGCCTGCACCAGAAAAACCTGCGGCAAAGCCAATAATGCACGAGCTTGAGGTGTGCGTTGAACGTTTATTATACCCATTGTAGCCGTGGTTTTTGGCAATGAGGAGTAGAGTATAATCATGCAAAAATTGCCCGCTTTACAGGCGGTTGAACGGTTGTCCTTGGGTGTTTTTCCGACACCTTTGAGTCATTTAAGTCGCTTAAGCGCTTTACTCAACCGCCCAGATATTTACATAAAACGCGATGACTTGAGTGGTTTGGCTTTAGGTGGCAACAAGGTGCGCAAACTTGAATATTTGCTTGGTGATGCAAAAGCCAAACTCAGTGATTGTGTGATTACCGCTGGTGCCGTGCAGTCTAACCATTGCCGACAAACCGCAGCAGCGGCGGCGATGTTGGGTTTACCCTGCCATTTAATGCTAGGGGGCGATGAGCCTGCACATACCAATGGCAATTTACTGTTAGATAAACTTTTTGGTAGTCACATTCATTGGCAAGGGGAACTGCGTAAGGGTGAGGGTATTCCCGCCTTGGTACAAAAGCTAAGCAAGCAGGGTTTATCCCTCTACGTTGTGCCATATGGCGGCTCAAACGCCCTAGGCTGCTTAGGTTTTGCCAATGCATTAGTGGAATTGCAACAACAAATTGAACATACACCTATCACCCATATCGTTTTTGCCTCAAGTTCTGGCGCTACCCATGCTGGCTTAATGCTGGGTAAAGCCTTGTTAAACCAGCGCTACACCCTGTTAGGCATCAACATCGACAAAGATGAATCAGGAGCCCTGCCCTTTGCACAGCGTATTGTCGAGCTTGCTAACCAAGCGGCTCAGCTGGTGGGCTTAGACAGACTTTTTAGCTCAGACGATGTCAATCTGTGTGATGATTATTTTGCCGAAGGTTACGGAGTCTTAGGTGCCGCCGAGCAGCACGCCATTGAGTTATTGGCGCGTAAAGAGGGAATTTTACTTGACCCCGTTTATACCGGACGTGCCATGGCCGGTCTCATCGATTTGGTCAACCGCGGCTATTTTACAACCAAGGACAGGGTCTTATTTTGGCACACAGGTGGCAGCCCTGCCTTATTTGCTTACGCCGAACAAATTAGCACAGCAGACAAACTTGCGCCGTGATGAGCTTAGGTTAAGATACGTTTATTCATCACTAGCGTCGTGGTTTCAGCAGTGCTACCAAAGCAGTTAAGTCGCCCATACAGACCATTATTTCAGCGAATTTTGCTTGGTTTATACTGTCTGTTAAGTGCTGGCGTCTGCACTGCGCAAGACAGCAATAGCCAAAAGCTTTCCATTGTAGTTGGACACGAAAATCCAGCGATTCACGACATCGTTAAACAGTTTGAAGTAGAGACTGGGATTGCCATAGACACACGTTTTTTTGACAACAGCGAACTGAAAGTAGAGTTATTGCAACGTAGTGAAAGTGTCACCCTACCCGACGCAGCCATACTGCCTGCTGATTTTCTTGGTTTGGCGTCTTTGCAGTACAGCGAAATCCCCCCTCAGTTGCTCAGTGAGCAAACCAGTCCTATTTTTAAACAATCTGCCATGATAAAAGGCCAGTTTCGCAGCGTGCCCATTATTGCTGGCAATCATTTATTGTTGTTTTACAACAAACGCCTAGTGCGTGATGCTGCAAGCACTTGGCGTGAGTTACAACAGCAAGCTAAGCAGTTGCCTGCCGATGTACGGGCAATTACTTGGAGTTACAACGAGATGTATTGGTTGATCCCCTTCATCACAGCCATGCAATCGATACCACTTAGCGAAGATACCGTGCAGTTAGATACATCGGCCATGCAACAAGCATTGGCGTTTTATACTTCAGTGGCGAAACAAGGTTTAGTTGATCCTAATTGTGACTACCACTGTTCCATCAGCGCCTTCAACGCTGGACAAGCAGCCTATTTGCTCTCGGGTGATTGGTCGTTAGGTGCGCTTCGCGATGCCTTGGGTGAAGACCTAGGTGTGGCATCCTTGCCAATGATAGCAGATCACCCTATGCGTTCGTATTTTTCGACTCATGTTCTGACCTTTCCCGGTAACGCCTTAAACGGTGAAAAACGCCCGCAACTGCTTAGATTAATCGAGTACTTACAGAGCGAATTGGTGCAGCGCCTGTTATGGCAAAAAATGCAGGTCTTGCCGGTGAATACTAAACTGTTACGTGAGCTTGATCAGATTGGTAATCCTCGATTACACACCTTGATTGAACAGTTAAATCAGTCGATTCCCTTACCCACTAGTGAAGAAATGGCCATCGTTTGGGAGGCGATGGGCATTGGTTTTCGGCGGTATGCCGCTGAAATAGTCACGGCAGAACAAGCTACCCAGTTGATGCAGCATTTGGCAGAAGAATCGATTAATCGTCATGGACAGAGAGCCAACTAGGGTGAAAAAAGTATCGTTTAGCCAGTTGTTGTTTCGGCAAATAGTCCTGTTTGTTTTGGTGCCTTTAGTGGGCGTTGTTGTCTACTCTCTGTTCATCAATTTGCGCTCTGAGTCACTGGCCACACAAGATGCCCTGCAATCGAATAATCAAGCCCTTGCGTCGTCTTTAGATAATCGCTTTTCATTTTATCAATACGCCATTGCAGGGCTTAGTCAAAACCGAGCGTTAGGGGAGTTAGCCACCAATATTTTGTATGCACAAGCCGCCGACAAATCCTTACAACAATTTGCGCAGAGCCATTCTGCTGTTACGGCTGTGTTGATCGTCGACAAGCAGGGTTTTACCCTATCGGGCTTCCCGTTTGCTGCCCTAAAAGTAGGCTCAGAGCTACTCACTGAGTTTATCCAAGGGAATTTACAACACAGCACCATGAGCAAATTGCCTGAGTTACACTACTTTGAGGCAGCTTGGTTAGGTAACTACAGTTTACCCATGGCGCAACATGGTCAACTTGCTTTTGTGGTTCCATTGCAACGGGCAACAAAATCATTGATTAATCCCATGGTGTCCAGTGCCTTGATGATGGTGTTTATTGATCCCATTGCATTGGTACAAGAAATTAAGCAAAACAATCTAGATGCAAAAACGGCCGGACAGTATCTTCTGCAAACGACTAATTTGACCTTCGGTGAAGCACCGCAACCAGCCGATGAATTTTTAGTTGCGCAACACGAACTACAAACAATCTTGCAGGATAATGGTCAACTCAAACCATTAACGATAGCGACGTACTACCCCAAGACCGCCTACACCGCCAATATTTATCAAACCTTGTACCTGACCCTGAGTGCCCTAGGCATCATCTTGCTCATGAGCTTTTTCTTCCTGCGTCAGTGGTTCAAAAAACTCAATAAACCCATCGAAGATGTGGTGGTATTAAGCAAGGAAATTGCCGAAGGCCACTACTCAGACATTGAGCACAACAGCAAGTACCTTGAGTTCGAAGAGATCAACAGGGCCTTGATGGTCATGGCCGAAAAAATTAAACAACAAATGCTGCACCTTGACCATGCACGCAGCAAAGCTGAAGACGCCGATCAACTTAAATCACAGTTCTTGGCTAACATGAGCCACGAAATTCGCACCCCAATGAATGGCTTACTCGGTATTTTACAGTTGCTTAAACAAGACGCCTCGTTTGATAAACATACCAATATGCTGAACACCGCCCTGCAATCAGGTCAAAACCTGCTGCGCATTTTGAATGACATTCTTGATTTATCAAAAATTGAGGCAGAACGATTAGATATTGAAAAAACTCACTTTATTCCCGCCAAGCTGGTTAATGAAACCCTGGAGTTAATTGCCCCTGACTGCGCGCAAAAAGGCATAGACTTGTTGGTTGAATTGGCGCCTGAAATGCGCAACAAGTGGCTCGGTGATAGTTTGCGACTCAGCCAAATCTTAAACAACCTCCTCTCTAATGCAGTCAAATTTACCGCCAAAGGCAGCATCACACTGCAAGCACACTATCGACAGGAGCATAATGAGCAGAGGCTCTACTTTAGCGTTATTGATCAAGGCATTGGTCTTAGCCCCGCCCAAATTGACCATTTATTTACTCCGTTTAAACAGGCTGATGCCTCCACCACCCGACTGTTTGGTGGAACAGGTTTAGGTTTGTATATCAGCCGCAAGTTGGTGAGGTTAATGGGAGGAGACCTGTGGGTGGAGAGTCAGTTAGGTCAGGGAGCAAGTTTTCATTTTTATGTGTGTGTTGAACCAGCCCAAACTAACGATGTCGCTGCCAGTGAATCAACTTCAGAACTGACAGAGGCACCGGATTTAAGGTCAAAACGCATATTGTTGGTTGAAGATAATCTTATTAACCAAGAAATTTTGCAGATGATGTTAGCGCCAACCAATGCCATCATCTGCACCGCAAACAACGGGCTTGAGGCCTTAACTGCCTATGCCACGTTTATGCCTGATTTGATCTTAATGGATGTGCAGATGCCAGAAATGGATGGCACAACAGCCACCCAACAACTGCGTGAACAGGGGGTAGAGGTGCCGATCATTATGCAGACAGCCAATGTCAATCAACAGGATATATCGTCTTACCACCAGCTTGGCGCAACTGGGGTGTTAGGTAAACCCACTGACTTACAACAATTGTATCAAATGCTGCACACTCATTTAGTGGCTAATGACATAGCGACTAAATGAGCGAGGTCTTCCCCCAAACTCAGCGTTGGACGCTCTACTATCCGGCCTAATTCAGTTTCCCCGTCAAACAAAATAAACGTAGGCGTGAAACGCAATTGGTAAACCCGAGACAGGCCTTCTGGATCTTGTTTTTGCTGATTTACCGCTACCAATTGCAGCATGGCCAGGGACACCTGTGCCTCATCTAACAGTTTTAATAAACGGGGCACCTCACGCTGACTGTCGTGACACCAGCCTCCAAATAAAATAAGTAAGGACTTGCCCTGTAATTGTTGCGCTGCAACAAGTTCTTGCTCTGAGGCACTATAAGCGCGGTAGTTTTCAGCAAAATGTGACATCAACGACGACACTTGTTGTTGGCTGACTTGCCCCTCAGGCAAGCTTGCCACTGGCTTTTCTGGTGCACTTTGACAACCAACGACACTAAAGACAAGTAGCAGTAGCGCGTAGGCATGTAACGGTAAGATAAGTCGCATTAATGATCCCTTATTTTGCTTGAGCTGACAAACGATGCTGAGGTGGCAATCAACGCTGATTGACTATCAGTTTTAATGAAGTTTCTTGCTTTGGCATAGACAATAAAAAATCAATGAACTCACTCAGACCAGGGTGATTCACTTCATGCAGATACGCTAATTTTAGTGAGCATTGAAACTCCTTACACACACTCACTTTGCTCAGTTGTCCTTGTTGCACATAGTGCTCAGCAATACTCACTGGCAGCAAAGCCATGCCGCCTTGATTAAGCAGCAGTTCTAAGGCAATGCGAATGGAGCTGGTGTTAAATTTTGCTTCTCGTGTGCCCGGAAAATGTCTCTCTACTTCTTCACGGGCTTTAGCGTGCCACTCAAGATTAATATAACGTTTGGCAACATCGTCCACCTCGTCATCGGCCAGTTGATTCATGTACAAAGCCAAGCAGACATTTAACAGTGGTTGCATGATTATCTGGTCAGATTTAAGCGGCTCACTGACCACAGCCAGATCAAGGGTGCGATTATGTAATTGCCGGGATAATTGCTCATTTGTCATGATGTCTGCATGCACAGATAACGCGGGAAAATACTCACTAATTGCGCCAAGAGCATGACTTAAATACAGCTCCCAAGCGTTAGGTGTGCCAGCAATGGCAATGTGCTGAACGTTGACATTATTGATGGCTTTTACTGCTTCGTTAAGTGTGACTGCCAGTGATTCGGCATAAGGCACGAGCTTATGTCCCGCGGCAGTTAATTGAATACTGTTACGATTGCGGATAAAGAGCGGACTATTAAAATACTCTTCGAGCTGTTTAATCCGAGCACTGACTGCTGATGGTGTCAGAAACAGATTTTCTGCCGTCTTTCCAAAGTGTCGAGTTTTGACCACTTCGAGAAAGGTAACGAGGAAACGCACGTCCATAGATAGGGCTTTTTGTTGACTTGATAGTGAATTCATACCCTGATTGACCCACAATTTCAATAAAAAGACGCCGTTTGGACAACGGCGTTTTCATTCAGCAACTCATACAGAGCGGTTTAGTCTTACAGCTGTGTCACGGTGGCGTAGCCTTCTGACTCCAATTCTTGGTTGACACAAGTGAGCAAATAGTCAGCTAGTTTGTCAGCAGTGATGCCATCGTCCTCGGCCATTTCTGTACAAAATTGCTTTAATTCTTTCAACAAGGCTTCGTCGGCTGTCGGTTTATCGTCAGCATACGAAGAAAAACTCAATAACCCCACAAATAGTATTGCAACAGTTTTCATGCTTTCTTCGCGATATTAAAGTAATGGCAGAAAATGTTTTTCTGGCCATTTACACAAAAGGCGCATCTGCTAGTTTCCTGCAGATGCGCCTCAACAACTTGTATAACTACAAACTTTTAGCGACCTTGGGTTGTGTTAACCCTTGGTTTATTATTCGCCAGTCAGATGTTTGTTTTTAGACTCGATATTTTTCTGTCTTTTCTCACGCTGCTTCTTTTCGAGCTCAGCGCGGATCTTGGCAGCTTTTTTATCTTTTGATGAAACTTCTAAGTCTTCGTCATCAAACTCATCTAAACTAACGCGATTATCTTTACCCATAACATTTATCGAAGTGACTAACACAGTAAGATTTTAAAACACTGAGTGTAAATGCAAAGTGAAATAAATTGAACGTGTAGATGAAAAAATTTTGTGTTGGTGATTACATAATGCCAACATTTATCAGCGTAATATTGGCATGATGTTTATCCTAAACAAACGCATCCATCCTTTTTACGACCCGCAAGGCTACAAATGTACAAAACTTTAGTTGTTGTTGACCACCCCATTACCCTGCCAAACAGTGATTTAACTGTGGTGAATTTTGAGCAGTACTTGGCCGAATACCCCAAGGTAGGGGAACCCAAAATACGTATCATTAATTTATGTGATACAGAAAAATATCTGAGTCAGGGTTACTACTGCTCGTTATTGGCCGAAGCACGTCAACATAAAGTGTTGCCCAGTGTGAATACCATTAACGATTTGTCTCTCATGCCGCCGAAAGATGAAGAGTGGGTAGAGATCCCCTTAGGCAAATCGCAAATTCCGTTAATAGAAAGTCCCGAAGAAAAAGACTTTTTAGTATTTTTCGGATACACCAAAACAGAATCGCTGCGTAAATTAGCCAAATTTGCTTTTGAACGTTTTCCAGCCCCTATTCTTAAGCTTTCCGTGGTGCGTGACCAACATCAAACTCAGTTAGTCTGCAGTGCCATCGGCGTTAATGAAATCAGTGCCGATAAGTGGGATCAATTCACAGGTGCCTTGCAACACTTTACGGTTAAGGTGTGGCGCAATCCTCCGGGGCGAAAACGTGCCCGTTGGGACATGGGAATTTTAGTTAATCCTGATGAAAAAACGCCACCAAGTGATGCAAAAGCCATCCAATTGTTTATTAAGGCCGCCAGCAAAGTAGGGATTGACGCAGAAGTGTTCACTGCTGCACAAAGTGCTCAGTTATATCAGTATGACGCCTTGTTCATCCGTGAAACCACCTCGATCAAACACCATACTTATGAAATGGCTCGTAAAGGTGAGAAAGAAGGTTTAGTTGTGATGGACGATCCGAACTCCATCCTTCGTTGCTGTAATAAAGTGTTTTTGCACGACGCCTTCAGTTACCACAACATTTCGGCACCAAAAACTAAGTTTGTATCTAAATCTGATCCGAGCATTCTGGATAATTTAGAAGCTGAATTTGCCTACCCCATCGTGCTCAAGTTGCCAGAAAGCTCGTTTTCGTTGGGTGTGTTTAAAGTCAAAGATCGTGCAGAACTGGCCGCTAAACTAGAGCTCATGCTCAAACAATCGGCCCTTGTTTTGGTGCAAGAATATTTGTACACCGAATATGACTGGCGGATTGGCGTGCTGAATGGTCGTGCAATTTACGCCTGTCGTTATTTTATGGCGCGCAACCACTGGCAAATTTATAACCATGGTTCAAAGCGCAATTCAGCGGGTAATTTTGAGACAATTCCCACCTTTGAAGTGCCGCGTGCCGTGTTAACCACCGCCATTAAAGCCTGTGAAATTGTGGGTAATGGTTTATATGGTGTTGATTTAAAACAAGTTAACGACAAAGTGTATTGTATCGAAGTCAACGACAACCCTAATCTAGATAGTAAGATTGAAGACAAATACCTCGGTGACGAGTTATATCGTGTGATCATGCAAGAATTTGCCGATCGCCTTGAATACCGAGGACGTTAAGGTGCATGCCTTAAATCAGCATCTCTCTCAAGTGGTAGATGTAAAACAAAATGTGCTGGTGCGCGAGGCCAAAATGTCTGATTTGGCTCAGCTCATGGCATTAGAACAACGCTGTTTTACTGGTGATCGCCTGAGTAAACGTAGCTTCCAGCATTGGCTAAAAGCGAGCAACTGTGTATTTCAAGTCATCCTGTTTGACAACCGTGTGGTGGCCTATGGCTTGGTGATCATGCGCAAGGGCACTCACCTGGCGCGTTTATATTCCATCGCGGTAGACGGCGACATCCGTGGTTTAGGCATTGGCAAAAAGCTATTGATGGCTTTAGAAGAAGAAACCCTTGAACAAGGCAAGCTGTTTATTCGCCTTGAAGTGGCGAAAAACAATGAAACCGCCATCAGCTTGTATAAAGGTTTGGGTTATAAGATTTTTGGCAGTTACGAGGCCTATTACGAGGGCAATATTGACGCCCTGCGCATGCAAAAAAATATCCGCCAGTTGCAATCTTTGCAACAACTCACGCCCTACCCGTGGTATCAACAAACAACGGAATTTACCTGTGGCCCCTCCTCCTTGATGATGGCCATGGCGAAATTGGATGACAGCATCGCCTTGAATCAGCAATTGGAGCTAGATATTTGGCGTGAGGCCACCACCATCTACATGACCTCAGGGCACGGAGGCTGCCATCCTTTTGGATTGGCGCTCGCTGCTTACAAACGTGGTTTTGCAGTGCAGGTCTATGTGAATCTAACGGGTCCCTTGTTTATTGGTGGGGTGAGAAGTCAGCACAAAAAAGACATCATGCAAGCTGTAGAAAATCAATTTCGCCAGCAAGTTGAACAAGCCGACATAACGGTGCACTGTGCGGATTTAACACTCGAGGGTTTAAACGCGCACATCCGTGATGGTGCCAGTGTGATCAGCTTAATTTCCACTTATCAATTAGATGACAAAAAAGCACCGCATTGGGTTTGCGTCACTGAAATTGATAATGACTATTTGTATGTGCATGATCCCGATCCCGATGATTTGGATGTGGAATCCCTTGATTGCCAGCATATCCCTATCGCCAAGCAAGATTTCTACGCGATGTCTTACTTTGGTAAAGAGCGTTTGCGTACGGCGGTCGTCATCAGTCTTCCAAAGGTCTAAAAACCTGCTGTTGTTTCTCGCTGCGCATGCTTATCAGTTGTGGGCCTCTAACCAGGTCTGCACTTCTTGATCCACGCCGCTGGGGTAAGGCACACCGTCTTCCACACCAACATATAACAAACACATGTCTTCGCGTTGCAAAAACACACTGAGGTATTTGTTTACCCAAAAATTTAAATGCTGCTGCAATGCTTTTGCCTGCTCAATTTCTTGCAAGATCGCTGGGTGCGAATCCAATTCATCTAAAATAGCCTGATTGTTTTTATATAAGCCGCTCGCGGTGATGCCCCGGATTTGCTGACAAACAAACAACTCTTGCTCGGTTATCTGCGGATAATATTGTGCAAAAAACTTTTCGAACTGTTGTGTGCGTTCGATCTGTAAACGGTTTTCCAGCATGCTGACCAATTCATTGCGCCGAGCTAACTGCGCTTTAAACGCGGTGTAAGTGTTATCTTGAAATAGCGCGATTCGCCCGATGGCAGCCTGCAACTCACGTTGGGCGAAAAAATGCCAAGCACCAAACACCATGCTGCACAATACAACAACGCTTGCCGCAATAAACCAAGGTCGTGATTTTTTCACCGCTTGCGCACGCATCGATAATGAATCTGCTGTCCCCATGGTCTCGCAATGTTGCACGGGCGCAATACAAAAGCCAATGCCTCGTGATGTCTTAATAATTTGTTGGCTTTCCCCATCGTCCCCGAGTAACTGACGTGTATCAGAAATCAATCGAAACAAAGACCAATCACTCACCACCACATCGTCCCAAATGGCTTCGGCGAGTTGTTTTTTACTCAGTGAGGCGGGGCTGGCGCTGGCTAAAAGTAAAAGTAACTTAAATTGTCGTTCAGCCAAGGGGATCACCTGTCCTTGTTTGCGCAACGACTTGCTAGGTACATCCAATTCAAAATCAGCAAACTTATAAGCACTTACTTGCATTGTTGATGTTCTCAGGTGACAAGGATGGCGGTGTCGACGCCAAGAAAAGCTGGTTGTTTAAAATTGTTACTTTATAACCTCTTGTTTTTTAAGTCATTCAAATTAATTCAAGTTAAATCAAATGCCTGAGATTGCTGAACGAAAACACTCTCCTATACCGTTGATGTGTACCGCGACGTTTGCATCGACGGACAAACAGGGAGAACACTATGTTTTTTGAATCACGAAAAAAAACCCAGCATATCAGTCTGTTTTTGCTTGGCATGTTGGGTGGCTGGGCCGGCCACAGCACAGCAGCTTTATTAAGTTTTACTGACCAAGCAGCGTTTATCGCAGCCATCAGTGGCGCGACCAGCCAGACCATCAATTTCGATAGCGTTAGTGCAGGTACCGTGCTCAACAATACCGCGACATTCGAGAATGTGCAGTTTATGTTTGAGGATGAAAACGGTTTGGCTGTAGATGCCGGAATCAGTGACAACTTTGCCACTACTTCTGGCACCAACGCCCTAGGTTTGAATGACACCTTGGGCCAAACGTTTATCTCTGGCAGCTCAATAGAATTATTATTCTCAACCACCATACATGCGATTGGCCTGTTCATCATCGCGTCTCCCGGAGACATGGGCTTTGCGGATGATGCCACGTTAAGTGCAGGAAATGGAGTGATCAGCAATGCAGAAATACCCATGCAAACATTAGGGGATGATGGGGATGTATTTTTTCTCGGCCTGATAGACAGTGCGGGGTTTTCGAGTGCGACCCTCGCCAGTGTATGTTGCGGCTTTTTTGAATTTACCCTTGATGACATTCAGTATGCCACTCTCTCTGGGCCAAGTGCTGCAGTCCCTGCGCCGGCGGCACTGCCTTTGATGTTTTTGGCATTGATTTGCTCACTCACACAACAAAAAAAACACGTTTTATTCGCCTTTGCCTTTTCCTCAACTCGCTGCGGAGTTCCATCATGAAAACCTTATCTATTTTTACTTTAAGTCTTGTTTGTCTCAATGCCAGTGTGATGGCGGCTGAACGCCCCTCACTAGCGAGTCACGAACTGCGTCTCAACAGCATTGATCTCGCCCTCGATGAGCTTAATTTGCAGGTCGGTGAGCAGCAACAGCAGCTTAGCGACCTCAGCCTAAGCTTAGAAACGTTACAACTTACCCCCGGACCGCAAGGAGAAAAAGGCGAGAAAGGAGACAAAGGTGAATCAGGTGCGCGTGGTGCAACTGGCGCACCGGGTCCACTATCTGACCTAAGCTGCCGTGCAGGACAAATTCCTCAGTTTGATGGCACTGATTGGGTGTGCGCAGATTCGAGTGCTCAAGTCGTGGCCGATGAAGACAATAATTGCATTACTGGTTTTGGCTTTAGCTTGAATATCATCAACACCTCAACCACCTCTGTTGGGTGGGATAAAAAATGTGATGAAAGCCGCCGATTAGTCAGTTTTTTTGGTCCAGTTAAACCCATATTAAGACGCGGCGAAACCTTAACAGCGCCTGTTTTAAGCCTGTTTCCGGGGAAATTCGACGACAACTTAACCGAGTTTTCTGCCCTGCCATTAAGTTTGCCACTGCAATCCTCAAACTTGAGTGGTCTTATTTTTATGGAAGCCACCATTGTTTCCGTCGGCGCAGAGACTGAGGCTGAAGTACTGGAATGGGCGACGGCAGTTAATCCTCCAGGGAAAGCTTTTCGTCTGCAACAGCAGGACTTAGGTTTTGATATATCAATGAACTTCTGTCTGCCAAAAAACTTTTTCAGCAAGCCATTACAAGATCGCTCAGGCCAGTTTCTGGTGGAGCAACACTTGACTATACAATGCACTGAAATAGGCTTGGTCACCAACTTTGAATTTAGCACCCAGCCTGTCGTTGAGCTCTTTTTATCCCGATATTTTGACGGCTTCAGTACCGCCAGAGATGTAGCCGTGAACTTTGATGAAGCAGCGCTTAGCCCATTCAATCGTGACTATCTAAACTTTGCCTTGCGTGCTTATCACCTGCCACGCTTCAAAATGGCCAATGACAAAACATGGCCAGTGCCACAGCATGGTTTGCAATTGAGTACATCGTTCATTTTTGAAAATTAGCGGAGCACTAAACCTGCCAGTCTATGCCTTGTTTGCCTTGTTGTTCGAGCAAGGTATTGCAGGTCGAAAAATGTCGACAACCTAAAAAACCACGATGAGCAGACAAGGGAGAGGGGTGAGGCGCATGCAGCACATGATGTTTGTGTTGGTCAATCACCCCGCCCTTGCGCTGCGCATGGCTGCCCCACAACAAAAACACCACCCCCTCAGTATGTTGGCTGATTAACGCAATCACTTTATCTGTGAACGTTTCCCAGCCAAGTTTTGCATGGGAGTGGGCTTGGCCTTGCTCAACAGTTAATACGCTATTGAGCAATAACACCCCCTGCTCAGCCCACCCCAGCAAATAACCGTGTTTGGGTAGGGTAAACCCCACAATATCTGTGGCTAACTCTTTATAAATATTAACAAGCGAGGGCGGTGGCTTGATGCCCGGCAAAACGGAAAAACACAAGCCATGAGCTTGGCCCGCGCCGTGATAGGGATCTTGGCCGAGAATAACCACCTTGACTTCGCCTAACTCCGTCAACTTAAAGGCATTAAATACATCGCGTTGAGGCGGATAAATTATCTTACCCGCTGCACGCTCACTGGCCACGGTGTGCAAGATACGTTGAAAATAGGGTAGCTGTTTTTCATCAGCCAATACATCTGCCCAACGCAATGAATTTCCCGACACCTTGGTTAACTGAGGATCTTAAACAGGTGGGATTTAAGAGCTTGGTAATCACTGGGTAATTCTGCCGCCAAACCTTCTTTGCCCGCACAATCTACCAAGGGTTGTGGCAAGCTGATAGGTTGACCCAAGACATTTTCTACGGTTTCTCTGAACTTAGCGGGATGCGCGGTGCCCAAAAATAAACCCGTTTGCTGTGGCTCAAGTTTCCTGATCAAGGCTTTGTAAGCGATGGCCGCATGGGGCTCACTGACATACCCTAACTGGGCCAGTTGGCGCATGGCAACTTGGGTATACTCCTCATCAATGGTGTCACCGGATAGTACAGACTTAGCCAAGTAACCCTGGTCTATCAAAGCTTCAATACGCGGCCAGTTGTTCGGTTGGCTGACGTCCATGGCATTGGATAAAGTGGCCACGGTTGCTTTGGGTGCCCACTCACCGGTTTTTAGATAACGCGGCACCGTATCGTTAAGGTTAGTTGCTGCGACAAAATGCTGGATGGGCAAGCCCATCACCTTAGCAATCATTCCAGCCGTCAAATTACCAAAATTACCACTTGGCACAGACACCACCAAGTGTTGCCGCTCGACTTCACTCAGTTGCGCAAACGCTTCAAAGTAGTAACACACTTGCGCAGCTAAACGACTGATATTGATGGAGTTTGCTGAATTTAAATGTAAACCCACACGCACATCATCATCATCAAAAGCCGTTTTGACCAATTGCTGGCAAGCGTCAAAATCGCCTTCAATGGCCACGGTGTGAATATTGTCACCGAGGGTGGTGAACAACTTCTCTTGTAACATGGATATTTTGCCTTTGGGGAACAGAATAACCACATTGATATTGGGCAAACCATGAAAAGCATGAGCCACGGCAGCCCCCGTATCACCAGATGTGGCGGTGAGAATGGTAATGGGTTGACCTTTGGCTAATGCCACCAAACATTGCGCCATAAACCGCCCACCAAAGTCTTTAAACGCGAGGGTGGGGCCATGATAGAGTTCGAGGCTATAAACATTCTCACTGACTTTGACCACTGGCGCAGGGAAAACAAAGGCGCGTTCAACAATGCCGGCCAAAGTAGTTTTAGGCAGTTCATCACCAATTAATTTATGCAAAATTTCAACGCTGCGTTCTACAAAAGGCAGCGCCAAGATGGCGTCTATGTCACTAAAACTTGCGATATGCTTGGGAAAATATAAGCCTTGATTTTTGCCTAGCCCTTTTTTGACTGCTTCAGCAAAACTGGCCACATCAGATGCATCTTTTAAATTTACTAGTTCCAATTCTATTACCCTTTTTAATTCTCGTTTTGTCTCGACCTGTGCTTGGTCAGTGACACTGCGTTAATACACCACGGCACCTTGTTGATCTAACTGGCAAATATGGCTAAAACCATGCTCGTTTTGAATGTAGTTTTCGGCCAACCACGAATTGATAAGTGTAGCTTGTTCGACGGATTCACACACCGCAAATACCGAGGGTCCAGAGCCAGAAATACCAAAAGCTAAAGCACCATTTTGCTCGGCAAACGCGCGGGATTCGTCGAAATACGGCAACAACGACTTGCGATATGGTTCTGCGATCACATCACGCATCATCTGTGCCGCTAATTTTTCATCCTGCCGGTATAAGGCATCAATAAACACCGCTAACTGGCGACCAAACTGAATGGTGGTTGCCATCGCTATCTGCTTGGGCAAAATAGCACGCGCCGCCGCCGTCGACACCGAAATACCTGAATAACAACTCACCCAATACCAGTGTTTGAACATGGGCAGCCCTAAGGCAATCGTTCCCGGTTGTTCAGCCATCAGCGTTAAGCCACCCATAAAACAGGGCGCAACGTTATCATAATGCACCGAGCCACTTATCTGGCCTTCTAACTCACCCATCATGTGTAACAAAGCGTTATCGTCGAAGGGAATACGCCCCAGTACTCGAGCGTAAAACTGATTTAAACCATGAAAAGCAGCAACGATAGAGCTAGCACTTGAGCCTAAGCCACTGCCAATGGGTAGGTGTTTGTGCAAGGTCAGCGCAGCGGCGGGCACACTGCTTGCCACTATGCCCTGCTTGCCTAGTTCTGTCATAAAATGCTGATAACATTGGGTGACAATATTCTTGCGCGGGTCGGCAGGCAATTTGTGCGCGAAGCGGCCAGCAATCTGCAAACTGAATACGCTGGCACTGTGCACTTCCACTTCATCACCCAAGGGACTGCCATCAATAGGTTTAAGGGCTGCACCCAGCAAATCAAAGCCCAAGCTGACATTGCCGATTGAGGCAGGCGCGAAGGCAGTAAGTGACAGTTCACTCAACATAGGACTAACAGGATCATGGCTCATCAGTAGTTTTGCTTCCATGGCATCGTTCTTAATACATCGGCAAATACACCTGCGGCCGTCACTGCAGCACCAGCGCCATAACCGCGGATCACAAAGGGTATTGGCTGGTAATAGTGGCTGTGAATGGCTAAGGCGTTTTCACCGTCTTTGATCATGTACAAAGGATGTTCGCTGCCCACTGCTTCAATGGACACCACACACACACCTTTGCTGATCGAACCCACATAACGCAATACTTTACCTTGTTGCTTAGCTTGTTTCACTTTGTCAGCAAAATAGTCATCAAGTTGCGGCAGACGTGCCATAAATTCGTCCACAGTGCCTGAACTATCAAAAAAGCTTGGGATAACCGGTTCAATTTTAATGTCACTGAGTTCTAATTTTAGATCGGCTTCTCGGGCCATAATCAGTAATTTACGAGCCACATCGGTACCACTTAAATCTTCGCGTGGATCAGGCTCGGTAAAGCCGTTTTTCTTGGCTATCTCAGTGGCTTCTGATAGGCTTAAGCCTTCTTCTAGCTTGCCAAACACAAACGACAACGATCCAGACAGGATGCCTTCAAAACGAATAAGTTCGTCACCGGCGTAGATCAATTTCTGCAAATTGTCGATGACCGGCAAACCCGCCCCTACCGTGGTTTCATATAAAAATTGACGATTGGTCTGCTGCGCTGTCGCCCGCAGTTTCTGATAAAACGCGGTGCTCGCAGTATTGGCTTTTTTGTTCGGTGTAACTACATGGAAGCCGTCCAACATCATCTGAGGATAAAGTTCAGCAATGGCGTCGCTGCTAGTACAGTCGACAATAACCGGATTGACCAAGCTGTTATCCTGCACAAATTGCTGCAAAGTGCTCAAATCAAAGGTGGCCTCACTGGCTTGCAAAGCACTGAGCCAATCACTGCTCAGGTCTATGGCATTTTTAGCCAACAGCAACTTGCGACTGTTGGCGATACCGTAAATATTGAGGCTAATATCGCGCCCTAACAAGGCCTCTTGCTGGCGCGCTATTTGGGTAATAAGCTCTTTGCCCACCGTACCGCAACCCACTAAAAATACATCAATAGTATGCACGTTTGAAAAGAAATTCTGATGCACGATTTTCACCGCTTTTTTCGCTTTACTGCTTTCGATCACCGTTGAAATCGAACGCTCTGATGAACCTTGTGCAATGGCAACATTGTTCACCCGCGCCTGAGCCAACGAACTAAAAAACTTTGCTGCAAGTCCTTTAGCGTGACGCATACCATCACCGACCAAGGTGACGATGGCGAGATCGTTACGCACTTCAATTGGGTCTAATAATTGATTACTCAATTCCAACGCAAACGAATCTTCTAACAGTGCCAATGCTCTGGCCGCATCTTTGCTATGAATACAAAAACTGATGCTGTATTCAGAGGATGACTGGGTGATTAAGGAAATAGAAATATTGGCGTTCGACATGACCCCAAAAACGCGGCTGGCCATGCCCACCATGCCTTTCATACCCGGGCCTGCCACGTTAAACATGGCCATGTTATCGAGGTGGGAGATCCCTTTAACACTGGTCCATTGGGTACTGGCTTGATTGCTGATCAAGGTACCGGGGGCACTTGGATTTAAGGTATTGCGAATAAGGCAAGGAATATGGTGCTGCGCGACTGGCCCGATAGTCTTAGGATGCAGCACCTTGGCACCAAAGTAGGAAAGTTCCATGGCTTCTTGATAGGTCAACTTGTCGAGCAATACCGCCCCTTCTACCTGATTAGGGTCAGCGTTGTATACGCCGTCGACATCTGTCCATATTTCACAACATTGGGCATCAATACACGCAGCTAAAATGGCGGCAGAGTAGTCGGAGCCGTTGCGTCCAAGGGTGACTTTTTCGCCATCTGCATTAACAGCAACAAAACCCGGCATGATCAAAAATACCTTACCCGAGGTGTCCACATCAGCAAAGCGCGCTTTACTGGCGCTTACATCGGCAATACTGTCTAGGTAGTCACCTTCCGCTAATATGTAATCAACTGGATCAATAATGGCATTGTCACAACCGAGCGCCGTGAGGATTTCACTGAAAATATTGACACTGATGTACTCACCTAGGCTTAAAATTTTAGCCACCACGGAATCTGGAGCACAGCGCAATAAGGCAAAACCCTCAAGATTCTGATTTAACTCATCCAACACGGCATGCACATAGCCCGCTAACTTAACTTGGTCAATGGCTGGCAAGCGTTCTTGCAATTCATCGAGGATGCCAAATAAGACCATATTCAATTTTGCAAACAGTTCACCGTAATCTTTACCCAAGGCCGCTTCTTCACACAAAAGTGACAAAGCATTGGTTACGCCTTTGGGGGCGGACAATACCACCGCTGCACCCACTTCAGCATGACAGGCCATACTAATGTCATTGACCATCAAATAGCGCTGCGCATCTGCGAGAGACGAACCACCGAATTTCAACACCTTCATGTCTTACTCCTTACTTAAACTATGTCCTGTAGCCCTTTTTCACAGCGCCAATAACAAAAAAGCCCGCTTTGATTCGCGGGCTTTAGGTATTTAATGCGTGTGCACTAGCCAGCGACCACCTCAAAGAGGGTGGTAATCATCATGCCGGTGGTGCTTATAATTATCGTTTTCATGTGCGCAATTTGCCGTATAGACGTCTATATGTCAACTGGCAAGCACAGTTGTTTGGTTATTAATTAGAACCGAAGCCACAAAAAGCTAATTGTTGAGGCCAACACGCTGTCGGTGAAGGTTCACAGCAGCGTATTGTAGTCCCCAACCATCAAGACACTTTAGTTAAACAGGCCTTTTAACTTTTCACTGGCTTTGTCTAATAGTTTGTCTTTTTCTTCTGCGAGTTTGTCGGCCATTTGCTTTTTGGCTTCATCCGCCAGACGTTTTTTAAGTTCTGCTTTGGCTGCTGCACTAACTTGAACAAGTATCGTGTCAACGATTGCCATGCCAACTTTGTCGGCTGGTAAACCATTGGGTGCACCAATTGGCCCAGCAGTAAAGGTAGGCATGGTGAGCTCATAGGCTTTCTTGTCGATGTTGATCTCACCTGTGGGTAAGGCTTCGAAATTGAGCATCAGCTTGACCTGACTGACCACCACTTTTTCTACAATAACTAAAGGATTACTGCCTTTTTGGGTCGGCTCAGTGGTTTCAGTCTTAGGTAATTGTGCGGCAATGCTGTTTTTCAATGCTAATAGATTGCCTTGACCATCGGCATCCATCTCAAACAGGATAGTAGGTGAAAGCACTTCGATTTTTTCCACCACATAAGGCTCAGAAACAATCTCCCCCAAATCCAAGGTAACCGCATCTAAGCTAAACGCGTTATTGTCACTGAAACCTGCTGGATTTTTCACCACTAGTTCACTGATGGTCATGCGCCCTTCTGTCAATGCCAATTCGACGGCGGCAACCGATACCGGCGTGGCTAAATAGTAACTGCCTTGCTGCTCAATTTGCCCACGAATAAAATTGCCCGCACCACTTAACACGTACCACAGCCCACCTGCGATAAATATCACGATGAGGCCAACGATCATCCCGGTCTTTTTCATGTTGCTCTCCTGTTGTCATTTGTTGTGATCACAAAACTGCCTTGCTAGCTGCGCCATCAAGGGCAGCTAGCATTGTGTTAGATCAGCGCCCTTCGTTGTTATTGCGGGGTTCGCAACACCATCAGGCGTAATTCAGTCATGTCTTGCATGGCATAAACAATGCCTTCGCGCCCCAAGCCACTCTCTTTCACGCCACCATAGGGCATATTATCAACACGCCAACTGGGTACATCGCCAATTACAACCCCACCCACGTGTAACTCATCCCATGCTTGATGCGCCTTATAAATGTCGCGGGTGAAAATCCCAGCCTGCAAACCAAATTGACTATTGTTCACTTCTTTTAGCGCAGTCGAAAAGTCTTTAAACGGGCTGATAATAGACACTGGACCAAAGGCTTCTTCACTGTTGACCTTGGCATCACCGGCCACATTTTCTAACAAGGTGGCACGTAACATCGCCCCTTCACGTTGACCGCCACACAATAAACGTGCTCCGCCAGCCACCGCTTCATCAATCCATGTATGCAAACGTTTGGCTTCCGATTCAGAAATCATCGGACCAATAAAGGTATCTTCGTTTAAGGGATCACCATGCACTAAATTGGCAACTTTGTCGGTGTAACGCTGTTTAAACTCGGCATACAACGATGCATGCACCAGAATCCGTTGCACACTGATGCAGCTTTGTCCGCTTTGATAATAAGCGCCAAAAATAATGCGTTCAATGGCGTCATCTAAGTCCGTGCCTTCATCCACAATACAGGCAGCGTTGCCACCCAGCTCAAGGATCACCGGTTTTTTCCCCGCCTTGGCTTTGAGTTCCCAACCGACTTGCGGTGAGCCAGTAAAACTGAGCAATTTAAACCGCTCATCGGTGGTAAATAAATCTGCACCATCCCGACTGCAGGGTAAAATTGAAAAGGCACCTGCGGGCAGATCTGTTTCCGCTAAGATCTCGCCAATGATCAGGGCACCAAGTGGTGTACGACTGGCAGGTTTTAAAACAAACGCACAGCCCACCGCCAAAGCCGGCGCAATCTTGTGTGCGGCTAAGTTAAGGGGAAAGTTAAAAGGTGAGATAAACGAACAAGGCCCGATGGGTACCCGTTTGTACATGCCGGTATAGCCTTTCGCCCGAGGTGTAATCTCAAGATTTAATACTTCACCTTTCATGCGTACCGATTCTTCCGCAGCAATGCGAAAGGTATCGATAAGCCGTGTGACTTCACCACGTGCATCTTTAATGGGTTTACCCGCTTCAATACACAGGGCATAGGCAAGTTCTTCAAAACGTTCTTCAAAACGTTTCACGCAGTGGTTAAGTAGCTTTTGCCGTTCGTAGGGCCGCATTTTATTAAGCAGGGGCTGACTTGCTTCAGCGGCGGCAATGGCTTCATCGATCACCTTGCTGTCGGCCATGGCGGTGTAGGTTGCTACCTCATTAGTGTATTTATTGGTTACTGCTAAGTCTTGGTTAGCATAAACGGCCTTATTGGCCAGATAATAGGGATAAGCCTTGGCTAACATGATATCTCCCGCACGTTATAGGTTGGCACTGCGTTCACGCAGTGCATGATTAAGTGTTTGGTCATTCAGAGAATAATCAACCGGCACGTCAATTAAATGCACCGCCGGTTCAGCCAAACAAGCGAGTACTCTGGGCAACAATTCGTCGGCAGAGGCAATGCGCCAGCCTTTTGCACCATAACTTTCAGCATACTTGACAAAATCCGGGTTGCCGTAATCCAGACCAAAGTTAGCAAACTGCATGTTAGCTTGTTTCCACTTGATCATGCCGTAGGCATCATCGCGTAAAATAATCACCACAATGTGCAACTTAAGCCTGACGGATGTCTCCATTTCCTGACTATTCATCATAAAGCCGCCATCACCACATACGGTAATCACTGGTTTGTTGGGGTGGACAATTTTTGCGGCCATGGCGGAAGGCAAACCAGCTCCCATGGTGGCCAAGGCATTGTCCAGCAACAAGGTGTTGGGTAAGGCCGCCGGATAATTGCGAGCGAACCAGATTTTATATACGCCGTTGTCAAGGGTCACAATACCATCCTTAGGCATGGCCTTGCGGATGTCTCGTACAAAACGTTCTGGCAACATCGGGAATCGATCATCATTTTCACTTTCTTGACGATGATTGACGTAGGCGGTTTGGACTTTTTTGAAGAAGGAAAAATCCCAACTGCTTGACGGTTTAAGCTGCTCTTTGAGTTGCCAAATGCTATTGGCAATGTCCCCGATCACCTCTAACTGGGGAAAGTAGACCGGGTCAACCGCAGCAGGTTCAAAATTGATGTGGATGACCTGACGGCCGCCGTGCTGCATAAAAAATGGCGGTTTTTCCACTACATCATGGCCCACATTGATAATCAGATCGGCACTATCAATGGCGCGATGTACAAAGTCCCCAGATGACAGCGCGGTATTGCCCATAAACAAGGCATCACTTTCATCCAATACTCCCTTGCCCATTTGGGTGGTGACATAAGGTATACCAGTTTTATCAACAAATTCTTTGAGCATTTTTGAGGTGAGTTTACGATTCGCCGCCGCACCAATTAATAACAAGGGATGACGCGCTGCGCGAATCATGTCAACAGCCTTGCTGATGGCTTTATCTTCGGCAATGGGGCGCCTCGCCACGCTGGCTTGCAATAACTGGGCAGTGGTCATTTCTGCTGCAATGTCTTCAGGTAATTCAATATGGGCCGCGCCGGGGCGCTCATGATGTGCCAAACGAAAGGCCTCGCGCACAGCAGAAGGGATGCGGTCGCCACTGACAACCTGAGTGGTGTATTTGGTGATGGGTCGCATCATGTCTACCACATCAATCACCTGAAAACGCCCTTGTTTACTGGTTTTGACGGGTTTTTGCCCAGTGATCATCAACATCGGCATGGCTCCGAGTTGGGCATAGGCTGCTGGCGTGACGAGGTTGGTGGCTCCCGGACCTAGAGTCGATAAACACACACCTACTTTGCCGGTTAAGCGCCCATAAGTGGCCGCCATAAACCCCGCCCCTTGTTCATGTCGGGTAAGGATTAATTTGATGCTTGAATCGCGCAATGATTCGAGCAAGTCCAAGTTTTCTTCCCCCGGAATACCAAAGATATACTCTACCCCTTCGGCTTCCAATGCTTTGACAAATAAATCAGATGCTTTCATGTTATGTCCTTGTTCGTTTATCGACTCCACCTGTTTTGACACCGTATTGTGACAATACAAATGCGCAAAATTACCACTCAAGCATCCGCTCTTCTTGGCGCGAACAACAACCCAAAAAATAGATTAAACGCATCGATTAATCAGGCAATTCAAGGCTTGTTTGCATGATTTTGAGTTGATATTTGGTGCTGTTATTAATCAACGTTTGCTTGTCATTGTCCATGGGTAAAACAGCAGATTGAGTCTGGCGACTGAGAAATACCTGCCAATCCTCTGCCAAGTTTGTTAATTCGTCACACAAAGTATCGTTGGAGTCTACTATTGATAACACTTCGCACACATTGTTTAAGATAAGCTGCACGGCTTCAATATGACGTTGAATTTGCTTTAGGTTAATTGCAAGGGCCAATTCATTGTTAATGCTTTGCCACGCTTTTAACAATTTAGTTAGCTGTTTGGTGGCGGACAATGACCCTTTAACTTTGAGATCTTGGCTGTTGGCTGAAATGGTTTTTTGTGGTTCAGTGGCCAGCAAGGCGTAACCGCGGGCGGCTTTACTCAGTGAACCTAAGGTCAGTGGCATGTAGGTTAACAGCTGCTGCGCCAGCCAAAACAAATCGGCAACCTTGCCTTCTTTTAATTCTAACTCTAGCTCACTGATAACGTCGGTTTTGCCATCAGCAACGACCTCTCCTTTGTCCCAGACCAGCTCTATGGCGCTGCCGTGATGAAACTGCAAGGCATAACGGTGACGTACAAAGTGAGTATAAAAAATACATCCAAGTTGCTGCTGCAAGCTTGGCAAATCAACACGCTCTGGCCATATGTCACTGGGAAAAAGGGCTAAATTTGGTCGAGGAACAGCGATATCAGCCGAGTATGGCAATGCCACATTGTATTCTGGGCGTTGCGCCAAGCCCGCAAAAGAAAGGCCGGCTGTTTTTATGGTTTGTTCGAATCGTAGTTGATTGTGCCCCACCCCAAGTTTGTTTTGTTCTTGAGCGTCTGCAAGATGATCAAGGATCTGCTCACCACGCACTCTCAGTCCCATGCGCTGCTGACGAAAATCTTGTTGTGGTGTATCAAAGTAATAATTGGCTAAGTGCAATACATCGTGTTTAACCTCAGCGTTTAACTGCGGCAGTAGGTGTTTGTCGATGATCGCGCCCGCCGGCGCGGTGGTGAGCAATTTAAGTTCGATTTCTTGCTCAGGCATAAATCACTTCTTTTGGCATAATACGCCTTTGGTGGATTCAACAATTGCTAGCACTACCTTAACCAGTCAAAGCGTGCACTGCAAACCGATCCTCAAGTAAAAAACAAAGTGATTGGCTAATATGCCAATGCGGGCTTGCCTTTAGGTACCTCAGGCAATACCATTTGGCGCATGTTAAAGAGAGATGTTTTTGGAATGATGCACCGCTATTTTGTTTTATTCATGTTTGTATTGGGCGCTCAGCTCGCGGGCTCGTGTGCGTTTGCCCAAGAGCCTAATGATAAAGAAGGTGAAGTCAGGTATATCTCTGATGATTTATTTACCTTTTTACACGCTGGCCCTGGGCGGAATTATCGCATCTTAGGGTCGGTTATCGCGGGCAGCAAAGTCAACATGTTGCAAGAAGACCGCGATGCCGGTTTTGTCGAAATTATTGATGACAAACAACGAACTGGTTGGGTAGAGGCAGAATTCATCAGTAAGGTACGCAGTGTGCGTGAATTGGTACCCGGCTTACAGCAGCAAATCAAAGAAGCCAATGCCGTGATCCAACAGCAGCGCAGTGACAATGATTTATTAAATCAACAAATTGCGGATTTAAGTTCGCAAAACGCGGAGTTATTGCGTAAGGCTGCAGCCACTGAAGCGACTAATAGCCGCCTCAGCGCTGAGCTAGAAAAGCATGATCAAAGTGCCCAAATTGAATGGTTTACACGCGGTGGTATTGTTGCCGTCATCAGCTTAATTCTTGGCATTATCATCACTTACTTGCCGAAAAAACGCCGCCGTAACGACAACTGGATGTAAACCAGCCCCGCATTTTTAGCGTGTTTGGGTAATGTGCAGCTCAACACGCTTAATGGCTTGTAACAACGATGAGCGATTCATCTCCATAAATAGCCAGTTTTTTAAACCAGTTTGCAGTTGCAAGGTGACAACCAAACAAATTCCCCAAAAGCCTTGCTCAGCCCCCGTAGTCGCCGTAAAAAATTCATAGGCTGACCAAAACATTAAACCCGCCATCACCACTGCAATAGCATTAACTAACCATACCCAACGTTTCATGCCGCCCCGATAAATGGGCAATAAACGACTGAACAGCCCCCCGTCATCACGCAGCAAGGCTTCTAGATTGGCTGATTCTGCCTGCAAAGCTTGGCTAATTTTATCATCGATATTCATATTTCATTCTCCATCAGGTTTTTTAATTTGGCTCGACCACGGAATAAACGTGTTTTCACCGTTGCTACCGGTACAGCTTGGACTAAGGCAATTTCGCGAACTTGCAGTTGCGCGTAATAAAACAAATACAGTGCTTGGTATTCTTCAGCAGGTAACTGCTGCAACAGCGCATCTAGGCCGTGGCTTACTGGCTTCTCTTGGGTGCTCAGCTCATCACTTTGGGTTGAACTGAAACGACTTTCCTCGATGTTACGCTGTCTAAGCCAATCCGTTGCAGCCCATTGCACGCCGCGATATAACCAACTTTTAAAGGCAGCGGGTTCTTCTAAACGTCGCAAATTTTGCAAGACTTTTAACCACGCTGTTTGCACCGCATCGTGGGCACTACTGCGCTCACGGGTTAAACGAAAAGCAAATTGCAACAAGGCGGGTTGAAAGCATTGATACAACTGCAGCAATGCTTTTTCATCACCTTGTTGTGCTAAAAGCACCCACATTTCTTGTTCAGCGTGTTGCATTTATTTTCCTCTTTACAAGCAAGACGAAGACATGAGGCCTTAGGTTCTTAGCTGTAAAAAAATAAGTATTGCTTGGCATTTTTGGTTATTCTAAATCACCCTGTAAAGCCATAGTTGAAAACGACTGTTATCATGAGCTACCACATTCACCTTAGGTCGAACGTCGTGTATGTCGAGTTTCGCGGCGAGACGGATCCTTACGACATCATTAGTTTGATGAGGGACCCGGTTTTTTTGCCTAACGTCAGAAAACTGGGCAAGTTAATCTACGATTTCTCAGCCGCGGATGAGGTCAACTTGGATACCGGTGAAGTGCAACAATTTGCTGTGGTGGCCAAAGCCGAGTCAATCTTTGTGGAACGCTTACACATTGTGATTGTGTTAAACAACCCTGCCAATCGTGCCCGGGCGCAGGTATACAAACAAAGCCTAATCAATACGCCGTGGCAGATTGATATTGTTGATGCCTTGGCCGACGCCTGCGACGCACTCTCTATTATTGATTGGACCCGTTAACATGCCCACTATGGAAACGCTGATCAGTTTTAGTATTGCGGCTTTTTTGCTGTGTATTTCTCCTGGCCCATCCAACTTATATATTTTGGCGCGTTGTATGGCACAAGGCAGCCATAGCGGTGTCATGGCAGCCGCTGGTATGGCGCTTGGTTCACTGATTTATGTGCTTATCAGTGTCTTGGGTTTAGCCACCTTATTGCTAATGGCGCCGGTTTTATATGTGATGATTAAAATAGTCGGTGCTGTGTACCTGCTCTACCTTGGTTTTCACTATTTCATACAGGCGAATCACCGCCACGCTCAACAAGTATTACCCGCCCCCATGACGATGCTAAAAATTTTCAAACAGAGCTTAGTGGTTGAACTCACCAATCCTAAAACTGCTTTGTTTTTTGTGGCTTTTTTACCACTGTTTGTGCAACCCGAGCAGGGGCAGATTGCCGTGCAACTTTTGATTTTAGGTCTGCTCTATACCCTTATCGGCTTTTGTTCTGACGTGTTAGTCGCCACCCTTTCGGGTCAATTGGGGCGCTGGTTGCGCACCCATCCAGCAGCGGAAAAGTGGCAATTGCGTGGGTCAGGCACCTTGCTGTTGGCAATAGCCGCCCTGATTGTGCATGACGTAGTCAGGGCCGATTTACTGGGTAACGAATAATCAACAAAGGAGTCAATGATGGGCATGTTGGCAACACTATTAAAAGCCTTAAATTCAGCGTCGAGCCCATAGCAGTTGGCTTTTGGCTTTACCTTGGGCATGCTCATGGGCATCACGCCATGGTTGGGCCTGCACAGCCTTGTGTTGTTGTTTGTTGTATTATTTTTTCGCATCAATATTTCCAGTTTCATGGTGGCTTGGGCACTGTTTGCCTTGATAGCAGTGCCCTTAGCTGTGCCCATGGCAACCCTTGGTGAAAGTCTATTAAGCCAAGACAGTCTGCAAGGCCTATGGCGGGCGATGTATAGCACCCCCTTTGGACACCTTACTCAGTTTTACCATACCCTCACCTTGGGTAGTTTGATGGTAGGTTTGGCGTTTTCACCAATTTTATTGTTCTTATCTAAATACTTGGTGCTGCAATACCGTGAGAAAGTCATGAGCTGGGTCAACAAACTTAAACTGGTGCAATTTTTAAAAGGCAGTCGCTTTTATCGCTTGTATGCAGCGATGGGAGAATAAACATGAAAAACATCATCCGTTGGCCTGGTTTAGTGGCGTTTGTGTTTATTGTTGGTTTAGTCACCACCATCAGTCTGGTATTTTTAGATTTTTGGATAAAACTAGCTTTTGAAAAAAGCGTGGAAACAGCCACAGGGGCGGAAGTTAACGTCGGTTCTGTAGCGCATACCTTCTCTCCTTTTGGACTGACCTTTTACAACGTGCAGCTCACCGACCCAGATAATCCTGGCAATAATCAAGCCCAAGCCCAACAGATAAAAGCCAATATCGAATTAACGCCACTGCTGCTGCGCAAAGTGATCATCGATAACTTGGCTATTACCGGCGTAGAATTCGCTACACCCCGCGCTTCTGAAGGTAAGGTGTATCGTCACAAGAATGACGCCACGGAGCAAGGTTCGCGCTTTTTTCCTAATCCGGCTTCCTTGCCAAGCGTAGATGAAATTTTGGCTAATTCCCCCCTTAAAACCACCCAGGCAATGGCAGAGGCAGAAGCGGCTTATGCACGCCACAAGAGCAGCCTCGCGAAACAATATGAGGCCTTGCCCAGTAAAGACAAACTCGCGGCTTATCAACAGCAAGTGGCCGAGTTAAAGGCGACGGATACCAAAGATCCAGCGGCTTTGCTGGCCGCGGGGGGAAAAACTGAATGCCACCTTGCAAAGCGCGCTGCTCTCTAGCCACGGCAAAGTGAAAGTGTCGGCCAACCAAGTCAGTGGTGACGGCGTATTGAATCTGGCTCAATTATCCATGCAGGCCACAGGCAGTAATAAAATGACCAATATTATTGCCAAAACCTTGAGTCAACTCACTCAACTCAAACTTGATAGTCAGGTGAGCGGCAAAGTGGGCGACCTTGACCTGAGTTTTAGTTCCGATCTCAACAAGCAGTTAGGTAGTGCATTAATCAGCAATATCAGTGCTGATCAGCAAGGTAAATTGGATGAACTCAAAGTCAAACTGGATGCTCAAATGCACAGTCTGTTAGGGGATCAACAAGGGCAGATCAATGAATGGCTTGAGTGGGAAAAACTGGCAGATGGCAATGTTAGCGGACTCGACACGTTATTAAATGAAAAGCTCAACAGTGTGGTCGATGACAAAAAAGAGGCCCTCAAAGACAAGGTAAAAGACAAATTCAAAGGCAAGGTGTTTGGTAGTTAGTCACAGACCTAAGCTGGGGTTGTCCATGTAACTTTGGCATACATACCCATAATCTTACTGCACTAACTTGCTAGGTGTTCCAGTAGTGCATGCGTCACAGTCTTAGGGGTTCATCGCTTTGGCCAAACGCTTACCCAGTGTTTGTAAGATGAAATGGGCGTTTTCAGGGTTGTTTTTGACACAACTCAAAAATTGGGTGCGACTGAGCACCACTAATGCAACATCAGATATCGCCACAATATCTGCGGTACGCGGCACATCCACAAGTAGGGCTAATTCGCCAAACACTTCACCTCGTTCAAGTTCAACCACCTGATTTTGTTGCTTGTGACCTAAACAAACGGATACTGAACCATCGACAATGAAATAAGCATCTTCACCCATATCACCTTTATGAATGATCACCTCGCCGGCACGAAAATATTCGCGGCAATAGGGTTCCATAAAATTGAAGATATCTTGTTGGGCAACAAAATTAATGAAGCTTTCGCGGATCTCGTGCAGATTGAGCACCATGGGTTGAATGGCGAGATTGTGATGATGGGATGTCACCACCTCCCCTGCTTTGCTAAAACCAATGCGCTGCATTGACTTGGTTAGTGCAGGATTAAACGGTGCGACCACATGCGTGACGTTTTTGTCGTTGGCCCAGTAATACATCAACATAAAGAGCCCGTTGGTGATGCGCAACTGCCCCCGACTGTCTGGATCAACAACCAGTTGTCCGACATTGGCCAGTGTGCCTATTTCGCCCTGCAAATAGGGTGTAAAATCAAAAAAATCATCAGCAGGGATACCAACACAGTTGTCCTGCAATGTTAATCGGATGGTGCCAACCACTCGTTCACCTTCAGCAGCAAAAAAAGTAACAGAATTCGTAAAGGCATCAAAACGGTCGATAATTCGGCCATCTGCTTGGATAGCATACGATCCCTCCAGTTCGGCAAACACCTTGTGGCGCAGTTTATAACACGCGTCCAGTTCTATATTGTTTTCCGCAATTTTTGTGCGAATGCCCATGGTGAGTCGTCCTTTGATGATATGTTTGTTACTGTAACGCTGTTACTTAAGCGATTGAAAGTTTTTGTTCTACACCTTTAACACTGCCTTACTCTCGTTCACTGGGCAGTTTCACTGCTTCAGTCACCGCTTTTTCTAAGTCAGCGTAACGCATCGCAATCTCATGAAACTCATCAGTGATCTGTAAAAACACATCAACCATGATGGGATCAAAGTGTGTGCCTCGGCCTTCGCGGATCATTTGCACGGCTTTTTCGTGAGGAAAGGGTGGTTTATACACGCGGCGGCTGATCAGTGCGTCATACACATCGGCAATCGCCATAAGCCGCGCTGAAATAGGAATTACATCACCAGATAATCCCTGTGGATAGCCACTGCCGTCCCATTTTTCATGGTGACCAAAGGCAATCTCTTGGGCAAAGCGCAGAAAGTTGTTGCTGTCTTGCATGGTATTGATCGCCGCGTTTATGGCTTTGTGGCCAAACTCTGCGTGACGTTTCATGATGGTAAATTCAGCCTCATCTAACTCGCCCGGTTTAAGCAAAATATGATCGGGAATGCCTACTTTACCAATGTCATGTAAGGGAGCGGATTTAAACAACATGGTGATGTTTTCAGGGTTGAGAAATTCTTGAT
Source organism: Paraglaciecola sp. (assembly GCA_009993955.1). GTDB lineage: Bacteria > Pseudomonadota > Gammaproteobacteria > Enterobacterales > Alteromonadaceae > Paraglaciecola. The sequence goes on from JAACSL010000014.1 coordinate 78,291, forward strand.
ATTGCGGCAGTTGGCTAAGATGCGTCGCCAGTAGTTTTACGTAATTTTGCGTTCGGCGAATGTGGTTGCCGGTTTCTGGATCGCGAGCTTCAGCTAATGCACCCATGGATACCATGGCCACATCTTGCAGTTCCGCCATCTGCCGAGTTCGTTCAATAATCTTGCGTTCCAGCACTTGGTTCTGTGCTTCCAGTAATTCTCTGGCGGCGTTTAGGGTTAAGTGGTTTTTCACACGTTCCCGCAAAATCGGCGGGCTGATGGGTTTGGTGATGTAATCCACTGCACCAAGGGCCAAACCTTTGGCTTCATCTTGGATCTCGGCTTTGGCAGTTAAAAAAATGATGGGGATATCACGGGTAAGTGGATCTTGTTTGAGTAGGCTACAGACTTCAAAGCCGTCCATGCCCGGCATCATTACATCCAACAAAATCAAGTCTGGTTTGTGTTTAGCGATAATTTTTAAGGCAAGCGGACCATTTATTGCCGCTTGCACTTGATAATCACCCGCCAATACTTCTTTCACTACGTCAATATTTGCTGGTGTATCATCCACCGCTAATACAACTTTACGTGCACTCAATGTATTCACTCCCTAAGCTCCCACAGCCTCGATCAGACGCTGCACTAGTTCATTGGCTTTTTCGTAGTCGTAGTCGTCTAAGGCATTAAACATAGTCTTAAGCAATGAGGCGTGCTGGACAAGACCCTTGTTTTGCATCAATTGCGCGCAGGTATCGCGCGCTTCTACGTCATAATCATCAATCTGCTGGGTTAGCCTAGCGAGAATATCGCTGTAATTTGCCAGCACATTCACCTCACTAACTGTGCTGGGCAGATGCTCAGCGAACCACGTCAGTGCTTGCTGAATACCGTGTTTGACCCGCGTAATCTCATCTACGGCAGTTAAAATCTGATTTTCCTCTGGCCATGTTTGATCAGGTTCTGAGGCACTGAGTATGGTTTCAATATCGTCAAGCAAGGAGCAGAGTGTCACGGCACCAATATTACCCATGCCACCTTTGAGTTTATGTACGTTAAAACGCAAGGTTTCGGATTCGTTTGCACGATAAGGCAAAAGCAAGGCCTCTTCTGCCTTCTCTTCAGCCATCAGTATTTTTTCAAGTATAGCCATGTAGGTTTGGCTGTTTCCAGCAACACGACGCAAACCTTGATTGAGGTCAATGCCAGCAATATCGGGTAATGCCGAGGGGTGTGCCTCGGTCTCTTGTGACACAGTGGTGAATTTGTCGAGACCTAAAGCTGCCGCCAACTGTGCAAACAACTGATCGGGATCGATGGGTTTGTTGACATGGGCATTCATGCCCACCTCAATACAGCGTTGTTTGTCTTGGGGCATGACATTTGCTGTCATGGCAATAATCGGTAAATCTGCCCACTGGGACTCGGTGCGAATTTTTTTGGTTGCCTCGAAGCCATCCATGACTGGCATTTGAATATCCATCAACACTGTATCAACAGATTCTGTCCGCAGTTTTTCTAAGGCTTCTGCGCCATGGTTAGCGATGATCACTTGCAATCCAACCTGAGCAAGTAACTCAGCAGCCACTTGTTGGTTGATCACGTTATCTTCCACCAGCAATACACTATATCCCTGCAGTTGTTGCGGGCGAAGTGTTGGTGATATGGCACGTTTTTCGGATGTTTGTGCGTCATCACCACCATGAAAAGCGGCCATCATGGTGTCAAACAATAATGAAGGATTTACCGGCTTGGACAAAAATGCATTAATACCCACTTGCTTGGCTTGCTCCGTCAGTTCTTCGCGGCGATGAGCGCTGACCATGATGATTTTTGGTATTACTTTTTGTCTGGCTTGTTGGTTAATTTTTTGGCTGGTACTGATGCCATCTAAACCGGGCATTTGCCAATCCATTAATACCAACTCAAAGTGTGTATGCTGACTGGTTTGCAACAGTTCAATGGCGGCTTCTCCGCTATTGACTGCCGTGGGCTTGCAACCAAAATGACGCAGACTTTCACATAAAATTGCTCGACAGGCTGCGTTATCATCCACCACCAGGACTGGCATGTTGGCGAAGTCATCGGCGAATTTTTTGATCTCTGCGGTTTGTTTGGGTAAGGCCAGTTTAATGGTAAACCAAAACTGAGAGCCTTGACCTAATTGACTATTTACGCCAATTTCTCCGCCCATTAAATTGGCCAGTTTTTTACAAATAGCCAGCCCCAATCCAGTGCCACCATAACGGCGTGTGGTGGAGGCATCGGCTTGAGAAAAAGATTGAAACAGGCGTGACTGTTGTTCTTCAGACAAGCCTATACCGGTGTCGATGACGGCAAATTTTAATTCGGCTTGCTGGTCGACGTGACGCATAAACTCAACCTTAACGATCACCTCGCCATGTTCGGTGAATTTCACAGCGTTGCTCACCAGATTAAGCAGAATTTGCCCAAGCCTTAAGGGGTCGCCTATTGCAGTCAAGGGCACATCACGATTGATGTGGAACAGCAGTTCCAAGCCTTTCTTGTCAACACTGAGCTGGATGATATTGGCCATATTTTCCAACACGGTCTCAATGCGAAATGGCACACTTTCGATGGCCATTTGGCCCGCTTCAATTTTTGAGAAATCGAGAATGTCGTTGATGATATGTAACAGGGCTTTTGCAGAATCATCGATTTTTTGCAGGTAGTCTTGTTGTTTGACGCTTAACTCGGTGCACAAAGCGAGATGCGTCATGCCTAAGATGGCATTCATTGGGGTACGAATTTCGTGACTCATATTCGCCAAAAAATCTGATTTTGCTTGAGTGGCTTGTTCAGCTCGAGCCCGGGCTTCTTTGAGTTCAGTGATATCCACAAGCACACCAAGCAAACCGCCCGGCTGACCACTCGATAGTTTAAACGCTGTCACCCAGTACAACACATGGTGAGGGCGACCATCCGCAAAGGTAAGGGGAAATTCATGGTGCTTAGCGCCACCACTGCGCAGTAGTTCCATGTCTTCTTCGTGATAGCGTATTTTGTCTGCTACAGACAAATAGGCTAAATCGAGCACAGTTTTACCGATGAGCTCTTGCCCTGACACACCAAAGGCTGCTTCATACGCCTTGTTGCAGCCGGTAAATCTGCCGTTTGGATCTTTGATAAATATGGGATTAGGAATGGTATCGATGAGTGCAGACATGAACAGGATTTGATCCTGTTTAAGTTGCTCGGCAAGCTTGCGCTCACTGATGTCATCGATAACCCACAGCACACCTTTTTCGAGATCTGGGGGAATAGACTTATCCATTGCCTTGGCAGAAATTGAACACCATAAACTGTCACCCGTTGTTGTCATCAATTGATGATCAAGCAAGATCCGTTTGCCGGTTAATAGATCGGCTTTAACCTGAGTAACAAATTGCTGAAAATCTTCCTCTGAGCGAAACACTCGCACCATGGATTGCCCAATTAACTCCTTGGGAGAGCGGTAACCCAACATAGTGGCAAAATTTTCATTACAACGTTCAAACACATGATGTTGGCGTTGCAGCACAATGCCAACCTGAGCACTGTCAAAGATATGCTGCAATTCCCATTTGATGGACAACAACACATCTTCAATGCGTTTTCGTTCAATCACCTCTGCACTGAGTTTGCGATTATTACGGGCAATCAATATCAAAATGAGCAAGGAGGGCACTAAAAAAACCAAGACATAGCGCCACACTGTGGTCCAGTCTGTGGTCTGCTCGGTGCGCACATTGACCCAACGGTCATAAAATGATTGACGTGTCGATTGGGGCAGTTTGAGCAAGGCTTTATTGATGATGCTCAGTAACTCTGGCCAATCCTTTCTGACTCCAAATGCCAAGTTGAATTGATAGGATGTAGAGCTGGCTACCTTCAAATTGTTGATGCCAAACGAACGAATGTTGTAGGTGGCCGCTGCCAAGGTATCAAACACAGCATCTGCCTGCCCCGCGCTCACTGCTTTAAGGGCTTCTTCTAAGGTGCCATAAGTTTGCAAGGTGATTAACGGGAAATCGCGCTGCAGATACTCCATCGACGCGTAATTGGCGACCACGGCCACGGTTTTTCCCTGGAGGTCTTGAAGACCAGCGACGAGCTCCTCTTCTTCACGACTTACCAACACCATGGGAATGCTTAAGTAGGGCTGTGAAAAGAGAAATTTGTTGCGTCGTGTCTCGGTTGGTGTAATGCCGGGTAATACGTCAATTTCACCAGACTCATAGGCTTGTAGGGTCTCCACCCACGTTAAACCTGTGCGAGGTAGCATGTTGACCTGTAAGCGTCGGTTTAGCCAGCCAACAAATTCAGATGTGATGCCAATATACTGATTTTGTTGGTTGACGGCCTCGAAAGGCAACCAAGCAGGGTCGATGCCCAAACGAATTTCTGGGTGTTCATTTAGCCAATCACGTTCTTTGGCCGTTAAGGTGATATCCCCAGCGTAGGCTTCTCCACCGTCTTGCAAATAGCGGTTTTTTATATCATCGATAGTCCGAGGAGAGAGGCTGTCTAAACCTTTCTGTAATAGGCCTAACAAGATTGTATTGTCGGCTTTTTTGCTGAGCCCAAAAGCGAGTTCTACCGGTGCCCGCTCATAAAAGCCAGCCAGTCGAATATCACCAGGAAAGTAGCGGTTACTCAGGTATTCAACCACGCCCTGATTGCCAATAAACGCATCTGCACGCCCTAAGGATATTGCTGATAAGCCGTCTAGTGGCTCGTTCACTTCGACATACTTGATATTTTTGAAGCGTTTGGGTAATTCTGTGGCAAGGTAGTGGCCGCGGGTTAACACCAGCCTAAGTCCATCAAGATTAGTCATGTTGAGCTCACGCTTATCGTTTGCCGCGACAAAAATACCAATGTGGCTGCTTAAATACGCTGAGCTAAAAACAAAGTCTTGTTGGCGCTGAGTAGAGGGTGTCATGGCGGGGGCAATTTGGAGCTCACCACGCTGCAATTTAGGTAACAAGTTTTCCCATCTGTCCAAGCTGACGCGAGGTTTAAGCCCCACTTTTTCGCACACCCTAGCCAAAATTTCAGCGGCAATGCCGCGATACTCACCTTGTTCTGATTCATACTCGTAGGGTGGCCAATCACGCGTGCCTGCCACCATCAACACGGGGTTTTCCGCAACCCAACGTTGTTCTTCGTCGCTCAGCGTTATGAGAGCTTCAACCGAAGATAGATTGTCTGTATTTTGTGCCCATGAAAAAGCCGCACTCAGATACAAGATCAGCAAGAGTAGGCTGAACACGACTTTCATTTTATCGAATCCTGGCCGATGTCACACGAGGGCGACAACTTATTTGGTGATAAGTGCATGAAAATGGAGGGAAATACAATGATACCCCGTATACAACCACGTTTTACCGCAGCAAACAATGCCAACTTGCGAGTAGCTTAGACCGACAATAAACTCACCGCAAATTATACCGGCACCAGGATGCAACAGTGGGGTTTTATCCGGTTAATCCCAGCATAAAATTGGCAATTGCGCCTCAACATCAAGGTAAATTGTGCTTTCAATCAACTAGAGGCCGCGTTTCACTGGAGCAATGCTAAAAAGCTCGGCATAATAGCCGCAAAGTAGCCGACGAGGAGGACAAACAAGTGAGATGGTTAAACATAGTATTACTGTGTTTGTTAGCCTCGTTGCAATATCGTTTATGGTTCGGCAAAAACAGTGTGCCAGACTACCTGACGATGCAAAAGGAAGTGGAAGAACAAACTATTCAAAACGCTAACCTAGAGCAACGCAACAGTTTACTCAAAGCTGATATTGATGACTTAAAAATTGGTTTAGATGCGGCCGAAGAAAGGGCCCGAAACGAATTAGGTTTAATCAAAGAAGGCGAAACCTTTTATCGCATTCTACCCACTGAAAATTAATGACTCATGCCTTTTAATTCCACTTATACCGCCGTTGTACCGGCAGCTGGGATTGGCAAGCGTATGGCTGCCTCTTGCCCTAAGCAGTATTTATCGTTAGCCGGTCTGACCTTAATTGAACATAGCATCATGGCCTTGAAACGGCATAAGCAGATTGGCCAAGTCATTGTGGTGTTGCACCCAGAAGATGAGACGTTTGCCAGTTTAAGCATCGCCCAGCAGCCTTGGCTCACTACCGTGGTTGGGGGAGCAGAGCGCAGTGATTCTGTGATGGCAGGCTTGCAACGGGTTGAACCCGGCCAGCAATGGGTGCTTGTGCATGATGCTGCGCGTCCGTGTTTGGCGCTAGATGACTTAAACAATCTGCTGAGTCTGGCACAAACGGGGCACGTTGGCGGTATTTTAGCCGCCCCGGTGCGCGATACCATGAAACGTGCACATGCGGATCAACGTGTTTTAAAAACCGAATCCAGAGAAAACTTATGGCACGCTTTGACGCCTCAATTTTTTCCCCTTGCTGAACTTAAAGCGGCAATGATCAAAGCCAAGGCTAAACAAGTTGCCGTCACTGACGAAGCATCCGCCATTGAATATGCCGGGGGCACAGTAAAATTAGTACTTGGCAGTGCGTCGAATATCAAAGTGACTCAACCAGAAGATTTATTACTTGCTGAATTTTATTTACAGCAAGCCTTGGCAACAGGAAAGACAGCCTTATGAAAATGCGTATTGGTCATGGTTATGATGTTCACAAGTTTGGTGGTGAAGGCCCTATCACTATTTGTGGTGAACGTATCAACTACCCCCAAGGCTTACTTGCCCACTCCGATGGTGATGTTGCTTTACATGCTCTGTGTGATGCCATCCTTGGTGCCTTAGGTAAGGGCGATATTGGCCGCCATTTTCCCGATACAGATGCAAGTTTCGCCGGCATTGACAGTCGCTTATTGTTGCGTTCGGTTTATCAGCAAGCCGTGGCTATGGGTTTTGTGCTAGGAAATTTAGATATCACCATTGTTGCACAAGCCCCTAAAATGGCACCGCACATTGCAGCCATGGTGAAAAATATTGCCGATGAACTTGGGGTAGCTGTAAGCCAAGTGAATGTGAAAGCCACGACCACTGAAACCTTGGGTTTTGCCGGCCGTAAAGAAGGAATAGCTGCTTATGCGGTTGTTTTGTTGCAATCCCAAGGCGAGGCGGATTAATGCAAACTTCGCATTGGGCCTATTTGCATCCCCAACCTGCTGCCACAGGCAGATTGAAACAGCACTTAAGCGATTTCAAAGTCACTGAGATCCTTGGTTATGAACCAAGTGGTCAGGGTGAGCACATTTATTTATGGGTGCGTAAAGAGGGCTTGAATACCGCCTATTTAGCGGAGCAAATTGCCAAATTCGCTCGCGTTCCAGCCAGCAGCGTAACGTATGCGGGGCGTAAAGATAAATACGCCGTGACCGAACAGTGGCTCAGTGTGCATAAACCCGGTAAAGCAGAATTTGACTGGCAGAATCTAGATCTAGCTGGGGCCGAAGTATTAAAGGCGGTGCGTCATGATAAAAAATTACGCACTGGCGTATTAAAAGGCAATGTTTTTGACATCACTGTGCGCGAACTAAGCAGCATTGACGAACTAGAAAGTCGCTTACAATGTGTTGCACAACAAGGTGTACCCAACTATTACGGCAGCCAACGTTTTGGTGATAGTCGTTATGATCCTCGTGGTGGCAACTTAGTCTTGGCAGAAAAAATGCTCGACGGTGAGGTCATCCGTAATCGCAATAAACGTTCAATGGCGATTTCAGCCATGCGTTCTTGGTTATTTAACGAATACCTCAGTCAACGCATAGCCGATGGTTTGTATAACCAAGCTATGCCCGGTGATGTAATGATATTACACGGCAGTGCGAGTTTTTTCTGTGCAGAGCAGCTTGACGAGCAGATTAACCAACGTTTGCAAACGGGTGACATTCAGCTGTCTGCGCCGCTGTGGGGTAAGGGTGACTTGGCATCCAGTGGCCAAGCTTTAGCATTCGAACATAAGCTCGCCACACAACATCACAAGGTGAGTGAGTGCTTGGCAGAACTTGGCCTTAAACAAGAGCGACGTGCCATAAATCTGCAACCACAACAGATGCGCTGGAAGGCTTCTGACTCTACGCTAAATCTCCAGTTCATCTTGCCAGCAGGAGCTTTTGCTACCTCGGTACTACGTGAGATTGTAGACATTCAGCCAAACTATGAAGTGGAGTAGTTGATGCACATACTGTTAAGTAATGATGATGGTGTATACGCAGAAGGTTTGGCTGCCTTGCACGCTGAATTGAGTCAACATTTCCAGCTTACGGTAATCGCTCCAGATCGTAACTGCAGTGGCGCGAGTAACGCGCTGTCTTTGCATTCGCCCCTGCGTATCCAACAAATGAGCAATGGTTTTTACGCGGTAAACGGCACCCCCTCTGACTGCGTGCACCTGGGGATCAATCACTTTTTACCAAGTGACCCTCAGTTGGTGGTGTCTGGTATTAACCATGGCGCCAATCTTGGCGACGATGTCATCTACTCTGGCACGGTGGCCGCCGCCACTGAAGGACGTTACATGGGTCTACCAGCCATTGCAGTGTCCATGGTTGGCCGAGCGCCACAACATTTTGCTACGGCAGCAAAAATAGTGGTGGATGTCATCCACATGCTTGCGAAGCATCCTTTACCTGCCGATCAAATTTTGAATATTAATGTACCTGATTTAAGCTACGCGGATATCGCAGGGCTGCAGGTCACTCGGCAGGGGCGACGCCACCGCGCCGAAACAATGGTGAAAACCACCGACCCACATGGCCGTGATGTTTATTGGTATGGCCCGGTTGGACAAGAGCAAGATGCCGGCCCCGGCACAGATTTTTATGCTGTAGCACAGGGTTATTGCTCAATTACGCCCTTATCGGTAGACATGACCGCATACAAGAGCCTTGATGATATGCAGCAGTGGGTAAAACACTGGCAAGCTAACAATAATAATAAAAGTTAAACATAGCCTGGACACACCATTACATGAGAGCCACATTTCGTAAGGGCGACAGCTTAGCCCAACTCCTTGCCCAAGAGGGTATCCGTCATGCAAAAGTATTGGCCGCGATAGCTAATACTCCGCGCGAGCTTTTCATTCCCGATGCCTTGCGGCATAAGGCGTATCAAAACACAGCCTTACCCATTGGCCAAGGCCAAACCATCTCGCAACCATATATCGTGGCACGCATGACGGAGTTACTCTTGCAGTCCACCAATAATCCTCAATCTGTATTAGAAATTGGCACGGGTTCAGGCTACCAAACCGCTGTCTTGGCGCAATTGTTTAATAAAGTGTATTCCGTTGAACGGATTAAAACCCTGCAATTTCAAGCAAAACGCCGCATGAACCAGCTGAATTTGCACAATGTGGCGATGAAACACGGTGATGGCTGGTTGGGCTGGCCGAGTAAAGGGCCATTTGATGCGATTATTGTAACGGCAGCGGCCAGTCGTATACCCGAAGACCTCTACGCCCAACTCAATGACGGTGGTCGTTTGATTATCCCGGTTGGACAAGAAAGTCAGCAGCTACAGTGTATTACGCGCCATGGCGATGAATTTGTCACCGATACCATTGAAGCGGTACGTTTTGTGCCCTTAGTACCGGGTAATATTATTTAATCTAACCAGCACAGAGAAACCCATGAGTAACAACAGAACAGTGAGTGAATATTTGGGGGTCAGCGCACGAGGGGCTTTGATGGGTGCTGCAGATGCCGTTCCCGGTGTATCGGGTGGCACAATCGCCTTCATGACCGGCATTTACGAAGAGTTGATTACTTCATTAAAACAATGTGGGCCGAGTGCTATTCAGGTGCTGGTAAAACAAGGTATCAAGGCCACGTGGAGCCACATTAATGGTACATTTTTAGTTGCGCTTTTTGCTGGAGTGCTCATCAGTCTTGCCAGTGTGTCGCGTTTGGTGGTGTACCTGCTGCACACTTACCCAGAATTATTGTGGGCTTTCTTTTTTGGACTGATCGTGGCGGGTGTTTGGTCGGTAGTCAGGCACATCGAAAAGTGGTCCCTAGGGGTAATCGCCGCCTTTGTTATCGGTACCATAACAGCTTATCTGGTGACCACCATTACCCCAACCAATATCGAATCAACGCCTCTGATTGTATTTGCCTCTGGCATGTTAGCTATCTGTGCCATGATCCTACCGGGTATTTCTGGCAGTTTTATTTTGCTGCTATTGGGCATGTATGGGCCGATGATGAATGCGCTCAAAGAATTTCAATTTCTTACCTTAAGTTATTTTGCACTTGGCTGCGTGACCGGTTTGTTGAGTTTTTCTCATGTATTGAGTTGGATGTTCAAACACCACAAAACCTTGACCCTTGCTCTGCTTGGCGGTTTTATGCTGGGCTCGTTAAATAAAGTTTGGCCGTGGAAACTCACCTTAGAAACCATGCTGGATCGACATGGCAACGTCGTACCAGTGGTGCAACAGAACGTGCTGCCGAACACTTTTGAACAGGCCATGCAGCAACCCGCCTACTTGGGTTTAGCACTGACACTTGCCCTGCTAGGTGTTGGTATGGTTTGGCTGCTTGAAAAATTAGGCACACCCAGTAAAGCACTATGATGCAAGGGATCTCCTCACTCTTTTTGCCTTCAGCAGGTGAGGGTCGATTACACATCGGTCATGTTTTGCTTGGGTGTTTTATATTGTGTTTAAGTGCATGTGCCGACAGAAAACAGCCAGCGCCTGTTTCTGAAGTTTATCAAGGACGCAGTTATCTGGATTTCACCCAGCAAGCATTTACTGGTGCAACGTATAAGGTACAAAAAGGCGACACACTATTTGCCATCGCTTGGTATAGCGGTAATGACTACCGTGATATAGCAACACTCAATAAACTCAAGGCCCCCTACCAGATATTCCCAGGTCAAGTTCTGAAGCTCAAAGCTGAGCAAAAGACCTCGCAAAATCACGCCAAAGTAAAGCCCAAAAACACCACTAAAATAAATGCAAATCAAGTAGTTGACCCTCCCGTCAAGCAGGCGTATGGTAAAAGTGAAAAAAATGTTAATGAGCAACAAGCTCAATCTACCAATGAATTTCCTGATCGAGTTAGTGCATGGCAGTGGCCGAGTCTAGCGGTGGTTGCTCGCGGATTTTCTAATGCTGAAGAAGGTAACAAAGGGTTAGATTTTAAGGGTAAATTGGGTTCGCCTATTGTAGCGGCAGCTGATGGTAAGGTGGTTTATACAGGCAACGCGCTACGTGGTTTTGGCAATTTGGTGATTATTAAACATTCAGATGCCTACCTCACTGCTTATGCTCACAATGAGCAGATAGTGGTGAAAGAGCAAGAATGGGTAACATCAGGACAAAAAATTGCCACCATGGGTAAAAGTGGTACCGATAGTGTAAAACTTCATTTTGAAGTCAGATACAAAGGGAAGTCAGTTGACCCTTTGCGGTTTTTACCCAAGCGATAATAACAATAAATTATAAGAATTTTTGAGGAGACATTACATAAACAATACCTGTATGTAAGGAGTGACCACTATGGGTCAAGAAAAAGTTGAAATAAGCGAAGTTGATGCTTTTGATGATATTGAAGCCGCCGTTGAATTGGAACTGAGTACATCAGAAAAAGACGATGACGATTTAATAGATGAAATTTTACTTAACCAGGATGATGTCGCCAAAAATCTCGATGCGACCCAACTCTATCTAGGTGAAATCGGTTTTTCCCCCCTACTCAGCGCTGAAGAAGAAGTATTCTTCTCGCGTAAAGCCCTAAAAGGCTGTGAAGCCTCACGTAAACGCATGATCGTCAGCAATTTACGCTTGGTTGTAAAAATTGCGAGGCGTTACAACAACCGTGGATTAGCCCTGCTGGACTTGATTGAAGAAGGCAATTTAGGTTTAATTCGTGCTGTAGAGAAGTTTGATCCAGAACGCGGCTTCCGTTTTTCCACTTATGCAACATGGTGGATCCGCCAAACCATCGAACGGGCGATCATGAATCAAACCCGCACCATTCGCTTGCCCATACATGTAGTCAAAGAGTTAAACGTGTACTTACGTGCTGCGCGTGAACTGGCGCAGAAACTCGACCATGAACCCAGTGCAGAAGAAATCGCCGAAGCTTTAGACAAACCTGTCTGCGATGTCACTAAAATGCTGCGTTTGAATGAGCGCATCACCTCAGTGGATACGCCTATTGGCAGTGAAAACGATAAAATTTTATTAGACGTTATTGCTGATGATCGAGGCCATGGCCCTGAAGATGAGCTACAAGACACCGATATCCGGATCAATATTGTCCATTGGTTGGAAGACTTAAATCCTAAGCAACGTGAAGTATTAGCAAGACGTTTTGGTCTTTTAGGTTACGAACCCTCAACCCTCGAAGACGTTGGGGTAGAAATCGGCCTCACCCGAGAACGCGTAAGACAAATTCAAGTAGAAGCCTTGCGTCGATTACGCGACATGTTAGGACACAAAGGCTTAGATTTAGAATCCTTGTTCAATACCTTGAATTAGTTGCGCTGTTTTTAGCTGAATGTGCAACGGAAAAAAAGCCTCAACGTGAGGCTTTTTTGTTTCTGGGATTTCTATTACAACGCTGCAGTAGCCGCCGCATAATTTGGCTCTTCGGTAGTTTCAGCCACTTGTTCAACGTAACTGACCACGCCTTTTTCATCAATGACCACAACACTGCGTGACAACAAACCTGCCAGAGGGCCATTTTTAAAGCTTACGCCATAAACTTGGCCAAAATCACTTCTGAAACTTGAGCCAGTGGCAACGTTCGTGATGCCTTCTGCTCCGCAAAATCGAGCTGCAGCGAAAGGTAAGTCTGCTGAAACACACAGGATCTTAGTATTCGGTAACTCACTTGCTTGTTTATTGAAAGTACGGATTGAGGTAGCGCACACTGCAGTATCCACCGACGGAAAGATATTGAGGATCACTCGCGAGCCAGCATAGTCAGCCAGACTCACTTCTGACAGATCAACTTTGACCAATTTAAAATCGGGCGCCTTGCTGCCCACTTTGGGTAATTCACCCACGGTTTCAAAGGCATTACCTTTTAATGTAACTGTTGCCATGTTTTTCTCCTTAGTGTTGTATGACTTAAAGCCAGTTTAGCTTGCTTTGCTAGCGACTACTAGACGCATATGGGGAAAGGACGTGCGTCATGCCTAGGGATTACAAGTGTTAATTCTATAACTAAGCGTTACTATGAATGGGTATGAATAGATCAGTGAGCATCCAATGACCGCCAGAATTCGTTTAATCTTGTCCGCCAGTATGTCTTTCGTCTTCTATTTTTGTTGGTCATATTGGGCCAACAACATGGTATCAGACGACCACGCTTTGGTCTTACGCTCCGCCTTTGTACAAGGCATGTTGAGCGGTACAATTACCGTGTTGTTTACGTTTATTTTAGAAAAGGCTGTACATCGTTTTAAAGGCAGCAACCTATGTTTGATGTTTATCGTGCCATTAATATGCTCAGTACATTCAAAGTCGAAGCAGAATATTGCGGTATTTCGTAGTTTTAATGGTGCACTTAACCGTTACGCTAAGTATTTTGCTGGGAGTGCTGTTCCCGGCGCATTGCTGGCACCGTTAATTCCCATTGGTTTTCAAGCCAGCATAGCCATCGCTGTCAACGTAATCAACCATACACCCAATTTATGGCTGACCGTAGCACCCAGTATTTTGCTAACGGCCATCTATGGCTACGTCTATACGTTTACCTTACTGCGTCAACCACCTATGCCCGCTTCTCAAGAATGATAAATTGATAATCATAGGGATTTTGCGGATCAGCACTCATTGTTTCTGCTGCACGTTCTACCCAACTGGCATGAGCAAGATAGTCTGGGAAATAAGTGTCGCCCTCGACGTTAAGGTCAATCAAGGTCAGATACAAACGCTGGCATAGTGGTAAAAAATGCTGATACAGAGTTCCACCACCAATTATCATCACTTCATTTGTCGCTTCGGGGCTAGTGGCGAGGTGCGCTTGAGCGAGAGCTAATCCGGCCTCACAACTATTGACTACTCGGGCATCCTCTAAAACAAAGTCTGGATCAGAACTTAACACAATGTTCAAACGTCCGGGTAAGGCTTTACCAATAGAAGCGTAGGTACGTCTGCCCATAATGATCGGCTTGCCCAAGGTCAGCTTTTTGAAGTGTTTTAAGTCGGCAGGTAAGTGCCAAGGCATGGCATTATTTGCTCCAATAACTCGCTGGTGAGCCATGGCGGCAATCATGGAAATAATCATAAGAAAGAACGATTTACATTGTAATTAGGATACCCAATAGTACACAGTTTGGCACTTTTTGGGTATCCGCAGGAGGTTTTATTCGCGGGTGTAAATTACCTCTACACCATAGTCATCATCGTCTTCATCATCATAGTCATCGTCGTCGTAATCACTATCATCGATATCAGTCTGTGCTTCATCGTGGTAGCTACCCCATTTGAATCCGGTTTCTTCGGTTAACAACGGTGCTTCTACTTCCGCTGGCAGGGTATCGATGTAGTCCATGACTTTGCGACACAAATCTAAGGTGCCTAATTTTTGGATCCCAGAAATTTGGTAGTATTCATCTTGCCAATCAAGTTCTTTCAGAATATGGGCAATCAGGTCCTCAACCTCATCTTCTAACAGCAAATCAACCTTGTTAAAAATCAACCAACGTGGCTTGCGAGCCAATCTAGGATTATATTTTTCTAACTCAGCCACGATCGCTTTAGCATTGTGCACCGGATCTGAACCATCAGCTGGCAATAAGTCAACCATGTGTAGTAATACACGGCAACGCTCTAAGTGTTTTAAGAACTGAATACCCAGTCCTGCCCCTTCAGCAGCACCTTCGATCAAACCAGGAATATCTGCAATGACAAAACTGCGCATAGCGTCAAGTCGTACTACCCCTAAATTAGGTACAAGGGTGGTAAAGGGATAGTTAGCGACCTTAGGTTTGGCTGCTGATACACTGCGAATGAAGGTTGATTTACCCGCATTAGGCATACCTAACAAACCAACATCAGCAAGTAACATTAGCTCTAATTTGAGGTTACGAATTTCTCCAGGTGTGCCATTAGTTTTTTGGCGCGGTGCACGGTTTGTACTGGTCTTAAATCTTGCGTTACCTAAACCATGATAGCCACCTTGCGCTACTTTCATGCGTTGACCGTTTTTGGTTAAGTCACCTAGCACTTCACCTGTGTCATTGTCTGTTGCACGTGTCCCCACAGGCACACGGATTTCTAAATCCGCACCGCCGCGGCCAGTACAGTTTGCGCTTTGTCCATTTTTTCCACGCTCTGCTCGGTGAAAACGTTCAAAGCGGTAATCAATTAAGGTATTTAAGTTTTCATCTGCTAACAAATAGACGCTACCGCCATCCCCGCCATCACCACCGTCGGGGCCGCCATCAGGTACGTATTTTTCGCGGCGAAAGCCAACTACGCCATTACCACCATCACCGGCCTCTACGCGAATATTCGCTTCATCTACAAATTTCATTACTTACTCAATACTTAATGGTTACGTTAACTGAACCAGTATAAACCGAATCTGGCTAGTTTGCCGATTCACTGCAATTCTGTGAGCCTGATTTATCGGGTTCCAACAAAAAGCCCCGCAGAAGCGGGGCCTTTCAAAACACTTAAGAATAATTACTTATTCAGCAACTATGCTTACAAACTTACGGTTGTTTGGGCCTTTCACTTCAAATTGTACTTTACCGTCAGATAAAGCGAATAAAGTGTGGTCTTTACCAATACCCATGTTAGTACCAGCGTGGAATTTAGTACCACGTTGACGAACAATGATGTTACCGGCTAAAACTGACTCGCCACCGAAACGCTTAACACCAAGACGTTTACTTTCTGAGTCACGGCCGTTGTTTGTACTACCACCAGCTTTTTTGTGTGCCATCTCTGCGAACTCCTAATTAAGCGCTAATACCAGTGATTTTCACTTCCGTGAACCACTGACGATGCCCCATCTGTTTACGTGAATGTTTACGACGACGGAACTTGACGATAGTGACTTTGTCACCACGGCCATGAGTCACAACTTCAGCTGTCACTTTGCCACCAGAAACAAAAGGCATACCAATTTTAACATCGTCACCATTGCTCACCATCAAGATATCACCGAATTCTACTGACTCACCTGGAGCCACTTCGATTTTTTCTAGGCGAACGGTTTGGCCTTCAGCCACACGGTGTTGTTTACCACCACTTTGGAAAACCGCGTACATATTTAACTCCGCTCTGCGTTTCATAACGCTTATATTCAAAAACAGGGCGCGAATTGTACGTGATGGCTTATTTTCAAGCAAGCCCAGATCGCAATTAATTTGGTTAAATTTGCCGCATTTTTTCACTCTCTGGTGCAATGGCAATTAAATTGCCATGTTGACACTGGATACTCCCCTTAAATTCTGTAGAATCCAAGCCTTACTTCATCATACCCAGTGCTTTTGTGAGCCTTTAAAATTGAGCATGGAATTAGAACAAATACGTAATCTCGCCAATGCAGATATGTTGGCAGTGAATGAGTTAATTCAAGAGCAAGTTAACTCCGATGTCTCCCTGATCAATCAATTGGGATTTTACATCGTCAACAGTGGTGGCAAACGCTTGCGTCCATTACTCACTGTGTTGGCCGCTAGAGCAGTAAATATTCAAAATAATCAACACCATACATTGGCAGCCATCATTGAATTTATTCACACAGCAACCTTATTACACGATGACGTGGTAGACGAATCTACCATGCGCAGAGGACGCGAAACGGCCAATGCGGTGTTTGGCAATCAAGCCAGCGTATTAGTCGGTGATTTTTTGTATACACGCTCTTTTCAAATGATGGTGAGTTTAAAACGCATGCGGGTCATGGAAATTTTATCCGATGCAACCAACGTGATCGCTGAAGGTGAGGTGCTGCAATTGATGAATTGCAACGACCCTAACACCAGCGAAGCGCAATACATGCAAGTCATTTACAGTAAAACTGCTCGATTGTTTGAAGCAGCAACGTTATTGGCGGCGGTGTTGACTGACCAGCCAGAAACTATAGAAATGGCGATGCAAGATTACGGCAAATATTTAGGGACGGCGTTTCAGTTGGTTGACGACATTCTAGATTACGCCGCAGATAGTGAAGAGATGGGTAAAAACGTGGGAGACGATTTAGCCGAAGGCAAACCCACGCTACCTTTGTTGTACGCCATGTGGCATGGCACTGAAGCACAACAAACGCTGATCAAAACGGCTATTGAAACAGGCAATGGTATGGATAACTTTGCCGCTATTATGCAAGCCATGCAGGATACAGGCTCTTTGGAATACACCAAAAAACAAGCCTTGTTAGCCGCCGATCAAGCGATAAAGGCACTGCAAATTATTCCTGATTCAGATTACAAACAAGCTTTGATTGGCTTGGCCCATATCGCGGTAGAACGGGCAGCGTAAACAGTTTCGAGTCTGCTTACGCTGTTTGTTATAGGTTATTTGGCGCCTAGGCGAACCGTACCACTCACCGTTGAAACATTGACCTTAGCGCTGCCACCGTTTAGCGAAAACTCTAACCAACGACTGGGTCCATATTTATCTTTTTGCATCTTGTGTTCAGACAGTTTGTTGACGATTGAGCCACCTGCATGGGTTTGAATATCAAAACGGGCTGAGAGGTCTGGCTGAAAGTATAATTCCACGGTGCCCCCCACCGTTGATGCGTTGACTTCGCCATTTTTTTGCAAAACCATCTTTGCTTCAATCGTGCCATTCACCGACTCTACATTCAGTTGGTGGATGGCGTTTAAGTTAAGATCCATATTGCCGTTGACGGTTTCAGCTCTTAATTCTTGGCTTTCTGTTGAGACCGAAATGTTGCCATTGACGGTTTCATAACTGTCTTCTTTACCATGGGTACTTCGCGAATTAATGTTTCCATTCACCGTTTCAACCCTCAGATCACCGGTCAAATTGCGTGCGGATATATTGCCATTAACTGAACTTAAACGAATGCGACCATTAAGTTTATTGACATCAATACTGCCGTTGACCGTTGCTACATCACTACCACCCAGAACGTCGTTTAATTCGACGTCAGCATTCACCGCGCTATAACTTACTTTGCTGTTGGCTGGCACCATTATTTGCAGATCATCACCTTGTTCTGACGACCAATTGTTCCAGTTATTGTTCCTCTTAACTTTGACCTTAACGATAACTTCATCCCCGTCTCGTTCAAAAATAAACTTATCCGTGCGATCCCCTAAGGTACCCGATACCTTTACCTCATTTTTATCCCACACCGACACTTTTGCCTGCCCGTTGACGTGCTCGATACGCACGTAGCCATTGGCTTTTGCCTCCAGTGTTCTATCTATTTTTTCCTCAGCTAAACACTGCCATGTCAAACTTACTAAGGCTAAACCCATTATTAACTTATTCATTTTCACTACTCCAAGTTTGCTCGTAAGCGTTAAATTTGTGACCACTTTGGCGAATGAACGCGCTCAATTAAGCTAATTTGTTGCTGATATACATTTTGCAGTAAGCGCAGCAAAGCCATATTGTTTGGATCATTTTTAAGGGCGGCTTTGATGGCCAACGCTGCTTCATCCAACTCATCTACCTGCTCCTGCCAATTTTGTGTAAGGGCGGGCTGATCTTTAAATTGCACCAGTAAAGCTTGTTTTTGCGCCTGATGTTGACTGGCTAATAGCGAGACCACATCTTCTTCATTTAAGCCAGATGGCTTAAAAGGCAGGCTTAGCCAAGCAATCAAGCCGAGTGCCGCAAAAGAAGCCGCGAGTAAATACACTTTTTGCCCGCCGTTTCTTTTCTCAACTGGCTGCGGCGTGTTTACCAAGGCCCGTTCGATACCCGGCCAGAGGTCTCTGTCAGGCTGTTTGTCACGAGGCAAAGATGCCAATTGCGCCGACAATTTTTGTTCAAATTCAGATTTATTCATGTCCCATCCACTCATGTATTAACTGCTTCGCGCGATGAAATTGGGCTTTGCTTGAACCCACAGCCATATTGGTCATCTCAGCTATTTCTTCATGCCGATAGCCTTCTATGGCATGCAATACAAACACAATGCGCGCACGTTCCGGCAATCTCGCCACGTAGGTTTCTATATCCACCTCAGCACTTGAACCCTCTGCTATCTCATCAACCGCAACACTGTCTTCCAGATTGAGCATGCGATGCCACCAGCCACGCTGTTTGCGCAAATACGAGATGGTGATATTACTGGTAACGGTGTGTAACCAGGTAGAAAACTTACTATCACCTTGGTAATTACCGATTTTTCGCCACAGTTGGATAAACACCTCTTGGGTAGCATCTTCCGCCAACATTTTATCGGCTGTCAGGCGATAGCAAAGCCCAAATACTTGTCCCACATATTGTTGGTACAACTGGTGATAAGCCTGTTTGTCGCCGTTTTGTACGGCCTGAATCAACGTCATTTCAGTGTTTGAAACAAAACGGTGTTCATCAGCGACAACGTTTCCTTGGTTCGTCAATTGTGTTTCTTCTTGATGTTGGTTAATAGGTTTGTCGCCGCGTCATTGGCTTTGGTTTAAAAGCTTAAAAAATATTTTATGTTTGAAGTCGTTGTTTGATGCGCCAGCGCAATTTTTCTACAGGATAGTCAATCCCGTGAATTGAAATATAGGCCAAACTGAAGGTCGCTAACAGAGTGGGTAACAGTACCCCAAATTTTTGTAGCGGGTTTAGAAGTAAGTTATCGCCGTATAAATAAAAGCTGAAAAAGGCCGCCAGCTGCCAATGGGCAAGATAAATGGGATAGCTGTAATCGCCTATTTTTTTGTCTAACTTTTTAAGGCTACTTGAAGGACTAACATTGAGCAGCATCACAATAATCATGGCATTGATAATAAAGTTGGCGTAGTAACTAAGCTCAAACACCGCTCCTGTGTGTGTGACACCAATGGCGGTATTTAAAATAAGTAATACTGACGCCACCGCCAGTAACTGATGGCTATTGTAAACCTGAACTACTGCACTCAACTTCCCTCGGTAATGGTAAACCAGTGCCCCCATTGAGAAGGGTAAACTGCCAGCAAAAAGTGTTTCATAACGATAGGCATAAGGATGTGCCAGCCAATGTGTCAACACCATGTACATCACGCCACCCAAAAACCATAGCCAAGTAAGTGTTTTGAATCGAGATATACCTAGCGCTATCAGCAGGTAATACAACAACTCAACCGTGAGCGCCCATGTAGGAGGTGAAAGGCGGGGTTTTTGCTGGCCTGGAAATAAATCAGCAAAGATCATGCTTAGGTTTTGGAGCCAGCCACGGAATGAATCGGGTATCGTCAGCGCGGCATGAAATTGACGACTAAAATCTTCACCAATTAAACCTATAATAAGTAGCGACACCAACAGCACAAACCAGTAAGTTGGAAACAAACGTAAAAAACGATTGAATGCGAAAGCCCGATAACCTTGCAGATGATACCCGTACGATTGGTGCATGATATGGGTCATTAAATAACCGCTTAAAATAAAAAAACCATGTACTGCATATTTACCAATGACGGGGATATCCAATAGGTGGTGAAAGACCACTACGAGCGCCAAAAAAGTGCGATAAAATCCAAACATGTCCGACGTTTTCTAGGTATTGAAGGCTTAGGTTAATCCTATCGTATTTCGTTAGTTGATTAATGTTTTCTTTAGCCTGTCATAAAAAATGTTAGCTTGAACACTCGTTAACCTGTGTTTAAAAAAGTGCAACACCTCCACTAATAAACCTGTAACGAGGATTTCAGCTTGGTTGATAGACTGTTAAAATCAGCCGCGTTAATAAAAGTAAAATAGGTTGATAGCTATTGTGAAAAACAGACGAGCGCAATTCACAAATATGTTCAAGGCTTCTGTTTGGTTATTGATGGTAACCGCTGTTAGGGTAGATGCTGAAGAAGGTGTGTTTGCCGACTATCAAAAACAACTCAACATTTCTGGCAAAATCATATCTACAGGCTCCGATACCCTCGCTAATTTAATGTCGTTTTGGGGAGATGATTTCAAAGTTATGTACCCAAACGTTGAGTTTGAAATGCATTCTGAAGGCTCTGCAACTGCACCTCCAGCTTTGTTAACGGCCACAACCGATCTCGCACCAATGAGCCGGCGCATGTCAGATGATGAGCGTAATACATTTTTTCAACGATGGGGATATCTGCCAACTGAGATAGCCGTTGCAGTGGACGCTGTTGCTTTATTTGTGCACCGCGATAATCCTTTACCTGCTATCACCCTCAATCAGTTGGCTGCTATCTTTTCTAATACTGGAGACTGTATCCATCACGAAAAAATCACAACATGGGGAGCACTCGGCTTAGCGGATTCATGGTATTACAAACACATTGAAACTTACGGACGTAATGCTGATTCGGGGTCATACAGTTTTTTCAAAGATGCCGTTTTATGCCAAAGTGAGTTTAACCATGATATGCAAAACTTACCTGGCTCGGGCTCAATAGTGCAAGCCGTGTCTTACAATCCTTATGCTATTGGATTTTCCGGAAGAGGTTATAAAACCTCGGGAGTAAGGACCTTGCCAATTTTGCTAGATGGCAAGGTAACCCTACCGAGTGAACTCAACACTGCAGAGTGGGGCTATCCTCTTTCACGCTATCTGTATATTTATATAAACAAGGCTCCAGCTAAAGCTCTGACACCTCTTGTGCGTGAATTCATGGCCTATGTTTTGTCTATAGAAGGTCAAAAAACCGTAGAGCTTGATGGTTACGTTGCCATATCGGCTGACCTTGCCAACCAAAATATAGAGTTGCTGGCAAAACCTTAATCTTATGTTGGGTGTGTGAGCATACTCAAAAACGGCATTGGTTTGGCAATGCCAAAGCCTTGAGCAAAATCAACACCAATTTCTCTGAGTAGTTGCTCAGTGGCTTCGTCACCAACAAATTCTGCGATAGTCTTTTTGCCCATACTTTTGGCTATCTCGTGAATGGCTCGTACCGTGGCTAAGTCACGTTTATCCTGACAAATATTTTTCACAAACGAACCATCAATTTTGACATAATCGACATTCATGTTTTTCAAATAGGTAAAAGACGACATTCCCGCGCCAAAATCATCTAATGAAAATTGGCAACCCAAGGCTCTGATGTCGTCAATCATGCTCCCAGCACTCACCAGGTTCCCCACTGCTGCTGTTTCCGTGATTTCAAAACACAGTTTTTCAACAGGCACAGTAGTTCGGCGTAGGCGTTGTATGATGGTTTTCAGTAAAGATGGAGAATTTAAACTGGCACCAGATAGATTAATGGCGCACTTATCGAGCTTGGCGAGATGCTCAGGATGTCCTTCCAACAAATCCATCGTTTTATCAAACACCCAGTTATCAACGCGAGTCATCAAACCATGGCGTTCAGCAACGGGTATAAACATCGCAGGACTGACCATCTGCCCCGTTTCATCAAACATTCTAAGTAGAATTTCATAGTTGTATTGATCACTGGAGTTACTCAGCGGTTTAATCGTTTGAAAATAAAGCTGCAGGTTGTGTTGATCAAGGGCACGTTGCAGTTGACCGAGGGTTTGCAATTCTTGACTTCTATACTGCTCTTCAGAGTCACATTGTTGATAAACATAAAATTGGTTTCTGCCGTTATCTTTGGCTTTATAACAGGCATTGTCAGCGGCTTTGATTAAGCTAACTGCATCAAATGAATCGGCGCCAAAGTGCACAAGCCCGATGCTGGCACCCACATGGAATACTTTATCTTCCCAGAAAAAACGAAAGGCCGCGACATTATCGAGTATTGCCTGCACTGTCAGCTCGGCTTGTTTGCCGACGAGTTCCGTTAAAATCATGCAAAATTCATCGCCACCAATTCGTGCCAACACATCATGTTTGCCTAAGGTTTGCCCTAAAATGTTGGCAATGTTGTGCAGTAGTTGATCACCTGCATGGTGACCACAGGTGTCGTTTACCAATTTAAACTGATCCATGTCCACATAACACAAGGTGGCTTGTTGAGTGGTATTAGCCATCTTACTTAAAAGTTGTTTTAATTTGCGGTCAAAAGCATAACGATTTAACAAACCGGTGAGCTGATCGTGGTTGGCTTGATAATAGATTTTCTCGCGTAGTTTCAAATCCTCAGTCACGTCTCGCCCAATGCCTTCGATGGCTATTAACGTACCCTTTTCATCAAACACAGGTGAGTCAGTGTACTCAATAAAAACCTCTTGTTGCATGGCGGATACATACGAGACAGTGTAAGGATTCGCACGCTCCCCCTGCAATTGTCGACGACGAATATTAGTCATGTCTTTTGGTAGCTCAACGACATACTTCTGATAGTTTTGCTGAAAATCTTCAGTTTCATAACCAAGTATTTGTTTCACACTGCTGCTGATGTAAGTGACCTGTCCATTGGCCGCCATGGAATAAACAAAATGGCCATTTAAGCCATCACTTAAACGTCTGAACTTTGCTTCACTTTGTTGCAATTTCTGCTGGTAACGTTGTTCTTGAGTAATATCCCGAATTGTCATCGCTACACCATTGCCAGCTTTAACGACCTGTAACTTCAACCACTGATCTTCATTCGAGCGCGCCGTTTGGAGGGTTAATTCAAACGCCCTCCCAGTCTCACAAACGTGAATAATATCGGGTAAAACATGCTGAGCACGAATACTTTGGAGTTGTTGTTTTAAGCTAATGGATTTTGTGATGGGTAGCTTAATATCTAACATGGTTATCGCCACAGTATTGGCGTCAATCAATTCAAAATCTACCAACTCATTTGCGGCATTAACTGGCGCTTGATAGACTAAAATGCTGTCGAGGGCCGCTTCACTGGCCGCTTGATAATAAAGCTGACTGCGGCTCAGTTTGTAGGCACTCTTAAGCTGCCAGAATAAAAACAGGCTAACTAAAAATGACATCATCAAGCCTGTCCAAAACAAAATATCCCCTAGTGGAAATGACTGTCTTGGGCTTTGAATATTGAGCAGCCATTGGCGATCGGCAAAGACAATCGGGTGGGCTAATACCGGACTGTTTGTATTCATTTGCCCGTGTTTTAACAGCACTACCTTGTTGTCGAATAGAGAAAAGTTGAATTGCGGGCCAATCAAATCCCCCATCATCACCACCAAAGTGGTATGGATATCAAAACTGGCAAGCACATAACCTAAATTTTCATTATTCGGATCAACTCTGAAGACATAAAAACTCAACAGTTCGCCATCGTGACGCAACGCAGTGGTATGCCCTGTAGTTGTCAGTTCGGCAGTATTGACGCCAAATTCTGCAATAGAGTGGCCAACGATAGAGCTTTGTTGTTGGGCTACTACTGTCCACTTTATTGTAAAATCCTTGGCTATCCACCACACATCAGCAATGCCAGGCAATACATTTTTCATGCTAGCAGCATGAGTGTGAAACCAATCTATTGGATTAGGGTGACGGTCAGGCCAGGAAATGACCAAATCATTTAACGCGCGAATTCGATCAGCAGAAAAAACTTCTAAAGTATTGCCAACCTGTTGCGCCACAGCCTTTGCCAACGCTGTGCGACGCTGTTCTTCTTGATGATTGAGTTTGTAGCGAAAAAATGAAAATAGCGTGAGTAGAACGAGAAAAACAATTAACGGCAGGTAATAATATTTCTGCTTAATATTGGAGTAACTCATCCGAATTGTATCTCAAAACCGAAAGCTGCAGGCTGGCCATGATTTTATGACAATAATATGACAATTTATTGACAGGAAGAAATTTTTCCCCCATATAAAAACACCGCCAGAAGGCGGTGTTTTGCGCAGTTGATGCAAGTAAACCCTTAGGCTTCTTGGATAACCACAATTTTGATGCTTGCTGTTACGTCTGAGTGCAATTGCAAATCAACCGTGTATTCACCCGTTTCGCGTAATGTACCGTTAGGTAATTTCACTTCAGCTTTAGTGGTGGCAAAACCAGCTGCAGTAATGGCATCAGCGATGTCACGAGTACCAACAGAACCAAACAATTTACCTTCGCCACCAGCAGGCGCTGCAATGGTCACAGAAGCAAGTTCAGTTAGTTGCTCAGCACGTGCTTGTGCAGCAGTTAATTGCTCAGCAATTTTCGCTTCAAGTTCAGCACGACGTTGTTCAAATTTCTCAACGTTTACTTTGGTTGCAGGAACCGCTTTTCCTTTAGGGAATAAGAAGTTACGTGCATAACCTGATTTTACAGTGACTTTGTCACCTAAGCCGCCCAGGTTGGCAACTTTATCGAGTAGTATGATTTCCATCTTTGCTACCTCAGCGATTACTTGTGAGAATCAGTATATGGAAGCAAAGCTAGGAAGCGCGCACGCTTAATAGCAGTTGACAACTGACGCTGATACTTAGCGCTAGTTCCAGTAATACGGCTAGGGACAATTTTACCACTTTCAGTGATATAATTTTTCAACATAGCGATGTCTTTGTAATCAATCTCAACAACACCTTCAGCTGAAAAACGGCAAAATTTACGACGTCTGAAAAAACGAGCCATTCTGTTTCTCCTTATTCTTGATCTTCGGAAGCGTTAGCTTCTGAATATGCAGGTTTGTCGTAAGAACGTTCTTCACGTTTTTCGCGACGTTCTTCTTTAGCCATAGGAGATTGTTCAGTCACAACACCCTTGGTGCGCATCACTAAGTTACGCAAGATTACATCGTTAAAACGGAAAGCAGTTTCTAATTCTTCGATTGCTTCTGCGGTGGCTTCAGCATTGATCAAGACATAGTGGGCTTTGTGCAATTTGTCGATTGGGTAAGCCAATTGACGACGACCCCAGTCTTCTTTACGGTGAATAACACCGCCATCTTGGGTCAGAATTCCAGTATAACGCTCAATCATACTTGGAACTTGTTCACTCTGGTCAGGGTGAACCATGAATACGATTTCGTAATGACGCATCATATTGCTCCTCACGGTTGTAGTCTCGACAGCACAGTCAAACTGTATAGAGACAAGGAACTAAGTTTAGGTGACTGTTTTAAGCGGCGCGGATTGTATATAAACTGGACATTAACCACAAGGCTTATTTGGCCTAATATGACAAAGAAGCACAGGGCTAACACTGTATCCTGCGCTTTTTAGTTACAAATGCGAATTTGCTCCGCACTATTCGAAGCTCAACAGGATTAACGACCCGCCACTCTCGCTTCACTTTGATACAGCCGCCAGACTAAGCCAAAGCCAAAAGAGTACTGCGTGTGTTGTTTGAACAAGGGGCTTTGACGATTGGCCGCGCCACTATGCAGCGCCATGTTACCCCCTAAAAATATACGCACATCTTGGCTGGCATTAAATGATACAAACACAGATAAGTCGGTGCCTAAATACCCGCCTTTAGCATTAAAGGTTTGGCGCTGTGCCGTAACATACTCATCGTCCACTTGATAAAAATAATCATGTAATTGTTCTGTTGCCCAAGTAGGTGAGAGACTCACTGATAATGCTGTTTTGTCACTCAACCAGCCCTTTTGCCGGTAGGCCAACTCAGGTTGAAAAACCAAGCCGCGATAGGTGAATTGCGAAAAATCTGTGGAGAAGGCCGCGCGGGTTTGTAAGTTTACATACAGTTCACCCTTTCCGTGTTGTGCAAAGGTGAGATCAGCAAGGCGCAATTTGAGCTGCGGTCCCAATTCAAAAATGTAGTCAAGATCAGGCATGCCTTGGCGCGCTACATTGTCATCTGAATTCGCATTAAAAGAGCCGGCCAGCGACAAATCCAATTCATAACTGCGCTTATCAATGGCGACGGCACGGGCAATGGCGCCATCGCCAATGCGCAGCGTTTCACCACGATAAATAATGTAGGGCGCAGCCAAGACATTATTTTGGCTTTGCTCAGCCGCAGGATATTCAGGTGTACGAAACACGGCGGCAAAGGCCCCTGCCTCCCACACGGGCTGCAAGTCGTCTTCTAAGGTAATTTCTTGTTGAGCAAAACTCGTTGAGCAATGGACTAGGCTGAACATGAGCCCGACACCGATTGAACTAATAAGGTTTTTTACACTGCGCACAGTATGCTCCGAGAATGCGATAAGCCACTAATACCGTCTAGCGGCATGAAAAGATCGCTTTTCACTGTGCTTTGTTGTGGCTGCCCTTTGTCACGCAACAGCTGGAAAGGCGATGTGACAAATTGCAAAATTTTTAATTTATTTATGAACCCAGCCCTTGAGATCAGATCTACCAGCCCCATCTCTGGACGCAGAACAAAGTTCTACACAAAATTCTGAGCAAGGGCTTCGGCGGTTGCTCAACTCAACTCTCGATTTGACGAGAATTAATTTAACCTAAATATTGGAATTTTCAGGAGATTTGAAAATGGCAATTCGTCCTTTAAACGATCGCGTAATAGTTAAGCGCCAAGAACAAGAGAGCAAATCAGCAGGTGGCATCGTGCTCACTGGTTCTGCCGCAGAAAAATCAACGCGTGGCAAAGTCATTGCTGTAGGAAACGGTCGTACTTTAGACAACGGTAGCGTGAAAGCTATTGATGTAAAAGTTGGCGACATCGTTATTTTCAACGACGGATACGGCGTAAAAACTGAAAAGCTTGATGGCGAAGAAGTGCTAATCCTAGGTGAAAACGACATCCTAGCAGTAGTTGAATAAGACCCATAATTAAGCAAGTAGAGGATATATAATCATGGCAGCTAAAGAAGTACGTTTTTCTCAAGACGCTCGTACAAAAATGTTAAATGGCGTCAACATTCTAGCCAACGCAGTGAAAGTAACCCTAGGGCCTAAAGGCCGTAACGTGGTGCTCGAAAAATCATTCGGTGCCCCTACGATCACCAAAGACGGTGTATCGGTAGCTAAAGAAATCGAGTTAGCCGACAAGTTTGAAAACATGGGCGCTCAAATGGTTAAAGAAGTAGCGTCTAAAGCAAACGATGAAGCCGGTGACGGTACTACTACGGCTACCGTATTAGCGCAAGCCATTGTCACTGAAGGTTTGAAATCTGTGGCTGCGGGCATGAACCCAATGGATTTGAAACGCGGTATCGATAAAGGTGTTATCGCTGCAGTGGAAGAATTGAAAAAATTGTCTGTGCCTTGTGCTGATAGCAAAGCTATCGCCCAGGTAGGCACTATCTCTGCAAACTCTGATGCAGAAGTGGGTGAGTTGATTGCCAAAGCCATGGATAAAGTTGGCAAAGAAGGCGTTATCACCGTTGAAGAAGGCCAAGGCCTGCAAAACGAATTAGACGTGGTTGAAGGCATGCAGTTCGATCGTGGCTACTTGTCACCTTACTTCATGAACAACCAAGAAAATGGAACGGTTGAACTGGACAGCCCTTACATTTTGTTAGTAGACAAAAAAATCTCTAACATTCGTGAAATGTTACCTGCCCTTGAATCAGTGGCCAAAGCCTCTAAACCTTTGTTAATTATCGCTGAAGACGTTGAAGGCGAAGCCTTAGCAACGTTAGTGGTGAATAACATGCGTGGCATCGTTAAAGTAGCGGCGGTTAAAGCACCTGGTTTCGGCGATCGTCGTAAAGCCATGTTGCAAGACATCGCAACGTTAACTGGCGGCACAGTGATCTCTGAGGAAATTGGTCTAGAGCTAGACAAAGTTACTTTAGAAGATTTGGGTACAGCGAAACGTGTTGTTATCAACAAAGACAATACCACTATTGTTGACGGTGCTGGTGAAGACGACGCCATCAAAGGCCGTGTTGCACAAATCCGTGCGCAAATCGAAGAGTCAACCTCAGACTACGACAAAGAAAAATTGCAAGAGCGTTTGGCTAAGTTAGCTGGCGGTGTTGCTGTGATCAAAGTAGGTGCTGCCACTGAAGTTGAAATGAAAGAGAAAAAAGCTCGTGTTGAAGATGCCTTACACGCTACTCGTGCTGCGGTTGAAGAAGGTGTAGTAGCGGGTGGTGGTGTTGCTCTTGTGCGCGCTGCAGCAAAAATCGCTGATTTAAAAGGTGACAACGAAGACCAGACTCATGGTATCAAGTTAGCGTTACGCGCCATGGAATCGCCCTTGCGTCAAATCGCGGCTAACGCCGGTGCAGAAGCATCAGTGGTAACTAACGCGGTTAAAAATGGCCAAGGTAACTATGGTTACAACGCTGGTAACGATACTTACGGTGACATGATTGAAATGGGTATTTTGGATCCCACCAAAGTTACACGTTCAGCCCTGCAATTTGCGGCATCAATTGCCAGCTTGATGATCACCACCGAATGCATGATTGCTGATGCACCAAAAGAAGAAGCCCCTGCAATGCCTGATATGGGCGGCATGGGTGGTATGGGCGGCATGGGCGGTATGATGTAATCCATCCGGATTAGCATCCGCTCAAAGCTTGGCTTTGACATCTTAAGAAACCCGCTTCGGCGGGTTTTTTATTGCCTGCAAAATCAGGCTTTCATTTGTCGCTGCGCGACGGGCTAATGCGCTGTGCTCATTAAGATTATGCGCTGCGCGCACTTATCGCTGCGCGACCGCAATCCATTGCTTATTTCAAGCAGCATCCCTGCTGCTTGAGTTACTTCTTTCCAACAGCCGAAAGAACTAACGAAGAAAGGCCGCTCTCCAACCAAGTTCTATTCCTTGCGCTACTTGGCAAATAAAGGTCGCGATGACTTGTTCCCGACAAGACATCACTCAAATTACATCCATGTAATTTTCCCTTTATTTGCCTGCGGTGCTCGGGGAACTTGGAGTCGAGGGAAAACGATAAGTTTCTTCGAATTTAAGAGTTGTTTGTCGATTATTTAAGATGGATGCCCTATTAGGTACTTCGTGCACTGGCTTCCATGCCATTTTTCAAACGACATCCTTGTCGCCCGACCATACTTTTTTGTAAAGTGCATCCCTGCACTTTACCTTACGGCCAGCTATAGCTGTCCCATATTTATCCCGTAAATATGGTCAACAGCTAAGAAGAGTAGGCACAAATTTTTATGGAAAAAATTTGAACATCCGAAGGATGGCCCGAAGGGTGAAATACATGGATGTATTTCATAACAAAAGCCGCTCTCCGGCAAACTTCCTAATCCAATTTCACCCGCACCTTGTTGATCAAACCGGCGCAGGTAACATCCATGTAAAGCAGGCGCCTTGTCCAAACGTCCATGTTTGGACATTTGACAAGACACAGCTGAAATCGGGGAAGTTGGAGTCGAGAAAAAATTAACAGCGTCGCTGCGCGATATGGCACTTCATGAATGAAACATCACTATCCGAACAAAATAAATATGTGTGTCCTATTAAGCGTGTTTTTATTGCCTTGTATACTGTACTTACGTAGCAGATATTTTTTATATATATAACCTGAGATCGGTTTAAGCAGCCACCATCGCATTTCTCTCAACGTCGCTAATATTAAGGGATGGCTTATTTTTCTTG
>JAACSL010000039.1 GCA_009993955.1 Paraglaciecola sp.
CTGCAGTTAAAGTGGTTTTACCGTGGTCAACGTGGCCGATAGTACCTACGTTTACGTGCGGTTTAGTACGTTCAAACTTTGATTTTGCCATTTTACAATTTTCCTAAGTTAAAAGACCGGCCCCTATAAAAATAGATAACCGGACCAGACCTTCATTATTAAGAGTGTCTTGCGTCAATAATAGCTTTCGCTACGTTATTGGGCGCTTCTGCGTAATTAAAAAATTCCATTGAGTATGACGCACGACCCTGAGTAGCAGAACGCAGTGCAGTAGCATAACCAAACATTTCCGACAATGGCACCTTAGCCCGAATTATTTTTATTCCGGCCAAACCATCTTCCATGCCTTCTATCATTCCGCGGCGGCGATTTAAATCACCTACCACATCACCCATCCAATCCTCTGGCGTGGTGACTTCAACCTTCATGGTTGGCTCCAACAATACTGGATTGGCCAAAGCCGCCCCTTTCTTGAAGCCCATCGAAGCGGCGATTTTAAACGCCATTTCCGAAGAGTCAACATCATGGTATGAGCCATCAAATAAAGTAACTTTAACATCAAGTACCGGATAGCCTGCTAACACACCATTTTGCAGTTGTTCTTGTATGCCTTTATCTACCGCAGGAATGTATTCTTTGGGAACAACACCTCCCACTATAGCATTGACAAACTTATAACCAGCGCCTTCTTCTTGAGGTTCGATAGTTAACCAAACGTGGCCATATTGGCCTTTACCACCTGACTGACGCACAAACTTACCTTCGACATCGACTTTTGAACGTATTGTTTCACGGTAGGCTACCTGAGGTTTTCCTACATTACACTCCACGTTAAATTCACGTTTCATGCGATCGACAATAATATCTAAGTGCAACTCACCCATGCCAGATATGATGATCTGACCGGTCTCCTCGTCGGTTTTGACTTTAAAAGATGGGTCTTCTGCCGTTAATTTACTTAAGGCAATCCCCATTTTTTCTTGGTCAGCTTGTGAACGTGCTTCTACGGCAATGGAAATAACCGGTTCGGGAAATTCCATACGTTCAAGGGTAATAATGTGATTGGGATCACACAAGGTATCCCCCGTGGTCACATCTTTTAAGCCGATAGCTGCTGCTATATCGCCTGCACGAACTTCTTTAAGTTCCACACGATCTTTGGCATGCATCTGGACAATACGTCCGAAGCGCTCACGCTTAGCTTTTACTGGGTTATATACCGCGTCGCCGGTGTTTACTACACCTGAATAACAGCGGAAAAACGTCAAGGTGCCAACAAATGGATCACTAGCAATTTTAAACGCTAGGGCCGCAAATGGGGCATCATCGTCAGCGGGTCGTTCTGCTTCGCTCTCGCCTTTATCATCTAATATTCCGCGAATGGCAGGTACATCAGTTGGCGCAGGTAAGTATTCGATAACAGCATCAAGGACGGCTTGGACGCCTTTATTTTTAAAAGCTGAACCACAGGTGGCCAAGACAATCTCGTTTCGCAAGGTGCGTGCACGCAAACCAAACTTGATCTCTTCTTCACTCAGTTCTTCACCGTTAAGGTACTTATCCATTAACTCGTCGGTGGCTTCGGCAGCGGCTTCAACCAACTCGGTTCGCATGCGCTGGGCTTGCTCTAGTTGGTCAGCGGGGATCGCTTCATAGCTGAAACTCATACCTTGATCGGCATCGCTCCAGTTAATGGCTTTCATTTTGATAAGGTCGATCACACCCCTGAAGGTTTCCTCGGCACCGATATTCAGATGAATAGGCACACAATTAGCCCCTAAGCGGGTACGAATTTGCTTAACAACACGCTTGAAATCAGCGCCTGCGCGGTCCATTTTATTGACAAATACAACACGTGGTACGTGGTATTTATTGGCTTGACGCCAGACCGTTTCTGATTGTGGTTCAACGCCAGAAGAGCCGCAAAATACTACAACGGCTCCATCTAGCACACGCAGGGAGCGTTCAACTTCAATGGTGAAGTCAACGTGCCCTGGTGTATCAATAATATTAATGCGGTGCTGCTCGTATTGTTTGTCCATACCTGCCCAGAAGCAGGTAATAGCCGCAGACGTAATCGTAATACCGCGTTCCTGTTCTTGCTCCATCCAGTCCATAGTGGCTGCACCATCGTGCACCTCACCTATTTTGTGGGAGACGCCGGTGTAGAACAATACGCGCTCCGTTGTTGTGGTTTTACCCGCATCAACGTGAGCGACGATACCAATATTTCGATAACGAACAATGGGTGTAACACGAGCCATAGCTTTCTCAGATTACCAACGGTAGTGAGCGAAAGCTTTGTTAGCTTCAGCCATACGGTGCACGTCTTCACGTTTCTTAACCGCAGAGCCTTTATTTTCAGCAGCGTCGAGCATTTCAGCTGCTAGGCGTTGAGCCATTGATTTTTCGCCACGTTTACGAGCAGCGTCTACTAACCAACGCATACCTAGCGCATTGCGACGAACTGGACGAACTTCTACTGGTACTTGGTACGTAGAACCTCCCACACGACGAGATTTAACCTCGACAGTAGGGCGAATGTTGTCTAGTGCATCTTCAAATACGTCTAGCTGTGCTTTGCCAGCTTTTTGCGCAACAATTTCTAACGCGCCGTAAACGATCTTTTCAGCAGTCGATTTTTTGCCATCTAACATGACGACATTCATAAATTTTGCAAGCAATTGCGATCCGAACTTAGGATCAGGTAGGATTTTGCGTTGACCTACAACTCTTCTTCTTGGCATCTTCAATTCTCCGTAGAATTTTCAGGGTTATCCCAAAACTCAATTAATAATTAGTTTGGCCTTACTAACGGAGAACCGTTAAGACTTCGGCCTTTTTGCGCCGTACTTAGAACGGGCTTGTCTACGTTTGGTCACGCCTGCGCAGTCCAATGTTCCGCGCACAGTGTGATAACGCACACCTGGTAAATCTTTAACACGACCACCACGGATAAGAACAACACTGTGCTCTTGTAAGTTGTGACCTTCACCACCGATGTATGAAGACACTTCAAAACCGTTGGTTAAACGAACACGACATACTTTACGTAATGCAGAGTTCGGCTTTTTGGGTGTGGTGGTATATACACGTGTACATACTCCACGACGTTGTGGACAAGCTTGCAAAGCAGCGACGTTGCTCTTCGTCTCTGGTGCTTGGCGTGGCTTGCGCACTAACTGGTTAACTGTTGCCATTAACTAGCTCCTGATTAAAATTACGACTGATTAACCCTTTTACGGGGTATAAAACGCGAAAAATCCGCGCCCTCCTCTAGGCCACCAAGGGTATGCCTAATTTTGGGTCGCAGAAGTCTAATGATCAATGCCTCTACTGTCAAGTAAGATGGCCTTTAAACTGTAGATTAACTGGGTTTAAAGGCCTATTAGAGGCCAACAGTGGCTGATCGATTTTTTTACTCGTCGATGTCCGACGCTTCGTTTACTTCGGCATTCAACGCTTCACTCAAGGCTAATTCAGCGTCTGAAGCAGAAACTGAAGGCTCTTGGTAACGTGCTGCTGCTTTGTTCGCGGCACGTTTTTGATGGTAAGCGAAACCGGTACCAGCAGGGATCAAACGACCAACGATAACGTTTTCTTTCAAACCACGTAACTCATCTTCTTTACCTTGTACGGCGGCTTCAGTAAGAACACGGGTTGTTTCCTGGAACGAAGCAGCTGAGATGAATGACTCAGTAGACAACGACGCTTTGGTGATACCCAATAATTGGATTTCGTAGTTCGCCGGGATCTTGCCTTGTTTTTCCAGTTCGCGGTTAGCAATCTTAACGTTAGAGACTTCGACTTGCTCGCCTTCTAAGAATTGACTATCACCCGCATAGGTAATCATACACTTACGCAACATCTGGCGAATGACCACTTCGATGTGTTTATCGTTAATTTTTACACCTTGTAAGCGATATACTTCTTGTACTTCGTTGACGATGTAGTTCGAAACCGCAGAGATGCCACGTAAACGTAGGATATCGTGAGGAGACTCTGGACCATCAGCGATAACTTCACCTTTCTCAACGTTTTCACCTTCGAACACGTTAAGTTGACGCCATTTCGGGATCATTTCCTCATACGGCTCGCCTTCTTTTGGTGTGATCACTAAGCGCTTTTTGCCCTTAGTTTCTTTACCAAAGCCGATTGTGCCAGACACTTCCGCGAGGATAGCTGGTTCTTTCGGACGACGTGCTTCGAACAAGTCGGCAACCCGTGGAAGACCACCGGTAATGTCGCGTGTTTTTGAGCTTTCTTGTGGAATGCGGGCCAACACGTCACCAGGTTTAGCTGACATACCGTCAGAGGCTTCAATGGTGGTAAAGCTGGGTAAGCGAATTTCTTGTAAACCAAATTCTTCGCTTTCCAAGATAAGCTTAGGTTCTTTAGCGTTAGCTTTGGTTAAGTCATTAACCACGATACGGGTCAAACCAGTTAACTCATCCTGTTGCATTTCGGTGTTACTGTCATCGATGTCAGCAAAGGTAATTTTCGCTGCGCGCTCAGTAACAATTGGATGCGAGTGCGGATCCCAGTTTGCTACGATTTCACCAGAGGTAACTTTGGCGCCATCATTAACGGTTAGAATCGCACCGTAAGGTACTTTATAACGCTCTTTTTCACGACCTTGATCATCAATAATGGTGATCTCAGTAGAACGTGAAACGATCACCACTTTGTCATCGACATTCCGCACAAATTTGGCGTTATGCAGTTTCAGTGTACCGTTAGTTTTTACTTGTGCGCTGTTTTCAGCTGATGCTCTAGATGCCGCACCACCGATGTGGAAGGTACGCATGGTTAACTGTGTACCAGGTTCACCGATTGACTGTGCAGCAATAACGCCAACAGCTTCACCATGACCTACCATGTGACCGCGAGCCAAGTCACGACCATAACATTTAGCACAAACGCCAAAGTCATTTTCACAGGTGATAACCGAGCGCACCATGATCATATCGACCGAGTTCGCTTCGAGCATATCTACTAAGGCTTCATCAAGCAGAACGTTACGTTCTACTAATATTTCAGCGGTACCCGGTTTAACCACGTCTTCTGCCACAGTACGACCCAGTACGCGTTCGCGCAATGGTTCTACCACGTCTCCACCTTCAATTAAAGGTGTCATCTTGACGCCTTCAAAGGTGCCACAGTCGTCGTTGTTAATAACTAAGTCTTGGGCAACGTCAACCAAACGACGAGTTAAGTAACCCGAGTTTGCGGTTTTCAATGCTGTATCGGCCAAACCTTTACGCGCACCGTGAGTAGAAATAAAGTACTGAAGTACGTTCAAACCTTCACGGAAGTTAGCGGTGATAGGCGTTTCGATGATTGAACCGTCTGGTTTAGCCATCAAACCACGCATACCAGCTAACTGACGAATCTGTGCCGCACTACCACGAGCACCAGAGTCAGCCATCATAAACACAGAGTTAAATGAGGCTTGTGATTCCATTTCACCATCGCGATTCATTACTTGCTCAGTAGACAAGTTTGACATCATCGCTTTGGCAACACGTTCGTTGGCATTTGACCAAATATCGATAACTTTGTTGTAGCGCTCACCCGCCGTGACCAAACCAGATTGGAACTGCTCCTGGATTTCACGCACTTCGGCTTCTGCTTCTTCAATGATATCTTTCTTAGCGGCAGGGATAACCATGTCATCAATACCAACTGACGCACCAGCGATCATCGCATAGTGGAAACCGGTATACATGATTTGGTCAGCGGCTATAACAGTGTCTTTCAAACCAAGCGTACGGTAACAAGCGTTCAACAAACGTGAAATCTGCTTTTTACCCATGGCTTGGTTAATCAAATCAAAAGGTAAGCCCTTTGGTAAGATCAACGACAAGATCGCACGCCCAACCGTAGTATCAGTTAAAGTTACTTTTTCTGTTTTGTTGCCCTCTGCGTCTACATCGTATTCAGTGATCCGCACTTTCACTCGAGCATGCAATTCAGCGGCTTCTGTGCGATAGGCTTTTTCAGCTTCATGCGGGCTGGTAAATACCATGCCTTCACCACGACCATTGACTCGGTCACGTGTCATGTAATACAAACCCATAACAACGTCTTGCGAAGGAACGATGATCGGTTCACCGTTAGCAGGAGACAAGATGTTGTTGGTTGACATCATCAAAGCACGGGCTTCAAGCTGGGCTTCGATGGTCAATGGAATGTGTACCGCCATTTGGTCACCGTCGAAGTCGGCGTTGTAAGCCGCACATACGAGAGGGTGTAACTGAATAGCTTTACCTTCAATTAAGGTTGGTTCGAAGGCTTGAATACCTAAACGGTGAAGAGTAGGTGCACGGTTAAGTAATATCGGGTGTTCACGGATTACTTCATCTAATACATCCCATACTTCTGGATCTTCACGTTCAACTAATTTTTTCGCTGCTTTAATGGTGGTCGCTAAACCGCGTCCTTCCAACTTGCCATAGATAAACGGCTTGAATAACTCCAGCGCCATTTTCTTAGGCAAACCACATTGATGTAAACGTAAGGTAGGACCAACGGTGATAACCGAACGGCCAGAGTAGTCAACACGCTTACCCAACAAGTTTTGACGGAAACGACCTTGTTTACCTTTGATCATATCAGCCAAAGATTTCAGAGGACGTTTATTCGAACCAGTAATAGCACGACCGCGACGACCGTTATCTAATAAGGCATCAACCGCTTCTTGTAACATACGCTTTTCGTTACGCACGATGATGTCTGGCGCTGCCAAATCCAACAAACGCTTTAAACGGTTGTTACGGTTGATGACACGACGATATAAGTCGTTCAAATCTGACGTAGCAAAACGGCCACCATCAAGGGGTACCAAAGGACGCAAATCCGGTGGTAACACGGGTAGAACCGTCATGATCATCCACTCTGGTTTGTTGCCAGATTGTTGGAATGACTCAAGCAGTTTCAAACGTTTAGTGATTTTTTTACGCTTGGTTTCAGAATTTACACTAGGTAATTCTTCACGCATCGCTGCCACATCACCATCAACGTTGAGGGCTTTAAGCAATTCAAATACTGCTTCAGCACCCATTTTCGCTTCAAATTCGTCGCCATGCTCTTCAAGGGCATCCAAGTATTCTTCTTCATTGAGCAATTGACCACGCTCAAGTGTTGTCATACCCGGTTCAGACACCACATAAGATTCGAAATACAACACACGTTCAATGTCACGCAATGTCATATCCAACATCAAACCGATACGGGATGGTAGGGATTTTAAGAACCAAATATGGGCAACTGGGCTAGCCAGTTCAATGTGACCCATGCGCTCACGACGCACTTTAGTTAAGGTCACTTCTACGCCACATTTTTCACAAATTACACCACGATGTTTAAGGCGTTTATATTTGCCACATAAACATTCGTAGTCTTTAACTGGACCAAAGATACGCGCACAGAACAAACCATCGCGCTCAGG
The DNA here is from genome assembly GCA_009993955.1 of Paraglaciecola sp. Taxonomy (GTDB): domain Bacteria; phylum Pseudomonadota; class Gammaproteobacteria; order Enterobacterales; family Alteromonadaceae; genus Paraglaciecola. The sequence goes on from JAACSL010000039.1 coordinate 7,451, forward strand.
CTTGAAGGTACGATAGTTGATGGTTTCTGGCTTCTTAACTTCACCAAAAGACCATGAACGGATCATATCAGGCGAGGCAAGGCCAATGCGGATATTGTCGAACTCTTCGGTCTTATTTTGTTGCTTAAGAAACTTTAATAAATCTTTCACATTTCTCTCCCAGCGGAGTCAGTTGCAAAGGTCCGATGTCGGGTACCGCGTACCCAGAACACCGGACAATCCTGTCTATCAGTTCAGTTAGAGCGGTTTATTGCTCTTCTAATTCGATATTGATACCTAGTGAACGGATCTCTTTCAACAATACGTTGAACGACTCCGGCATACCAGGCTCCATGCGATGATCGCCATCCACAATGTTTTTATACATTTTGGTACGACCATTCACGTCATCGGATTTAACCGTTAACATTTCTTGTAAGGTGTAGGCAGCACCATAAGCTTCTAGTGCCCACACTTCCATCTCACCGAAACGCTGACCACCGAATTGTGCTTTACCACCCAGCGGTTGCTGAGTAACCAAGCTATAAGAACCGGTAGAACGGGCGTGCATCTTGTCATCAACTAAGTGGTTTAGTTTCAACATGTACATGTAACCAACTGTCACAGGACGCTCAAATGCGCGACCTGTACGACCGTCAAACAAAGTAATTTGACCGCTTTCAGGTAAATCAGCCAAGGTTAACATGTGTTTGATTTCTGCTTCAGTTGCACCGTCAAATACTGGAGTAGCCATAGGCACACCTTTACGTAAATTGTCGGCTAAACGCAAAATCTCATCATCGCTGAAGCTTGCTAAATCCACTTCTTGGTGCGACTTACCTGCACTGTACACTTCGGTTAAGAAGCTACGTAACTTGGTCATTTGCTCTTGTTCTTTGAGCATGCGATCAATTTTAACGCCAATGCCGTTAGCAGCCATACCTAAGTGAGTTTCCAATACCTGTCCAATGTTCATACGCGATGGTACGCCCAGTGGGTTTAGTACGATGTCTACCGGCGTGCCGTTTTCATCGTAAGGCATATCTTCTACAGGTTTGATGGTTGAAATTACACCCTTGTTACCGTGACGGCCGGCCATTTTATCACCAGGCTGAATGTGACGTTTTACCGCTAAGTAAACTTTCACTATTTTCAGTACGCCTGGTGCTAAATCATCACCTTGGGTGATTTTACGGCGCTTGGCTTCGAACTTAGTATCAAAGTCAGATTTGATTTCAGCATGCTGGTCGGCAATTTGATCCAATTCAGTCTGAACATCATCATCTTTAAGGGTCAGATCAAACCACTTCTCACGGGGCATACTGTCAAGTTTGGCTTGATCGATACCGTTTTTGAGCAGTAAGTTTTTCGCGCGAGCAAAGATACCGTCAGCCAAAATATTGAATTCGTCTGACAAATCTTTTTTCACTTCACGCAATTGCATGTCTTCAATTTCACGCGCACGTTTATCTTTTTCAACACCGTCACGAGTAAATACTTGCACGTCAATGACTGTGCCGTGAACGCTATTGGGTACACGTAAAGAAGTGTCTTTCACGTCAGACGCTTTTTCACCGAAGATAGCACGTAAGAGTTTTTCTTCTGGGGTAAGTTGTGTTTCACCTTTAGGGGTAACTTTACCCACTAAGATGTCGCCACCTTTTACTTCTGCACCGATATAAACCACACCAGACTCATCTAATTTCCCTAACGCAGATTCACCAACGTTTGGAATATCTGCTGAAATTTCTTCTGGCCCAAGCTTGGTATCACGTGCGATACAGCTTAACTCTTGGATATGAATAGACGTAAAACGGTCTTCCATCGCCACACGTTCAGAGATCAAAATCGAATCTTCGAAGTTGTAGCCATTCCAAGGCATGAAGGCAATACGCATGTTTTGACCTAAGGCCAATTCACCTAAGTCGGTGGAGGGACCATCTGCCAATACATCGCCAGCAACAATCGGCTCACCGACGTTACATGTTGGCTTTTGATTGATACAGGTATTTTGGTTAGAACGGGTATATTTGGTTAAGTTGTAGATATCAATGCCCGCTTCACCCGCGGTCATTTCTTCTTCATTCACTTTAATCACGATACGACTTGCGTCTACGTAATCCACCACACCACCACGTTTAGCAACGACGGTTACACCTGAGTCAACTGCAACGGTTTTTTCCATACCGGTACCCACTAATGGCTTTTCAGCGCGTAGTGTAGGCACAGCTTGACGTTGCATGTTTGAACCCATCAAAGCACGGTTTGCATCATCGTGTTCAAGGAAAGGGATAATGCTTGCAGCAACCGATACGATCTGCTGCGGCGACACGTCCATGTAAGTGATTTCGGCACTCGACATTAACGTGGTTTCACCGCGATAACGACATGGGATCAAGTCTTCTGCAAGTTTACCATTTTCGTCCAACACAACGTTGGCCTGAGCGATAGCAAACTGACCTTCTTCGATGGCAGACAAGTAATCGATTTCGTCGGTGACGACGCCATCAATAATTTTCCGATACGGTGTTTCTAAGAAACCGAAATCGTTGGTACGCGCGAAGCTAGCCAAACTGTTGATCAAACCGATGTTTGGTCCTTCTGGCGTTTCAATAGGACAAACCCGACCATAGTGAGTTGGGTGTACGTCACGTACTTCAAAACCAGCACGTTCGCGAGTCAAACCACCTGGGCCTAATGCAGAAATACGACGTTTGTGTGTCACTTCTGATAAGGGGTTGTTTTGATCCATGAATTGTGACAATTGGCTTGAACCAAAAAACTCTTTCACCGCCGCCGAAATAGGCTTCGCGTTGATCAAGTCTTGTGGCATCACGGCATCTAGGTCACCCAAACTCAAGCGCTCTTTAACCGCACGCTCAACACGTACTAGGCCAACGCGGAATTGGTTTTCTGCCATTTCACCCACGGAGCGAATACGGCGGTTACCTAAGTGATCGATATCGTCAACTTCATCTTTACCATCACGGATAGTGATCAATTGTTTGATTACCGCAATGATATCTTCTTTGCTTAATGTGCCTTCACCGGTCAATTCTTCGCGGCCTAAGCGACGATTGAATTTCATGCGGCCCACTGATGACAAGTCATAGCGGTCAGAAGAGAAGAATAAGTTGTTGAATAAGGTCTCTGCCGCATCTTTTGTGGGCGGTTCACCAGGGCGCATCATGCGATAAATTTCAACCAAAGCCTCTAACTTGTTGGTTGAGCTATCGATACGTAAGGTATCAGAGATATAAGCACCGTGATCTAGTTCGTTGATATACAGGGTATCAAAACTCTTAAATCCAGCTGCTTTTAGTGCTTCAAGATTTTCTAAGGTTAGTTCGTCGTTAGCATTAACGATGACTTCACCGGTCTCTTGGTTGACGTAGTTCTTTGCAAAAACACGGCCTACCAAATAAGAAGCAGGCACTTCTAATTCAGTAATTTTAGCTTTTTCTAGAGCGCGGGTATGACGCGCCGAAATACGACGGCCGGCTTCTACTAGAACATTGCCTTTGGCATCAAGAATATCAAATTGTGCCGTTTCACCACGCAAACGATCGGGCACGATGTCTGACAAATACTTGTCGTCAGTAATGCGAACTTGGTTTTTCTCAAAAAATACATCAAGAATTTCTTCAGTTAACATTTCTAATGCACGTAGGATGATCGTCGCTGGCAATTTACGACGACGGTCGATACGCACAAATAAACTATCTTTAGGGTCAAATTCAAAGTCTAACCACGAACCACGGTATGGGATAACGCGAGCGTTATACAACACTTTACCAGATGAGTGAGTTTTACCTTTGTCGTGATCGAAGAACACGCCTGGAGAACGGTGCAATTGCGACACGATAACGCGCTCGGTGCCATTGATAACGAAGGTGCCGTTATCAGTCATGAGTGGAATTTCACCCATGTACACTTCTTGCTCTTTAATATCTTTGACAGTGCCTGGCGCGGCTTCTCTGTCAAATAATACTAAGTGCAACTTAACACGCAGTGGTGCAGAATAGGTTACACCGCGAATTTGACATTCTTTAACGTCAAAAATGGGATCACCTAGACGGTAACTGACATATTGCAATTCAGCGTTACCAGAGTAACTTTTTATTGGGAAAACTGATCGAAATGCTGCTTCCAGTCCATGTTGACCATCTTCATCAAGGTCAATAAACTTCTTAAAAGAATCTAATTGGATTGAAAGTAGATACGGTATTTCCAATACCTGTGGGCGTTTGCCAAAATCCTTACGGATACGTTTCTTTTCGCTATAAGAGTAAACCATGGGTTCCTCAGCCTGCCGATTTTTGACCCAACTTGCCATCTGAGACTTGTCTCACAAAGCAAACTTCCACCATCCTTATTGCTTGTATCCAACGCATTGACCAAATTCATTAAGAGGCTTACTTAACTTATTGGTTTTATTCATGTTTGAATACAATTTGCACTTCAAAACTAGAACCAGTATTAAAGGATGAAAATACCAAATCCTACAGCGCAAAAAGGCTGGTGATTATACAATCACCAGCCTATGCCATTTCAGGCTACTAATCTGGGGTTAAGCAGATTATTTAAGCTCAACAGTTGCACCAGCTTCTTCAAGCTCTTTCTTAAGAGCTTCAGCTTCAGCTTTGGCAATGCCTTCTTTGATAGCTTTAGGAGCAGCTTCAACTAAGTCTTTAGCTTCTTTCAAGCCAAGGCCAGTTGCGCCACGTACTGCTTTGATAACGGCAACTTTATTAGCGCCGAAAGCAGTCATAACTACGTCGAATTCAGTCTGTTCAGCAGCGGCTTCAGCAGCAGCTACAGGAGCAGCAGCAGCTACAGCGGCAGTCGCAGTTACACCGAATTTTTCTTCAGCAGCAGCGATCAATTCAACTAATTCCATTACTGGCATTTCAGCAATAGCGTTCAAGATATCTTCTTTGGTTAGAGCCATTTCTCTAAACTCCTGGGGTTAATGTTAAAATTCAAAATTACAAAGCACCAAATTATTTGGTGTCTTTGATCGCCGCCAATACACGCGCAAACTTGGAAGGCACTTCGTTGATTGTTTGAACGAATTTGCCAACCGGCGCTTTGAAGGTAGCAAGTAATCTTGCCAGTGCTTCGTCGCGAGTCGGTAGAGAAGCAACTGCATCCAGTTTTTCTGGACCCAATAAGCCACTACCAATAGTCAATGCAGTGACTTTAAGTTTGTTGTTAGTTTTTCCAAAGTCTTTGAAAAGACGTGCTGCACCGCCAGGTGCATCTAAGGAAAAGCCATAAATCAACGGACCAACTAAGGCACTGTCGATATCAGCAAACTTACTTTCGGCTAAGGCACGTTTTGCTAGGGTGTTACGGATAACCCGTAAATACACGCCTTGCTCACGAGCTTTAACACGTAAGTCAGTCAGTTCTGCAACTTCCATCCCACGGTATTCAGCGACGGCAACGGATAGAGCTTTAGACGCAACATCGCTTATCTCTGCTACGATCTCTTTCTTTGCTACTAAGCCTAGTGCCACTGAGTTCACCTCTTAAAGTCTGAAAACGTACTTCTTAATCTTGTGAAGTAGCATTTTCAGGATTCACAGATTGATGTCAAATACTTAGATATTATCTGCATATTGACACCGCTCTACGGTGTTCGTTAATCCCAGAGAGTCTGAGTCGAAATCACCGTCTGCGCAGGCTGTGTTTTTAAGTAAACTGTTAATGGAAAAGTTCTCTTACCTCTTTTCCCACTTTACGCCTGCGGTCTTGGACGGGAGCCATGCTTTGCATGCAAAGCAGACTCCAACCCATAACCTTTACAGAGAGACAAATAACCCTGTTATCAGTGTTATCTGTTAATCAAGCCTGCAAGTGGCTTGATTGGTATAATTAACCTTCTTGGCTAGCCGCTAAGCTAGCTTGGTCGATAGCTACACCGGCACCCATCGTGGTGCTCAGGCTAACTTTCTTGATAAACGTACCTTTTGCTGAAGAAGGCTTTGCACGACGCAAGGCTTCTAACAAAGCATTCAAGTTTTCTTGAATTGCTTGTGGTTCAAAGGCAATTTTACCGATACTAGCGTGGATGATACCGTTTTTATCATTGCGGTAGCGTACTTGACCAGCTTTAGCATTTTTAACAGCAGTAACAACGTCAGGTGTTACAGTGCCAGTTTTAGGGTTTGGCATTAAACCGCGTGGGCCTAATATCTGACCTAATTGACCAACAACGCGCATTGCATCTGGAGAAGCAACAACTACGTCAAAGTTCATTTCGCCTTTCTTAACCAATTCAGCTAAGTCTTCCATACCCACGATGTCTGCACCAGCAGCTTTAGCAGCTTCGGCGTTGGCGCCTGAGGTGAAAACAGCAACGCGTACATCTTTACCTGTTCCGTTAGGAAGCACAGTCGCACCACGAACGTTTTGGTCAGATTTACGTGCATCGATACCCAAGTTAACAGATACATCGATACTTTCGGCAAATTTAGCTGTTGCTAATTCTTTCAACAACGCCACAGCGTCAGTGAAGTTATATTCTTTGCGAGCGTCAATTTTGCTACGCACTAAACGCATACGTTTTGATAATTTAGCCATGTCTTATCCCTCTACTACCAGACCCATACTGCGGGCAGAGCCAGCGATGGTATTAACGGCTGCGTCCAAACTGGCCGCAGTAAGATCAGGTTGTTTTGCCTTGGCAATATCTTCCAATTGCGCGCGCGTGACCTTACCCACTTTTTCAGTGTTAGGACGACCTGAACCACTTTTGATACCAGCCGCTTTCTTCAATAAGAAAGAAGCAGGTGGCGTTTTGGTTTCGAAGGTGAATGAACGGTCTTCATAGACTGTAATCACAACAGGAACGGGAGAACCTTTCTCCATTTCGCCTGTTCTGGCGTTAAACGCTTTACAGAATTCCATGATGTTTACACCTTTTTGACCCAATGCAGGACCAACAGGTGGACTTGGGTTAGCAGCACCCGCTGCAACCTGTAGCTTAATTAAGCCAGTGACTTTTTTTGCCATGATAATACTCTCAAATGTGGGTTTAGCGCCTCGCAATCACTGAGAATGATTGCTCAAACGGCTTCCCGTTCCGTAAAAAGGGCGCAAATTATAGATGAATCAAAATTTGTACACAAGTCTAATTGTTGACTTTTTAAACTTTTATGCTTGGGTTAATTGAATAACGGCTAAATAGTTCAATGCGCTTGCTGATTTCAGATTGAAGCTTCGCTTCAAAAACAACAAAGATGCCTACTAAGCATCTTTGGTTTAATTTTTTCGACGTCATCCATTGCGCTTGATGCCAGTCAAACCATCCTAATATCAAAAGCACATTTGTTGCTCTTTTAAACTAAAAGAGACCGCATGACGCAGTCTCTTCGTGCACATCCTGTGGCAAAGTCCAGCCCGACATCCATGTCGGTCGTGCGAGCAGCGGCAGCAGGCTCCCGAAAAACCTGCTCTTACCCCTTCTCGACTTGTCCAAATTCCAGTTCGACAGGTGTAGAACGACCGAAAATCAATACTGACACCTTCAAGCGGTTTTTCTCGTAATCAACTACTTCAACTACGCCATTAAAATCAGCGAATGGACCTTCGGTAACACGCACCACTTCACCTGGTTCAAACATAGTCTTGGGTTTAGGCTTGTCGTGTGATTCTTCCAAGCGGTTTAAAATAGCATTGGCTTCTTTTTGCGTAATGGGTGCTGGGCGATCTGAAGTACCACCGATGAAACCCAATACTCGAGGAATACTTTTCACTAAGTGCCAAGAGTCTTCGTTCATGTCCATTTGCACGAGTACATAACCAGGGAAGAATTTACGTTCACTCTTACGTTGTTGACCTGAGCGCATTTCCACCACTTCTTCGGTAGGCACTAATATATCGCCAAAGTGCTCTTCCATATTGTGCATTTTTATGTGCTCAACCAGGGTCTTTTTAACTCGGCCTTCGTAGCCAGAAAACGCTTGTACTACGTACCATTTTTTATCTGACATGGCTTATAATCCTAATCCGGTAATCAACGAAACAGCCCAAACAATAATGCCATCCAAACCCCATAACACCAATGCCATAAAGACAGTTGCTGCTAATACGATCATGGTTGTTGTGGTCGTTTCTTGACGTGTAGGCCACACAACTTTGCGCACTTCAGTACGTGAGTCTTTGGCAAAGGTAATAAATGCGCTACCTTTGATGGTTGTTGCAGCAATAAAACCGGCAATCAACACGACTACAACTGCAACCAACGCTCGGTACAATAACGATACGTCATTAAAAATAGTATTGGCTGCCACTACGCCGCCCAACAAACCTAAGGTGACCAACCATTTCATCATATCCAATGGTTTGGAACCGTTTACCGTGTTTTCGCTCATGCTAGACCCTAATTCTCTTGCTAATATCTGGACTTGTCAGTCACCGATTGTTGATACCAGTCACACTGTTTAAAGTGGCAGGGGTGGAGGGATGATCTCAGTTGCATCCTTGCAACTGACCGCAAGCGGCGCTTACGCGGTTCAAATCGTTCCTGACAAATTAGTATTTCAGGCGTCCTGCCTTTCACCCTTTCGGGGCCATGCTCCGCATGTTCTAATTTATTCCAGAAAAATTAGTCAAACCCTTGGGGGTTCTCCCCTCCACCTCTCTACATTAATTTTTTAAATTACAGTCGAAGCTTGCTAAGACTGCATTTTACTGAATGGCAGGGGTGGAGGGATTCGAACCCCCAACCATCGGTTTTGGAGACCGCTGTTCTACCAATTGGAACTACACCCCTAAAATTCTTTCATTGCTCTGTGCCCGGCTAAAGCGCGCACAAACGCTAAATTTTAGTTACACCAGCCTTGGGTAATTTTAGATTTTTCTGGGAAAATTCTGAAACACTAACAAGGAGGGACGCGTATTATACTGATTAGAAATGGTTATACAAGATTTGATCTAGCCCAACAGACAAAGTCCTGTCCAGCGGTCCGAAGTAATGCTGAAATTAGTTGGTCCTGTTAGCGTGAACCGGATTGGCTGCATCAATTGTTGAACTGGCATTGGTTAGCACACCACGAATAGCTTGCTCTATCTCCGTTTTTAAGAACGCGTATTTTGGATGGAGGATATGGTAAGAACTTGTGCGAAATAACTCGTAATAGCGAAAGTCAACGGCGCCAGCTTTTTCAATAAGTTCAGGGGTTAAAATATAGATACCGTAGTCAAATCGTTTCTCCTTAATCAACTGAGGAATAATCGCCAAGTTATTGATGTAATAAAACTGTGCTTGCAGTTCGTCCTGGTACCAAGACTCTAAACCATTGTGACTAGCGTTAGTTGAGGCAATCAATGTTTGATTGTCGCTGATAACACTTTTTTCGCAGGGAATCTGGGGTTGACAAACAAGAATAAAAATCGAGGTGACTAAGGCAGGCTCAATCACCAACAGTCCGGGGTGATTGGCTAACAGTAATTTGCTGAACACCACATCACCGTCAACCAAACCTTTTTCGATGGCACGTAAATTTCTATCAGAGGGCTGCTCTACAAATTGGGTAGAAATACCAATTGAGGCGTAAGCTTCCCTGATAACCGGAATGAGTTGCTCAAGAATAACAGGGTGGTTTACGTAAGAAAACGTCATGCTTTTTGGGCGAGGTATTTGTTGTGCATTGGCGCCAAGCCCAATATGTAGACTCAGTATCACACAACAAAAAATGACAAACTGCTGCAAACGTATCCCCTGTGAAGCTGACAGAAAGAGTGAAAAGTAGTCATCGGCAAGCCACGAACATTACAGACCAAGCAATGTTGGCACTGCCGTCGACAACGTCATTGACTTCTATTTTATGAGCACAGCTTAGCAACTGTGTGGAATATTGAAAGCGAATCTAGTTTACCTGCTACTTCCTGTATTAGCGAAAGCACTTTTGTCTCTTACCAGTGAATTGCCATGCTTCATGCTTCATTCTTCCATCACCGCTAGAATGGGCACGGACAGCTTAAGTTTATCCTACTTTGTGTCTGTGGATGTGTGAAACCTAAACTGACGGAATGTAACATCAGCCTTGCAGCGAGACTTTGCGTAGTGGTGTCGCCATATAGATCACAGCCTAAAATAGGATGTCCGATGGCTTGACTATGGATCCGCAATTGGTGTGTTCTGCCGGTCAAAGGTGTAAAAATAACACGGGTGCAGCGTGGTTTTGGTAGGCGTTGTAAGACCTTAAAGTGGGTCTTTGCCACTTTGCCCAGCTGTTGGCAAATTTTCAGTCTGGGAAAAATACTGGCATCTTTGGCAATGGCCAAGTCAATCACACCCTCCTCTTGGGTTAAGTGCCCGGCTAACATACTCTCGTAATGTTTAACCACCGTTTTGCTTTGAAATTGATGTGTTAGATTAGCATTAACCTCTTTATTTTTCGCCAACACCATCAGCCCAGAAGTGCCGAAGTCTAAGCGATGTGCCAAGGTAATATTGGGGTATTGCTGGGCAAGGCGAAAATGCACAGAGTCTTGATTCTGCGGATTTTTACCCGACAAACTCAATAAACCACTGGGTTTATTAATGGCTAAGATAACGTTGTCTTCATACAAAACTTGAATAGCAGCTGTGCATGGCAGCGCGATGAAATCATCAAAAATAAGCTTATTCAAGATGCTATTCTAGCCCGATAAACCCGCCAGTTTGATGCGACCAAAGCTTGGCGTAAATGCCATTTTGACGCAATAACTGAGCATGCGAGCCCTGCTCGACAATGCGCCCCTCATCAAGCACTAATAATCTGTCCATTTGCGCTATGGTAGATAGTCGATGTGCAATGGCTAACACTGTTTTGTTTTCCACCACTTTATCTAAACACTGCTGAATCGCTGACTCTACCTCAGAGTCCAAAGCAGACGTCGCTTCATCTAAAATCAAAATCGGCGCATCTTTTAACATCACTCTGGCAATGGCAATGCGTTGTCGCTGGCCACCCGACAATTTTACGCCGCGCTCTCCAACATGCGCATCATAACCAACACGGCCATCTGCATCTGAAAGCTGTTGAATAAACTCGTGTGCTTCAGCTTGGCGCGCAGCGTGGATCATATCGTCTTCAGTGGCATCTAAACGGCCATATAAAATATTTTCTCGCACTGAGCGATGCAACAACGAGGTGTCTTGCGTCACCATACTGATGGCAGCACGCAAACTCTCTTGCTTCACATGACTGATATCTTGACCATCAATCAATATCTGCCCACTTTGCACATCGTAAAAGCGTAGCAATAAATTAACCAGACTCGATTTCCCTGCGCCTGAGCGCCCTACCAACCCAACTTTTTCACCCGCTTTGATCACGATATTGAGATCATTAAACACGCGGTTTGCGACTTTATCTGGGCCTTCATAGGCAAAGCACAAATGCTTAAATTCAATTGCCCCCCCTTGCACCTGCAAAGATGGCGCATCCGGATTATCTTGCACAGCAAGGGGTACTGACAAACTGTTGATCCCGTCTTGCACGGTACCGATGTTTTCAAATAAGTTTGATACTTCCCACATGATCCATTGCGACATCCCGTTTAAACGCAAACTCAGGCTGATAGCGATGGCAATATCGCCGGGTGTAATGGCTGCAAGCAACCATAAATAAATCGCTAAACTGCTGATGGAAAATACCAGGAAAGCGTTGTTAAACCACACACAGGCGTTGAGCACCGTAACCAAACGCATCTGCGGATATACGCTTTGTAAAAAGGCAGACATGCCCTCTTTGGCATATTCAGCTTCACGGTTGGTATGAGCAAATAATTTCACAGTGGCAATATTGGTGTAACTATCAACTATCCTGCCTGTCATTAACGAACGAGCGTCTGCCTGTTTTTGTGACACCCGCTTGAGTTTTGGAATAAGCTTGCGCAGGATCAGTAAATAGACACAAAACCATAGCGCTAAAGGTGCTGCCAAGCGCACGTCTGCGCTAAGCACCAAAACCACAATACTAATGAAATAAACGCTGACATAGACAAAAATATCCAGGGTTTTCATTACGGCTTCACGCACTGCCAGTGCCGTTTGCATGACCTTCGTGGCAACTCGCCCAGCAAACTCATTTTGGAAGAAACTCAGGCTTTGGCTAATAACGTAACGATGTGCCTGCCAGCGGATCCGCATGGGGAAATTACCTAACAATGCCTGATGCGTGAACAAAGACTGGATCACCACCAAACTCGGCAAAACCAAAAGTATCAGCACCCCCATCCAAATCAAACGTGATAATTCTTGCTCAACAAAGGTGGCACGATCTCGTTCGGCCAGCCAGTCAACTAATTGGCCTAAAAAACCAAAAATCGACACTTCTAACATCGCTATAGTGGCGGCCAGTGCAGATACCGATAAGATGACAAGCCACATGCCTTGAGAATAGTAGCGGCAAAATGCTAACAAGGTGGTGGGTGGTTGTTCAGGTGTGTAGCTTGGAAACGGTTGCGTTAAACGTTCAAAAAATCCAAACATCAGTTTTGCACTTTTAGTATATCGGGATAACCCAGTTCGATGAGAGCCTTTGCTACCTTACCGTAATGTTGCGCTTGCCACTGTGCAAGATCCATCGCGGCATCGGCATCGGTGCGGGCTTTGGCTAAGGCATAGACTTTTTCTGCTTGCTCTAGGGGCACAATGGCAATGCCTTCTTCGTCAGCAATCACAATATCACCAGCGGCAATACTCACTCCGCCACATTGGATCGTTTGATTAAAAGGTGAAAAATGCTTTTTCCCGCCGGGCTTGGGCATAACACCACGGGCAAACACCGGAAAACCAAGAGCTCTGACTTCAGCCAAATCCCTGATTACACCGTCGATAACAAAGCCTTGAATGCCACGTTGCTGAGCGATGGCGCACACATTACCGCCTGCAACCGCATACTCAGCGTCAGCTTCAACCACAATGATGTCACCAGACTTAGCGGCATATATCGCCGCATGCAAACTCAAATGATCACCCTTTGCACATTTCACGGTAAAAGCAGGGCCAGCGATGCGCGGAACCGTGCCCCACAGAGGCTTGATGGCGTAATCAATAAATTGTTCACGGCCTAATCCTTCGGCGTACTCACAGGGCGATATAGCGGCAAACAACGAGAGGTCTAACATCCTTTCTCCAAGGGAAATTTTTCTTTGTTATCAACCCATCGCCACGCAAAGTGATGATGGGTCAACATTGATTAACTGATTGTTTTAACTGGCAAACTTTTCGATAAACTTCATTAACCAGAATACACAAATGCCCACTTGCACTAGAAAAAATGCGAAGCGGATCTGTACCGCTAATACACTGGTTGAAATTAAATGTGTGATAGATTGCCCCATGCGTGCCAATAATAAAATATAGGCCAGTCCATTGGTAATGGCTGCAGAATCAGTAGCTAAGGCCACAAGTAACAAACCACCAATAAAAGCAAAACTCTCAACACAGTTAGCCTGAGCACGAGTCAAGCGCTCACCAAAGGGTGGTGAATCAGAACCGTCGGCCTTAAAACCATTAGGTTTTCTAGACTTACCCATTACTAATGCCGTGCGGTAAATGGCCAAAAAAATCAGCAAAGCCAACAACCACCCTATATAACCTAACAACACCAAAATCGTCGCGTTCATCCCACACTTCTCCGTGCATCTTAGAATATTGTTACGGTAGCAGACTGCCCCTCGCTAAGTCTATTACTGGCTTGGGTAAACCATAAAATTCTCTGCGCCTTGGCAGTAAATAGCACTATGCTTATTGCCACGTCACAAACTGAAACAAGTGAGAACAATCATGAAAAAATTATCCACCAGCTTATGTCTCTTGATGTTGTGTAGTCCTGTTTGGGCCAATTCAGGTGCAGCCCTCACAAACAGTGAAATAAGCCAAGTGTTAACACATATAGATAGGCCCAAAGCGGATTTGGCGCGCGACGCCGCTCGCCATCCAGATAAGATATTGGCTTTTAGTGGGGTCGCCAAAGGCGATACCGTGCTGGATTTATTTGCTGGCGGCGGCTGGTACAGTGAATTGTTTGCCCATGCCGTGGGGGCAAAGGGGAAAGTGTACTTGCAAAATGACGAAGTAATTTGGCGCTTTGCCGAACAAGACGCCATCGCTCGCACCGCCAATAATCGCCTCCCCAATGTGATACGTTTAGACAAGATTGCCATTGCTGACATCGACGTGCCTGCTGGTTCTGTCGATATAGCCTTTATGGCGCTGAATTACCATGATCTGTTTTTTACTCAGATGATTAGGGACGGTAAAACGGTGGTATTGCGCGAACAAGTTGTTGACTATCGTGCTGCCCTTGCCACCATCAAATCAGCACTGAATGACGATGGTGTATTGATCATTATCGACCACTTTGGCGCGCCGGGTTCTGGTTACGAGGCTCCCAACAGCGTGCACCGTATCGACCCGGCGATAGTTAAATATCAACTTGAGCAGGCTGGTTTTAGTTTGGCCGAAGAAGCAATGTACTTGCGCAATGCCCAAGATGATTACAGTAAATCTGTTTTTGACCCCAGCGTGCGTGGCAATACCGACCGGTTTGTGTATAAATTTGTCAAGAAATAGCGCAGTAAGGTGTGGCAAAAAAACCAACCTTGGTGTGCACCAAGGTTTTTTCAACGCTATATAAAAAGTCTGCAGGAATATGGCGTAGCAACGCGCTTAAACACTGTTTAGTCCACACTTTTGTGTGCTAGTTTGTGCGCCCCTTGCTCCCAATTTTGCCCATCAAATTCGATGATTTTGACTGAGTTAGGTTTGCTGTCTAAGCAGTTTACATTGATATCAATACCATCTGGATTGGAGCGGGGTGTATAAAAAGGTTTCATCCCACAAACCTTGCAATACGTGTGTTTTGCCACCCCTGTGTTAAAGGTGTAGGTGGTCAAAGATTCCTTGCCGCTGAGCAAGGTAAATTTGCTCAGGGGAACGATTAAATGTAAAAAACCAGCCTTACTGCAAATGGAACAATTGCAGTAATCTACTTCCAAATCAGCGGGGGCTTCCACTGCAAATGTCACGGCTTTGCAATGACAACTACCCAAATATTTCATGCTTTTGCCCTCTTCGCTGCTCGTATCTAAACTAATTTACGTGCTTTAAACTTACGGCCTTTTAATTTGCCTTCGTTAAATTGTTTTAAGCTACGTTTGACACTGCGGGTTTTGATCGCCACGTAAGTATGAGTGGCCGTGACATTGATTTTCCCCACATCATCAATGGGCACATCAGCGTCTTTGATCAAAGCACCGAGTATATCGCCAGCACGTAATTTATCTTTTTTACCCCCATCAATACACACGGTAACAAACTCAGGCTCTATCAAGCGGTTTTGATGGAAACGAATAGACTGGATGCCAACCCACTTCACTTTGCTGCCTTGATAATCTTCAATGGCATTGGCGCGTGACATTTCTTTTGGCGCAACCAAGGTGAAGGCCAATCCCTTTGCATCAGCTCTGCCAGTGCGGCCAATGCGATGCACATGAACCTCTGGGTCTGGGGTGATTTGGTAGGAGATGACCGCCGTGACTTCTTTTACATCCAAACCACGTGAGGCAACGTCAGTGGCAATTAATACCGAGGCACTTTTATTTGCGAAACGTGTTAATACTTGCGTACGATCTTTTTGCTCTAAATCACCGTGTAGAGCGATGGCAGACACACCTAAACTGACCAGCTCATACGCCACTTCCTGACACGCAATCTTGGTATTACAAAATACGATGGTGGATTCTGGCTGATAATGGCTCAACAAGGCCGCCACGGCTTTTATCCGATGTTGTTCTTCTACTTCAAAAAAGATCTGTTCAATACTGCTGGTATCGTGAGTTGCCTCTACGCTGACTTGCAAGGGGTTTTGCTGTACTTGACTACTAATTTGTTCAATGGATTCTGGGTAAGTCGCAGAAAATAATAAGGTTTGACGTTGCGCTGGCACATGGCGCACCACCGCTGCCATTTCGTCTTCAAAGCCCATGTCCAGCATCCGGTCTGCTTCGTCGAGCACCAGGGTATTGACCTCAGAAAAATCTAAACGCCCTCGAGACAGATGATCAATTAAGCGTCCTGGGGTGCCCACAATGATATGGGCGCCGTGCTCTAACGAACCAATTTGCGGCCCCATGGGCACACCACCACACAGCGTCAGTACCTTAATGTTGTGAATGCCACGGCCTAACCGGCGAATTTCTTCTGCTACTTGTTCCGCCAATTCTCGAGTTGGACATAGAACCAAGGCCTGAATGCGAAAACGATCAACGTTTAGGTTATGCAATAAACCCAAACCAAAAGCCGCTGTTTTGCCGCTGCCTGTTTTTGCTTTGGCAACGACATCTTTGCCTGCGAGGATCGCTGGTAAACTCGCAGCTTGAATGTCAGTCATTTGCACGAAACCCAGGGTTTCGAGGTTGGCTAACAAGGCAGGCTTTAAGCCCAGTGACGCAAATTGTTTATCCACAAGATTCTCTTTTAAAGTCATTAAGTTACAGGCTGCTATGGCGGTCTTTGGTTATGCAGTCATCCAAGGTTTGCAAGAGCTCAGCACGGGCTTTCAACTTGGTTTGTTGATGAGCTTGCATGTTCAATTTTGTCATGGCTTGCGCCGTGGCATGCACCGTGGCGACAAATTCTTGCTCACTGACAACTTTATCCAAAAAGCCTGCCGCTACCGCGTCTTGCGGTGCAAACATTTCAGCCAGAATCACCGAGCGATTAAAAAATACCGGCGCCATTCTCCCTCTCGCCAGTTCTACCCCTGCATGATGCATGGTCATACCAATGGCCACTTCATTTAAACCAATTTTAAAATTACCCGCGACCCCTATTCGATAATCTGCAGCGAGTAATAAAAATGCACCCTTGGCTACAGCGTGTCCACTGCAAGCTACGATCACCGGAAAAGGAAAAGCCAACATGCGCCTGGCAAGGGTCGAGCCTTTTTCAACCAATTGCATGGCGGCACTCATACTCTCACGCATCACATTTAAATCGTAACCCGCTGATAACATTCCCGCTTGCCCAGTAATGACTACCACCGCTTTTGCCTGTTCAGCGGCATCTAAGGCCTGATTTAATTCATCAATAACCTGATGAGATATGGCATTGACCTTGCCATTATTGATGGTCAGCGTGGCAACGCCTTCACTTATGAGACTGCTTACTAACATTGAATTTCTACCTTTTTGTTTAACCGTATTGTTAAAACGATTGACTAGTTTTTCCACAAATTCAGTACACCGTTTTGAACGTGCAATGAAAAACCAAATTCCTCTTGATACTTGCGCATCCAATGCTCGCGCATGGTTTTGTAATCTTCACTGGCTATGTAGCGAGTTGATGCAGCGTGTAGGGTGTCCAATAAGTTTTTATCACTACCTGCAGACAAAGCCAGATAACTCACTTGTTCTTCTACAGTCAAAACGGAGACAACCTCACTGCAATCTCGTTGCATACTCTGACACAAATACTGCATGCCCATGGATGAGAAAAACAGGGCGTCGATGTCTTTGTTTAACAAACTGTCGAGGCCTTGTTGCCACGTGGGCAGGGCAACGATATTTTTGGCCTTAACACGCTGCAATACGTTTTTCCTAAAATCACCGTTTAAGACACCAATAGCTTGAGATAAGTTTAAAGCTTGCAAGTCGGCGATGGGTGGGTTTGGCGCCGTTAAGGCAAATACACCAATCTGATTGGCTGAAATGGGGGTTATCCAAGTAAAATTATGCTCACGTTCGGCGGTTCTTGCTAAAGCAAACACCAATACATTGGGTTTAATCTCTGCTTCTTTTAATACTCTATCCCAAGGCGCTGCTAAGATTTGTTGGTCGATGTGCGCCTCTGCTAATATGCCTTGTACCAGTTCAATCACATAACCTTGGTAGTGGCCGCGCTCGTCTTTTTGACTGAAGGGCGGTTCAAGGTTAGTTAATACCCATAAATCAGGATGTTGCGCCCAACTCGGCAAGCTAATCAGTAGGGCTACACCCAGGATCAATTGATGGAATTGGCGCCACATATTAGCTCTGCTGAATTTGCCAAGAGATGGTTTTACCGGCATAAAACGGCACAATGTCTTGTCCATCAGGCAAGGTGATTGACATGGGCACTTGCCAAGGTTGTTTTACCAAGGTCACCTTGCTGATATTGCGTGGCAATCCATAAAAGTCAGCGCCATAAAAGCTGGCGAAGCCCTCTAATTTGTCTAGGATCCCCAGCTCATCAAATTGTTGAGTATACAATTCCAACGCACTCCATGCACTGTAACAGCCGGCACAGCCACAATCGGATTCTTTACGATGTCTACTGTGTGGCGCGGAATCGGTGCCTAAGAAAAACTTGTTCGACCCACTTGCTACCGCCTCACGTAAAGCCATTTGATGGGTGTGGCGTTTCAATACAGGCAAACAATAGTTATGTGGTCGAATGCCGCCCACCAACAAGTCATTTCGATTTAACAGCAAATGTTGTGGCGTGATGGTAGCCGCTACGTTTGCCGGTGCGGCTTTAACAAATTCTACCGCATCCGCGGTGGTAATGTGTTCGAACACTATTTTTAGTTGGGGAAAGCACTCAACTAATTTATGCAGATAGAGATCAATAAACGCTTGCTCACGGTCAAATATATCGACGTGACTATCTGTCACTTCACCGTGGATCAGTAACAACATGCCTTGTTCTGCCAATTCAGCAAACACCGGATATAAACTTTCAATGCCCTTCACTGCCGCATCGGAGTTTGTTGTCGCACCCGCTGGGTACAATTTTGCTGCAACCACCCCCGCCTGTTTAGCTTGGCGAATGTCCTCAGGGCTGGTTGTATTGGTCAGATACAAGGTCATCAGCGGTGTAAAACGCATGCTGCCATCGGTGGCTGCCATGATGCGTTTTTTGTAATCGAGGGCCATTTGCGCCGTGGTGATAGGTGGCACTAAATTAGGCATGACGATGGCGCGGGCGAAACAGCGTGCCGTCGCGGGCACAGTCTCGGCCAACATATCGCCATCACGAAAATGTAAATGCCAGTCATCGGGGGTAGTTATCGTCAATGTTTGCATCGTAGAACCTGTTGAACCGCGCTTTGATCGCATGAGAGAAAAATTCTTTGGTTATTATGCCGCAGATTACCGCGCAAAATAACTATTGATTGTGCTTATCGCATTCAAGTGTGAATTAAAGGCTGAAATTCCCCCCTAATTATCGCAAGATAAGTGCATCTTGATCGATGTTACGCGCTAAGGTCCCGTTTTATGCCAGCAGCCATTAGCCTGCTAAACCTTGTTGGTGCAGCAAAACCCTCATTCATTCAACGGCTTTGCTTGGGCCTTCTTGATAAACTGCTCGCCATCGACAAACTGGACGCCTTATACACAGAGTTAGACTTGCATGGTTTGGCCAAACATGACTTTGCTGAACGTTTGCTGCTTGGCCTAAACATCAATGTGCAAGGCCTAGCTGAGTTGCAATCACGTATTCCCAAACAGGGGCCGATAGTCTTGGCAAGTAATCACCCTTTTGGTGGAATAGAAGGTGTACTGCTTGCTTGGGCTATTCATCAAGTGCGCCCCGATATTAAAGTGATGGCCAACCGTGGCCTGCGTATTTTTCCTGAGCTTAGTGATTTTTTTATTTTCGCCAATCCACTGGCAAGCAACGACCCCCAGAATGCGCCGGCGATTCGTGCCTGTTTAAAACATCTAAACAATAACGGTGCCCTCTTAATGTTCCCGGCAGGGCGTGTGAGTTATTATCATGCTGCTACCAAACGCATTGCCGATCATGCTTGGAATCGCATTGTGGCCAGTTTGCAACAACGCAGTCAGGCCAGTTTTGTCGCGATTTTTGTCAGTGGCCACAACAGTCCTTGGTTTTATCGTCTGGGGCGCATCTACTATCGACTGCGCATGTTGATGTTACCCCGTGAGTTACTCAATAAACGGCATGCCTCGATTCAGGTCTCGGCGGGCTTTCCTGTTTCGGCAAAAGACTTGTCTGTGACTAATTCAAGTGAACAGCACACCCTGCTGCTGCGTCAACAAGCTTACTTGCAAGATCCCCGTTACCACAAACCTTGGCCAGCTGATCCAGTCAGCCACTTAAAGCCCTTGTTGCCCGCCGTCGCGCCAAACCTTATCTTGCATGAAATTCGCGCTTTAGATCCTCAGCAATGTTTGGTAGAGCACAAAGGTTTGTCTGTTTATTACGGCTATCAACATCAGCTTGCCAACACAGTAACGGAGATCGCCAGATTAAGGGAGTTGGTCTTTCGCCAGCATAATGAAGGCAGTGGCGAGCCTCTTGATACCGACCGTTTTGACGCCACCTATACCCACTTGTTTGTGGTGAATATGGGCAGCGGACAGATCATTGGCGCTTATCGTATGGGGCAAACAGACAAGCTGCTGGCGGATGGTAAGTTAGACAATTTATATCTGCATAAGATGTTTAAATTTGGCCCAGACTTTATCAATCGCCAACAACCCTGTTTAGAAATGGGACGTTCATTTTTAATCCCTGAGTATCAACGTAGCTTTCAAGGTTTATATTTATTGTGGCGAGGTATTGGTGCTTTTGTTTGCCTGTTTCCGCACTACCGTACCTTGTATGGCACGGTGTCTATCTCTAAGTTATATGATCCACGCAGCGTTGCCCTGATTGAACAAGCCATGGTTACGCCAACACAGACCGTCAGTCCGCGAACACCATTTGCTTTCCCCCTGCCCCCAGAGGTGCAAGATATTTGCATGCAACAAGGCACAAGACCCTATCTTGCTGCATTGATGAAAAGCCTTGAAGCGGATGGCAAAGACGTACCAATTTTGCTTAAGCATTATGAAAAGCTGGGGGCGACCTTTCATTGTTTGGGAATAGACAGCAGCTTTAACGACACGCCAGGCCTGCTGCTCAGTGTTAACTTAGCAAAGGCACCAGAAAAACTGTTGAAACTTTATCTGGCTGAGGCTTGGCAAGCCTATGTGACCCATACGCCCCGTTTGGGTGGTGCGAGCTGAGTTTAGACCTTTTTAACAAATTCAGATTTGAGTTTCATCGCGCCAATGCCATCAATTTTACAATCAATGTCATGATCACCATCGACTAAACGAATATTTTTCACTTTGGTGCCTACTTTCACCACCAACGATGACCCTTTTACTTTCAGATCTTTGATCACCGTCACCGTGTCACCATCTTGTAAGGTATTGCCGTTAGCATCTTTGATGACTTTTGCAGTCTCGGTTTCTGCCACTTGTGGCCATTCATGGGCGCACTCGGGGCAAATAAAATGGGGGCCATCTTCGTAAGTGTATTCAGATTGGCAAACGGGACAGGCTGGTAATTGACTCATGGTGAAATCCATAATGCAAGGCCACCGCAAAGCAGGGCTTGATGTTGGTTAGCTGATAGTAGTGGCGCAATTATCCCTTTATTGGTGATGAATTGCTAGGCTACTGGCGCAATTATCCCTTTATTGGTGATGAATTGCTAGGCTACTGGCGCATTCAAGCAAACACAGGTTATTGACGGTTAAGGGCTAAGGTTGGCGTTGGAAACTCATCGTACTCGGCGCTACCCCAAGATTATGCTGAGGCTCACGGCCCTGCAATGAACTAATCACTGCAAGCAAAGAAAAGTGGTGGATGGCATGGCTGGAGACAAAAACCAGTTCCCGCCCTAAGGTCGATTGGCTGTTGGCGTTTTTAGTGGTTTGGCTTGATACCTCACACACCACCGTTACACCTTGTTGTAACTGGTCGGTGCTGATGTTGTGTAACCAAGTTTCTATCTCATGCCATTGTTGCAAGGCAGCCTGTGGGCTTTGTTCGATGGCAGAATGTCGATGCCGCGTATTGTAGTTAACCTGAGATCGGTTTAAGCAGCCACCATCGCATTTCTCTCAACGTCGCTAATATTAAGGGATGGCTTATTTTTCTTGAGGCAATATG